>DATMRT010000100.1:0-57729 GCA_035565975.1 Hyphomicrobiaceae bacterium
AGGTGGCCGCCATCCTCGCTCAGATAGTCGAGGGCCGCCTCGTACTCGGGTGTGGGACCGAGATAGGAGGGCCACTGGCGCGCGATCGGCCCGGCTGAGAGTTCCTGCGCCAAGAGTGTGTTCCTTATTGCTCCTTCTCCCGTTCTTACGGGGAGAAGGTCGGGATGAGGGGCGGCACATTTGCTAACGTCCGCGTATGCCGCCGCCCCTCACCCTGGCCCTCTCCCCGCACGCGGGGAGAGGGGAAAGAAAGTTTCAGTCACCGTATAGCTGGCGGGTGGCGACAGGATAGACGCCTTCCTGCCCGAGCATCCACACCCCGAAGCCGTCATTGCCAAAAAGTGGCAGGAAAGCCGGATCGAGGACGTTGAGCCCGCCCGTGAAGGCGCCGAACGCCGGCAGCACGAGCCGCAGGCGATTGCCGACAAAGCAGGGGCGTCTGAGCGTGTGGCCGTAGAGCGAGAGACGGGCGGCCGGATGCAGGTGGCCAGCGATTTCGTGCGTCGCGTGGCCTTCGGTCGGCAGGTGGACGAGGCGCAGGCCGCCGATCCCGAGCGCATCCGCGACCTCGCCGCCGAGCTGAGCGCCGATGGCAGGATCATGATTGCCGGTCACCCAGATCCAGCGGCGGTCTTCCTGCAGGATGCGCAGGGCGGCGAGATCACCGGCGGCGATGCGTTCGCCCGCGTCGCGGTCATGGAAACTGTCGCCGAGCGCGACGACGACCTCGGGATTGTACCGTTCGATGGCGACCGCAAGGCGCTCCAGCGTTTCGCGGGTATCGTAGGGTGGCAGCAGCGTGCCGCGCACGGCATGAGCCGAGGCCTTTTCCAGGTGCAGATCGGCGACGATGAGCGCACGCTCGCCTGGCCAGTAGAGTGCGCCCGACATGTCGGCGAGAAGCTGCTTGCCGCAGATCGACAGCATCTGCGCGGCGGCATCACTCATGCGCGCCCGCTCCGGGCTCAATGCGAGAACGCTCATCGGGCCTCCAGGCTTCCGGTCAGCTTCCAGGTTCCGCGGCTTCGGCGATCAGCTCTTCGGCCGCCTCCTTGAGCAGGGCTTCCGCCGAGGCGCCATGAACCGATTCGCGGCCGAGTTCGACGATCAGCGGCACGGCCAGGGGCGACACCCGATCAAGCGCACTATGCCTGATTCTCCCCCTAATTCGCGCCAGGAAGCCGGCGAGGCGCCCGATATCCAGGAGGCCGGTCGCCGCATCGGCATAGGCGGCCTCGAGCAGAATGTGGTGGGGGTCGTGGCGGCGCAATACGTCATAAATGAGGTTGGTCGAGACCGAGAGCTGGCGGCTGTTCTTCTTGTGGCGGGGGGCGCGGCGCTCGACGAGGCCGGCAATGACGGCGCATGAGCGGAACGTGCGGCGCATGAGGCTCGTCTCGGCGAGCCAGGCTTCGAGGTCGTCGCCGAGCATGTCCTCGTCGAGAAGATCGGCGAGGTCGAGTTCACCATCGGCCAGCATGCGGCCGATATCGCGGGCGGCCCAAACCGAAAGCGCGTAGTCGTTGGCGACGAAGCCGAGCGGCAACGCGCCCGCGCGGTGAAGGCGGCGCGTCAGCAGCATCCCGAGCGTCTGGTGCGCAATGCGCCCCTCGAAGGGATAGATCGCGAGATAGTGCCGGCCACTTCGTGGGAAGGTCTCGACCAGCACTTCGTCGGCGGCGGGGATCGTCGAAACGCTCTGCTGGATCTCGAGCCAGTGGGCAACGGATGTCGGCAGGCTCTTCCAGTGCGCGGGATCGGCGAGCATCTGGCGGACGCGTTCGGCGAGGTGCGTCGAGAGGGGGAACTTGCCGCCCGGATAGCTCGGCACTTTGGGGTCCTTGGCATTGGAGCGCGAGACGAGCAGTTCCTCGTCGGTCAGGCCTTCCATGCGCAGGATGTAGCCCGCGAAGGCAAAAGTATCCCCGGGGCTCAGCTCGGCGGCAAAATCCTCGTCGATCTCGCCGAGCATACGCCCCCCCATCAGGCTTTGCGCGGAGCCGGGACGCCGCCGCCGCGCGCCGATCATGCGGACCTTGAGGAGCGGCTTCTCGACGATGGTGCCGACGTTCATGCGGTACTGCTGGGCAAAGCTCGGATGCGTGAGCCGCCAGCGGCCCTCACTGTCCGGTTTCAGGCGTGCGAAGCGCTCGTATTGGCGGAGCGCATAGCCGCCGGTCGCGACGAAATCGACGACGCGATCGAAGTCGGCCCGCGAGAGATCCGCGTAAGGGAGTGCCGTGCGCACCTCGGCGTGGAGCGCGTCGGCGTGAAAAGGGCCGGCGCACGCCATGCCGAGCACGTGCTGCGCGAGAACGTCCATGGCGCCCTTGCGACGGATCACGGCATCCTGCTCGCCGGCGATCGCCGCTTCGAGCGCGGCGCGGCATTCGAGCACTTCGAAGCGATTCGCCGGCACGAGGATGGCGCTCGATGGCTCGTCGAGGCGGTGATTGGCACGGCCGATGCGCTGGATGAGGCGGGAAGCGCCCTTCGGCGCGCCGAGATGAATGACGAGATCGACATCGCCCCAGTCGATGCCGAGGTCGAGCGTCGAGGTCGCGACGACCGCGCGCAGCGTGCCGCGCGCCATGGCGGCCTCGACCTTGCGGCGCTGGCCGACATCGAGCGAGCCATGATGGAGAGCAATGGGCAGGCTGTCGGTGTTCGCTTTCCAAAGCTCCTGGAACATAAGCTCGGCCTGCATGCGCGTGTTGACGAACAGCAGCGTGAGGCGGTGGCGGGCAATGGCGGCGAGGACGTCGGGCACGGCATAGCGCGCGGTATGGCTCGCGATCGGCATGCCGCCTTCGGTCTCGAGAATGGCGATCTCGGGTTTGGCGCCACCTTCGACGGTGACGAGATCGGCAAGGTCGATGGTGCTGTCGGGAGTCGTCTGCGGTGTGAGCCAGGCACGTAGCTCGCTCGGATGGGCGACGGTCGCGGAAAGACCGATCGACATGAGGTGCGGTGCGAGCGTCCTGAGGCGTGCGACATCGAGCGCGAGGAGGTCGCCGCGTTTGGAAGGGGCGAGGGCGTGCAGCTCGTCGAGGATCAGCGTGTCGAGATCGCCGAAGATGTAGCCTGCATCCGGACTTGCAAGCAGCAGCGCGAGCTGCTCGGGTGTCGTGAGCAGGATCTCGGGCGGGCTCAGGCGCTGGCGCTGGCGTTTGCTCGGTGGCGTATCGCCGGTGCGCGTCTCGACGCGGATGTCGAGGCTCATCTCGGCGATCGGCGTGAGCAGGTTGCGGGCGATATCGACGGCGAGGGCTTTGAGCGGCGAGATGTAGAGCGTGCGCAGGCCCGAGGCGCGGGCCGGCTGATCGCGGTTCGCGTGCAGCGAGACGAGGCTCGGCAGGAAACCCGCGAGCGTCTTGCCGGCGCCGGTCGGCGCGATGAGGAGCGTCGAACGGCGCACCTCGGCCTGCGTGAGCAGCGCGAGCTGGTGTGGGCGTGGTTGCCAGCCCTTGGCCCTGAACCACCCGGCGAACGGCTCCGGCAGAGCGACGGCGGGCGCGGCTCGCTTGCGCGAGGCCGTTGCAGTCAGAGGTTTGGCTTTCGTGCTCGATTTGGTTCGCGCCGGCATGGGCGCGAGCTTAGCACGCCGAGGCATGTTCGAATTGCGACGATCGGCGGGCTGGACGGCTCGGCTAGCCCTTCATCTTGGGGTCGAGCCAGTCGCGGAGGCTGTCGCCGAAGAGGTTGAAGGCGAACACCGCGAGCGTGATGGCGATGCCCGGGAACAGGATCATCCAGGGCGCGGCCTTGTAGAAGTCGGCCGAGGCGCCGGAGAGCATGAGGCCCCAGGCCGGTGTCGGCTCGGTGACGCCGAGGCCGAGGAAGGAGAGGCTTGCCTCGAGCAGGATGGCCTGGGCGATGAACGCCGTTACCATGACGAGATAGGGCGCGACGATGTTGGGCGTGATGTGGCGCAGAATGATGCGGGCATGGCTGTAGCCCGCGGCGCGGGCGGCATCGATATAGGGCATCTGCACGATCGAGAGCGTCGAAGAGCGGGCGATGCGGGCCATCTTGGGCACCATCGGGAAGGCGATGGCGACGATGAGGTTCATGTCGACGCCGAGTACGGCCCACTTACCGAGCACCGCCACGACGACCATCGCGAGGATGATGATCGGGAATGCCAGCATGATGTCGACGATGCGCTGGATGATGTTGTCGATGCGGCCGCCGAAGTAGCCGGAGGTGGCGCCGATCAGCGCGCCGGCCGTGCATCCGAGGAAGGCGGAGAGAATGCCGACCGCCATGGCCGTGCGCGCGCCGTAGACGAGGCGCGAGAAGACATCACGTCCGTATTGGTCGGTGCCCATGGGATGCTCGGCGCTCGGCGCGGCGAGCATGGCGGCGAAGTCGATCTCTTCCGGGTGGAAAGGGGAGATCCAGTAGGCGCCGATGGCCAGCACGAAATAGAGGAGGATGATCAGAAAGCCGATGAAGCCGAGCGGCTGCTGGCGGATGAAATGGAGGACAGGGTTGGGGCGGCGCGGCCGGGCCTGCGCGGCGGTCGTGGGGGTGAGGGCGACGTCGGCCATGATGGGGCCTCCCGATCAGCTCAGGCGAATGCGCGGATCGAGCCATGCATACAGCAGGTCGACCACGAGATTGACGAGAATGAAGATCACCGCGATCAACAGCACGAGACCTTGGATCAGCGTGAAGTCGCCGCGGGTCGTCGCATCGACGAACAGCTTGCCGATACCGTTGATGTTGAAGACCTGCTCGGTGACGACGAGACCGCCGATGAGGAAGGCGAACTCGAGCCCGATGACGGTGACGACCGGCAGCATGGCATTGCGCATGGCATGGCGGCGCGTGATGATGCGGCGGAAGACGCCTTTTGCGCGCGCCGTGCGGATGTAGTCCTCGCGCATGACCTCGAGCAGCGCGGAGCGCATCATGCGGGTCGCGACAGCGGCGTAGCGATAGCCGACGGAAAGCGCGGGCCAGAAGAGCGCCGCGAGATTGGCCACGGGGTTCTCGAAGATCGAGACATAGCCGATCTGCGGCAGCCATCCGAAGATCGTGATGAGGCTGAGCACGATGATCATGCCGAGCCAGAAGCTCGGGATGGCAAGCCCCGAGACGGCGACGACGCGCACCGTGTAGTCGATCCACGTATCGCGATAGAGCGCGGATATGGTGCCGAGCGGTATGGCAATCAGTACGGCTATGAGCGTCGCCATGATGGCGATCTGCAGCGAGACCGGAAAGCGCAGCGCGATCTCGTTGACGACCTCGTCACCCGTCCAGAGCGATTTGCCGAGATCGAAGTGGGCGAGGCCCCACATGTAGTCGGCGAACTGGTGGGCGAGGGACTTGTCGAGGCCGAGGCGCTTGCGCTCGGCGATGATGGCATCCTCGCTGACCGCGACACCGTCGGCGCGCAGCTTCACGACGACGACGTCGCCCGGCATGACGCGAATAAGGAAGAAGACGGCGACGGCCACCCCGAGCAGCGACGGGATGACGAGCAGCAGGCGCCTGATGACGTACCCGGTCATGAGAGTCCAATGTCGCAGTAAGGAGCGAACTTCTTCCTCTCCCCGTAAGAACGGGGAGAGGGGACTAAAGGGTCGCCGCGAGCAACCTATTCGTCGAGCCAGACGTGCGTGAGCTGCTGCCCGGTGAAGTGGCTCGGCGTCAGCTCCCAGCCCTTCACCTTCGCATTGTTCACGACAATCCTCTGATACCAGAGAAGCGGTATGTTGTAGGCTTGGTTCAGCGTGTACTTCTCAAGCTCATTGACGACCTTGAGGCGGGCCACCGGATCGGTCATGCCGGCCTGCTGGCTGTACATGGTGTCGATCTTGGTATCCGTGTGCCGTGAGTAGGCGATCGCCGATACTTTCTTGCTGAGCAGCGTATTGAACTGTGCGTTCGGGTCGTCCGTGAAGTCGGAGATGTTCTGCACGCACACATCGAAGTTGCCGCTCTCCATGCCGTCGTACCAGAGCTTCGTCTCGACCTGCACGTGCTCGGTCTCGACGCCGATGCGACGCCACTGGTCGATGGCGAAAATGCCGGCCGGCGTGAAGGGCTGCGCGATCGTGCGGTTGAGCAGCTTGACCTTCAGGTTCGTGACGCCGGCTTCCTTGAGGAGCCGCTTTGCCTCCTCGCGCGACTTGTTGATGTCCGGCCAGAAGCCCGGAATCTTCTTCAGCTCCTCATCGGAGATCGAGTAGGGCGAGCCGGGCCGGAAGACGCCGCTCACGCCTTTGATCAGCGAGACCTTGCCGAGGCTCTGTGAGCCGCCCCAGCGGTCGATGGCGAGAGTGAGAGCCTGGCGGACCCGCACGTCGTCGAACGGCTTATGCTCGGTATTGAACGAGAGCAGGATGTTGGTCACCCACGGACCTTCGTGGACGGTGACCTTGTCCTTCATCGCAGCGACGAGCTGATCGCGCTCCTGGGGCGTCCGGCCGCGGAACTCGGCATCGAACTGACCGCCCTGCATGCCGGCAACGACCGCGGTGCCGCGCACGAAGAAGATGCGGTAGCCGTCGAGATAGGGCCGCGGCTTGTCCCAGTAGTCCTCGAAGCGCGTCGCGGTCCAGTGTGAGCCCTTGACGTACTCGACGAACTTGAAGGCGCCGGTGCCCATGACTTCCTTCGAGGGATAGGTCGGATCTTTGGCGAGCTTGGCGGCGCTATAGACGCAATTGAAGGGCGAACCGAAATGCAGAAGCATCGAGGCATTGGGCTGCTTGAGCTTGAAGACGACCGTGTAGTCGTCCGGCGTCGTGATTTCCTTGATGTCCTGATGGACGGCCTTGCGCGAGGAGACGACACCCTCAGGCGGGTTCACGATGCGCTCGTAGGTTGCCTTGATGTCCGCGGATGAGAATGGCGAACCGTCATGCCACTTCACGCCGCGGCGCAGCTTGAATGTGTAGGTCAGGCCATCGGGCGAGATCTCCCAGGACTCGGCGAGGTCACCCTCGATCCTCGATTTGTCGTGCGGCCCGACAATTTTAAGCAGGGTCGAGTACTGCGGCACGACGGGGTGGATCATCGCGAATGTCGTGGTGCCGTGACAGTCGGTGGTGGGTGGCTCGGCGACCACGGCGAACTTCAGAATGCCGCCGCGCTTAGGTGTTTGTGCTGCGGCGGGAGCGGCAACTAGCGCGGCCGCACCCAAGGCTAAGGCGAACTTCATCGCACGTATCATGTTTCGCTTCCTCCACTTCGTTGTTGTCTCATTGCCGCGCTTCTTTGTGAGCGTCGTATAGGGGCGCCGGTCAGGCGTGAATGCAGGCGACGGTATGGCCCTCCAATAGCTCGCGGGTTTCAGGGACAGCCTGCTTGCACTCGGCTGTCGCCTTGGGGCAGCGCGGATGAAAGACGCAGCCCGGCGGCGGGTTCAGCGGGCTCGGCAACTCGCCCTTTATGATGGTACGTGGCCGGGTCCGTTCGATGACGGGGTCGGGAACCGGTGCCGCGGCGAGGAGCGCCTGCGTGTAGGGATGCCTGGGATTGGCGAAGAGCTCGTCCGAGGCGGCGAGCTCGACAATGCGGCCGAGATACATGACGGCGACGCGATTGGAGATGTGGCGGACGACAGCAAGATCGTGCGCGATGAAGAGGTAGGTCAGCCCGAGCTCGCGCTGGAGGTGCTCGAGCAGGTTGATCACCTGGCCCTGGATCGACACGTCGAGCGCGGAGACGGCCTCGTCGCAGACGATGACCTCCGGCTCCACGGCGAGTGCGCGCGCAATACCGACGCGCTGGCGCTGGCCGCCGGAAAGCTCGTGCGGATAGCGCAGCGCCATATAGGGAAAGAGCCCGACGAGATTGAGAAGCTCGGCGATGCGGTCGGGGATCCTGGCCTTCGGCACGAGATTGTGGACGCGCATGGGCTCGCCGATGATCTGGCCGACGGTCATGCGCGGATTGAGTGAGGAATACGGATCCTGGAAGATCACCTGCATCCGCTTGCGCACGCCCATCATCTCGGATCGCGAGAGCGTGGCGAGGTCCGTGCCGGCGAACAGGATCTCGCCGCCTGTCGGGTCGTCAAGGCGCAGCACGAGGCGGCCGAGCGTGGATTTCCCACAGCCCGACTCGCCGACGAGGCCGAGCGTTTCGCCCGGCATGATGTGCAGCGAGACGTCGTTGACGGCTTTGACGTAGCGCGCGGGGCCGCGCAGGAGGCCACCGCCGACAGGAAAGAACTTCGACGTGTGGTCCATGCAGAGGATGGCATCTCCGCTATCGCCCGCAATGGGCACTGGCGGAGCTGCGCCATCCTGTTGCGTGGTCGAATCGAGCGCGTCGATCTCGCCGGCGCGGAAACATGCCGCGAAATGGCCCGCCTCCACCTCGTCGAGGGGCGGAACGTCGGCGCAGGCGTCGATCGCGTAGCGGCAGCGTGGCCTGAAGCGGCATCCTTCAGGCGGATCGAGCAGGTTCGGCGGCGCGCCTTCGATGGTCGCAAGCTGGCTGGCGCGGCCGCGGTCGAGGCGCGGCACGGCGGCGAGGAGACCGCGTGCATAGGGGTGGATCGGTTGCCCGAAGACCGCCGCGGCAGGGCCGGTCTCGATCAGCCGCGCGGCGTACATGACGTTCACGCGGTCGGCATAGCGCGCGACGATGCCGAGGTTGTGCGTGATGATGATGACGGCGATGCCGAGGCGCCGCGAGAGATCCTTCATCAATTCGAGGATCTGGGCCTGAATGGTCACGTCGAGCGCGGTCGTCGGCTCGTCGGCGATGAGCAGTTTGGGATTGCACGCAAGACCGATCGCGATCATCACGCGCTGACGCATGCCGCCTGAAAGCTGATGCGGGTATTGCTCGAGCCGGCTTTCGGGATCGGTGATCCCGACGAGCGTCAGGAGCTCGACGGCGCGCTTGCGGGCATCGTCGTCGCCCATATCGAGATGCATCGTGAGCGGTTCCATGATCTGCAATCCGATGGTCAGCACCGGATTGAGCGAGGTCATGGGCTCCTGGAAGATCATGGAGATCTCGCGCCCGCGGATGCGGCGCATTTCCTCCTCGTCGAGATCGAGCAGCTCGCGCCCCTCGAAGCGCACCGAGCCGTCGATGATGCGCGCGGTGTTTGGTGGCAGAAGTTGCATCACGGCGAGCGCGGAGACCGACTTTCCGGAGCCCGACTCGCCGACAATGGCCACGATCTCGCCGGGCTCGACGGCGTAGCTCAAGCCTTCGACGGCGCGGACGGTGCCGTTCTCGGTGACGAAATGAACGTGGAGGTTCTCGATGGCGAGAAGCGGGGCGGCGGGCGCAGGAGGACGGGACACGCGCTCGGTGACTTCCGGCTGGCTGCCCGCGGCCTTCGCGACTTCGTCTTGCAACGTCGCCCCCATGCCGGTCCATGGTCGGCGCGCCGGGCACCGCCGTAACTAAGTCCGAACTATTGTGGGCGATCACCCGATGGCGTTCAAGCGTCCCGTCGAGTCTATTTCTCCCGCATTGCAGCAAGTTCAGCAGGCCGACATTGTCATCGGGCGCAACGCACAATCAGGCTTTGCGATCAGGCCGCTGACAGCTCTCGAACAGGGGAACGTTCGGACAGAAGCTCGCGGCCATCTCGCGGGGCGCGTCACTCGCGAGCCAGCTCAGGCACATATCGGCGCGTGCGCAGAAAAGACAGCGGGCGCGCGCCTCGGCGTATGCTTCCCCATCACGCAATCGGGCGAAAGCAAGCGCATCGACGCCGAGGCGATCCATCATCTCGTGCATGCGTACGGCTTGGCATTCGACGCGGCGATACATTGGCCAGTCCATGGCGGACCTCCCGAGCCTGGATACACGCCATTCAATTAGAGTAGATCAGAGAGCGGGGCGCATTGATGGAGGTCAATGGGCGGTGCGGCCGCTTGTCATTGCAACGGCCGGGCGACCGACATCTAATCCCGCTCAACTGAACAGAATGAAACAGGAGGCCGTCTCGTGAAGATCGCCGAGGTACGCACGCACGTTCTCGAAGCACCGCTCTCGGAGCCTTTCGGCTGGTCGTTCTCGGCGACCGCCATCCGTGCGAGCTGCCTTGTCGAGATTACGGCAGACGACGGGACGACCGGCTGGGGTGAGTGCTACGGCCCGGCGCGCATCAATGCCGCGATCGTCGACGCGCTGAAGGGGCGGCTGATCGGCCGCGATCCGCGCGCCACCGATGTCATCTGGATGGATCTCTACAACCACTTCCGCGACTATGGGCAGAAGGGCGTCGTGATCTCCGCGATCAGCGGTATCGATATCGCGCTCTTCGATCTCAAGGGCCGTCACTTCAATGTCCCGGCTTCGACTCTGCTCGGCGGCGCCAACCGGACCTCCGTCGATGCCTACGCGACGGGAACCTATCGGCGCACGAGCGGCGATCCGCTCGCGTACGTGGTCGAGGAGGTCGACGGCTACGTTCGTGAGGGGTTCAAGGCGGTCAAGCTCAAGATCGGCTTCGGCGTCGAGGAGGATGTTGCGCTCATTCGGGCCGTACGCAAGGCGATCGGGCCGCGCATTGGTCTCATGCTCGATGCCAATCACGGCTTCGATGCGCTCGAGGCCATCGCGCTTGGCCGCGCCGTCGCCGATCTCGACATCAGCTGGTTCGAGGAGCCGGTCGTGCCCGACGATCTCGACAGCTATGTGGAAGTGCGCCGTGGCCAGTCGATCCCCGTTGCGGGTGGGGAGTGCGAATTCACGCGCTGGGGCTTCCGCGAGGTGTTCATGCGGCGGGCGATCGATATCGTGCAGCCCGACACGTGCGCCGCGGGCGGGCTTTCGGAGTGCAAGAAGATCGCGGACATGGCTGCGGCGTTCGGCGTGCGCTACGTGCCGCATGTGTGGGGAACGGGCATCGGCCTTGCGGCGTCGCTGCAGCTTCTCGCCGCGCTGCCGGACGTGCCGCCGCGCCACACGCCGCGCGCGCCGATCCTGGAGTTCGATCGTTCAGAGCACCCGTTCCGGCAAGTCGTGCTGAGAACCGCCATCGAGCATGTGAATGGGCGCGTCGAAATCCCCTCGGGGCCGGGGCTGGGTATAGAGGTTGATCGCGAGAGCATTGAGCGCTTTCGCGCGGAATAGGAGCGCCAGCGCGAGCTTGTTGTCGCGCCGGCATTCGCGGATGCGGAAATGTTCAGAGCGGCTTGATGGCCACTTTGCGGAATTTCATCACGCCCGCGCCGTGCTGGAGCGCCAGATGGCCGTCCATGAGGTACTCGCTACGGAGCCTCGCTGTCTCCTTGCCGTTGAGCACCAGGATGACGTCGCGACCCTTGGCCGTAATCTCGTAGGTGTTCCACTTGCCGCCCGCTTTGGGCATCGGGTTCACTTCGGCAAAGCGGACGATGGCGCCGGTGCCGTAAGTCGGATCGGGGCGCTGGTCGAAGATGTTGGCTTCGTAGCAGGTGCGATCCCCGATACTGGCGGGGTCCTGGCAGCGCAGGAATACGCCGCTGTTTGCGTCGTCGCTGGCCCAGAACTCCACATAGACCATGAAGTCCTTGAGCTTGTTCTTGCTGACGAGATAGGCAGGCGTCTTGCTCGTTACCTTGTCGGCGACAATAGCGCCGTCCTCGACGCGCCAGTTGGTCTCGCCGACCTGGTTCCAGTCGCCGAGGTTCTTGCCGTCGAAGAGCTGGATCCAACCCTCGCCGGTCTGGCTCCAGGCCTGCCGCGGCATGTGTGTCGAGAATGCAAAGACGATGAGCCCCATGAGGAGGGCGCGTATCGTAGATCGAGTCACGGTGATTCCTCCCAGAATGCGAAGTCGAACAAATGTTCGTGGACTTTGACGTCTCTTGTTTCGCGAACCACGTCGTGCCGCCTGCGATGACCTCCTAATCTTCGCGTTCGAAAGTGTCTCACGGCCCTTCGGTCCGCAGGCGGAATGGTAGGAGCTTTCGAATTTGCGCGGAAGCGGGCGCGCGGCGGCTCGCCGATCACCAGCGTGTGATGGCGCGCTGCAATAGCCGAGAGAGCCGTTAGCGCATGACCCGGCCGAAGGTCGCCGCAACAACGCGCGCCGGCACGATGCGGGGTACATCGGCCGAGAAGCGGCCGGAGTAGATGAACCGGATCAGTCTTGCCTTGGTCTCGGCCGTTTCTTCGAAGCGCACGACATAGTCGTCGCTGCCGATGCGCAGTACCGTCCCTCTTATGCTCATGCCGTCGAGAACGACCGTGACGTTCGTCCCGACTTGAGCGGGTGCCGACCCCGCGAGGCGCGCGCCGCCGAGGGATACATCGAGGACGCGCGCCTCAGAGAGTTCGCCGTCGACGTCGATCGACGCCATGCCGCGTGCGCTGAGGCGCTCGGAGGCGCGCAGGCGCGGCTGCTCGATGCAAACGATGCAGGCGATCGTGAGCACGACGATATTGTACCAGCTCCAGAAGAGACAGAGCGCCGCGGAGTCGCGCAGCTTGCTGCCATCCTCGAGAAGGAACGCCCAGATGAGCCCGCCGATCGTCAGCGCGAGATAGATGAGGAACACGCGCATGAGCGGCCACTGGATGAACCGCTTGCTGCGATCGCCGCCCTTGGCTGTCACCTGGAACTTGTGACCCTTCGGCTTGACGAGGCCATGGGCGACGGCGCGCGCGATCTGCGAGGCGGCGAGAAGCTGCGTCACGTCGGACATGATCGGCATGACGCGGCCGCGCGCCATCCAGCCCATGATGGTGATCTGCGAGATGAAGTAGGGGAGGTAATAGCCGAGCGTGTCGGCGACATCGGCCTGCACGGCGTGGACGTTGAAGAACAGATAGAGGATCGGGACGATGATGCCGAACAGGCGGAAGGCATGGGCAGCCGACCAGTAGAGGAAAGTCTCGGTGAGGCTGATCCGATCAATCAGCGAGAGCCCGTTCTTCGGGCGCAGCGGACCGAGAGCGCCGCGGCAGATCTGGATGAAGCCGAGCGCCCAGCGGCTGCGCTGGGTCACGTACTCCTTGAGGCCTTCGGGTGCGAGGCCGAGCGAGAGCCGCTCGTTGAGATAGATCGTGCGATAGCCCGCGACCTTCATCTTGAGCGTGACGAGGTAATCCTCGGTCACCGATTCCGTGGGAAAACCGCCGATCGCCTGGAGAATGGGAAAGCGGATCACCGATGACGTGCCGCAGCAGAAGGACGCGCCCCAAGCGTCCTTCGCGGCCATCACGACATCGAAGAAGTAGCGCTGCTCGTCGGGCCACACGCGCGCGATCGAGAGGTTGCTCTGCAGAGGATCTGGATTGATGAAGTGCTGGGGCGTCTGGACGATGCCGACATCATCCTCGCGGAAGAGGCTGACGGCGCGGCGCAGGAAATGCGGCGCCGGCACGAAGTCCGCATCGAGAATGCTGATGAAGTCGGGCGGCTCGGGCAGCGCCGCGACGTGGCGCAGCCCGTTGTTGATGTTGCCGGCCTTGGCGTGGGCGTTGTCGGGTCGCGTCAGGTAGTTCGCGCCGAGACGTGCGGTCAGCGCCTCGAGCCAGGGGCGGCGGCCGTCGTCGAGCACCCAGACGCGGCAGCGCGGATAGTCGAGGGCGAGCGCGCCGACGATCGTGCGCTCGAGGATCGCTTCTTCCTCGTTATAGGTGCAGATGAAGACATCGACGAGCGGCAGACGGGGCTGTGCCAGGAGCCAGGACTCGTTGCGGTCGGCATCGGGTGAGCGGTTGGTGAGCTTGACCAGGAAGGTCAGGCTGATAGTTGCGCCGATGACGACCAGTGTCTCGATCGCAACGAAGACGAGCCCGATCACGAAGTCGATGCTGAGGCCGATCGGCGGCAGCGTCACGATCCAGCGCCATGCCATGTAGCGCCACATGAGCACGAGCATAACGGCGACCATGGCGGCGCGGGCGCGCTCGTCCTCGGCCTTGAGCCAAGGCAGCACCGTCCAGGCAAAGCCGAGCACGAGGAAGCCCGGCGTGAGCGCTTCGAGGAGCAGCGCCATGGCGGATGTCCCAGCCTCAGCCGCCGAAGGTCACGCGGCCCGTGCGGCCGACGCTGCAGCGGCCCTTGGTGGGCATTTCGGGGAGTGCCACGGTCACGCGGTAGGGTTCCTTCGCGAGCGCGGCCGGCTGAATGGCGAGATTGGCGGGAGCCGTCGCGACGCCGGTGAGGCTGACGATGCGGCCTTCGTAGTCGGTGCTCTCGCCCCGGAAGCGGAAGCGCGCCTTCTGGCCGACGCGGAGCTGGTTGTAAGCGGCTTCGCCGACCGTTGCGGTCACGACGAGACCAGAGCAGTCGAGGAGGCGGACGAGATCCTGCCCGCGCACGACGGATTCGCCGGGCGCCGTCATGACCTCCCAGATGCTGCCGCTCACCGGCGCGACCAGACCAGCCGCGGAGCGCTGGGCATAGCGCATGTTCTCGGCGGCGAGCTCGGTGCGCAGGTTTGCAAGGCGGACCTCGCGCTGGGTGATATCGGCATTGACCTCGTTGAGGCGGAGCTCGATCTCGTCGGCGCGCTGCAGGGATTGCGGGCGGTCATTGTAGCTGTCACCGACGAACACGCCGCGGCGAAGGGCGGAAAGCTCGACGTCGAGTGTCTTGAGGCGGTGGCGGAGGGCTTCGAGAGTCTGCGCGGCGACGGTCGCGTCACGCCGCGCTCGCTCCAGCGCCACGACTGTGCCCGTGCCGGCATCCGCAAGGGACTGAGCGCGCTCGAGAGTCTGCTGGGCTTCCTCGTGGCGCGCGGTTGCCGCCCCGATGTCACTGCGCGTCTCGGCCATACGCGACTCGAGCTGGGCGATGCGGCCGACGCGGAAGGCCTCGGCGTTCGCCGTGTGCTCCTGATGGAGATTCATGAGGCTGTCGCGGCGCGCCGTCAGGGCCTTGATGTCACCCTCGAGCTCGCCGACGAGCTGAGCGACAGCGTCCAGGCGGCCGCGATCGGCGCGTGGGTTGACGATGCCGAGCACCTGCGCGCCGGGCTTGAGCTCGGTGCCCGTAGCGATCTGGCCGATCCACGAGATCTGGCCTTCGATCGGCGCACGCAGCGTGATGAGGCGGGCATTGATGACCGCTTCGGTGCTGGTCGTCTGCAAGAGCGCCTGCAGCGGCATCCAGCCGGCCAGCACGACGAGGATCACGCCGACGATCGTCTTCAGGATGCGGCGGTCGATGGGACCGAGCTGCGGCCGCGACTTTTTGGCTGCGGCCATGGCGGGTGACGGCGGTGGGGCAGCCTGCGGTTGCGGTGCAGCTTCCGGAGCGGGCTCGGCTGCAGGAGCAAATGCCTTGTCGAGGGCGGCGAGGCGGCCAAGGGCATCGAGATCGGCGAGTGCCTGATTGATCACCGGCGTCTGCGCTTCGGGGGATGTGCCCGGCTCGCGCTGCGGGAGCATAGTCACCTCGGCGCTCTCACGCGCCGTCTGTGACGGCAAACTGGATGAACGACTCATGTTGGCTCCAAGGCCCGGACAGATGCAGCGGTTTGCGGGCGCACGGGCAGCCCAACGGCTGGCTGACCGAAAAAGGAGCGTAGGTACGGAGATTTGCTTTAGCGTTAATTAGGGCCGCATTTTCAGAGCGTTGGAAATAAAGCGGCAGAAGGTAATGCAATCAATGGTTGTTGTTATATATAATGCCTATTTCTGCGTGTGTATAAGTTATCCTGCTTCGGGCTGAAGACATAAGCACTATCAACAAGTTGATTTTCGAGGGCGGCCTAAAAGTCAGTTGTTGCGGAAAAGCCTCGGTCCTCGACTTTGCCCAGTATCAAAATAATGGCGAAGCTGCTTTGTGCCGGAATCAACCTATCGTCGCTCATGCGATTCGGTGTGGCGGCCGATATCGCGAAACTGAGCGTTCTTCGCGTCCAATCGTGCATGGAAAGAATTTGCCGACGCGGCATTCGGTGCGCGGGTGGGAAGAGATTGGTCGCGCCGGGGCTGGCGCGAATGAAGTCGATGTTCGGAATTTTTTGGGGCTGAGGATTTCGATGTCCGACCAGGGGCGCTTCGGTGCGGCGGTGCAACGCGCGCGCACGAGCCAGATCGAGCTCCATAATTTCTCAGGTCCACTTCATGAGCAGGTGCGCGGTCTCATTCTTTCGAGGATCGAACGGGGTGACTGGCCGACCGGAGCGCCGATCCCCCCGGAGGTCCATCTTTCGCGCGAGTTCGGTGTGAGCATCGGAACGGTGCGGAAGGCTCTGGACCAGCTCGCCCGCGACCGCATTCTCGTCCGCGAGCGCGGGCGCGGCACGTTCGTCAAGGACGGCGGAGCCTGGCGCACCGGTCCTGCCTTGCGCCTTTGCCACGCGAGCGGCGAGCCCGTTGCTCTCGACATCGCGCTCGTCAGGACGGACTACTCGGTCGCGACCGCCGCCGAAGTGTCGGCACTCAGGATGCTGCGGCCGGCCTCGATCGTGCCGCGCGCGCTGAGGCTGCGCCGGGAATGGCATCACGACGGCACGCTTGTCGCCATCGAGACCATCACGGTGGATGCGGCACGCTTCCCCAATCTCCAGTTCGAGATCGACACGGCAGCCGAGGTGCTGTTCCCCGTCTATGCGGAGAAGTACCACGCCGCCGTGGACCGGACAGTCTGGACGATGAAGCCGCTCGCTCCAAGCGATGCCCTCGCGCGCGAGCTCACCGGCGAGCGCGATGTCACGGTCCTTCGGTGCACGCGCACGGCTTACGACGCCAAGGACATGCCGCTCGAACTCGCCGAGCTGATCGTTCTCTTCGACGGCGAATTCGCAATGATGGCGAGCCAGTAGACGCGGCTTACGATGCGGGCCGCGTCGCAACCTGCGTGCCTGTGCTATCGCCCGCCGGGCGCGTGCTATTGCGCATCTCGGAGAGGACAGAGGCCAGCTCGCTGAACACGCCTGGACAAGGCGGATCGTCCGGAAGCTGCGTCAGGAAGCGGTAGAGCAGGGGCGTGAGCGCCACGGCCTGGTCGAGCTCGAAGTCCGCTTCGGCCTTGTAGGCACCGACGGCGCGCAGGTCGCGGGTTTCCTCGTAGCGGGCAATGATGGTCCTGAGGCGCCGGACGAGTTCGGCCTCTTCCTTGCTCCAGGCGAGCGGCGCGAGACGCGAGATCGACGTCAGCGGATTGATGGCGGGATAGCGGCCCTGATCGGCGATTGCGCGATCGAGGACGATGTGGCCGTCGAGAATGCCGCGGACGGTGTCGGCCACGGGCTCGTTGGAGTCCTCGCCGTCGAGGAGCACGGAGAACACGCCGGTGATCGAGCCCGAGCCCGGCTTGCCCGGCCCGGCACGCTCGAGGAGCCGCGGCAACTCGGCAAAGACGGACGGCGCATAGCCGCGCGCGACGGGCGGCTCGCCGGCGGCGAGCGCGACTTCGCGGAGCGCGTGGGCGAAACGCGTGATGGAGTCGACGACGAGCAGGACGTTGTCGCCGCGGTCACGGAAGTATTCGGCGACGGTCATGGCGGTCTTGGCTGCGTTCTTGCGCATCATCGCGCCCTCGGAGCTCGAGGCGACGACGGTCACAGCGCGCGGGGCGTGCGGCTTGACGACATCGTCGAGGAACTCGCGCACCTCGCGGCCGCGCTCGGCGACGAGCGCGATGACGATCGTGTTGAAGCCGTTCGTCCGCGCCAGCATCGACACGAGCGTGGACTTGCCGACGCCGGAGCCGGCGAAGATGCCGATGCGCTGCCCCGCGCAGATGGGTGTGAAGAGATCGACGGCTTTGACGCCGGTGATGATCGGCCGGCGGATGCGGTCGAGCGCCATGGGCGGGATGGGCTCATGGTCGATGGAATAGGGAATGGCGCCGCTCGCGAGCTCCCCTTGTCCGTCGATCGGCTGGCCGAGGGCATTGATCACGCGGCCGAGCCAGCTCGTGTCGGGGCAGATTTCGAGATTGTCGCGGACCCAGACCGCCGCGCCGAGACCGAGACGCGGCGAGCTGGAGAAGAGCTTGATATTGGCGCAGTCGGCATCAATGCCGATGACTTCGCCAAGCCAGCGCGCGCCGCCACCTTCGACCTCGACTGCCGTGCCGAGTTCGACGCGGCGCTCGATGCCGCGCACCAGCACATGGCTCGCAGCGACTTCCGCCACGCGCCCGCCGTAGCGCACGAGCGGTAGCGTGCTCGAATGCCCGGAAAAGAGCCCGGCGAGACGCTCGAGCGCATCGCCGGGTGTGCTGGGGGCGGCATGTGGCGCGGCGTTGTTGGTGGTCATGCCTGTCGGCTTTCAGATGGTCGTGCTCGCATCTCTTCCCCTTCTCCCCGTGGGCGGGGGCGGCCGGGATGAAGGGCAGCCGCAAGCCGTAGCCCAAGGTTCCGCCATTCACTCCTAGACCTCTCCGCGCAAGAACGGGGAGAGGGGATCCTAGCGTCCGGTGCCGAGTGTCTTGATAGCGTCGGTGAGCTTGCGGTCCGATTGCTCGCCTGCGGCCGTCATCGCTTCGAAGGCGCGCGTCACGGAGATGAGGCGGGTCATTTCCATGACCGGATTGACGTTGGCCTGCTCGATGTAGCCCTGAGCGAAGCCCTTGTTGACGAAGTCAACGACGGGCTCGGCCGGCTGATCGGGAATGACGGAAGCGCCCTCGTGCCGGGTGAGCTTCGCGTTCGCGGGAATCTGGAAGAGGCCGAGGCGGCCGACGCGCTCGCCGTTCTGGCTGATGGTGCCGTCACGTGAGATCTGGATCGCGCCCTTGGCGGGGTTGATCTGGATCGGGCCGCCTGACTGGTCGAGGACCTGCTGCCCATTCATGTTCTCGAGATCGCCTTGCGTAGAAATCCGCATCCGGCCGTCGCGCGTGTAGACCGGACCATTGGCGCCGCTGACGCTCAGGAAGGCGTCGCCCTGGATGGCAACATCGAGCGGGTTGCCGGTCTGCGTAATGGCGCCGCTCATCCGCGAGAAGGTGCTTTCGCCGGTGCCGGAGTAGGCGACCGATGAGTTCTGAGTCTGCGAGAGGACAGTCTCGAACGTGACATTCTCGGCGCGAAATCCGGGCGTGGTGCTGTTGGCGACGTTGTTGGCGATCGTGTCGAGGCGCCGCTGCAATGCGAGCTGACCGGAGAGCGCAACATAGATGCCGGTTTCCATGGCTTAGTGTCCCGCTTCCGACGTTCGCCAAATCTCGATGCCGGTGTCCCGAGCGAACTTCGGAATCGAGAGGGACGCTCGCATCACAATCTCGCTGGCGTGATTCAGACCGAGAAATTCACTCGATATCGTGTCGCGAGATGGTGCGAAATTCACGATCATCACACTAGACCTTCCGGATGTTCTGCATTTGCGTGAGCAGGTCGTAGCCGATCCCGCTGTCATATCCTCCGCCGAAGAGCTGGGTGAGGCCGCTCGCCGCCGGAGCGGTAGGATTCTCGATCTCCCAGAGGGCAGTGAAGCGTCCGATGAACTTATCGAGCTTCTCCGGGTCCTTGAGATCCTCGATATCGAGCTTCTTGCTGATCATCTCGGCCTGACGGTCGATATCCATCGTCGCCGTCGCCTCCGGGATGCCGAGCGCGATCTGCGTGACCTTGAGCAGGGCTTTGTCGGCCATGAGATGGTAGGGTGTTTCGGCGCTTGCCGCCTTGCGCTGGAAATAGAGCGCAAGTCGCACACCCTCGTTGCTCTGGCCGGCGTCCATCTCGAGCGTCTGGCGAGTGTAGCGGTCGACCGTGCCTTGGCGGGCACGCTCGAAGATGGTCGCGCCGGTCGTGTAGCGGGCGAAATTGAAGGTCTCGGCAAATTCCCGGTATTTCGGATCGGAGAGCTTGTTGGCGAAGCTCTGGGGATCGTCGATGCCCTCGGCCAGCACCTTGCGCATGAACGCCTTGGCGTAGTCCATGTCCTGCAGGCCAAAGGCCTTCATCGCGTATTTGAAGACGCGATCGTTCGAGACGAACTCGTCGATCGATTTTATGTTCTTGATCGTCTCCAGGTAGTACTCGCTTTCGCGCTGTACTACCGGCTGCTCGGACGTACGCTTGAGCGCTGCCGTCAGGTCCGAGGCTATGAGCTTATAGCCGATGGGCGTGCTGAGCATTCCTAGTAGCTTTCCTCGCGGCGCGGGTCGGCGACAAGAAACGCACGCGGGACTTGTACGAACCTGACGTTCTCCCTCCTGATGGCCTGAAGCGGCCGGGCAACTGCCGCTACAGCCTCGCGCAAGGCATTCGCCGCATCGTCGTGCGTCAATCAGATCTGATCCCGGACGCAGAACCCGCATGACTATCCCGCTTGGCCTGGTTGTAACGCTCGCGTGCATGCTCGGCGGCTTCGCTGCCATGGGCGGCAAGCTCGGAGTCATCTGGCAACCGTGGGAATACGTGATCATTCTCGGGGCCTCGGTCGGCACTTTCATCGTCGCCAACCCGATGAAGACGATCAAGGACAGCGGCGTCGGCTGCCTCGAAGCGCTGAAGAACGCCGTTCCGAAGAAGGAGGACTACCTCGTGGTCCTCACGTGCCTCTTCAGCCTGATCCGCGAGCTGAAGTCGAAATCGCGTGCCGAGGTCGAGAAGCACATCGATAACCCGACCGAGTCGGCGATCTTCACCGCCTATCCGCGGGTGCTGAACGACGAAAAGATGCTGACGTTCATCTGCGATTATTTCCGCCTGATCCTCATGGGCAATGCGCGCACCCACGAGATCGAGGCCCTGATGGACGAGGAAATCTCGACCATGCGGGCGGACAAGCTCAAATGCTATCACTCGCTCGTCGCCATGTCGGAGGGCCTCCCGGCGCTCGGCATCGTCGCGGCGGTGCTCGGCGTCATCAAGGCCATGAGCGCGCTCGATCAGCCGCCCGAGGTGCTCGGTCACTATATCGGCGCCGCGCTCGTCGGTACGTTTGCCGGCATCTTCTTCTCTTATGCCGTGGTCACGCCCATCGCGACGCAGGTCAAGATCGTGCGCGAGAAGCAGATGCGCCAGTACATCGTGATCAAGCAGACGCTGCTCGCGCTCATGAACGGCGCCATGCCGCAGATCGCGGTGGAGCACGGCCGCAAGGCGATCTCGGCGGCGGACCGGCCTTCTGTCGACGAGCTCGAGAACGCGACGCTCAATCCTGGGTCTGTCGGCGCCGCGGGCGGGGCGGAAAA
The DNA here is from genome assembly GCA_035565975.1 of Hyphomicrobiaceae bacterium. GTDB lineage: Bacteria > Pseudomonadota > Alphaproteobacteria > Rhizobiales > Hyphomicrobiaceae. Next base: position 21,026 of record DATMRT010000100.1, read on the forward strand.
GAAGGCCGCCTAACCGAGTGGCGGCAGGAGAACGACTCGCATGAAGAATGTCGAGGGTAACGGGGCCGCCGGCGATTCGGGCGGCCGCCAGCAAGGCGACTGGAGGTCCGACTTGTCTCACGCAGCGACTGCCGGCGGGCAGGAAACCAAAGCCGCCGAGGCTTGGGGTGGGCGCGGCCATGATGCGGTGATGCGCATTCCCGTGTCGGTCCGGTTCGTGCTCGGCGCGACGCGGATGCCGGTCGCCAAGCTCATGAGCCTGACGCGCGGCGCGATCATTCCGCTCGACCGGAAGGTGGGTGACTTGATCGACATCGTCGTCAACGATCAGGTCGTCGCCCGCGGCGAGATCGTCGCGCTCGACGATGAGGCCACCCGCTTCGGCATTTCCGTGCGCGAGGTCATGCAGCAGGCGAGCGAATAGCTGGTCCGCGCTGCTGCGCCTCATTCTCCTCGACGCTCCGCCATGCTGAGCCGCGCCGCTCACCTTCTCTCACGGATATCAGGTATCGAGCGCCATGGCTGAGCAGGAGGACAAGGAGTCCAAAACCGAGGAGGCAACGCCTCACCGGATCGAAGAGGCGATCAAGAAAGGCAATACGCCTGTCTCGCGCGAGGTCGCGCAGTTCGCGTCGATCCTCGCCATTGCCGCGTGTGTGCCGATCGTCGTTCACGCGTTCGGCGCGAGCCTGCTCGGCAGCCTCATGGCCATGATCGAGCGGCCCTACGATTTCCGCATGAACGTCGGCGCGGATGCCGTGCTGCTGCTGGCGACGGTCGGCTCGGCGGCGAGCGCCGTGCTGGCCCTGCCACTCGTCGTGCTCATGATCTTCGGCATCATGGTGTCGCTGCTGCAGAACCCGCTGCGCTTCGTCGGCAGCCGCATCAAGCCCGAGCTGTCGCGCATCTCGCCGGCCAAGGGCTTTACCCGCATGTTCGGCGCCCAGGGCCGCGTCGAGTTCCTCAAGTCGATCGTCAAGCTCACGATCCTCACGGCGTGCGCGATCGCGTTCCTGGCCAACTACAAGGCGGATCTCGTCAATTCGATCCTGCTCGAGCCGGCGGCGCTGCCGCAGGCGCTCGCCGGTCAGCTCCTCAACGTGCTGGTGGCCGTTGGGCTCAGTCTCGCCGGTGTCGTGGCGGCGGACCTCGTCTGGAGCCGCATCAAATGGCGCATGGATCTGCGCATGAGCAAGCAGGAGATCAAGGACGAGCACAAGCAGAGCGAGGGTGATCCGCTGCTCAAGGCGCGGCGGCTGTCGCTCGCGCGGGACCGCGCGCGCCGGCGGATGCTTTCCTCGGTGCAAAAGGCAACAGTGGTGATCGCCAATCCGACCCACTACGCGGTGGCCCTGCGTTATGTGCAGGGTGATGCAGGGGCGCCGATGGTCGTTGCCAAGGGGCTCGACAACATTGCGCTGAGAATCCGCGAGATCGCCGAGGCCCACGATATCCCGGTCATCGAGGACAGGGCGCTGGCGCGCAGTCTCTATGCTGCCGTCTCGCTCGATCGCCCCATTCCGCCCGAGTTCTACAAGGCCGTCGCCGAGATCATCCTCTACCTGATGTCGCGTTCTGCCGCTCAAGTCGCTCCCTTGCCGCGAGGTGCATGATGCAGCCCGAAGTCAATGATCTCACTGGGAGCTTCGAGGCGCTTCTCGCGGAAAGCATCTCGGAGTTGACGACCGAGTTCCGCAATCACGATGTCGCCGACCTCCTGGCGCTGATTCGGCTCGATCGCATGGCGACGCTTCAGAGCCTGCTCGATGGCGAGTGCGAGCTGTTCTTCAAGCCCGGCACCATGCAGTTCAGCGGCCACGCGGAGGCGATGGTGGGATGGCGGGCACCGCCGTCAGTGCGCCTTGCGATGTCGTTCCGAAGCCAGGGCGTCGAGCTCTACTACCGGCTGACGCTCGAGGCTGCCGATGCCCATGTGCAACTCGATCTCATTCGATTCGAGCCGCCGGAGGCCAGCGCTGATGGGCGGTGTCTGCGCCTGGCCACAGCGCTCGGTGCGGCGCGCGCAAATCGCCTTTCCGGTCAGGGCGGCCAGCTTCAGGCAAGAGACGCCGGCTATCAGGAAAGCTGAAGCCGAAGGACTGCCCGATGGACGACCTCGCCCTTTTCTCGATCGCCAGCGACCGCAACCGCTGGCTTGCGACGCGCAGTGCGGCGCTCGCCGATAATATCGCCAATGCCGATACGCCGGGCTTCAAGGCGCGCGACGTGCCGTCGTTCGAGGCCGCGATGAACTCGGCCAGCGCGGCGATGCTGCGCACGAACCCCAACCACCTGGCGCCGACCCAGTTCGGTGCCCGCTCGTTCGATCTTGTGCAGCGCCCCGGCGAGGTGCCGAAGCATTCGGGCAACACCGTCAGCCTGGAGACGGAGCTTGCCAACCTCGGCGAGGTCCGCTCGCAGCACTCGATGGTCTCGGGTGTCATCGGGGCCTTCCATCGCATGCTGCTCTCGAGCGTCAGGGGGTAGGTCATGACCGATGAGCTCAAGGCCGCGATCATCTCCTCCTCATCGGGTTTGCGCGCGCAATCGACGCGCATTCGCGTCGTTTCGGAGAATCTCGCCAACGCCAGCGCGACCGCGCTCGTCCCTGGCGGCGACCCGTACGCGCGCAAGACGATCAGCTTTGCGCAGGAGCTCGACCGCGCGAGCGGTCTCAACCTCGTGCGCATCAATGCCATTGGCCGCGATCCGACGCCCTATCCCGCCCAGCATATGCCCGGGCATCCTGCCGCCGACTCGAACGGCTACGTGAAGCTCTCCAACGTCAATCCGCTGGTCGAGCTCTCGGACATGCGCGAGGCCCATCGCTCCTATGAGGCCAACCTCCAGATGGTGCGGCAGGCGCGCGAGATGATCGGCGACCTGATCGACCTGTTGAAAGGCAAGTGATGATCGATCCGATTTCAGGGGTGGCGGGGCGTACCGAGCCGGTCGGACAGGTCGGCGGGATGGCATCGTCGACGCCGGTCTCGGCGCCGAAGATTGCACCATCCGTTCCGGGCACGGAGGGCGTCAGCGCGCCCGATCACGACTTCGCGTCGCTGCTCGGCAACGCGATCACCGAGTTCGGACAGAAGATGCGGCGGTCCGAGGCCGTGTCGATCGGCGGCGTCAAGGGCACGGCGTCGCTTCAGGATGTCGTCGAGCACGTGATGTCGGCGGAGCAGAGCCTGCAGGCGGTGATCGCCGTCCGCGACAAGGTCATCTCGGCCTACCAGGAAATCAGCAGAATGGCGATCTGACGGGAGCGGAACGAGACCATGCGCGCACTTTCAATCGCCGCGACCGGCATGTCGGCCCAGGCGCTCAACGTCGAGGTCATCGCCCATAACGTGGCGAACATCAACACGACGAGCTTCAAGCGCTCCCGCGCCGAGTTCGTCGATCTGCTCTATCAGACGCAGCTCGCGGCCGGCACACCGGCGGCAGGTGGCGTCGAAGTCATTCCCGAGGGCGCGCGCGTCGGGCTCGGGGTGCGCGCCGCCGCCATCCGCAATCTCCACCAGCAGGGTGCGCTCGCCCAGACCGGCAACTCGCTCGACCTTGCCATGATGGGGCGCGGCTTCTTCCGTGTGACGGGGCCTGAAGGCGAGACGCTCTATACGCGTGCTGCTGCCTTCAACAAGGACGCGACGGGCCGCATCGTGACGGCGGAAGGCTATCTCGTGCAGCCGCAGATGACGGTGCCGCCCGAGGCGACTGAGATCACGGTCAACGAACGGGGCGAGGTCTACGTCACCATCCCGAACGAGGTCGAGCCGCGGCTTCTCGGTCAGCTCTCGGTCGCGAGCTTTGTCAACGAGGTCGGCCTCGAGCCGCTCGGCGGAAACCTGTGGCGCGAGACGGCGGCCTCCGGGCCTGCGGTCGTCGGTATCCCGGGCGAGAACGGGCTTGGCCGCATCAAGCAGGGCTATCTCGAGTCCTCCAACGTCGATCCGGTGAAGGAAATCACCGAGCTGATCTCGGCGCAGCGCGCCTATGAGATGAACTCGAAGATCATCCAGGCGTCGGACGACATGATGGGCCTCGTCACCAAGGGCATCCGGTGATGGCGGGCGCTGGCCGCGCCAGCCGACGGCCTTGAGACGTCAGAGGGGAGCCATGCGACGCATTCTCCAAGCGGCTGCGGCCAGTCTCGTGGCCAGCTTCGCGGTCGTCCTCGCGATCTCCGGAAACGCGCACGCCAGCGGCCTGGCGCTGCCGGTGCCGACGGTCACCATTCTCCAAGGCGACGTGCTTGCCGACGAGCTGGTCGGCGAGGAGCGCTTCATCGTCAATGCGCGTCAGGTTCAAGGCTTCTTTACGTCGCGTGACGCGGTGGTCGGCAAGGTGGCGCGGCGTGTTCTTCCTGCCGGGCACGCCATTCCGATCAATGCGTTGCGCGAGCCGTGGGTGTTCAAAGAGGGCGATCGTGTTCCGATCGTATTTGCCTTTGGCGGGCTCAATATCGAAGCCACGGGCATTGCGCTCGAACCCGGCATCGCTGGCAAGCTGATCAGCGTCCGCAATGCGGACACGGGGATCATCGTCCGTGGCGTCGTCGCTGAAAGTGGTCGTGTAGAGGTTGGGAAAGACTGAGGGAATGCTGTCTCGGTTGCGACTGCTGCTTCTTGCCGCCCTCCCGCTCATGCTCGTCGCGAGCGAGGTGTGGGCCGAGGTGCGCGTCAAGGACATCACGACCGTGCGCGGCGTTCGCCCCAATCAGCTCGTCGGCTATGGCCTCGTTACCGGCCTCAAGGGGACGGGCGACAGCCTGCGCAACTCGCCGTTCACCGAGCAGTCCATGAACTCGATGCTCGAGCGCCTCGGCGTCAACGTCCGCGGTCTCGACATGCGCACGCGCAACGTGGCGGCGGTCCTCGTGACGGCAGAGCTTCCGGCGTTTTCTGTCGGCGGCAACCGCATCGACGTTTCCGTTGCCTCGCTTGCCGATGCGACGTCGCTGGCGGGCGGCACGCTCGTGATGACGCCGTTGCAGGGGGCCGATGGGCAAATCTATGCGGTGGCGCAGGGCTCGGTCGTCGTCGCCGGTTTCCAGGCACAAGGCCAGAGCGAGACCCTCACACACGGCGTGCCCACTTCGGGCCGCATTACGGGCGGCGCGCTCGTCGAGCGTGATGCGCCGGACCTCCTCGCGTCGACGCGCACGCTCTACCTCGAGCTGAAGAATCCCGACTTCGGCACGGCCGTCGCCATCGTCGATGCCATCAACGCCTACACCGTGCAGACGACGAAGCGCCGTCTCGCGCGCGAGGCTGGGTCGAGCTCGCTCGCCGTCGATGTGCCGAGCGGTACGACCGCCGCGCGCTTCCTCGCCAACATCGGCCAGCTCACCATCGAACCGGACGTACCGGCGCGCATCATCGTCGACGAGCGCACGGGCACGATCGTCATCAGCCGCAATGTCAAGGTCAGCCGGGTTGCGGTCACGCACGGCAACCTGACCGTTCGGGTGATCGAAACCCCCTCCGTCTCACAGCCGGCGCCCTTCTCCAAGGGGCAGACGGTCGTGACGTCGACGACGGAAGTCTCGGCCCATCAGGAGAACGGCAACTTTGCGATCGTCGATGGAGTCGACCTGCAGAGCCTGGTGACCGGGCTCAACCGCATGGGTCTGAAACCGCTCGGCATCATCGCGATCCTGCAGGCGATCAAGACCGCGGGCGCGCTGCAGGCCGAACTCGTGGTGCAGTGAGGCAAGAGGAATGAAGAGGCGGATGAGAGTGGCGCGCGACAGGAGGTCCAGGCAAGCCGCGGCAGCAGTCGCGCTGCTGCTGGCTTCTTGCGCTTGGCCGGTGCCGACCTCCGCACAGACACCGGCCGCCAAGAACGTGTTGAAAGTGGCGCCCAACGTCGTGCCTCGTGCACGGACGCCACGCATGGTGCCGATCGTTCCGGAGCCGAAGCAACCGGCGGCGAAAGAGCCCGATAGGTCACTCTCCGTTGCGGACCAGTATTGCCAGGCCGTCCTCGAGCCGGCGCGCGAGGCGCGTTACGCCCACCAGACGGCGGAGCTCCAGGCCCTGAGCCGTGCGCTCGATGACCGCATGGCCAAGATCGAGACGCGGATCGCCGAGCTCAAGGAGTGGGTGGCGCGGCGCGAGGACTTCGCCAACCGCACGAGCGAGCAACTCGTGTCCATCTATTCCGGCATGCGTCCCGAGGCAGCCTCCGAGCAGCTGGCGAAGATCGAGGAAAGCACGGCCGCCGCCATCCTGGCAAAACTCACGCCGCGCGTCGCGAGCCAGATCCTCAATGACATGCCGGCTGATAGAGCCGCCCGGCTCGCCATGATCCTCATGGGGGCATCGCGCAAGACCGATCCCGGAGGCGGCTCGTGAGTGTGCTCGATAGTGTTTCGAACGGATGCGCGCGGATGCGGATTGCCTCTGTCGCGATCTGGCACGGGCGCGTCGCCGTGCTCGCGGTCGTGGCGACCGTGAGTGTCGGCTGCTCGCTCAAGACCGAGGAGATCAACAAGGAGCCTACGTTGAGCCCGGTCGGTGCGGGTATCGAGCAAAAGGCAGTGACGCCGGCAACCTATGATCACATGCACCGCGCTGCCTTCAAGCGGCCCGAAGGCGAGAACAGCACGTCGCTCTGGACGCCGCGGGGTGCGGATCTGTTCCGCGACCGCCGCGCCCGGCGGCTCGGCGATATCCTGACGGTCACGATCTCCATGAAGGATCGGGCGATCATGGACAACCGCTCGAAGCGCTCGCGCGACTCCGCGCAGGGTTTCGGGCTCGACTGGGCGCATGACGTGGCCACATTCGGCGTCAAGTCGTCGGGCAAGGCGGCGGTCGAATCGGCCCTCAAGTCCAATACGGCCTCGGACGGCAAGGGCGAGATCGAGCGTTCGGAGAACATTGATCTGAGGCTCGCTGCGGTTGTCACCGACGTCCTGCCGAACGGCAACCTGCTCATCCAGGGCTCGCAGGAGATGCGGGTCAACTACGAGCTGCGCGTGCTGACGTTTACCGGCGTGGTCAACGTCACCGATATCCGCGCCGACAATACGATCCCCTACGAGCGCATTGCCGAGGCACGCATCTCTTATGGCGGGCGCGGACGCTCGATGGAGGTCCAGCAGCCGGCCTGGGGGCACCAGCTGCTCGACCAGGTGAGCCCGTTCTGAAGCGCGAAGGATCACCTGGAGGATGGCCGAGGAAACCGAAGGCAAAGCAGCGGCAAAGGGCGGCGGCGCGGGGGCGTTCATCATCGCGCTGGTGCTGCTTGCCGTCATCGGCGCCGGAGCGGGCGCTGGTTTCAGCATGATGTTTTTCAGCGGCGGCGCGCCGGCGCACGAGGCGGAAGGAGACAAGCGCCAATTGCAGATCGTGCAAGGTGCGGCCAAGCATGGTGAGGCGAAAGGCGGGGGTGCGCACGGTGCCTCAGAGGCCAGCAAGGTCCAGATCGCGAATCTTGATCCCATTCTGGTCACGCTCGCCGGGCCGCAGCGAAGCTGGGCGCGGCTGGAGCTCGGCGTCATCCTCGAAGGTCCGGGCACGCCCGATGATGGCGTCCTGCTCAAGTCCATGACCGAGGACATCATGGCCTTCATGCGGACCGTGCCGCTCGTTCACGTCGAGAGCGCTGCCGGCGTCGAGTATCTCCGCGAGGATATCGAGGAGATCGCGCGCCTGCGCAGCAAGGGGCGGACGCGCAGTGTCATCCTGCGCTCGCTGGTGGTCGAATGAAGCGCTTCGCGGTCATTGTCGCCCTCGCGCTCGTGCTGCTGCCGGGCGCGGCGCTCGCGCAGACGATCAATCTCCAGGATCTGATCCCGGAGGGGCAGGGCTCGACGAGCGCCCGCATACTGCAACTCATCGCCCTGATCTCGGTGCTGTCGGTTGCGCCGGGCCTCCTCGTCACGGTCACGTGTTTCACGCGCTTCATCATTGCGCTCTCGTTCCTGCGCTCGGGCGTCGGACTTCCCTCGACGCCATCGAATATCGTGCTGATCAGCCTCGCACTTTTCATGACGTTCTTCGTCATGGCGCCGGTCTTCGACCGCATGTGGACGCAGGGCGTTCAGCCGCTGATGGAGAACAAGATCGATGAGCGCGAGGCCTACCAGCGCATGACGGGGCCGCTGCGCGAGTTCATGCAGGCGAACGTGCGCGAGAAGGACATTCAGCTTTTCCAGAGCATCTCGCAGACCCGGACGCCACCGGCGACGCCTGACGCTTCAGGCCAGCCCGTAGCTGTCGACATGCGCGTTCTGGTGCCGGCCTTCATGATTTCGGAGCTGCGGCGCGGTTTCGAGATCGGCTTCCTGATCATCCTGCCGTTTCTCGTGATCGATCTGATCGTCGCGACGCTGGTGATGTCGATGGGCATGATGATGCTGCCGCCGACGGCAATCTCGTTGCCGTTCAAGGTCCTGTTTTTCGTGCTGATCGACGGCTGGAACCTGCTTGTCGGCGGTCTGGTGCGTTCGTTCGGATAGCAGCGCGAAAAAATTCCTAATCGCGTGCAGATAACGATTGGCTAATCCGACGAACAAAGTTAACTGGGGCTTAGTACATCCGAGATACTAGTGGCGTTGATAGCGGGCCGGGGGGGCCATCCCAGCAGGGATGTACGCCGGGGGCATGATGCCGATCCGCTATACCGGACGATCCGGTATGTCCCAAAAAGTTCCTCTCCTTACGGGGCATACGAATGGCCAACAGCATCAATACCAATTTCGCCGCGCAGACCGCGCTCCAGAGCCTCAACGCCATCAACAAGAGTCTGACGACCACTCAGAGCCGGATCTCGACCGGCCTGCGCGTTGCGACCGCTCAGGACAGCGCCGCCTACTGGTCTATGGCGACCTCCATGCGCGCCGACAACAAGTCGCTTTCCGCCGTCAATGACGCGCTCGGGATCGGCGCCGCCATGATGGACACCGCTTACACCGGCATGAACGCCGCGATCGATGTCGTGAAGGAGATGGGCTCGCTCCTCGTCGCCGCGCGTCAGCCGGGCGTCGACAAAGCCGACATCCAGACGGAAATCGACGAGCTGCAGAACCAGCTCCGCACGATCGCGAAGTCTGCCTCGATCGCCGGCGAGAATTGGCTCGGCGTCGATACGGGCGGCACGTCCTATCAGGCTGCAGAGTCGATCGTCTCGTCGTTCTCGCGCAGCGCTGGTGCGAACGGTTCGGAGGTCTCGGTCGGTACTTTGACGGTCGACGTTGAGAGCTTCTTCCTGCTCGACGCCAACACGGATGGCACGGCTGGCGCCGCTGCTGACACGGGCTCGGCGACTGCTGATGCGCTCGGCATTCTTGGCTCTGCCCGGTTGAGCCGCGCTGATGCTGATACTGGCGGTGTTCCGCGTGGCTCTATCGATGCGGCGGGCACGATCGTCCTCGTGAACTACGATCCCGATAGTTCGAGCGTAGCTCCTGCCGAGATCGACATCACGAGCGCTTCGGACGACGACATCGAGGATTACATCCAGGCCGTCGATGCGGCACTGACCGAGATGACGGCTGCCGCGACGATCATGGGCTCGACCAAGAAGCGCATCGATATCCAGAAGGATTTCGTCGGCAGCCTCATGGATGCCCTCGACCGCTCGATCTCGACGCTCGTCGATGCCGACATGAATGCGGAGTCGACCCGCCTCCAGGCGCTCCAGGTCCAGCAGCAGCTCGGCATCCAGTCGCTGTCGATCGCTAATGCCAACGGCCAGAACATCCTCGCGCTGTTCCGCTAAGCAACTCGAAGGCGCGCGGGCTCCGATCACCGGAGCCCGCGCGTTTTTATTTTTAGGGCCCTGTGGCAGGTCCGATGCCGGTCCGAGCGCCATGGCGGCGCGGTCACGCGCGCACTTCCCTTCGCCTCAAGCATCCACCCCGACAACTTCGCGCAAGGTTCCTGGCCGATGGTAAAGCGTCGGACCTCAAATGCGACCTACGGTTCGTACCGGGCTTAGAGTCGCATTTGAGGTCTAACGTCGCTTTAGACTCAATTTTCTAAGGCAACTTTGGACTTGAGATTCGCTCCCTGCCCGGGTCGAGGTGAGGCGAATTTCAAGTTCGTTGCTTTAGCCCTCGAGCCATCCCTTTGCGCATGAGTGGTGATGCTAAGCAGTGATCAATTTTCCCGGCTGCTGTCGGGTCTGGCCGCGCTCGGAGCGCGCAGGCTGGTACTTCTCGGGCTGGTCGGCCTTTCCGTGATGGCTGCGGTCGTGACGGCGGCCGTCCATCTCGGCCGCCCCGCGATGCAGCCTATCTACACGGGTCTTTCGGCGCAGGATGTCTCGCGCATCACGGCCGCGCTGGCCGAGGCGGGCATCTCATTCGACGTCAACGAGCAGCGAAGCGCCGTCATGGTGCCGTTCGGGCAGACGGCGCGTGCGCGCTCGCTGCTCGCGCAGAAAGGTCTGCCGAACAGCTCGCGCGCCGGCTACGAGTTGTTCGACCAGATGGGATCGATCGGTCTCACGTCCTTCATGCAGGAAGTGACGCGAGTGCGCGCGCTCGAGGGTGAGATTGCCCGCACGATCCAGGCGCTCGACGGCGTCGGGGCCGCGCGTGTCCATCTCGTGCTCGCCGATCCAGGCTCCTTCCGTCGCGAGCGGCGCGATCCCTCGGCCTCGGTGCTGCTCCGACTCGACGAGCGCTGGCAGAATTCGGCCGCGCAGGCCGTCCGCCATATCGTGGCGGCGGCTGTGCCCGGTATGAAGATCGAGCAGGTCAATGTTGCGGCGACGGACGGCCGTCTGCTCGCGTCCGGCGGCGATGAGCTGACGCTCGGCACGGCCAAACACGCCGAGATGGAGCGCTCGATGGCCGCGGAGCTCGAGCAGCGCGTGAGCCGGACGCTTTCCGCGGTGCTCGGATCCGGCAACTACCAGGTGAGCGCGACGGTCCGGCTCGATGTCGATCGCCAGCAGGTCAATGAGACGGTCTTCGATCCGAAGTCGCGCATCGAGCGCTCGGTCCGCACGGTGAAGCAGTCCGGCCAGTCCGAGGACAGCGGCTCGAAGCCGGCAGTTGGCGTCGTTGCCAACCTGCCCAAGGAGGAAAGCGCCCAGGCCGATGGCGAGAAGCGCCGCCAGCGCGAGGACCGGCGCGAGGAGCTGGTCAACTACGAGCTGAACACCAAGACGACGCAGACCGTCCGCGAGGGCTATCGCGTGAAGCGGCAGGCCATTGCGGTCGTGATCAGCCGCAAGCATCTGACCGAGTCGCTCGGCGGCGGTGCGACACCGGAGGCTCAAGAGGCGCGCCTCGCCGAGCTGAAGCGTCTCGTCGCGGCGGCAACAGGTTCGAGTGCCGAGCGCGAGGACGTGGTGGAGATCGCCGCTGTCGACCTTACTACAGGCGACAATGCGCTGGCGCCGGTGTCCGGGCCTGGCATCAAAGACTATCTGATGATGAACGCCGGCACGGCCATGAACGCGCTCGCGATGCTCGGCGTGGTCTTCCTGGTGGTCTGGTTTGGCCTGCGCCCGGTCACGCGCGTTCTTAGCCAGCAGCCCGCGATCGCGCTCGAGGGAACCGCCGCGCCGGCACTGGAGAATCAGACAGCCAGCGCCGACGTTCCGGCGATCGCGCCTCCGCAAGGTGGGATTGCCGGTGCGCTGACGGACGGCACGCATGAGGGGGCGCTTCAGCAGTTGCCGCGTCGCAAGAACAATGCCGCGATGCGTGAGAAGCTCGAGGCGCTGGTCGAATCCGATGCAGCCGAGGTGACGAAGGTCCTCAAGGGCTGGATGCAGAGCGCGAAGGCCACATGATGGCGCGGCCCATCCAGCATTTTCTGAAGGAATTCGCGAGCGGCGAGACGCACTTCCAGCCGCCTTTGGCGCGGCCGGTGCCGGCTGCGCCTGTCGAGACAGCAGCGGCGCCGACACCAGCGCCGGATATGCTCGCGATCAAAGTGCAGGAGGCTTACCAGAAGGGGCTTGCCGCCGGCCGCGCGTTGGAGCGCGAGGCAACGGAGGCGCAGGCGGCCGAGCTTGCCGTCGATTTCGAGCGACAGGTCGAGGCGGTGCGCAGCACGTTCTCGGCGGCGCTTGCTGACAACCTTGTGACGGAGCTGCGCACCGCCGTCGAGGCCGCCAGTGCGCGCCTCTCGTCGCACGCTGCGACGGCGCTCATGCCGTTCCTGCGCGACGGCATTACGCAGGCGGCTATCACGAGCTTCGTCAAGGAGCTCGGCAGCATGATCGATACGACGGAGGGGCTTTCCGTCGAAGTCGCGTGCCCGAAGGACATCGTCGATCTGCTGCGGGAGCGGCTGGCCGAGGCCATGGCCGCACGCGGCGCGCCGCCAGGCAGCGTGCGCTGCGTGCCCGGCGATACGGCCGACATCCGAGTCACGCTCAATGAGACGGTTATCGAGACGCGCCTTGCCGAGTGGCTCTCGCGGCTCGAAGGAGTGCTCCGCTGATGTCACAGGCCCCGGACGCACCGGCAGAGCCCATCCAGCTCATCGTCCGTCGCCGCCACGATGAGGAAGAGGGCCACCACGGCGGTGTGTGGAAGATCGCCTATGCCGACTTCATGACCGCCATGATGGCGTTCTTCCTCGTCATGTGGCTGGTCAATGCCGCGAACACGGAGATGAAGTCGTCCGTCGCGAGCTATTTCAATCCCATCAAGCTCTCCGATACGGTGATCCGCAAGAAAGGCCTCCTCGACATCGACGGCAAGGCCAATGCCGACGAGACGACCACCGCGCGCGACGACAAAACGCCCGGCATGTCGGAGAGCAAGGTCAAGGACGGCAAGCGCGTTCAGCCCGGCGATGCCGGCGACCTCGGCGTGGAAGATCAGCACGGCAAGGCGGCCGCGCCCGAGCCGACCGACGAGCCGCTCGGTCGCGACGGAAATTCCGTCAATGCAGGTCGCGCGAGCGAGGCTGGCCGGGCCTTCCGTGATCCATTCAATCCGTTCGCGCCGGGACAGCTCATGTCCAAGGAGGGCGGTGACAAGGATCAGACGCCGGGACGCGTCGCTGGTCTGCCGAAGGCTGGCGGCGAGGCGGCGCCTTCCGCGGATGCATCTGACAAGTCGGCACCGACGGCGCGATCCGGGCCAGCGCAGGAACTCGCAACCTCTCAGCCTGCTACGCCGGGCCCGGCGCGTGGCGCCTCTCAGCCATCGGGCATGGACGCGGGCAAGCAGCCGGCCTCCGGGCAGTTGGCGAAGGATGGCGATCGCCGCCCCGGTCCGGATGATGATGCGAAGCAAGCCGCGCGCCGGTTCGGCCCGGCAGGCGAGGAACAGGGCGGGCGTCTTGTGAAACCTGATGGCGAGGCCATCGGCGGCCGGCGCCCAGGCCCCGACGGAGATGTGCCCGAGCAGCGCCTTCCCGGTATCGCCGAGGTCGCGCGGCAGATGACGGACGGGCCGGCAGACAAGGCGGCAGGTGCCGGCAAGACCGAGACGCAGTCTCCGCCTCCAGCTCCGGCTTCCGCGCCGAAGGATGCCGCCGCCGGCAGCCGGCCCGATGCGGCTGCTGCCGCCGGCGAGAAGTCGCTCGATCGTGCTGCTGCCGAAGTGCTGCGCGATGTGCAGCAGGCGGCAAAGCCGGTCGCCGGCGCTGGCGGCCCCGGTATCGAGGTCACGATCGAGGGCAACGGCATCGTGCTGAGCCTGACCGATACCAGCACATTCGGCATGTTCGCGATCGGCTCGTCCGATCCGAGCCCACAAACCATCGCGCTGATCGAGCGCATCGCGCCCGTCCTGATGGCGAACAGCAAGCACATTGTCGTGCGCGGGCATACCGACAGCCGTGCCTACCGCACGGACCGCAACAACAACTGGCGCCTTTCCATGACACGTGCCGAGGCGGCCTACGCGATGCTGGTGCGCGCCGGCGTGGACGAAAGCCGCTTCACGCGGATCGAAGGCTATGCAGATCGCAAGCTGAAGGTCCCGAACGATTCGGAAGCGGCGGCCAACCGCCGGATCGAGATCCTTCTTCAGCAGGTGGATGAATGATGTCTGCCGGGCGATGCATGAGCGGGACGACGGGAAGAGGGGCGCCGGCGGCGCTCGCCTTCCTGGGCCTCGCGCTTTGCCTCGCGGCACCGGCGGGCGCGGCACCACCGGCTACGGACAGCGGCAGTGTGGACCGATCCTTTGCGGCCGGTGCCGTGCGCCAGCCCTTCCACGCCGTTCGCACGCTCAGCGTACTCCAGGAGCGGGTCGCGCAAGGTGACGAGACCGCCTTCGCCATGCAGCGCGAAGTGGTGCAGGAAATTGCCGACGAGCTGAAGACGTTCTCTCCCACTGTCTGGCGTTCGCAGCGCAACCGTGAGGCGCTGATCAAGTATGCGCTGAGCGGCGGTGATCCGGAGCAGCTTCGCGCCGTGCTTTCGCAGAAGCTCTTCGAGGCGGCAGAGCTGCCGCTCGCGGAGGGCGCGCTCGCCTATGCCGAGGGGCAGCGCGCCAATGCGCTCCGCCATCTCGAGAAGGTCGACGTCTTCACGCTGCCGCCGAGCCTTGCCGGGCATGTGGCGCTCGTCAAGGCGCTGGTGCTCGCGAATACGGACCTCGCTCGCGTGATTGGTCTCGCGGATGAAGCGCGCCTTCTCTCGCCGGGAACGCTCGTCGAGGAGACGGCGCTGCGCCTCGCGATGGAGGGTGTGGCCGCACGCGCCGACCGGGCGAAGTTCGAAGCGCTGGCCTTGCGTTATTTCCGCCGCTTCCCCCGCTCGCCGTATCTGAGCGCGGTGATTCGTCCGGTTGCGACGGCCATGGTCGAGCAGGGCTACGGCGAGAAGCCCGAGAGCGCACGCTGGGTCCACGGCGTCGTGCACTACCTCGATCCGCAGAAGCTCGTGCAGTTCTATGCTGCCTTCGCCGAGATCGGCCTGCGCGCCGGTAAGCTCGCGACCACGGTCAATGCGGCCCGCATGGCGCGCAAGTATGCGCGTCAGGGCTCGCCGGAGCATGCCTGGACGCAGGCCTATGAGGGTGCCGCGCTCGCCGTCGGACTCGCGCCCGAGGAAGGCCTCGCCCTCCTCAATACCGCCGAGGCAGCCGGTGTTCCCCAGTCGGTGGGCGAGCTGATCGCAGGCGCGCGCGCCATCTCGCATCTCATCCGGTCGCCGCCTCAATCCCAGGCGCAGCTTCCGGCCGAAACGCCGAAGCCGGCGCCCGCGGCGCTCCCAGCCGACGACAAGACGAAGAAGCCTGCAGCAGATCAGAACCCGACGGCGACGAAGGTGCAGGCGCGCATTGCCCAGATCGACAAGATGCTCAAGGATATTGACGAATGAATGTGCTTCTTCCGGCGGCCCCATCGGGGGCCAAGAGCGTGCCAGGCGCCGGCGAGGGTTCTCACGGCCGGCACGAGAAGCTCGACGGCAATTTCGCCGCGGCTCTGGCAGAGACGGCTGGTGAGAGTGGCGACGAGGCAGTCCACGACGAGACGGGTATCAGTAAACCGGATGATGCCGGTGCCCATGCGCGTGCAGGCCGCCGCGTCGGTGCGCGTCATGGACGCGAAGCGCACGAGCGCTTGAACGGCGAAGCCCCGATGGCGAAGGCCGACTTCGCCAACGAGCTTGGGATCGACGCGCGCCCGAAGGGGGTGCGCCGCGCCGATGACAAGGCGCTTGCCAAGGAGGCAACACGAAAAGAACCGCGCGAGGCGGGCGACGTGGCGGCAGCCTCGACCGCATCCGATCCTGCGCCTGCGGCAGCAGCGGCGGCACGTGAGGTTCTCGCCGTGCTCGCGGTCGATCTCACGGCCCGGCCCGAGCGCGCAATGGGACCGGAGCTTGCCACCGTCGCGCGTCGGGGCGCGGGGCCGCGCGGTGCAGATCCTTCGGCGCTCGGCGCGGATCGTGCCGGGACTGCTGATGTCGGCGATGAAGTCGAGGTGGATGAAGCGATGGTGCTTCCGGTGCGGGTCGTGCGCCAGGAGAAGCATTTTCAGGCTGCTGGTGTCGAGGCGCGGCGCTGGCAGATCGCGCAGGATGCCTTCGAGGCGGGCCGGGCCGCGCCGGCGGCAGAGGCTCAGAAGGTGGCGCCTGGTGACGCGCTCCCGCGCGAGCGCCTCGCAGCTCCGGTCGCGCCGGCGCGAACGGCCGAGGCCATTTCGCCGGTCGCCGGACCAGCAGCACCGGGGGCTGTCATCGACGTTGCGCCAGGGGCCGTCGGACTGCAGATCGCCGACCGCGTGCAGGAGGCTTTGACCGCGCCTGCCAATCCGGCGCCGTCGTCCGCGCCCTCTTCAGGGGCGATATTCGAGCCCGATACGCGGCAAACCTTCGCGCCGGCGCTGCGTGTGATCAAGTTGCACCTCAACCCAGCGGAGCTCGGCGCGGTGACGATCGTGCTCTCCGGTAATGACCAGGGTCTGCACATCGAGCTTGCTGCCGAGCTTGCCGATACCGTGAGCAAGGTCGAGAACGACCGCAACGTCCTTGCCGCGCGCCTGCACGGCGCCGGCTACACCGTGACCGACATCAATGTCGCGCGGCTCGCCGGACAGGGACCGGACGGGGACACACGCGAGCAGGCAGGGCGTCACGGCGCCCAGCAGGAGCAGCTCCTCGGCAGTGGCGCGCGCGACAGCGGCGCACGGGATGGTGGTGCGCAGCAGGCTCAGCAGCACGCGGAGCGTCGTTCCGGCATGGCCTTTATGGGCGCTGAAGCGATGGCTGGTCCGTTCCAGGGTGCGGCCCCGCCGCCCGTGGTCGCAGGAGTTTCATACGCCGGTCGCTTCCGCCCGGTCTAAGTCACTGCGAATCTGTCTATGGTGTGTGTGCCGGCTGCCGGCCGAGGACGCGCGCGCCTGTCAGTCCGCCGTAAGGTCGGCGTGGCAGACATGGAGCTTGAGCGATTCCCTCTGGCGCCAGTGGGGCGGGGCGGGGCACAGGCACCGGGCGTCAGCGGTCAGGGGCGGTATGAACGGCAAGAAAATGAGCAAGTCGCTGCCGGCAACGCGCGACGAGAACGTGCCGCTGAGCGCGGTGGATAAGGTGACGGCCCTGCTGCTCACCATGAGCAAGCCGTCTGCCGACGTCATCATCAAGAAGTTCGACAATCAGGAGATTCGCCTGGTCGGCCATTCGGTGTCGGCGTTGCCGCCGGTCTCCGAAGAGGTGGTCGAGCAGATCCTCGATGAGCTCTGCGCCGCGCTCGAAACGCCGGACACGCTGGTCGGTTCGGCCAATGGCGTGCAGCAGCTCTTCTCCGGCGTCGTCAGTGAGGACCAGATCTCGGACATCATCGCCGAGGTGTCGGGCACCACATCGGAGCGCGTCTGGGTGCGGCTCAGCGATGTGAAGGATGAGCGCATTGCTGAGTTTCTGGCCGGCGAGCAGCCGCAGGTTGCGGCGGTCGTGCTGTCGCGACTCGATTCGAGCAAGGCGGCAAGCGTGCTCGAAAAGCTCAGCAGCGAGCAGCGCACGGATCTGAGCCGCCGCCTCCTGCTGCTGCGGCCTCCGACCGAAGCCGCCATGCAACTCGTCGCCGAGCGGCTGCGTGAAGCGCTCTTCGCCGAGGTCGAGGAAGAGACGGGTGAAAACAAGCACGCCAAGCTGGCGGCAATCCTCAACAAGCTCGAGCGCGAGCAGATCGAGGAGATCTTGACCAGCATCGGCGAGACCGATCCCGACGAGGCCGAACGCGTCAAGAATTACGTTTTCACGTTCGACGATATCGGCGGCATGGACGCGGAGGATCGCGCGCGGCTCATGGACGAGGTGCCGGCCGAGCGCGTGGTGATGGCGCTCCGCGAGGCCGACCCGACGCTCGTCGACCTCGTGCTGCAGACGCTGTCGCCGCGCTCGCGTCGCATCGTGGAGGCCGAGCTTGCGACGGAGGCACGCGTCGCTCCGCAGGCCATCAGCGAAGCGCGCCGCTGGGTCGCCGTGCTCGCGCTGAGCATGGCCGAGCGCTCACTGATCAAGCTGCGGCCCGAAGCCGCGCCGCCTGAAGAATAGGGAGAGCAGGATCGCGGCCATGGATACGGCGCCCGAGGAGGATCGGCTCAAGCGGCTGGAGATCACCGAGATCTTCCACAGCACGGCTGCGCCGATCGTCGAGCTGCCGGCCATGCGGGCGCTGCTCGAGGCGAGTGTCCTGGACTGGCCGGCGGCGCTTCGCGAGAGTTTCGGGCTGGATGGCGAGGTCGAACTCGAGCGGACCGTGCAGCAGGCCTCCTACGAGGCGCTCGGCCCCTGCTCGGGGATGATCGGCGCGGTATACTTCATTCCCGAATGGAATGCCCGGGCTGTCGTGGCGTTCGACGCCATGCTGCTCTTCCGCGCGCTTGATACCATGTACGGCGGCAATGGACGCCAGCTCGGCCCTGTTCCGGCGCGCGAGCTCAGCGGGCTCGAGCAATCAGTGGCCGATCAGCTTGCGCGCACGATCATCGGCCGGTTTGAGGCGCGGCTTGCGCCCTACGTTGCCTTCACGTGCGGTCTCGAACGAATCGAGCGATCCTTCGATGCCGAGCCCTTCGGCAAGGACAAGTCTGATCTGGTTCTGGTCCAGCTTCTTCTCGCAAACTTCGACGAGCGCATCGTCGTCGCTCTGCCGGCGCGGGGCCTGGAGCTCGTGCGCGACCAGATCGCGATCCCCGAGGAGGAAGCACCGGTCGAAATCGATCCGAGCTGGAGCCGCAATCTCGCGGAGAGCATTGGGCGTACCGAGGTCGAGATCGTGGCCGTTGCGGCGGGGCCGCCGATGATGCTCGGCGATGTCGCGGCGCTGCAACCCGGATCTATCGTCGAGTTCGACGCGGAGCAGCTCGAGCGCGTCCGCATCGAGAGCGACGGCGAGGCGATCTTCGAGGGCCAGCTCGGTCAGCAGAAAGGCTTTTTCAGCATCTGCCTCGAGACACCTGTGGCCGCAAAGCCCGACGAGGCCAAGGGGCCGAACGGCCGCCGGCGAACCTGATCTGATGATCAAGGCTGGCGCAAGCTACTTCCCTTTTCCTGGGCCACCTGAGATCGGCCATTGCATGGAGCGGGAACCGTGGATACTGCCCTGATCGTTTTCACTGTCGGAACTGCCGCAAGCTTTCTGCCGCTCTACTGGCTCGCGATCCGTTTCTCGCGTCGCTGGGCGCGGCCGGCAGTGGTGGTGCCGACAGTGCGCACCGATCCGCCCGGCAGGCGCGAGTTCCTTGAT
Organism: Hyphomicrobiaceae bacterium; assembly: GCA_035565975.1. Taxonomy (GTDB): domain Bacteria; phylum Pseudomonadota; class Alphaproteobacteria; order Rhizobiales; family Hyphomicrobiaceae. The sequence goes on from DATMRT010000100.1 coordinate 40,158, forward strand.
CTCCTGCGGCGTGAGGCAGCGAGCCGCGCCGTTGCGATTCTGCACGAAGCGCTTGTCGAAGTACGCCTCACGGCCGATCACGGGCATGGCGCCCTCAGTGCGGAAATGCGTCGGAGTCTCGCCGAGACGGGCCGTCTCGTCGATTCGCTCTTTGCGCGCGAGCTCAGGGAGAAGTTCCGTCAGGGCGCCGACGCTCTCGCGTTTGCTACATCGAACACGCTCGGAGCGGCGAGCGTTGCCAGCGCGTCGGCCATCGCAGCCTTCGAGCGCGCGCTCGACGTCGAGCCGGATCGGGCACCGGCTTCGGCGCGCCGTGCTGGTTTCAGTGGCCTTCTTCACAAAGGGCGTGAGTGGATCGGCATGGCCGGCATTCGGGCCGCGGCTTGAAGTCGAGCTGCTCCGAGTAACGCATAATCGTTCAGCGTCGCGTGGGGTGCCCGGCGCGGCGCTGACGCTTGCGCTCCGTGTGTATTGCTCCTGCGGATCAAAATTACTCTATAGTTTATCCTGATTGCTGCCGAGTATCGTTGCTATTGCGACGCGGTGATGCGAGAACGGACGACCCCCCGTTTGTAAACCTGTTAGTTCACGTTAATCAATTATTGGGCAATGCACTGATTCGCCGGGGGGCAGCGGAAAATGATCGTCATCGTGGATGACCGCAATTTGGTGACCGACGCATTTCGGTCGTCGTTCGACCGCGAAGGAATTCCAGCGGCAGGATTTTCCGGGGGAGATTTCGAGGGCTGGGTTGAGGCGGCGGCCAACGAAGATGTTATGGCCATCAACGCCTTTCTCATCGGCGAATGCAATCGGCCTGAAATCCTGGCGCGGATTATCAAACGTCGCACGGCTGCCGCGGTTATCGCGATGAAGGACCACAAGACGCTCGCCAGCACGCTCGAGCTGTTCGCCGTCGGTGTCGACGACGTGATCTCCAAGCCCTGTCATGTGCGCGAGATCCTGGCGCGGATCGAGGCAATATCGCGTCGCGCAGGCGGCGATAAGGAGCGCGTGGAGAGTTCGGCGGCGATCCGCATTTTCCGCGACGGCCGCGATCCGCTGGTCTGCGAGGAGCCGCTGCCGCTGCCGCGCAGAGAGCTGAGAATCCTCGAGTTTCTTGTCGCCAACCAGTCGCGGCGGGTGACGAAATCCCAGATCTTCAACTCGGTCTATGGGCTCTTCGACCAGGAGATCGACGAGAACGTGATCGAAAGCCACATCTCCAAGCTGCGCCGCCGGCTGCGCGGGCGGCTCGGCTACGATCCGATCGATTCCAAGCGGCATCTCGGATACCGCCTCCTCGGGCCTTCCAGGTCGGAAGTCGAGGGCATCTCGAGCGAAATTGCGGCCGCCGTCTGAGCGATCGACAGCCTGGCGCAAGGTGGATGCCCTTATTCTGCCTGTGAAATCCGATCCGTCTGGGGGAATCACATGAGTGTCTATGGGCTGATGCGCACAGGCGCATCGGGAATGAATGCGCAGTCGAATAGGCTCGGCACGATCGCCGATAATATCGCCAACGCGTCGACTGTCGGCTACAAGCGCGCAGGCACGCAATTCTCTTCCCTTTTGCTGAACGATACCACGTCCTCATATAATTCGGGCGGCGTCGAAACGACTGTCCGTTATGGCATTTCGCAGCAGGGAGTTTTAACTGCGACGACCTCGCCTTTTGATTTGGCCATCAAGGGCGCGGGTTTCATGCTGGTTTCGGCGCCGGACGGAAGCTTGGCGCTCACGCGCGCCGGCTCCTTCGTGCCCAACGGCGAGGGCCAGCTCATCAACTCGGCGGGCTATACCCTCATGGGCTACCCGCTTCCCGAGAATGCTTCGGGGCCTCCGGTCATCAATGGCACGGCGGGCCTGGTGCCTGTGAACGTGACGGCTGGCGGCATGCGTGCCGGCCCGACGACGATCGGCGCGCTGATCGCGAACCTGCCATTTGAGGCGGATGTTACCGCTCCAGCGGACCTGCCTTCCACGAACGCGGCCGGCGCGGTGTCGACGGCGCGTTCATCGATCGATGTGTTCGGCGATCACGGTGAGTCCGTTCGCCTCGACCTCCACTTCGCGAAGGTCGGCCCCGATGAATGGGAGATGGTCGTCTATAATGCGGCCGATCGCGATGCCAATGGCGGCTTCCCTTATGCGAGCGGGCCGATTGCCACCGCGACGCTCCAGTTCGACGGAACCGGTCAGCTTGATCCCTCGGGCACCACGTCGCTCACCGTGCCTGTGCCGGGCGGACAGCCGATGGAAGTCGATCTCTCGTCGATGACGCAGGTCAGCGGCGACTATGCCGTGGACCTCATCAACACCAACGGCAACGCGCCGAGCCGCGTGCAGGCCATCGAGATCGCGCAGGACGGTCGCCTGTACGAGGTCTACGAGGACGGCTCGCGCTTCGCCTCCTATCTCATTCCGCTCGCGACGGTGCCGAGCCCCGATCGGCTCTCGCCGAAGGCGGGCAACGTTTATCTGCCCTCCAACGATTCCGGCAATCTTCGGGTCGGCATCGCAGGCACGTCCGGGTTCGGAACCGTTGAGTCGGGCAAGCTCGAAAGCTCGACGGTCGATCTTGCGACCGAGCTCGCCGACATGATCGAGGCGCAGCGCAACTACACGGCCAACTCTCGCGTGTTCCAGACCGGCTCCGAGCTGATGGACCTTGTCGTCAATCTGAAGCGGTAGGCTCGGCAGTAAGCGCCGGGTCGGGGGAGGTAGATGTCACTTACGCTTGCTCATGAGATTGCCCGGGGCGGGATGCTTGCGAACGCGACGCAATCCTCCCTGGTCTCGCGCAATATCGCGAACGTCGACAACCCCAACGCCGGCCGCAAGTACGCTCATACGATCACGTCCGAGATCGGCGTTCATCTCGGCGTGATCAGCAACGCCGTTTCGCCGCGCCTGCTCGAGAGCGTGCTCGGTACGACGGCCAGGAACGGCGAGCTTTCGAGCATGACCAGCGCGCTCGAGCGGCTGGCCGGCTCGATCGCCGATCCGGAGCTCGGCATCAGTCCTGCTGCCATGATTACGGAGATGCAGCAGGCGCTTTATGCCGCGGCTGCCGATCCGAGCAACGAGACGCTCCTGCGCAACATCATCTCCGTCGCGACGAACGTGGCCAATACCCTGAAAGACGCGGGAAACCTCGTCGTGCAGGTGCGCAAGGAAGCCAATGCCGACCTGAAGGACGCGACAACGCAGCTCGGCACGCTCCTCAAGGATTTCGAGGACGCGAATAACCAGATCGTCTCCGGCACGATCATCGGTCGCGACGTGACCGACCAGATCGATCGCCGCAATGGCCTCCTGCGCGAGATCTCCGGCCTCATCGATATCAACACGACGACGCGCGCCAACAACGACATGGTGCTGTTCACGGCGAGCGGGACCACGCTTTTCGAGAAAGCACCGCGAACGATATCGTTCGACTTCTCGCCGCTCTCGCCGGGGCAGCCGGGCGGGCTGCTCACCATCGACGGCGTTCCATACTCAGGCGCGGCTGCGACCAAGCTTGGCGGCAAGATTGGCGGCCTGCTGCAGATTCGCGATGACGTCGCCATAAGCTACGGCCGGCAGATCGACGAGATCGCCCGCGGCCTCATCACTACGTTCGCTGAAAGCGATCAGTCCGCGACGCCGACGCTGCCGGACGTTGCTGGTCTCTTCACGTGGTCCGGTGGACCGGCGCTGCCCACGAGCGGCACGGTGCTAGATGGTCTCGCACTCACGATCCGCGTCAATCCAAATGCGGATCCGAGCCAGGGTGGTAGTCTCGACCGGTTGCGCGATGGCGGGATCGGCGATCCGAGCGAGCCGGATTATGTCTACAACCCCGACGGTGTGGCGGGTTTCAGCCAGAGGCTGCGCGACCTGGCTGCCGGTCTCTCGGCGGCGCAGGCTTTCGACCCGGCAACGGGACTTAGCGGCTCCACGAGCCTGATCTCGCTCGCTTCCGATAGTGCCGGCTGGCTCGAGAGCCGCCGCAGCTCTGCGAGCGATCGCCTCGCCGACAACGAGGTGCTGGGCGAGCGCGCGGTGAATGCCTGGCAGGGCCAGATCGGCATCAACCTCGACGAGGAGATGACGAGCCTCATGGCGATTGAGCGATCGTATCAGGCGACGGCACGGCTCATGTCGACGGTCGATCAGATGTTCCAGGCCATTCTGCGCGCGACGGGGGCGCTCTAGCGGCTCGGGGATGCCAGCATCGGGATTGGCGAATTCGCAATCGGGACACTAGCGCATGAAAGCCGACACCATTTCCTCGCTCGCGGGCCGCGAGATCCTGCGTTCGGCCATGGCGCGCAATCAGACCAGCCTCACCGATGCGCTGAAGGAATTCAGCACGGGCCGCTATGCCGATGTCGGCAAGGCGCTTGGCGGGCGCATCGGCGGTGTTCTCGACATGCGCAACATCGTTGGCAGTCTGACCGGCCTCACGAATACGAACTCGGTCGTCAAGCAGCGTATGGACCATGTCCAGTCGTCGTTCGCGGCGCTGCGTGATCTCGGCGCCGACTTCAGCGAATCGACCCTTGGCGTTCACAAGACTGGTGCCGACCGGGGTCTGCTCATCTCGGACGCCAAGGCGCGCATGGCCACGCTCACCGATGTGCTGACAACCAGCACGAACGGCGTCTATGCCTTCTCGGGCCTCAATGTTTCGGTCCCGCCCATCGATAACTACCTGAGTGATCCGCCGAGCGCGGCGCGCGCGGCCGTGATCGCGACTTTCACCACCGAGTTCGGCTTTCCGCCTGACGATCCGCAGGTCGTTACGATCACGCCGGCCCAGATGGAAGCCTACATCGACGGGCCGTTCTCCGCGCTCTTCGAGGAGCCGCAATGGAGCGCCAACTTTTCGCAGGCGACCGACGAGGTTATGCGCGACCGCATTTCCCAGCATGAGGAGATCGACACGTCGGCCACGGCCAACGATGCCGGCATCCGAAAGATCTTCTTCTCGCTGACGCTGGCGATCGACGGTGGTGCCGAGCACCTCCGGACCGATACCTACGAGGTCCTTGCAACCCGGATTGCCAACGCCGCGAGCGAAGGCGGGCACAATATTGCCGCGAGCCAGGCACGGGTCGGCGTTGCCGAGGAACGCCTTGCGCAAGCCAACGAGCGTATAGATCTCGAGAAGCAGACGCTGGAAGGGCGTATCGGCGAGCTCGAAGGCGTCGATGCGTACGAGGTGGCTGACCGGCTCAGCCTGCTGATGACCAGGATCGAGTCGTCGTACTCCGTGACTGCGCGGATGCAGCAGCTCACGTTGTTGAACTATCTCTGAGGCGGCGGGCAGCGTCCTGGGGCGGCATGGAGAATGTAATGCAGCGCATACAGTATGGTGATCTCCTCGAGGACGACCAGCAGGTCGCGCGCGAGCGCGAGCGCGTGGCGCTCGAACAGTCGATCTTGCTTCTCGAACGGGCCTCCGCGCCCGACGCACCACTAGCTTCGGCTGCCGAGGCGATCGCCTTCACCAGCAAGCTGTGGACGCTGCTTGTTGAGGATCTCGCAAGTCCGGAGAATGGTCTTCCGAAGGGACTGAGGGCGCAGCTCGTGTCGATCGGCATCTGGATTCTGCGCGAGCTCGAGGCGGCGCGCACGGACGAGACGAAGGGCCTGTCGGATGTGATCGTTGTCTCGAAGGCCATACGGGACGGGCTCACGTGAGCGGACACCTCAAGGTCCATCTGAAGCCGAACGAGCGCGTCTACATCAATGGCGGCGTGATCAAGGTCGATCGCAAGGTTACGATCGAGCTGATGAACGAGGTGGTCTTCCTGCTCGAGGGCCATATCCTTCAGGAGGATCAGGCGACAACGCCGTTGCGTCAGCTCTACTTCATCGTGCAGTCCATGCTCATGGAGCCGAAGTGCGAGCCGATCGCGCGGCAGATGTATGAGCGCTCGCACGACGCGCTGATCCGGGCCTTCAAGAGCCAGGACGTGCTCGATGGCCTGATGGAGATCAAGTCGCTCATGGAGCGCGGGCGCACATTCGAGACCTTGCGGAAGGTCAGGACGCTGTTCCCGCTGGAGGACGAGATCCTCAAGTCCGGACAGCTCGGCGCGGCCGAGCTGCCGGCAGAGCTGCCCAAAAAATCGGTCGCGTAATTGCGATCCTGAAGGAGGTTGGAGCCGCCATGGAAGTCTCAGGTTTCCAGAACACGACCAAGACCAACGAGACGCAGACGCCTACGCAGGCCACCGCAGCACCGACGCTCGACTACAATGCGTTTCTTCATCTGCTGATTGCGCAGATGCGCAACCAGGACCCCATGGAGCCGATGAAGTCGAGCGACTATGTCGCTCAGCTCGCGACATTCTCCCAGGTGGAGAAAACGATCCAGACCAACGAGCGCATCGCCTCCCTGCTCAACACGAACAATCTGCAGCTCGCCGAGAGCCTGGTCGGCAAGACCGTGATCTCGGAAGAATACGAGACCGCCGGCGTTGTCGTGGCTGCCAAGGTCGTCGACAACGGTGTTACCGTGCTTCTGGACAATGGCCAGGAAATCCCGGCAGGCCCGGGCCTGATCGTTGGCGAAAGCGCTGCGACCCCGCCCGCCGACGACAGCGGAAGCGACGAGACCACGACGTGAATGAAGCCGATGCCATGGAGCTGGTCCAGGCCGCGATCTGGACCGTGATCATGGTGGCGGGCCCGTGCGTGCTCGCCGCGATGGTGGTCGGCATCGCCATTGCGCTCCTGCAGGCCCTGACGCAGGTGCAGGAGATCACGCTTACGTTCGTGCCGAAGATCATGGCGATCTTCGTCGTCGCCATGTTCTCCGCCCACTTCATGGGGGCGAACGTATTCGCCTTCGCGCAAATGACCTTCCTCCACGTCGAGAGAGGCTTCTAAGGTCTCGGCGGACGCTGTTTGGTCAGCTCCCGATCAGCATCACTTGCGAAGATGGGCACGTGGCGCCGCGCTCCGGCGTGATTCCGCGCGGATTTGCATTCGGTCAGGGGGTTGGGAGTGTCGCAATCAACGACGGGCGAGCTGCCGCTCAATCGGCTGGCGGGTTTGACGGATATGGGTTTCGCCGCCGGGATCGTGCTGATCCTGGCGGTGCTGTTCCTGCCGCTCCCGCCGCTGCTGATCGACGCCGGCCTCGCGTTCTCCATCGCGGCCGCCGTGCTCATCCTGATGGTCGCGCTCTGGGTCCAGCGGCCGCTCGAGTTCTCGTCCTTCCCGACGATCCTCCTGATCATCACCATGCTGCGCCTCGCCTTCAACGTGGCGACGACGCGAATCATCCTGACCGAAGGCGCCAACGGCGAGCATTCCGCCGGCTATGTCATTGCTGGGTTCTCCAAACTGGTGATGGGCGGCGACTTCGTGATCGGCGTGGTTGTTTTCGTGATCCTGCTGACCGTGAACTTCATCGTGATCACCAAGGGCGCTTCGCGAATCGCCGAAGTCGGCGCCCGCTTTGCGCTCGACGGTATTCCGGGCAAGCAGATGGCGATCGACGCTGATCTTTCCTCCGGCCTCATCGACGAGCGCGAGGCGCAGCGCCGCCGCCGCGAGCTCGAAGAGGAAAGCTCGTTCTTCGGCGCCATGGACGGTGCGTCGAAGTTCGTGCGCGGCGACGCCATCGCGGGTCTCATCATCACCGCCGTCAATGTCTTCGGCGGCATTCTCATCGCAATCTTCCGGCACGGCATGCCGATCGGCGAGGCCACCGATGTCTTCACCAAGCTCTCTGTGGGTGACGGCCTCGTCTCGCAGATTCCGGCTCTGATCATCTCGCTCGCTGCGGGTCTCGTGGTCGCCAAGGGTGGCACGCACGGCTCCGTCGAGAAGACGGTCATCGGTCAGGTCGGCAATCATCCGAAGGCGCTGCTGATGACGGCGGGCGCGATGGGCCTGCTGGCGCTCGGGCCGGGACTGCCGCTCCTCCCCTTCGCCTTCCTCGGTATTGCCGCCGCCGCCGCGGGCTACGCTATTCCGCGACGATGGGCGCAGGAGAAGCGCGCGGAGGACGCCAAGGTTCGCGAGGCGACGCAGGTGGCCGAGGAGGAGGCGCGCCAATCGATCAAGGGCGCACTCAAGATCAGCGAGATCGAGATCGTTTTCGGCCAGCGCCTGTCGGCCGAGTTCATCCGCAAGCACGAAGAGCTGGCGCAGCGCGTGGCCAAGCTGCGCCGCAAGTTCGCCAAGCAGTACGGCTTCGTCGTTCCCGAGATCAACCTCTCGGACGATTTCTCGCTGCCGCCGCGCGGCTATCAGATCCGCATCCATGGCGCCACTGTCGGCAGCCACGAGCTGCCGATCGGCGATGTCCTCGTCATCGTCGGTGATGGACCGCGGCCGAGTGTTTCGGGTGCGGAGACCGTCGAGCCGGCCTTCGGCCTCAAGGCCATCTGGATCCCCGAGGCTTATGCCAAGGAGGTCAAGCGCGAGGGCTTTGCGACGGTCGACATCATGACCGTGCTGCTTACGCACTTGAGTGAGGCGGTTCGCAACAACCTCGCGCAGCTCTTCTCCTATCGCGACATGCAGGTGCTGATCGACGGCTTGCCGCCGGAGTACAAGCGCCTGCTCGACGAGATCCGTCCGGCGCATATCTCGTTCTCAGGTATTCAGGCCGTGCTCAAGATGCTGCTCGCCGAGCGCGTGTCGATCCGCAATATCCAGCTCATTCTCGAGGCGGTCGCGGAAATCGCGCCGCACACGCGCCGCTCGGAACAGGTCGCAGAGCACGTCCGCCAGCGCATGGCACAGCAGATCTGCGGCGATCTTGCCAAGGACGGGACGCTCTCGGTGCTGCGCCTGGGAAGCCGTTGGGACCTTGCTTTCCACGAAAGCCTGAAGCGGGATCAGCGCGGCGAGGTCGTCGAGTTCGACATCGATCCGCGCCTCATCGAGGACTTCAGCAAGGATGCTTCGCGCGTGATCGCGAGCCATACGGAGAAGGGTGAGCAGTTCGTGCTCGTGACATCCGTAGAGGCGCGGCCCTTTGTGCGCATGGTCATTGAACGGCTCTTCCCGACGCTTCCGGTGCTTTCGCACGCCGAGATCGCGCGCGGGATCCACGTGAAGGCGCTCGGCAGCATTGCATAATGCTCGAACTGGACGAGTACGCGACCGGTGTCATCCTGATTCTCTGCCGGATCGGGACGACGCTGATGCTGTCGCCGGGCTTCGGGACGGCGCGCGTGCCCGCGCGCGTGCGCCTCTATCTCGCGCTGGCGCTCGCACTCGCCGCCGCACCCGGCGTGCTCAACGGCCACACCTTGCAGTTTGCGCGCGGTGGTCTGCTCCTCGGCTTCGTCGTCGCGGAGTGCATTGTCGGCGCGGTGATCGGGCTTGTCTGCCGCATCTACATCGCGGCGCTCGAATTCATGATGAGTGCGGTATCGAACTACATCGGCCTCAACGGTCTGGCGGCCGGCATCGACAACGACGAGGCAGCGCCGACGCTAGCGACGCTCATCGCGCTCTCGGCAACGCTCCTGATCCTGCTCCTCGATTTCCATCACGTGCTGATCAGGACGGTGCTCGATTCCTACGGCCGCATTCCGCTCGGCACGATGACGGAGCCGGAGTTCGGCCTGCGCCTTCTGGCCTCGACCCTCGATATCGCCTTCAAGATCAGCCTGCAGGTGACAGGCCCGTTCATCGTCTATGCCATTCTCGTCAACGTGCTCTTCGGCATTCTCGGCAAGCTCATCCCGCAGGTGCCGTCTTACTTCATCTCGATTCCCTTCCTGCTGATGGGCGGCCTGTTCTTCCTCTATCTCATGGTGCCGGAGATGCTGCAGATCTACTTCGATGCCTTCAATACGACACTGACGAACCTTTGAGGGCTGCGCCATGAAGCGTCGCTCGATCGCGCGGCTGAGGAGGCTCGTTCGCCTCACGGAGCATCTCTACGAGAAGGAGGCGCAGGCGGCCCAGCAGCTCATGCGCGCCCGCGATGATGCAACCAAGGCGGCGGCAGTGACGCGGGCCTATCTCGACCACGAGAACCTCGTCGGCAGCGTCTTTCCGGAGCTCGTCAGTTCGCGCGCGGTAAAGCTCGAGCGGCAGGCCGGCGAGCTCGGTGCGGAGGTCGAGCAGCAGATCGAGCAGGTTGCGGCTGCGCGCGGAAGATTGAAAGGGCTCGAGAACAAGCTCGGTCGCGAAATTCAGGGCGAAATCCAGGAGCAGGATGCGCGCCTGCTCGAGGAGGCCATCGACCAGTTCGTGCGCAGGCAGCTCACAAGCCTGAAATAAGGTCGGAGCGCCACTATCCGGGACGGGAGTGATGCCAGCGCCGGATGGCGAGGTGTCTCGAGGAGAAGGTGATCAGAGCGCGATATGGGCATCGATCTGCAAAGCATTGCCCGGCTCGTGGGCGTAGCCGATGGCGGAGCGACCGGGGTCGGCGCGCCGGGAGGCGGCTTCGTCACGACCGTCAAGAAAGCCGGCGAGATCGCGCCGTTCGAGACGGTCATTCGGAAAGCGGCGGAGCAGGCCAAGGCGGCGCCGGGTCCCGATACGGTCGCCGGTGCCGAGGACTTCAAGGCCAAGAATGCCGCCAAGGCGCGCAGGTCCTTCGAGGCGTTCGCGTTGCAGGCCTTCATCGGCGCGATGCTGCCCAAGGAGACCGAGAAGCTTTTTGGCACCGGCTCGGCCGGCAAGCTCTGGCAATCGTTGATGGCCGAGAAACTTGCCGATCAGATCGCGTCGAGTGGCCGTCTGAAGCTATTGCCCGACCAGCCATCCACGGCTGCTGCCGCGCCGCCGCCGGCGCAGGGCAGCAAGACAAACGGAGATGCATCCTGATGCTCGCGCGCGGAGAAGGACATAGAATCGCAAGACCTCCCGTGACTGATCCGGCCGCGCTCGAAAGCGCCCGGCTCATGGAGGCGATCCTGCACCTGGCTGATCTGATCAGCGAGGTAGTACAGGAAGAAAAGGCGCTGATCGCACGCCCTGAAGGGGCCGACTTCAGTGCCCTCGTCGCGCGCAAGAGCCATTTGGCCCTCGAGCTCGGCAAACTCACGCAGCTCGCCGAGGGCAAGATCCCGACCGAGCGCGTGCGCCAGCGGCTTGCCACGCTCTCTGCAGAGCTCGCCGCCAACGAACGTCTGCTGCGCCGCCATATGGATGCGGTCTATGAGATCTCCTCGCTCATCGGCGAGGCTATCGAGCAATCGACGGCTGACGGCACCTACTCGAGCGAGATCGCGCGCAAGGGATCCAAGACATGGTGAGGATGCTGCTCCTCGGTCTGGTGGTCGTGATCGCGACGCTTGGCGGTAGCTATGCCGCCATGCAGTTTCCGCGCGGAACGCCCGGCAAGACCGAGGACGCAGGTGAGAAGGTCGAGGTCGTGAAGCTCGACCCGGTCTCGGTGCCGGTCGTTCGCGAGGGCAAGATCCAGGGCTATGTGATCGGGCGCTTCGCCTTTTCTGCGCCGGCGAGCGCCATTCGCAAGGACAAGGATGCGCTCACCCTCTACGCGAGCGAGGCGATCTTCAGGTCCGTCTACGAGGAAGAGGGACTTGATTTCACTCAGCTCAAGATCGTCGAGGTGGACAAGCTGATCGCGCGCATGGTCGCCAAGGCCAATGCGCGCATTGGCCATCCGACGATCGCGCAGATCTTTGTCGAGAGCATGAATTTCCTGGCCCACGACGCTGTACGCTGCCAGCCGGCCAAGTAACACGCCGTGGCGATCTGGATACGCGGACGATGACGATGACTCTGAAAGGTCCTCACGCCCTCTCATTCGATGCGCTGCAGCGCGTGTTGCCAAAGGCGCGGACAGGCATATTCGCGCTCGGCTACGTCGATCGGGAAGGGCGGTTCAGGGTGCAGGCCGTCGGCCGGGACGACTACGACGTGCGCGCACGCCTGAGCGAGCTGATCGGCTCAAGCTCGATGTTCAAGTATGCCGTCATGACAAACGCACGCGAAGCCTTCCTGAGGGAATGCGCGCTCTTTCACGAACTCAGGCCACCGTCGACCATCATTCATCCCGCCCGGCCGCGAGGGACGGACTGGCAGTGTCCTCATTGTCTTCAGCTTGCTCTTTGAGGAACGAGAGCATGTCGCTGAGCCCGCGGTGGTAGCCGAGGTGCCAGTAGGCCTGCTCGGGCGTGTGCGCGTCGAGATGGCGCTGATCGGCGAGCGCATACGGTGCTTCCTCCTCGAGCCACGTGCCGAGTTGGGCAATGCGCTGGATTATGCGCTCGTATTTGTTCTCATCGATCATGCCGGCCATAGTGCCGGCGTGCCGCTTAGAAACCGCTAAGCCTGCGGCAATTGTGGTGGCTTGGTTAGCGGGGGGTTAACGGCCGCTCAGGCGGTGCGCGCCTGGCGCTCGGCGCGCGTTTCCGTCGGATTCATGGGATCGGCGAGGGTAGAGCGCATCTGCAGATCGAACATCAGCTCCACGAGCATGGAGAGCGCCTGCGCCGAGCGTGTGTCGCTGCTTTCGCCAGCCGGTGCCGAGCCATTGCCCTCGCGGAGCGCCGTCAGCGCCCGCTCGGCCGAGCCGGCCTCGGGGCCGTTCCCGAGCAGGGTATTGACCGGGCTGGACGGGAAGGGAGTGACGGGCGCTGCCGCGCGTGCCACTGCCGTCGACGCGGGGCCTGTGGTTGCGGCGGACGGCCCAACGCCGGCGGGTGCTGCGCCGCTGCCGATCCAGTCGAACTCGGCGAGGCGCCGCCGGACGAGCCCGGGCAGGACCTCGCCACCGGCCTTCGTGTACTGGAGGAAGCGCTCCCTGACCGCCTCGATGTCCTGGCCGCGCACGGCATCGCCGAGCCCGCTCGTGACCCAGCGGCTGCCGGCATTGAACGTCAGGGAGGTGAGCGCGGCCTTGGTCCCTTCGTCCCAGCCGGCGGCGTGCTTCTCCACGATGCTGCGTGCGGCAGCGATCTCGGCGGCAAATCGCCGCTCGGCCTCATCGGGCGAGATGGTCTCGCCGGCATAGAGGGCCTTGGTGCCATACCCATTGCTGTGCTGGGCATAGTCCCACTGCGCTTTGGGCGTGAAGCCCTCGAAGGATTTTATGGCTTCGAGATAACTATGGTGCATGTCGCCGCGTCGAATGTCGGTCGCGACGCCACATCCGCATGAATGTGCGCCGCACGCATCACGATTGTGCTGATTTGCTTGCGTGGACCTCGCCTCGTCGATGCACATTGATGCTGCAACAATTGGGGCGAAGTCGGGCGGCCGGCTCGTGAGATCAAGGCGGCAGAGGGGGAACCATTGTGCTGACGTTCATGTTCCGGTTGTCAAGGTGCGCGGCGCCGGGCGTGGGTGGGGGGCCGGTGCTCCGTACGCGTGGTGGTGGGGGACGAGGCTCCAGGCATGATCGGATGGGGCGACACGCCGGGAATGAATAATGACAAAACATCTTCTGTATGAACTTGTCGCGCTGGCGACCGTGCGCAAAGCAGAACTTTACAGGGAACGGGCAGGTGGCAGCACGCTGACGCCCGGTATCCTGATCGTGACCGGCGCGGCGTTTGCCGTTTACTGGCTCACGGGCATCGTGCTCGCTTCACGTCAAACCATCGCGCACTTCGGTGCCGATTCCACATTCTATGCCGTGCTGGCCGACATGGCGGTCCATCATCGGGCGGCGCGCTTTCATCCCGTGACGACCACGTTGGGGCTCGCATGGATGAAGACGTTTTCGCCGCTGCTTACGCCGTGGCTCGCGCCGGCGACCATCCTCAAGGCCATGTTCGCGGCTGTCGGCGCGCTCGGCGTCTGGGCCGCCATGGCGATATACACGGTGCTGCTGCCGAGGGGCTATGCCCTGCTCGGTGGCATCCTCTACGCCAGCTCGCTCGGCGTGTGGTACTTCTCGGGCATCCCGGAATCGAAGATCGTCACCGCGACCCTCTCGGTGCTCTACATTGCTCTCTATGTGCGCCTGCGCGAGGACTGGAGCGTAACCGGCGCCTCCGCCCTTGGCGCGATCCTCGCGCTCGCCTGTCTGAACGAGGTCGTCTCGGCGTTTCTGCTCGCCATTCCGGTGGTCGATGGCTTGATGCGGCACGGCTTCGACTGGCGGCGGTACCGGTGGCTCGCGGCGCATATACCGGTGGTGCTCGCGGCCTGGTACATCCTTGAAGTCTTCGTCAATGGCTGGCTCGTTCCAGAGAGCGCGTATCAGGAAGGCCAGTCGCACTTCAACATGCTGCTCTACTACATCGCCAAGAACGACTACGGTCTCGCGAGCCTGCACGGTTTCATCGCGAACTGGTTCTTCTTCAATATCGTGGCGCCGACGCCTCAGGCGCCGCTCTGGCCGCAGGCGGGTGGATACTTCGAGCCGACCCTTGCAGCCTATCTTGCATCGCCGATCGCCCTTCTCACGCTCGGCTTGATCGCGCTTATCGCGATCGTAGGCGTCTGGCCGCGCCTGCGTGCCGCGAGATTGGGCACCGGAGGCGAACTCCTGCTGCCGCTCGTAACCTATGCTCTGGTTCGAGCCGTGTTCTTCTTCATCTTCAATCCATCCGAGCCGCTGCTGTTCAGTCCCGCGGTCACGATCGTGCATTGGCTGATCCTGCTCGTGCCGTTCGCGGCGTCGCGGTTTCCGGCCAAGCCGGCGCTGCTCGGCGCGCTGGGCGTGCTGCTTATCGCGACCAATGCAGCCTTCATGCTCGGTCCGGAGGGCTTCGCAGGCATCGCAGGGCATTTCGCGAAGCCCTGATCACCACTTCATGGCTTCCGGTGGCGCGGCAACGGCCTCGAAGCGCATGTCGCGGAAATCGGCAATGCGTTTTGCCGTGCGCAGGTAGTCGGGCGGATCGAGTTTCTGCCAGTCCTTGAGGCGATAGATACAGCCATCACAGGCGAAGAGCAGGTCGCCGTTCTCGTGATGGTGCACCCACTCCACCCAGGTCGCGCCGCCGCGGACCAGTGCTTCCCGGAAATGGCCGCTGTCGAGATTGGTGCCGTGCGAGGGACCGTGCGCCGACGGCTTCAGTCCGCGGCCTGAGCCGAACCAACTGCCGACGTGGACCGCCCTTGGGATCGGCACGCTTTCGATCGGCGCCATGCGGTTTTCGGGCTCCTGGATGAGGATGCCGCGATCGCCGTGAAACATGCCGCCGCCGGTCCAATGACCGAATGCGGGCCAAAGTGCCAATGCGGTGAAGTACGGCGGCGTGGAAACGGCGGTCCACGTCGTGTCGAGGCGCGCTGGACGTTGCGGCGCGGGTCCTGGCAGGCTCGGGACCATGTAGCGCGGCACGCGGCGGCCGGGGCGAGGGAGCCGCGCAAGCGGTGCCGCAAGCGGATCGTAGGGCTTGCCCGATTTCGGACGCGCCGCGACCCGCGTGGCTCCCGAGCGATGATGCTGGGCCGCCCAGTAGATGATCTTGTCGCCAGAGGGCGAGAGATCGCACAGCCTAACGATGCCGACCATCCATTGGCCGGGCGTGAAGACGTCTTTGCGCAGGTCCCAGGTGGCCAGCCGCCAGTGTGTGCGCGGTCCTCGCCGCAGAATGACCGCTCGCGGCGCGGCGGACGCGAACAGAACGTCGAGGCGCGTGCGGATCTGGCCTGCGGCGGCGGCGGGATGGCTCATCGGCTACCCGATTTCGAGCACCACGCGGCCGCGCACCTTGCCGGCGAGAATCTCTGGCGCCAGTGCTACAGCATCGCCGATCGGCCGCGTGACCGTCAGCGCATCGAGCTTGGCGATGTCGAGGTCACGCGCAAGGCGCGTCCAGGCTTCGAGGCGCCGGGGCTTGGGCGCCATGACGCTGTCGACACCCGCGAGCGTCACGCCGCGCAGAATGAACGGCGCGACGGACGAGGGAAAATCCATGCCCTGCGCCAGCCCGCAGGCGGCGACGCAGCCGTCGTACTTGGTCATGGAGATGACGTTCGCGAGCGTGGTCGAGCCGACCACGTCAACGGCGCCGGCCCAACGCTCCTTGCCGAGCGGGCGCGCAGGCCCGGCAAGCTCCGCGCGATCGAGTATCTCGCTCGCGCCGAGGCTCTTGAGATAGCCGGCTTCCGAAGCGCGGCCCGTCGACGCGATGACCGTATAGCCGAGCTTGGCCAGCAGGGCGATCGCGACCGAGCCGACGCCACCGGCAGCGCCAGTGACGAGAACCGGACCGCGATCCGGCGTGATGCCGTTGCGCTCGAGGGCGAGCACGCACAGCATGGCCGTATAGCCCGCGGTGCCGATTGCCATGGTCTGAGCCGGTGTGAAGGCGGCGGGGCGCGGGACCAGCCAGTCGGCCTTGACGCGCGCACGCTGGGCATAGCCGCCGAGGTGGGTCTCGCCGACCCCCCAACCGTTCAGGATGACGCCGTCACCGGCCTTGAATGCCGGGTTGCCGGAGGTGATGACCTCGCCGGCGAAGTCAATGCCCGGGATCATCGGCCAGCGGCGCACGACCGGCGCCTTGCCGGTAATCGCGAGGCCGTCCTTGTAGTTGATCGTCGAGTGCGAGACGCGGATCGTGACATCGCCGTCCATGAGGTCGGCATCGGTGAGATCGGTCCACGCGGCAGACGGGCCGGTTTCGCCCTTCGTCAGCAGCAGTCCTTTGAACGACGACATGGGGCTCTCCCTTGCGCATTGTTCTGTACTCACGGCTTTACGCCACGTGGCTGCGCCTGTCGAGCCAAGGCCGCGAGCCGCGCGTCGGCTCGCGTGCGGTCGGAAAAGGCGTTTTCTACAGCGGCATTGACGCACTTGTCAGGCCGGGCCGGCTCTGGGATCGTCGCATGGGGAATTGGGCGTGCCGCCGGATGCTTGATGGAGGGCCGATTGAGGCGCCGAGGACGAGGGGCTCGTACGATGCTGGGCGCGTTCGCGTGCCTGGTGGCGCCCCTTCTTGCGGCGTGCGAGGGCACGAGCGTCCTCAAGACGGCAAGCCTGTCGACCTCGGTCGCGCTCGGCAACTACAGCAGCAGTCACACGGAAGGCACGGGCGAGATCTACTCGCGTGTCGCCCGCGGCGCCAAAGCGTGCTGGTTCGGCCCGGGCAAGCCTCTCGAAGAGACGCACGTCTTCGAAGGCAAACTCGATCCCGAGAGCGAAGGGGGCGCGGCAGAGGTCGCCGTTCACATCCGCACGCCCGATCAGCCGAATCCACGGGGTGGCAAGGTCTTCGTCGTCTCGATCAAGAAGGAGGGCGAGGGCTCCAGCCTCGTCACTGAGAACCGCCGTCTTCCGGAGCCGCTCGCCGACGCCATGCGCACCGATGTCGCGCGTTGGGCCAAGACCGGTTCCGTCGAGTGTAGTGTTCTGGCTGGGCCAGAGAGCCAGACGGCCGCCAACGCGCCGCCTTTGCCTGAGCGCAAGCCAGCCGCGAAAAAGGCGAAGGCCAAGAAGTAGTAGCTAGGCCGCCTCGGACTGCGCGCGACGCCGATCGCCCAGTCGCAACGAGCGTTGACGAATGCGCTTGCCCATCGCCTCGCGCTCGGCACGCGGCAGGATGTCCAGGCTAGGCCAGAGGCCGGTAATGAGCGTGCGCGCATAGCCATTCGCGTGGCCGGATCGGCGCATGGCGGCGGCCGCCGTGTGGTGATCGTAGGCGAGCCGGTGGGTCGAGAGTACGAG
>DATMRT010000101.1:0-5687 GCA_035565975.1 Hyphomicrobiaceae bacterium
GTACGACCGTCGGGGCGCGCATACGGCCCGATGCCCAGGAGAGACTCCATGCGCAAAGGCTCGCCGCCCGTCTCGAAGAGCGCCGCATTGCGGTGGCGAAGGCTGTCGAGCTGCGCGACGAGATCGCGGCGGATCTTGCCCGAAGGATCCATCCGCTGCGTAAGCTCGGTGAGCTCGGGATCCTCGTCCTCCAGAAGGTGAATGAGATCAGCGAGACCGACCTCAGTGCTGAAGCGCGAACCGAGAATGCGCAGCGCCACTGAGAGCGTGCCCGACTGCTTCTGATGCGTCGCCGAGTTCTTGAGATGCAACATGTCGCCGAGCGCCGCCGCGGAAAGATTGGCGAGAAGCTGCTGCTCGTGCTCGGGAAGCTCGTTGATGCCCGTCGGCAGAAGCGTGATCGAGATCGGCCGGCCGGACGCGCGGCCCGGCGTATAGACGGCGACATCGATCTGATCGCCGAGACGCTCGCGCAAGCTGCCCGTCTCGCCGAGATCATCGTCGCGCCCGCGCCAGACTTCCGGATTGGCGTATGAGCAGAGATCGCCCTTGCGGTCGAGCAGGATAACCGGCGTGCCGTTCATCAGAAGCTGTTCGATGAGGCAGAGCGCAAGTGTCGTCTTGCCGGAGCCTGAGCCGCCGAGAACGGCCGTATGGCGCTTCAGCACATCCTTGTTGAGCGTGATGGTCTTGCCGCGCCCGCCGACTTCGCGCCCGGCGAGAATACTCGACGCGTGTGAGCCGTGCTCGTCGAGAATGACGCTGAGCGGCAGGTCCTGGTCTTCCTCGACCGACGCCGCCGGTGCCGGTGCCGGTGCGGGCTGGCCTCCCGACGTCCAGCCGGTCCAGTCCGCGAGACGGCTCTGCAGGCTTGGCAGGCTGTAACCGTCGCGCGGCCCGTCGGGTGGACCTTTCGCCCAGGGCAGCGTCACGAGATTGGTCTGCTCCGCCGGCTCGGGCACCTCCGTAGCACGCCGCCGCGCGGGGGCCTCGCCCATGGGCATCGGCGCGCCGAGCAGATCGAGGCGCAGAAGCTGCGCGAGAACGGAGAGGCCGGATAGGAGCTTTGCCTGTTCCAGCCAAGCGCCGAAACCCGGATCGGTGCGATGGCGCGCGTGGAACTCGCGCACGGTCATCATGCGCTCCCACTCCGCCATGGGTACGACGAGGGAGCGACCGCCACTCTCGCGGAACTTGCGGAAGGCCTGCGCGGTCTGGTTCTTGCGCGGCGGCGGATAGTCGCTCGCGCGCAGCATGACCGCGCTTGCCGACGAAAGACTCGAGAGTACCTTGTCGAGCTGACGCTTGAGGCCGCCGCCCTGCGTCGGACGGTTGCAAATGAAGACGCGCGTCTTCTGCATGATGCCAGTGGCGTGCGTGACCGTGACGTCGGCCGCCGGCAGGTCATCACCGAGATCGGCACGGCGCACGGACAGCGTGACGCCGGAACCCCACTCGGCACGTGCGAGCTCGAGCGCGGACGTCAGAACGCCGAGCAGCTCCTGGTCATCCGAGGGCATCTCGGCTTCGGAGAGGCTCGCGAAGCGCTCCCAGCTCGCGCGGAAGTCGATCTGGCCCGCGGCCGCGGGGCTCTCGCTACCACCACCGAGACCGAAGCCCAGGGCCGCAGCAAGCGTCGAGATGAAGCCCGCGCCATCCGTCTCCTCGGGCTCGTCGGCCGGCATATCTGCCTCGCGGCTCTTGAGGCGCGCCTGGGCATCCTCGAGCAGCCGCCGAGTCGAAAGGCCGCCAAGCTCGGCCATGAAGTCGGCACCGAAAAGCTTCGTCAGATCGGCGGCGGCAGGATCGACCCCGCGCGCGATCGCGTGCTGCTCGACACGCCGTGAGAGGATGAGCCGCGCTTCATCCGCCGTCCGGTTCTCGAGCAGCGCGACGGGACCCGCCTTCTCGACACGATCGATGTAGGACTGCGCGAGCACACCCCGCATCTGGTCGTAGAAATCGCCGAGGCAGGAGATGATGATCAGCGCTGTCGGCACGCGATTGGCGATCTGGATGAGATCGCGCACGGCCTTCTGGAAGCGATCGTCGGAGTCGGGGAAAAAGCGTAGATCCTCGACCTGATCGATGCAGAAGACGAGCGCGGCGCGATCGACCGTCCACATGAGCTTGCCGAGACTCTCCATGATCTCGAAGGCGCGGCCTTCGCCGCTGCTCGGATCGAGCGCGGCAACGGACGACTGTGAAAGCTCGTTGAGCGGGCGGCCATGGAGGTACTGACGCACGCGCTGGTCGATGCGCGGGTCGGCGCGCTGGAGATAGAGCAGCGCGCGCACGATATTGATGTCGAGCTCCTGGTCGGCGAACGACGGGTTCGCAACGATCTCGTCCGCGAGCTTGATGATCAGCTTGGCGAGCTGGTCCTCGTCGAGCTTGGCTTCGGTCAGCTCGTTCAACTGCTCGTCGCTGAGCGCCGCGGCGGCAAGCTTGTTCGTCAGCCGCGCAAGGCCGCTCTCGCACTCGCCGTCAGGATCGTACGGCTTCTCGAGCGAAGCCACGAGACGGCGCAGGTAGTAGTCGGCATAGCTCGCGACGTCCGGCGTCATCTGCGCATAGCCGAAGTAGGCGGTGCCGGCGCGATGACTGCTGGTCCTCAAGGCGCGGATGAGGTGCGTCTTGCCGGCGCCGGACTGGCCATGGAAGAGCAGGAGACGCGCGGGCGTGACCGCCCCCTCGACCTTCACGATCGAGTCGAGCGTGCTTTGAAATTTCGCGCGCGCCTGCTTGTGCACGGCCGCCACGTCGACGGGGTCCGCGCTCCAGATATCGTCTTCCCAGGTGATCGAGTGCTCGAACGCCGATGCAAAACTCTCGACCGGGGCCGCGCTGTCTACTGCACGCTGCATGTTCTTCTTGTTCCTCGACGCAATTGAAGTGATGGCCCCCAGGGGACTGATCTCATCGGACTAATCTTCGACGCGAACGAAGTGCCAGACGGTATTCTTGAATACGGTCGCCGAGGCCTGGATCTCTTCGAGATCGCGCTTGTCGCGCAAATCCGATGTGCCAAGCACCAACAGCCCCGTCCGATGCGCTTCCGTGAGCATCGCCTTGAACTCGATCTCACTCAGTCCCCAGCCGGCGTATCGCTCCGCGACGGCGGCCCAGACTTGTGAGATGTAGACCTTGCGGCTGCCCGACCATCCGCCAGTCGCGAGCGGCCGCGCCACATCCCTGACCGCCCGCGCGAAGGCTTCGGGGCTGGGCCGCCCCACCGGTGCAGGCACCGGCCTCAGCTGCTGCACGACAGCCGGCGTGCTCACCGGCGGCGCGGACGGTTTCGCTGGCGCCTCTTGAGCCTTGGGCGCCGCCATCGGCCACTCGAGATCACCCGCAACGAACCTGCGCAGCAGCGCGAGCCGTAGTGACGGCAGCGTGCTGCTCGTCACGCCGACAGCCTCGGCCGCGAGCCCGGCGACAAGCCGGCTGTCCGAGCCGAAATCGCGCGGGCGAACCGAAAGCTGCCCCGCGAGCAGGCGCGCTGCCTTCGCCGAGAGCCCCGACTTAGCGCCAAGATCCCGCTGCAGGCGGTTGCCGAAGGCGCGGTCGAGTGCCAGCAGCGCCAAATCATTCCTCAGGCGCGATGCACTCGCTGCGGCGCGCGGCTTCAGCCCGTGCGCGGCGATCACGATCGCGCTTCTCAGTCCCTCGATCTTCCCGAGCGCCTTGAGGCGCCGCGCCGACAGACCCGGCGTTCCCAATGCGCGGGCAACGAGCAGGCCATCCCGCACCGTCGCCCAATCATCGTTTCCGGTCAGATCAGCACCGAGGAACTGCCGTGCCTGCCGCCGTCCTGCCGTCGTCGCGTGCAGGCGGTTGTTCCGCCGCGCGACGAGTTGATCCTTGATCTGCGCCGCCACGAGCCGGCCGAGGAGCAGCCGCCACTCGCCGGCCTCGACGGCCGGGGTCACGAGCGGCTGCAGGTCCCGCGCCAGCTCTGCCTCACCAGCACCACCCTCGCCGATCGACAGCCGCACGAGCACGAGCGCGCCGATCCGGAGCGCGTCCACCCGCGCCGGTGTGGCGCGAGGCGCATCCAGTACCGCCACCGCCATGTTTTTGCCCCCTAGCAAACCGCCGTCTGCCTCCGAGCCGCTCCAACACAGGCGACAATGCGCTTCTGGCCGCGGCCTCACCCGACCCGGCCTACGCGACACACGTGGGGAATTCCGGCGAAGGCGTACCCCTGCATACGCCACCGGATGGTCAGGCAGGATTTCCGGCGTTCGCTCGCGAAATGCCTGCCGCCGGGCCCCTCAACCCGGACGAATCAAAGTAGAATCAACAGCATTCTGGAAGACTGCAACAAATCAGCCAAGCAAAATCGGCCCCGATTCGTGCCGGCCGGCGCGGGGTGCGCGCCTCAGGCCACGGGACGACCGCACTTTATTTCCCGCGCCAGGGTTCCCGGCCCAATTAATGTCACGAAGATTCCGTCTCTTATGGTGCTACAGGACGGCTTTCACACGCGCCCGGTGCAGGTGAGGCAGCGTTCCCGGAAGGTCCGGGTTCGCTCAGGGGATCTGCAACACACGGATGCGATTGGCTGCCGGCCCTGCTTGAGGGACCAGACTTCCGTGCGCGCATCGTTAACGGCAATTTAACTGCCCGGCGGCATAGTTAATGCTGGGTTTGTTGCGCGTCGGACGGCAGGAGTTGAGCCATGTATCGCGTGCTGGTGGGGGTTTCGGTCGCTCTATTGACGACCGGCTGCGGCATGAGTTCCAGCACATTGAGTTCGGGCTTCGCCGAGAGCCCGACGATGGCCGCCAGGTCGGCCCGCCAGGCCTCGCTCGGCAGCGACCTCACATCGCGCACACCCACCCGCGTCGAGAGCAGCCAGCGAACGGCAAGCCTCGCTCCGCCGAACGTAGGAAACCCCTCTGAGCGCGCCCCCAAGGGGGCCCTTGCGGATCGCGACTATTCCCGTGCCGTCCTCAATCCCGAGTCTGCCCGCGATGCCATCAACAGCTATCGCCGCTCCAAGGGCCTGAAGCCCCTCAAGCTCGACGCTGAGCTGACCACGGCCGCCCGCGCGCACGCCCAGGACCTCGCCAAATGGGACCGCATCTCGCACTATGGCTCCGACGGCTCGAACCCTTGGGACCGGGTCAAGCGCGCCGGCTATAATGCCAAGCTCGCGGCCGAGAACGTCGGGACCGGGCAGGCGAGCTTTAACGAAGTGCTCAAGGGCTGGCAGGATAGCCCCGGCCACAACAAGAACCTGCTTCAGGCCGACGCCCAGCACATGGGAATCGCCCTCGTCCACGACCCGAAGACCGAGTTCAAGACATTCTGGACCCTGGTGATCGGCTCGCGGCTGTAAATGTTGCAGCTGCCGCTCTAGTCCTTCTCCTCCCGATCGGCTTTCCGTTCCGGCGCGCGCGGGCTATACCCGCGCGCAAACGCCCCCTCATGCCGATCGGAGCCCGCCATGACAGCCATCGTCGACATCATCGGCCGCGAAATCCTCGACAGCCGCGGCAATCCGACCGTCGAGGTCGATGTGACGCTCGAAGACGGCTCGATCGGGCGCGCGGCAGTCCCCTCAGGGGCCTCGACGGGCGCACATGAGGCCAATGAGCTGCGCGACGGCGACAAGTCTCGCTTCCTCGGCAAAGGCGTGCTCAAGGCCGTCGATGCCGTGAACGGCGAGATTTTCGATG
>DATMRT010000102.1:0-2574 GCA_035565975.1 Hyphomicrobiaceae bacterium
TCCTTGCGGCGCTCGCCGCCGGGCGGCGTCACCGTCACGATGCCGGTCTCGGTGGCGCCGTACACCTCGACGATCTTGCAGTTGAAGCGGCGCTCGAACGCGTCATTGACCTTGGCGAAGTAGAAGCGCCGCGCGGGCTGATCGGCATCGTCCGGCCGTGGTGGCTGCTTCAGCAGAATCGGCACCATGGAGAAAATGCCATGCGCGACGTCGGCCCTGTACTTGCGCACGTCATCCCAGAAGCCCGAGGCGGAGAAGCGCGGCACGATCGCGATGCGGCCACCATTGATGATCGCCGGGACGACGCCGAGCCATGACGCAACGGCGTGGAACAGCGGCATACAGGTGTAGATCGACTGGCCCTCGGCGTAGTCGGTCGACATGATCCAATCACGTGCGAAGGTGATCACGTGCGCGTGGCTCGCGAGAACGCCTTTCGACGGCCCCGTGGTGCCGGACGTGAAGCTGATCGCGAGCGGATCCGAAGGCGCGATCTCGATGCCTGGATCGCGGTCAGACGCGCTCATGAGATCGGCGAGCGACGAGATCGCGATATTCTTGCCGAGCGAGCGCGGCGCCCCGCTCATTGGCGACGTCAGGATCACATGCCGGAGCCGCGGCAAATCAGCAGCGACGGCTTCCAACCGATCGAGGAAAGCGGGATCGATGACGATGTGCGATACATCCGCCTTGCCGAGCTGGTAGCGGAGAATATCGCCCTTGTAGTCTGTATTGATCGGGACGTAGACCGCACCTGTGCGCGCGGCGCCGAGCCAGGCATCGATGAAGCCCGACCCGTTCATGGCCATGATCGCGATCTTGCTGTCCTTGGCGGCGCCGAGCGCCAGGAGGCCGTTAGCCGTGCGATTGGCGCGCGCATCTGCTTCGGCGTAGGTCTGCGTGCTATCCGGAAACTCGAGGAACGTGCGCGCGCCGTGTCGCTCTGCGCCGTCGCGCAGAAGCGCTCCAAGAGTAAAAGCTTCGCACTTGATGTCGGACATGTCGCGCGCCTCCTGAGTCCCCATCGCCTCAGGCGGCTTTGCGCCGCGGCTCGAGCAATCGGAACGCGCCGAGCACATCCTCGATCGTGCCTTCGGGCAGGCGATCGACGAACCGCTCGAGCATGTCGAAGGCCTGCGGCGGCACGTTCTGCTCGATCCCGATCCGACGAACGAGCGTCGATACGCCCGCGCGGTCGTAGTTATAATCGTCCGTCGTCATGCGCTGATCACGCACGAGGCGGCGCCAGTCTTCTGTCTCGACCTCGATGATCGCACTCAGGATCGGCACGTTCGCGTCGGCGGCGAGCGCAATGCGCCCGACGAGCCCGTTCACGGCCGCATCGTCGTACGTCGTCATGCGCTTCATATCCGGGATGCCATGGAGCAGCGTCGTGGCGATGCAGAACGGAATGCTCATCAGCGTACCGGAGATCGTGCTGAATGGCCCGACAGCATCCATGCCCGCATAGCCGCACTCGTACGGGTTCATGCGCACCTTGACGGCCTTGATCTTCGCGCCGCCGAGCTCCTTGCGCAGCTCCAGCGCGCCGGTCACGGGCGTCTGGTTGAAGGCGCACACCGGGAAGGGCTTGAACGTCACGCGATGGATGAACCACTCCTTGCCGAGCGATCCCGCGAGCGCGGCGACATCGGGTTCAATACGGCCGAACGCGCGGACGAGACCCGCCTTGCCTTCGAGGGCGTAGGGCGCCGAGACGGATCCCGCGCGCGCCAGCTCTGCGGCGACGAGACCGTTGCGCCCGATGAGGCCCGGCTGATAGCGCCATTCGTCCGTGCCATCGACGAAGGACTGCAGCACACCGCCCGTGAAGGAGACGGCATTGCCGAGGGCGGCCGCCGTGCGCTCGGCGTCGAGGCGAAGCAGGCGGCTCGCGGCGGCGGCAGCGGCGACAACGCCGTACGTCGCCGTCGAGCGGAATCCGCCGGGCGTTGTGTTGATCGCAAAGGCCTTCTCGAGCAGGCCGCCCGCCTCATAACCGGCAACGAGTGCGGGGATCAGCTCGGAGAGCGGCGCCCGACGGGTTTCGACCATGGCAGTGAGCAGCGGCACGAGAATGGTGCCGAAGTGCGCGGCGCCGGAGGAATCCTCCTGCGCGCGCCCGTGGAACATCGCCGCATTGGCGAGACAGGCGCCGCCGATCGTGGTGCGCCGGCCATCGGCGAGCATGGTCGCGCCGTTCGCCACCTCGCCGTCGAGGGCGAGGGCCGCGGCGCGCGCAACGGGCGCGTAGGGCGTGTCGTGGCAATCGAGGCCCATGCCATAGGCATTGAGCAGGCAGGCGCGTCCCTTTTCCGCTACCTCGGGCGGCATGGCCCTCGCGTCGAGCGCGGACGTGAAACGCGCAATGTGCGTGGCCAGCGTCGTCATGGCATCCTCCTCGCTGGTGGGCTCGCTTATGGCCCTGGCACCATCCCGTCACATGGCGAGATAGCGCCGCCGGACCTCCTCATTGGCCTTCAGGCCGGAAATCGTATCACGATAGACGATCGCGCCCTTGTCGATCACGACGGCATCGTCGGCGACACCGAGGCAGAAGTGCATGTTCTGCTC
>DATMRT010000103.1:0-3027 GCA_035565975.1 Hyphomicrobiaceae bacterium
CCCGACGGCCCCGAGCACATGGCCTTGGGGACCTCGAACGGCCCGATCTTCTTGGGGCCCTTCTCGCGCGCCGTATCGGCTGCCTTCACGATCGCATAGGTCGAGGGCCCGCCCGATCCGACGATGATGCCCGTGCGCTCGTTGACGACGTCGTCAGCCTCGAGGCCTGAATCGCGAATCGCCTGATCCATGGCGATGTAGTTCCACGCGACGCCAGCCTCCATGAACCGCTTCGGCTTGCGCGGCACCGCGGAATCCCAATCGATCTTCGGCTCGCCGTGGACCTGGCAGCGGAATCCAAGCTCGGCGTATTTCTCGGCCCGCGTGATGCCGGACTTTCCCTCGCGGAGCGAGGCCAGCACCTCCTGCGTGCTGTTGCCGATGGATGAGACGATGCCCATCCCGGTAACGACGACCCGCCTCATCTCCGCCTTCCTTCCCCTGGGGGCGGCCGACGCTGCACCAAGCAGCCGTCCGCAGCCACCTTCATCGCAATCCTGCCGCGTCGACGCACGACGGGCACCACGGTCTCAGGCCGAGGCGCTGCCCACGTTCTCGCCCGCGCCGAACAGCCCCACCTTCAGATCGTTTGCGCTGTAGATCACTTCGCCGTCCGCTTTCAGCGTACCGTCGCCGATGCCGAGCTTCAGCTTGCGCAGGATCACGCGCTTAATATCGACAGTGTACTCCAGCATCCGCACCGTGGGCAGCACCATGCCGGTGAGCTTGACCTCGCCGACGCCGAGCGCGCGCCCGCGGCCCGGCGCGCCGAGCCAGCCGAGAAAAAAACCCGTAAGCTGCCATAGGCCGTCAAGGCCGAGACATCCCGGCATGACGGGATCGTCCTTGAAGTGGCAGGAGAAGAACCAGTCGCAGTTCGGATTGCCTGCAACGGCGAGCGTCGCCTTGATCTGGCCCTTGCCGTGCGCGCCGCCCTCTTCGGAAACGTGCGTGATGCGATCAAACATCAGCATGGGCGGCAGCGGGAGCTGGGCGTTGCCGGCGCCGAACAGTTCGGCGCGCCCGCACGCCAGGAGATCATCGTAATCGAAGCTCGTCCGCCGCTCTGCCATAACGCTGCTGTCCCTAGCCCCCGGTTCTTGGAGTCCCCTGGCCCCTGCCCCCATGCCCGCACGTCGCGCCTGCCGGCCGCGCCCGGTGCCAATGTTGCAGCCGTCTACCTAACACATTCAATCCGTGCTTCAAACGCTGCAACATTGCCGATTCTCGGCAAGTGCCGGATCGTCGCAGACGTGGCCCGAACGCACGACACCCTATATAAGGGGCTCAAATCAGACGCGAATGGTTCCAATTTCATGGTCCTTGTCCTCAATTCAAGCCCCTCGCCGGAAAAGTCGACGTCGGCTGCATCCCCGGCGGCGGCGCTTCCGACGCTCGCCGGCCTCGGCCGCGAGGGCTTGAGCACGGCGCTCGCGGCCATCGGCGTGCCCGAACGCCAGCGGCGGATGCGCGTCGGCCAGCTCTGGACCTGGATCTACGCGCATGGCGTCACGTCGTTCGATGCCATGACGGATGTTTCGAAGGAGCTCCGGGCCAGGCTCGTGGCGGCCTATACGCTCGAGCGCCCCGAGATCGTCACCGAGCAGATCTCCACCGACGGCACGCGCAAGTGGCTGCTGCGTCTCCCGCGCCGCGGGCACGAGGCGCGTGCGCCCGAGATCGAGACCGTCTACATCCCGGAGAGCGACCGTGGCACGCTCTGCATTTCCTCGCAGGTCGGTTGCACGCTCAACTGCTCGTTCTGCCATACCGGCACCCAGCGGCTCGTGCGCAATCTGGAAGTCTCCGAGATCGTCGGCCAGATCCTGCTCGCGCGCGACCGCATCGGCGACTGGCCCGCAGGTGCGCCGGCCGGGGCCGAGATCAAGGACACGCACCTGCTCCCCTCGAGCGAGCGCAAGATCACCAACATCGTGCTCATGGGCATGGGCGAACCGCTCTACAATTTCGAGAACGTGCGCGACGCCATGATCGTCGCGGCGGACAGCGGCGGCATCGCCTTCTCGAAGCGGCGTATCACGCTCTCGACATCGGGTGTCGTGCCGAACATCGCGCGCTGGGGCGCCGAGGCCGACACCATGCTCGCGATCTCGCTCCATGCGACGCGTGACGAGTTGCGCGACGTGCTCGTGCCGATCAACAAGAAATACCCGATCGCCGAGCTGCTCGACGCCTGTCGCGCCTATCCCGGTCTCTCGAACGCGCGCCGGATCACTTTTGAATACGTCATGCTCAAGGGCGTGAACGACAGTCTCGCGGAAGCCCGCGCGCTCGTGCGCCTGCTCGCCGGCATCCCCGCCAAGATCAATCTCATTCCGTTCAATCCCTGGCCCGGCTCGCCGTACGAATGCTCGGAGTGGGAGCAGATCGAGAAATTCGCCGAGGTCGTGAACCGCGCCGGCTACGCGAGCCCCGTGCGCACACCGCGCGGCCGCGACATCCTTGCCGCGTGCGGCCAGCTCAAGTCGGAGAGCCTCAAGCTACGCGCACGCGATCGCGCCGTCACCGCGGAAGGGCACTGACCGTGTTCTGGCGGGCACTCGGCCGGATCATCCTCGTGCCGCTCGGCTTCGTCGTTGCCGCGCTGGCGGCCATGTTCGTGCTGGTCACGCTCGGCATGGAGCGCGTCACGCACGCCGTGCATGGGCGCGAGGTGGACGCCGATGCGTTCACTGCGATGTTCGGCCTCTTCGCGGATACAGTCGCGCTGTTCTCGACGTTCACGATCATCCCGGCCATTCTGCTCGTGATCATCGGCGAGGTCGCCCGCATCCGCTCCTCGCTCTACTACATTCTCGGCGGTGGCGCGGTGCTCGCGGCGTGGCCGCTGCTGGGCCGCCTCGGGGCGGCCGCACAGGATCCGAGCCAGCTCGGCGTTGTCTGGACGGTCTTCGCGACGGCCGGTTTTACGGGCGGGTTCATCTACTGGCTGATTGCAGGTAGGCGAGCATAGTTCTCGCCGCCTCTACTCCTTCTCCCTGTCCTTACGGGGAGAAGGTCGGGATG
>DATMRT010000104.1:0-10174 GCA_035565975.1 Hyphomicrobiaceae bacterium
TTACAACTTCCTGCAGTCCGTGCGTCTGCTCGCGGATGCCGCCGTCTCGTTCACCGACAACTGCGTCGTCGGCATCGAGGCGCGCGAAGACAACATCAAGGCCGGCCTCGATCGCAGCTTGATGCTGGTGACTGCGCTCGCGCCCAAGTACGGCTACGACAAGGCCGCCAAGATCGCCAAGACCGCGCACAAGAACGGCACGACCTTGCGCGAGGAAGCGCTGAAGGAAGGCATTTCCGAAGCCGACTTCGATGCTATCGTGCGCCCGGAGAACATGATCTCCCCGGGTTGAAACTTCTATTCTCCGCGGACGCCAACGCCTTCGGCTAATGGCGCCGCGGCTGCAATTTACCTGGTTGGCAATCATGCCCCACGGCTTTCGGCCGCCACCGAAACGTGGCGCTTAAGCGCGAAAGACGGGCGGGCCTGGGAGGGTGTCCCTCCCGGCGGAGCGCGAGGCTGGCCTCGCTCGCGCCGATGGCGCGACTAAGCCCCCAGCACCACCTCACGCTCGAGGAACGCCGCGACATCCTCCGCCTCGACGTCGCGCGTGACGAAGGCATCGCCGATCGCGCGCAGGAGAATGAAGGTGAGCCGTCCGGACTGCACTTTCTTGTCCTGCTGCATGAGGGCGAAGAGGGCCTTCGGATCCGGGCGATCGCTCCCCGGAATGTGCGCAATGCGCGTCGGCAGGCCGACGGCGCGCAGGTGCTTCTCGATCCGCGCAGCGGTACCCGCAGGACAGAGCCCGCGCTCTTCCGAGAAACGCGCGGCCTGCGCCATGCCGATGGCGACGGCCTCGCCGTGCAGGAGACGGCTCGAGTATCCTGCCCAGGCCTCGAGCGCGTGGCCGAATGTGTGGCCGAGGTTCAGGAGCATGCGATCGCCGGTCTCGGTCTCATCGCGCTCGACGATGCGCGCCTTGGCTGCGATCGAGACTTCGATGGCTTCCGTCAGCGTGGCCGGATCATTGCCGAAGAGGCGCTGCCAGTTCTGCTCCAGCCAACCGAAAAAGCGGGCATCACCGAGCAGGCCGTACTTCGCGACCTCGGCGTAGCCCGCGCGCATCTCGCGCACGGGCAGCGTGGACAGCGCCTTCGTGTCAGCGAGGACGAGGCTCGGCTGGTGGAAGGCGCCGATGAGGTTCTTGCCCTGGGGTGTGTTGATCCCGGTCTTGCCGCCGACCGAGCTGTCGACCTGAGCGAGGAGGCTCGTCGGGATCTGCATAAAGCGCACGCCGCGGCGCAGGATAGCCGCCGCGAAGCCGGCGAGATCGCCGATGACGCCGCCGCCGAGCGCAATGACGAGATCGCCGCGCTCGAGCTTGAGCGAAAGCAGGCCTTCGCTCAGGCGACCGAGCTCGGCGAACGATTTCGTCGCCTCGCCCGGCGGCATGACGATCGTGCCGAGGTGGCGATCGAACGTACGCAGCGAAGACTCGAGCGTCGCGAGATGATGCTTCGCGACATTCTCATCCGTCACGATGGCCGCGCGCGCCTTACCGAAACGCGAGACGACCATGTCGCCCGCCCGCGCGACGAGATCGGCGCCGACGAGGACATCGTAAGACCGCGCGCCGAGATCGACGTGGACGATGCGCTCGGCGAGGATCGCGGCCGGCGCTTCAGGGCTCGCCATGGACGGCTCCGCTCGCAGCTTCGGCTTGAACGGGATCGGGATCTGCGATCAGTGCCGCAATGATCTCGTTGACGATCACCTCGTGGGTGGTGTCGCGGCTATCGATGGTGATGTCGGCCTCCGCATAGATAGGATAGCGCTGCTCCATGAGCCCTTTCATCACCGCGACAGGGTCATCAGCCTTGAGCAGGGGACGGTTGTCGCGCTTGGCGACGCGCTTCATGAGCACGTCGAGTTCGGCGCGCAACCAGATGCTGATGCCGTCGGCCTTGATCGCCGCGCGCGTCTGCGGATTCATGAAGGCGCCGCCGCCCGTTGCCAGCACCTGCGGTCCGTTACCGAGCAGCCGCTTGATGACCTTGCGCTCGCCGTCGCGGAAATAGGCCTCTCCGTGGTCGGCGAAAATTTCGGGGATGGTCTTGAGGGCAGCCCGCTCAATCTCGTCATCGGCATCGACGAAGGGAAGACCGAGCGCCGCCGCGAGCCTCCGGCCGATCGAGGATTTGCCGCAGCCCATGAGGCCGACCATGACGATGGAGCGCGCACCAAGCTTCTCGCGCACCTGGCGGGCGCGTGCGGCAAGCTCGCCCCGATCCCGTCTCTTCCAGCCTATTCGCATCGCCGGGCTCCGCGTATTTCCCTGGCGGCAGCCGCGGCCGCGTGAAATCCTCCCCTGGACCGCGCATCAGGCCGGGAGCGCGTCCTGGTCAAACTCATGGTCCGCAATCGGCTGAATTGCAACACGAGAACACCTACAACCACGGGAATAAGTCCAGGCCTGCGGGCTTCGACGGCTTGGCACGCATGTTCAGAGCGCCATAATAGCGCCAACTCGCGGTCTTACCTGCACATTGTACAGGACTTCCGATGCCCAGTCTTTTCAGGTTCCTGATGGTGGTTGCCGTCTTGTCGGCCGTAACGGCGGGCGGACTCTATGTCCTGTCGAACATGGAGCCGGATGCGCGGGAGGTCACGCAGCCTCTGCCCGGCGTCAAGGTGCGGCGTCAGTAGGTGCAACCCCTTGCAATGGCCAGAGCGCCCTCAAGACTGTCCGTTCCCCCGCCAGCCCTCTCCATCCTTTCGACCCTTGCCTTGGCCGGCCTGATCCTGGGAACCCCACCTGCGGCAGCTCAGGACACGTGGTGGCCTTTCGGAGGCGGTAAGCGCCAGGAGCAGAAAAACGGCGGCCTCAGGGCCGGCGACCGGCCGCTCCAGCCCAAGGGGGGCGGCTACGCCGATCCGGAGGCTTCCGGTGAAGGAACGCGCCGCTACGAACCCGGTCTCGAGACGCCGCGAAGCGCCGCCCCCGTTGCCGTCGAGCGAGGCGAACTGGCGCCTCTGCCGGAGCCGCCGCCGCCGGCAGCCCTTGCACCGCCGCCGCCCCTCTCTCAGCCACCACCTTCTCGATGGGAGACGCGGACGGCTCCGAGCGCGCCCCTGCCGAACGCCCCCCTCCCGCCTGCCACACGCCAGAGCGATCTCGCACCACCGTCCGGCCTGCCCGCCGGACCGCCGTATCTTCGGAGCCCGACGCGTCCCCCGCCTATGGCGCCGACCGCGCCGCGGCCCGCACTCGACGGGCTCGCGACGCTTGAGCCCAAACTGCTCGAGACGATCGTCGACGGTCTGAAACTGCCGACGAAGTCCGCGGCGCTCGCCGCGCTATGGCCCGAACCCTGGCGCGCAGCGCGCGGCGCCGTATCTCCGGCTTTCGACGTTATCCGCATCGAGGCCCTGCGGCGGGCTGGAGCGATCGATGCGCTCAAATCCGTGCTCGATCGGGTGGCACCTCCATCCGAGCCCGCACACGCCATCATCCTGCTCAGGGCGCAGCTCCTCGCCGGCAATCGCGAGGCCGGTTGCGCGCTCGCCGGCGAGGCCATCCGCAACCGGGCATCGCTGCCGACGCCATCTCGGCGCGATGCCGTGCTGGCGGCCGGCTATTGTGCGCTCGCCGGCGGCAACGCCGAGGCCGGCAAGCTTACGGTCGGCCTCATTCGCGCGGAGAATATCGAGGCGCCGTTCGCACGGGCCATCCTCGAAGGCGCCGGCGCGGGCGGCAAGACGCCACCGCCGCTTCCCGCCGCGGTCGGCGTGCTCGACTACCGGATCGGCGAGGCCGCCGGTGTCGTCTGGCCGAGCGCGCTCATCGAGCGCGCGGAACCGGATGCGCTCGCGCTCATCGCGACGGCACCGACTGTCGATCCGGGGCTGAAGCTCGCCGCGACGGAGCGCGCCGTAAACCTCGCAATCCTGCCGCCTGAGCTTCTCGCCGAGCAATACCGCAGCCTGCCGCTGGGACCGGAAGAGTTGGCGAACCCACTCGCACCCAAGCAGACCGGGGCCATGCGCCGCGCGGCACTCTTTCAGGCGGCCGCATCCGAAGGCGCTCCCGAGAAGAAAGCCCGGCTCCTCGCCGCCCTGCTGGAGGATGCGGGCAAGGCTGGGCTCAGGGCACCGGTGGCGCGGGCACTGGGGGTGTTTGTCGCGTTCATGCGTCCGGGTCCGGAGCTCGCGTGGTTTGGCGACAATGCCGCGGAGATCCTCGTGCAATCGGGCCAGGGCAGTGCCGTGGACGGCTGGGCCGGCCTCAGCGGCGACCTCGATCACTGGCGCGTTCTCGGCGCGCTTGCCGACGGCCCAGCGATGCCCGATGCCGGTGCGCTCGCGAGCCTTGAGCGGATCGCACGCGCCGGACGCATCGATGCACCCCATCTGCATCGCGTCGTGACCGTGCTTGATGCACTCGACGTGCAGGTACCGATCCCGCTTTGGGAGGTTGCGAGCCGGACGCCGCAACCGGCCGATGGCCATCTTCCGGCAACCGGCGTCCTCGCCGAACTCAAAATGGCAAGTGACAAGCGCGAGGGCGCGCGCGTGATTCTGCGTGCCGTCGAGGCTATGGGACCGGCGCGCGCGAACGATGCCAACCTGCTGACGCTCGGGGATGTGATCCGGGCGCTCAAGTCCGCAGGCTTCGTCAATGAAGCACGCGCACTCGGCATCGAGGCTCTGATCGAAAGCTGGCCGCGGGCGGCCGGTCGCTGAGTGCGCTATTCCGCAGCAAGGAGCCCGCGGTCGCGTCCTGCCGGAGGCGTCGTCGGCGCCATCGTGGCAATCCGGCCCAGGGCTTCGACGAACCCGGCACGCCCGGCTTCGGGCAGCACGCTGAGCAGCATCTGGTCGACCTCGGCGGCCCGGGCGCGGAAACTGGCGAGCATGGCACGCCCCTCGTCGGTCAGACGCAGGACATTCGATCGTGCGTCGTGGCGCGCCCGACGGCGCGCGAGCAGGCCCTTGCGCATGAGCCGGCGGACGAGATCGGCAGTCGTCGAACGATCGATGCCCGTGGCATCGACAAGCCCGACCTGATTGGTACCTTCGCGCTCTCCGACGATTACGAGCACGGCGAGCTGGCGCGGCGTCAGACCGGTGTCGGCGAATGCTGCGGCGAAGGCTTCGTCTGCCGCCTGCTGTGCACGATGCAACAAGTGCAGTACACAGCCATTCAGGTCAAATCCGGTCAAATTTTCCTGGTCCACGGCGCGCATTTCCCCATCGATTGCCAATCGTTGATCAGACGTGCACCCGGCCCATTTGAGCCCGGGTGCCAATAGATTGGATGTCAACGTCGCAAGTATCGAGATCATCCGGCGGGTGAGTTTGACTGTTGATCAACGATCGGCAATCCCCTAAAAATTGGCTATGGCTGTCAAAAAACGCACAGCGTATCCAGACTGGGAAGATGTGCATTTTTTCCTAGAACTGGCCCGTCTCGGGAGCCTTTCGGCGGCTGCGCGGGCGCTCGGCGTCACGCATGCGACCGTAGGGCGGCGCATTGCCGCACTCGAGACAGTGCTCCGTGTGCAGCTCTTCGACCGGCACGACGGCCGATTCGCACTGACCGCGGCCGGTGAGCGCGCCGCCGCCGCCGCTTCGGCGATGTACGACGGGGCCCAATCGATTCGCCGCCTGGCCGGTGGACCAGCCGATTCGGTGGTCGGGAAGGTGCGGCTGACCGCGACGGAGATCTTCGGCTCGTATTTCCTCATGTCCCGCATGCGGGAGCTGATGGTGCAGAACCCCGGGCTCGAGATCGAGCTCGTCATCAGCAGCCGGAACCTCAGCCTCGCGCGCCGCGACGTCGATCTTGCCATCCGCCATTCGCGCCCCGAAGGCGCAAACGTGATCACGCGCAAGATCGCCGATTATGCGAGCTACTATTATGCCGATCGCCAGTACGCCGAGGCGCACCGTGACGGCCCGCTGGATTTCATCGGCTTTGCCGACGACCTCTCGCATATCGAGGCGGCCAAGCACTGCGCGCGCGCCGTCGGCAACACGCACCGCTACTCACTGAAAGTGAACACGCTCTTCGCGCGCCTCGCCGCAGCGCGCGGCGGGCTCGGCATCGGGCTGATCCCGAAGTTCGTCGCTCATCAGTATCCTGATCTCGTGCTCGTGGACATCGGCGGCGAGCCATTGATCCGTGAACTGTGGCTGGTCGCGCACCCGGACGTGCGCGGCGTGGAGCGCCTCCGCGTGACCTTCGACTACATCGCCAATGCGGTCGTCGGCGCGCGCGATATCCTCATGTGAGCCCAAAGCGGCGCTGGCGGCGGCCAATCGCCCATCAGGTATCGTGATCGGGATGCTGCCGGCTCGCGAAGCGCGGCAGCTGGTCGGCGGGGATATCGTCCTCCGTACGCACGCCGGGCAGATCGAGGATCTGATCCAGGAAGGGCAGGCGGCCCTCGATGCCGAACTGCTCCGTCGGCGTGACGCGGGAAGGATCGTCGAGCGAACCGAGCGATACCGAGATCCGGTCGTTGTCGAGCACCCGGTATGTAAGCGGCGTGCCGCAATGGCTGCAGAAGCCGCGCTCCGCCGCCTCCGACGAGCGGAAGATGCCGGGCGTTCCCCGCGTCCATTCGAGATCCTTGGGCGGCACCCCGGCCAGCGGCGCGAAGTAGTTGCCGAACGCCTTCTGGCACATGCGGCAGTGGCAGATCGAGGCGCCGGTCGGCTCGGCGTAGAGCGCGTAGCGGACGGCGCCGCATTGGCAGCCGCCGGTGTGGACAGGGGTTCGATCAGCCATTGAGGGCCTCGCTCGCTTGCTGACAGCATTCGACAGCATAACGCGCGAGCCAATAAAAAGAGCCCGATCCTGCGATCGGGCCCTTTTCGTTGTCCATCGTATGGCGAAACGCCGACGGCGGGCCGTCAGGCCATGGCCTTCTTGAGGTTCTCGTCGATCTTGTCGAGGAAGCCGGTGGTCGAGAGCCACTTCTGCTGGTCGCCGACGAGCAGCGCGAGGTCCTTGGTCATGAAGCCCGCCTCGACCGTGTCGACGCAGACCTTCTCGAGCGTCGCCGAGAACTTGGCGAGCTCCGGATTGTTGTCGAGCTTGGCGCGGTGAGCGAGGCCGCGCGTCCAGGCGAAGATCGAGGCCATGGAGTTCGTCGAGGTCTCGCGGCCCTTCTGGTGCTCGCGGTAGTGGCGCGTGACGGTGCCGTGCGCTGCTTCAGCTTCGCAGGTCTTGCCATCCGGCGTCAGCAGCACCGAGGTCATCAGGCCAAGCGAGCCGAAGCCTTGCGCGACCGTATCGGACTGCACGTCGCCGTCATAGTTCTTGCAGGCCCACACGTAGCCGCCCGACCACTTCAGCGCCGACGCCACCATGTCGTCGATCAGGCGGTGCTCGTAGACGATCTTGCGTTTGTCGAACTCGGCCTTGAACTCGGCATCGAACACTTCCTGGAAGATGTCCTTGAAGCGGCCGTCGTAGCGCTTGAGAATTGTGTTCTTGGTCGAGAGATAGACCGGATAGTTGCGCATCAGCCCGTAATTGAACGAGGCGCGCGCGAAATCGCGGATCGAGTCGTCGAGGTTGTACATCGCCATGGCGACACCAGAGCTCGGCGCCTTGAACACCTCGTGCTCGATGACCTTGCCGTCCTCACCCTCGAACTTGATGGTGATGCGGCCCTTGCCGGGGAACAGGAAGTCCGTCGCGCGATACTGGTCGCCGTAGGCGTGACGGCCGATCACGATCGGCTGCGTCCAGCCGGGCACGAGCCTCGGGATGTTCTTGCAGATGATGGGCTCGCGGAAGATGGTGCCGCCGAGGATGTTGCGGATCGTGCCGTTTGGGCTCTTCCACATTTCCTTGAGACCGAACTCCTTCACGCGCGCCTCATCCGGCGTGATGGTCGCGCACTTCACGGCGACGCCGTGCTTCTTGGTCGCGTTGGCAGCATCGATCGTAATCTGGTCGTTGGTCTTGTCGCGCGCCTCGACGCCGAGATCGTAATATTCGAGGTTGATGTCGAGATAGGGGTGGATCAGCTTGTCCTTGATCAGCTGCCAGATGATGCGGGTCATCTCGTCGCCGTCCATCTCGACGACCGTTCCCGTGACCTTGATCTTGGACATGCGTTCCTCTCCTCTCGGGCGTGCCAGGGCACTTCGACCTGAATTTCGCGGCGCACCATAGTGCGATGGCGCTCCCGATGGAAGCGCCATGCAACGTAAGTCTCAGGTGATCTGCGCTCTGGGCTTCAGCCCTTCCCGGCATCCTTGAGCGCGGCGCGGGCTTTCTCGACCAGCTCATCCTGCGCCTTGAGCGCCTCGAGCGAGGGCATGGACACGACATTGTAGCCGCAGTCCACGTAGTGCACCTCGCCGGTCACGCCGCCGGAAAGGTCCGACAGCAGATACAGGGCCGAGCCGCCGACCTCCGAAAGCGTCGGCGTGCGTTTCAGCGGCGCGCTGTCGCCCTGGAAATTGAAGATGACCCGCGCATCCGAAATGGCGGCGCCCGCGAGCGTGCGCATAGGCCCGGCCGAGAGCGCATTGACGCGGATGCCCTGCGCACCGAAATCGGCGGCGAGATAGCGCACCGAGGCTTCGAGCGCGGCCTTGGCGACACCCATGACATTGTAGGACGGCACGACGCGCTGCGAGCCGCCGTAGGTCAGCGTCAGCAGCGAACCGCCATCCTTCATGAGGGGCGCTGCGCGCTTGGCAATCTCGGTGAAGGAGAAGCACGAGATCACCATGGTATTGGTGAAGTTGTCGCGCGTCGTGTCCGAGTAGCGCCCCATCAACTCGCGACGATCGGAAAAGGCCAGCGCGTGAACGACGAAATCGAGGCCGCCCCACGTCTTCTCGATCTCGCTGAACACATTGTCGACGCTCGCGAGATCGCTCACGTCGCACGGCACGATGACCTCGGACTTGACCGACTCGGCGAGCGGGACGGCCCGCCGGCCGAACGCATCGCCCTGGTAGGTGAAGGCGAGCTTCGCGCCGTGCTTCGCGAGCGCGGTCGCGATGCCCCACGCGATTGAACGGTCGTTGGCGACGCCCATCACGAGGCCGCGCTTACCCGCCATCAGCGCTCCCGGCGCCAGGATATCTTTCTCGCTCATTCGAGCCCCTACGGTAACGAGATCGGCCCGGCGGGCTGCTGACAGCCAGCAGCGCTGAGTGACCGTCGCCTTGTCACGGCGAAAATGCTCCATGGATCCTGGCACCTCTGAGGCGCCAAGCGCGCCTGACCGGACCGCCAGGAGGAGGGGACGGCGCCGGTCGGCGCCCTGCCCTTAACCTGAATGGCGGCGGAATGCCAGGGTGGCATTCGTGCCGCCGAAACCAAAGCTGTTCGAGAGCACACAGTTAAGAGCAACCTCCTGCCGCGCGCGGACGATCGGAACATCTGCGAACGCCGGGTCCAACTCCTCGATGTTGGCGCTCTCGCAGATGAAACCGTTGTTCATCATGAGCAGCGAAAAGATCGTCTCCTGGACCCCGATGGCCCCGAGCGAGTGGCCTGTCAGGGACTTGGTGGAGGAAATGGGCGGCACGTCCTTGCCGAAGACCTCCCGGATCGCCGCGATCTCGCGCTCGTCGCCGACCGGCGTCCCGGTGCCGTGGGGGTTGATGTAGTCGACCTTCCCGACGCCCTTGCCGCTGAAACCCTCCAACGCCTTGCGCATGCACCTGACGGCCCCCTCGCCCGAGGGTGCCACCATATCGAAGCCGTCGGAGGTTGCCCCATAGCCGACCAGCTCGCCATAGATCTTGGCGCCGCGTGCGAGCGCCCGCTCGCGCTCCTCGAGCACTACCATGCCGGCGCCGCCCGCGATCACGAACCCGTCGCGGTTGGCATCGTAGGCGCGCGACGCCTTGGCCGGGGTCTCGTTGAACTTCGTCGACATCGCGCCCATGGCATCGAACAGGACGGAGAGCGTCCAGTCGAGCTCTTCGCAGCCGCCCGCGAACATGACGTCCTGCTTGCCCCACTGGATCATCTCGGCGGCATTGCCGATGCAGTGGGCCGAGGTCGCACAGGCCGATGAGATCGAGTAGTTGACCCCGTGGATCTGAAACGCCGTCGCCAGCGTGCCCGACGGGCCGGAGCTCATGGCCTTTGGAACCTCGAACGGGCCGACTTTCCTGGGCTCCTTCTCCCGCGCCACGGCAGCGGCGCGCACGATCGTGCTCGTGGACGGGCCACCGGATCCCATGATGA
>DATMRT010000105.1:0-42002 GCA_035565975.1 Hyphomicrobiaceae bacterium
GAACGGCTGAAGACCAACTCCATGCGCTCGAACAATCGCGAGCTGTTCATGCCGTTCCTGCGCGACGTGTTCGCGCAGTGGAAGCGTGATGATCTCGAGGCAAAGGTCGCCGCCGCCGGACTGCCCTATGCGCCGATCGTCAAGCCCCACGAGCTCTTCGACGATCCGCACCTGAACGAGTCGGGCGGGCTCCTGCCGCTGACGCTGCCGGACGGCACCAAGACCGTGACGCCCGCTTTGCCGCTGGAGCTCGCCGGTCGACGCCTCGGCACGCGCCTCAATCCGCCGAAGATCAGCGAGCACGGTCGCGAGATCCTCGCCGAGCTCGGCTACGGCGCTGAGTCCTCCGAGGACCTCATCGCGCGCGGGATCGTCGCTCCGGTCCGTTAACCGCCACACGTAAGACAGACTTAACCTGCTTCCTGTTGAGCTGGTCCCAACCCAGATCGGCAGGTGCAGTTATGAAACATCTCTTCGGTGTGCTCTTGGCGCTGGCCCTGCTCGCGGCAGGCCCTGCGCTCGCGCAGTCCGATCTCCAGCCAGGTTTCGACAAGCGCCTGCTCCAGCTCGCGCCAGCCAAGGACAAGGCGCAGAGCTGCTTCCTGCGTCGCTACGATAGCGCTCATTTGAAATCGCATCCGAAGCAACGTGTGGAAGCCCTCGGCATGTGCGTCGAGGTCGAGCGCATCACGCCGGAGGAAAAAGGCGAGCCGGTCAGATACCGCTACAACTTCGACTTCGCCGCCAAGGTCAAAGGGCACGCAAAGCCCGCAACGACGGGCGGCGAGTGCGGCTTTTCCTACATGCCGCCGGAAGAGCAGGAGCGCATTGCCGGCAAACCCATCTGGTGCGGCGTCGACTGCGATGGGGGCGGCGTGAGCGTCGAGACCAGAAAGGACGGTGCCGAGCTGCTCGTCCGCCTCGAACGCATCCGTGTCTCGAGCGAATGCGGCGGCGCTGACGATGAAAGTTCCTCATTCGACATCACCGGCGGCGCCGACGACAAGGTCTTCGTCATCCCGCACACGAGCGTCGAGGACTATCGCGCATTCGCCGGGAAGTAGCCCAAGCCGAGCTCAATCAAGACCATCGAAGGCCGCGGGATACGCAACGGTGCCTGATGATGTGACCTGCTCGGCCAGTCGAAGCGCCATGAAGTGCGGTCCGGAATAGGGTGATCGAAACGGCGCAGCCACTTCGGCCGAGAAGCCGAACCGGCGATAGTAGGTCGGATCACCGAGCACAAACACGATGCTGCTGCCGCCCGACCTGGCGAGATCGATCGCCTTGCGAACGAGCGCCGAGCCGATCCCCGCACCTTGTCGCGCAGGCGCAACGGCCACCGGCGCGAGCGCCAAGCCATCCGATGGCGACCGCAAGCGCGACATCACGATATACCCGCAAACATCTCCGGCGATCTCGGCGACGAGTGCGATTGCAATAGATCGTTCCCGTCGCAGAAGCTCCACGAGGTCCGCTTCCGCCACGCCCCCGAATGCGCTGACGAGGACGCTCCGAATTGCCGCACAGTCAGCCGGCGCCTCCGCCCGGATGATCATGCGCTCATCCATGCACGAACGGCTCGAGCCCTGAGAGGCGCATGCGCGTTTCGATCTTCGCGGGCTTGCGCGGCGGATATTTCTCGATGTGCTCGCGGATGTGGCGGATGTGATCCGGCGTCGAGCCACAGCATCCGCCGACGATGTTGACCAGACCATCCCGCGCCCAGGGTTCGATCTGGCAGGACATGTCGTGCGGCGTCTCGTCGTACTCGCCCATGGCGTTCGGCAGACCCGCATTCGGATAAGCGGAGATCAGCGTCTCCGAGACATGTGCGAGTTCGGCGATGTACGGCCGCATCATCTCGGCACCGAGCGCACAATTGAGCCCGATCGAGAACGGCCTCAAGTGCCGCATCGAATACCAGAAGGCTTCCGCTGTCTGGCCCGAGAGCGTGCGTCCTGACCGGTCGGTGATCGTGCCGGAGATCATGATCGGCAGCTCGACGCCCTTCTCGTCGTAGACGTCCAGCACGGCGAGACCTGCAGCCTTGGCATTGAGCGTGTCGAAGATCGTCTCGATAATCAGGATATCCGAGCCGCCGTCGATGAGCCCGCGCACCTGTTCCGCGTAGGCATCATACAGCTCGTCGAAAGAGACATTACGGAAGCCGGGATTGTTCACGTCCGGCGAGATCGAGGCCGTGCGGTTGGTTGGCCCGATAGCACCGGCAACCCAGCGTGGGCGCTCCGGCGTCGAATACTTGTCCGCCGCCGCGCGCGCGATCTTCGCCGCCTCAAAATTGATCTCGTAAGCAAGCGGCTCCATGCCGTAGTCGGCGAGCGAGATACGCTGGGCGTTGAACGTATTCGTCTCCAGGATGTCGGCCCCGGCTTCGAGATACTGCTCGTGGATCTTTCGGATGATCTCCGGCTGCGTCAGCACGAGGAGATCGTTGTTGCCTTTGACGTCCTTCGGATGATTGGCAAAACGGGCGCCGCGATAGGCGGCCTCATCCAGCTTGTACTGCTGGATCATCGTGCCCATGGCGCCGTCGATGATCAGAATGCGCTCGCGCGCCGCCGCGTGGAGCGCATCTATGCGCGCCTTGCGTGCGCGGGCATCGACCAGATTGTCG
The DNA here is from genome assembly GCA_035565975.1 of Hyphomicrobiaceae bacterium. Classification (GTDB taxonomy): domain Bacteria; phylum Pseudomonadota; class Alphaproteobacteria; order Rhizobiales; family Hyphomicrobiaceae. The sequence goes on from DATMRT010000105.1 coordinate 2,639, forward strand.
GTCGCGTCGTTCATGCAGCACCTCTGGCGAGCGATGGCGAGTGACCATTCGACTGCGGTCTGAGCCCAAGCAGGTGGCAGATCGCATAGACCAGATCGGCGCGATTGAGCGTGTAGAAGTGAAACTGGCGGATGCCTTCGTCGACGAGATCGAGCACCTGCTCGGCAGCAACCGCGGCCGCCACGAGATGCATGGTGGCGGGATCATCATCGAGGCCTTCGTAGCGGCGCGCAAGCCACGCCGGGACGCTCGCGCCGGTCCGCGCGGCGAATCCCGAGACCTGCTTGAAATTATGAATGGGCACGATGCCCGGAACGATCGGCGCCCAGATGCCGCGCTTGCGGGCCGCTTCGAGAAAACGCAGGAAATGCGCGTTGTCGAAGAAGAACTGGGTGATCGCACGGTTGGCGCCGGCGTCGACCTTGGATTTGAGTGTGTCGAGATCGGCTTCGACGGTCGCGCTTTCGGGATGCTTCTCGGGATAAGCGCTGACCGAGATATCGAAATTGCCGATCGCCTTGATGCCGCGCACGAGATCGGCGGTGCTCTGGTAGCCGCCCGGATGCGGCTCGTAGCGCGCGCCGACACCTGCCGCGGGATCGCCGCGCAGCGCGACAATGCGGCGGACGCCCGCATCCCAATAGTCGCGCACGACCTCGTCGACCTCCTCGCACGTCGCGCCGACACAGGTGAGATGCGCGGCGGGCGCGAGGCTCGTTTCCTTGACGATGCGGGCAACGGTCGCGTGCGTGCGCTCGCGTGTCGAGCCGCCGGCACCATAGGTCACCGATACGAATTCGGGCGCCAAAGGCTCCAAACGGCGGATCGCCGTCCACAGCGCCTCTTCCATGCGCTCGGTCTTCGGTGGGAAGAACTCGAAGGAAACGGTGATCTCGCCGTTGCCGACGAGGCGGCTGCGCCGCTCGTGCAGTTGCTGGACCGACTTCATCACCCGACAGCCTCTACTTTGGAGATGCGTTCCGTCTGACGGCTGTGCGCGTGAACGCGGAGGCGCTCCGCCGTCCACAGCATCACGGTGAGCTTGCCGTCCGGCTCGCTCGCGTCCGGCGCGAGCTCGTTCACCGAAAGAATCTTGAGCCCGCCCTCCTGCAGCCACTGCTCGACCTGCGCCGGCGGAAACCCGAGCCGCTCGTGCGCCTGGGTCTCCCGCAGGAACTCGAGCTCATGCGGGGCGAAATCGACGATCAGCAGCCGTCCGCCCGGCGCCAGGATGCGCCCTGCCTCGCGAATGGCCTGCGCGGGGTCGCTCAGGAAGTGCAGCACCTGATGCACGACCACGGCATCGGCGCTCCCATCCTCGAGGCCGAGGTCATAGAGATCGCCGTGCCGCACGCGAGCGTGCGCGACGCCGGCCGCTGTCAGCTTGGCGCGCGCGTAGGCGAGCATGGTGTGGTTGATATCGATGCCGGTACCGCGCTCGAAGCGGTCGGCGAAGAGCTGCAGCATGCGGCCCGTGCCCGTCCCGGCATCGACGAAATGGCGAAAGGGGCCTGGACCAAGCGCCGCGCGCATGGCGCTCTCGACCGCACTCTCCGTCACATGCAGAGAGCGGATTTCGTCCCACTGCGCAGCATGGTGCTCGAAGTAGCTTTGCGCTGCCGCCTCTCGCTCGCGCTTCACCGCCTCGGCGCGATTGCGGTCGCGTTGGAGCTGGGCATCGGCAAGGTCGACGCTGTCGAGGAGGCGCCGCGCGAGCGCGCCTGCCGGGCCTGCGACGACGAGCTGGAAATAGGCCCAGCTTCCCTCGCGCGTGCGCTCGATCAGGCCGGCTTCCGCAAGCAGCTTCAGATGGCGGCTGATGCGCGGCTGGCTCTGGCCGAGGATGCGGGTCAGATCCTTGACGTTGAGCTCGCTCGCGGCGAGCAGCAACAGGATGCGCAGCCGCGTCGGCTCTGCGGCAGCTTTCAGGATGGTGACGACGCTCTGCGACGACAATGGCATTCGGGGGCCTTCTTCGGCTTCAGCGCCGAGAGTCCCGAAATCATATAAAGATATCTTTATGTGTCAAGCGCTGTTCCGTCCGGCCCGGCCCTGCGCAGATCGGCCCTTCCTCAGCGGGCGTTGACGGGTCCGGCGACGCCTGCGCACGGTGGCTAAATGTCGAGCGTCCGACGGCGGCACAACAGGGCGGAAAATCCGCAGACATCCGAAGGACCAGCACCTTGCCGATCCTCCATCTGCTCGGCTGGGCGACCGGCGCCCTGTTCTTTTTCTACGCCTGGATCCTGCGGGTGGCGCCGAGCGTGATGATCGACGAGATGATGCGCGATCTCGCCGTTGGCGGGGCCGTCATCGGCAACCTTTCGGCCGTCTACTTCTACGGCTATGCCGGCTCGCAAATTCCAGTCGGGATGCTGATCGACCGGTTCGGCCCCCGCCGCCTGATGACCTTGGCGGCGCTCATGTGCGGCGTCGGCTGCGTTATCTTCGCCCTCAGCGGCGGGATCTCGGGCGTGGCCTTCGGCCGCTTCGTCATTGGCGCAGCGGCCGCCTTCAGTCTCGTCGGTGCCATGGCCGTTGCAGGGCTCTGGTTTCCGGCCCAGCGCTTCGCCCTGCTCTCTGGTCTTGCCATGATGATGGGCATGCTCGGCGGGGTGTTCGGCCAGGCGCCGTTTCGCCTCGTCGTCGAAGCGCTCGACTGGCGCGGTGCCGTGCTCGCGCTCGCGGCCGGTGGCGTGATTGTCGCCATCGCGGCCTGGGCGACCGTGCGTGATCGTCCTCGTGAAGCAGAGACTTCCGTCCCGATGCTGGCCGGCCTCGGCCGGGTCATGCGCAATCGCCAGACGTGGCTCATTGCCATTGCGGGCCTCGGCACGACCGGCCCGCTGCTCGGGTTTGCCGGTCTCTGGGGTGTTCCCTATTTCGTCACGACACTCGGCATCGACCGCACGGCCGCCGCGTCCATCACCTCGACCGTGTTTCTCGGCCGGGCTGCCGGCGCACCGCTGATCGGCTGGGCCTCCGATCATATCCGCCGCCGACGCACACCTCTCATGCTCGGACTCGTCGTCTGCATCGCGACCATGTCGGCCATTCTTTTCATTCCAGGCCTTTCGATCCCAACGCTGATGGCGCTCTGCTTTCTTTGCGGTTTCGGCGGCTCGTCGCAGATCTCGGGCTTTGCCGCCGCCCGCGAGAACAACCCGCCGGCGGTGAGCGCCACCGCCATCGGTCTCGTGAACGGCCTCGTCACCGGTGCCGGCGCATTCTTCCAGCCGCTGCTCGGCTGGCTGCTCGATCTGAACTGGAAAGGCGAGATGATTGCCGGCGCGCGTGTCTACGACGCGGGCGCCTACCGCATCGCACTGAGCGGCGTGATCGCCGGCTGCGTGATCGGCTTCTTCTGCTCGCTCGCCATGCGCGAGACCTACTGCCGACCGCTCGAACAGTCGTAAGATCAGATCGCCAGCGCCTCGCCTTTCAGCAGCTTCGGCACCTCGCCCGTAAGACCGGCGGCTTCGCTCACAAGGTACTGCTTGAGGCCCGGCAGTCGATCGACGACGCCGAGCCCGGCATCGCGTACCGAGCGCAGGAGCGCGTTGTCTTGCGAGAAAAGCACGTTGAGTGCACTGAACGCCGCCGCCGAGGCCGCACCGTCGAAACGCCGCCAGCGCGCATAGCGCTCCAGCGCGGTCGCATCGCCGACGTCGAGGCCAACGCGTACGGCATCGATGAGACACTCGCTGAGCGCCGCGACGTCGCGCAAAGCAAGATTGAGCCCCTGGCCCGCGATGGGATGCACGCCGCGCACGGCATCACCCGCGAGCGCGAACCGCGGCCCGATCAGCTCGCGGGCAAGATGCATGGCGAGCGGCCAGCTCCCGCGCGGGCCGGCAAGCTCCAGCGCGCCGAGCCGATACCCGAAACGCTTCTCGAGCTCGCCGAGAAATCCCACATCGTCGAGTGCGAGAATGCGTGCAGCTTCGCCCGCGTCCTCGGTCCAGGTCACACACGACCTGTTCCCTGTCATCGGCAGGATCGCGAACGGCCCCGCCGGCAGAAAGTGCTGAACCGCGCGGCCCCCATGCGGCCGCTCATGACGCACCGTCGCGACGATCCCGGTCTGCGCGTATTGCCGCTCTACGGTCCCAATACCGGCAGCGGCGCGCAAAGGCGACGCGCGACCATCGCAGGCCACGACCAGCCCCGCGGTAAGAGCACCGGCATCGGCCAACCGCAGCGTGATCTGGCTGGTGTCTGCTGAGAGACCGGTTGCCGTTCCGGAAATCCGCACGATCCCGGCCGTATCGGAAGCGATCGCCTGTGCCGCCTGGTGAAGAGCATCCGCGGGCACGATCCACATGCCGGGCTCGCCTTCGCCCACATCCGTGTCGTAGCTCAGCAGGATGGGCCGAATGGCATCCGACAGGCTCGAATCCGTAATGTCGATGCCGCTCACCGGCTGGGCCTCGGCTGATACCTCCGCCCACACGCCGATGGCTTCGAGCAGTCGGCGCGAGCCCGCCGAGAGCGCGTAGCTTCGCGGATCGGCTCGTTCACTGCCACCCGCATCGAGAATCGCAAGGCGCACTGCCGGGCCAAAGACCCCAGCCAGCGTTCGCGCCAGTACGAGCCCCGTCAGCCCGCCGCCCGCGATAACGATGTCATGATCGCGCATACCGCGCTCCGACCCTATGCTGTAGAGCTTAGCACCCGACAGAACTTCTCCTGCCACCGACTGCTAGGATGGCGCCGCCATGGCCCGAAAGAAAGCATCCGAGACCAGCGCCGTCGATGACCTCGTTGCCATCTTGGACCTCGAACGGCTCGAGCAGAACCTGTTCCGTGGTCGCGGGCCCAGCGCCGGCTGGCAGCGCGTCTACGGCGGCCAGGTTCTCGGCCAGGCCCTCGTCGCCGCCGTCAGGACCGTGCCCGAGGAACGCATCGCTCACTCTCTGCACGCTTACTTCCTCCTCCCCGGCGACCCCGCCGAGCCCATCATCTACGACGTCGAGCGCATCAGGGATGGCGGCAGCTTCACCACACGTCGCGTCCGGGGCATTCAGCACGGCCGCTCCATGTTCGTCATGAGCGTCTCGTTCCACAAGCACGAGGACGGCTTCGATCATCACGCGCCCATGCCCGACGTGCCGCCGCCCGAGGCGTTGCCGAACGAGCAGGACCTCAAGGAGCGAATGATCGACATGCTCCCGGAGAACATGCGCAAGTACTGGGAGCGCGAGCGCCCGATCGAAATCCGGCCGGTCGATGTCTCGCGCTACTTCGCGCGCGACAAGCGCGACCCGCGCCAGCTCATATGGATGCGTGCGACCCAGCCGCTGCCCGATTCATTCCCCCTTCATCAGTGCGTCCTTGCCTACGCCTCGGACTTCACGCTCCTCGACACCGCCTTGATCGCACACGGCAAGCTGATGTTCGACAAGGACCTGCAACTTGCGAGCCTCGACCACGCCATGTGGTTCCACCGCCCCTTCCGCGCCGACGAATGGCTCCTTTACGCCCAGGACAGCCCATCGGCATTCGGCGCGCGCGGTTTTTGTCGCGGCAGTGTCTTCACCCGCGACGGCCTCCTCGTCGCCTCGACCACCCAGGAAGGGCTGATGCGGCGGCAGCCAACCGGTTTTGTGGTCAGCTAACGTGCAAAATGCCGATTTTGCCTATTTTCTAGGCAGAGATGACTGCCCAAATGGTCAGCGCCCAGCTATAGATATCATATATTTCAATGGGATAGGCTGCCCATTCCAAACTGGCACGCCCTTTGAGTCTTAACCAAGGCCTGTTCTGCGCAGGCCTTGGAACGCGCACGTCTGCAGCTTCGTCGGACATGCGCCAAGACGCGAGGTCGAATGGCCATGAAGCTCATCACTGCGATCATCAAACCGTTCAAGCTCGAGGAGGTGCGGTCCGCGCTGACGGACCTCGGGCTGCAAGGCATGACCGTCTCTGAGGTCAAGGGGTACGGCCGTCAGAAAGGACATACCGAGATCTACCGCGGCGCCGAGTATGCCGTGAACTTCCTCCCCAAGATCAAAATCGAGGTCGCCGTCACCTCGGCGGAAGTCGACAAGGCCGTTGCCGCCATCGCCGCGGCTGCCAAGACCGGCCAGATCGGCGACGGCAAGATCTTCGTCTCGGCCATCGAGCACACGCTCCGCATCCGCACCGGCGAGACGGACGACAACGCACTCTGAGGTACCCGGACGTCGCGCCAGCCACCGGCCGGCCTGCCTTGGCAGACGGGGGACAACGCGGCCGGCGCGTCGACTGAGGCGAAACGCTAACTCAAACTGGACTGGTGGCAGGAAAAAACCCATGAAGACATGCATTCGTTCGATAACCAGCGTAGCGGCGACGACCGCCGCATGGGCCATGGTCAGCATGACCACCGCGCTGCCCGCGCTGGCACAGGCCGCCGCCCCGCCTCCCACAATGAACACCGGCGACATGGCGTGGATGATGACCTCCACCGTCATCGTACTCATGATGACGATTCCTGGCTTGGCGCTCTTTTATGGCGGCATGGTGCGCAAGAAGAATGTCCTCGCCACCGTGATGCAGTCTTTCGCGGCCGCTTGCTTGCTGACGATCGTCTGGATGGTCGTCGGTTACTCGATCGCCTTCGGTGATGGAGGTGCGCTCAACGCCTACTTTGGCGGCTTCGGCAAGATGTTCTTTGCCGGCATGACGAAGGATGGCCTCTTCGCTCCCCTCACCATCACCGAGTCCCTGTTCGCCACCTTCCAGATGACGTTCGCAATCATCACGCCTGCCCTTATCGCCGGCGCAGTTGCGGATCGCATGAAGTTTTCGAGCTTCCTCGTCTTCATCACGCTCTGGCTGATTGTCGTCTATGCGCCGATTTGCCATTGGGTATGGGGCGGCGGCTTCCTCGGCTCTGACGGCATCATGGACTTTGCCGGCGGCACGGTCGTGCACATCAACTCCGGCGTCGCAGGTCTCGTCGCGGCCCTCGTGCTCGGCCGGCGGAAGGGTTACGGCACCGAGAACATGGCACCGCACAACCTCGTCTACACGGCGATGGGCGCGGCGTTCCTTTGGGTTGGCTGGTTTGGCTTCAACGGCGGTTCGGCTGGTGGTGCCAGCGACTCCGCTGCCATGGCGATCCTCGTGACGCAGGTCTGCGCAGCCGCTGCGGCCATGGCCTGGATGTTCGCCGAGTGGGTGACCCACGGCAAGCCGAGCATTCTCGGCATTGCGTCGGGGGCCATCGCCGGCCTCGTCGTCATTACCCCCGCGGCCGGCTTCGTCGATCCTAAAGGCGCGCTGATCATGGGCCTTATCGGTGGCGTCGTCTGCTTCATTGCGTCGACGGGAATCAAGCGGATGCTGGGCTACGACGACAGCCTCGACGTGTTCGGCATCCACGGCGTCGGCGGTTTCACCGGCGCGATCCTGACCGGCGTGTTCGCGGTGGCCTGGGTTGGTGGCGAGGGCAAGAGCGGCCTTCTTGAAGGCAATGCTGCGCAGGTCGGCATCCAGTTCTACGGCACGATCGCAACGATCGTCTGGTGCGCCATCGCGACCTTCGTGATCCTGATGATCGTGAAGCTCTTCATGGGCCTGCGGGTCGACGAGCAGACCGAAGTCGAAGGTCTCGACATCCGTCTGCACGGCGAGGTCGTGCCCTGAACGACGTCACCGGGTGACGCGGGGACCATGCGCCGCCCCACCATCCGCACGGGATTGGGATCGTCTGACGGCGATCCCAATCTGCCCTTCACCTAGCTCGGCGAGAAGAGCTCTCACCGGGTGACGGACGGTACCGCACCCTTGCGGTGCCGGGCCGCGGGGCACGGGCCGATTGCTCCCCCAGTGTCGTCGCTCACCCCGCGGCCTCATAAGCTCAGCCGACTACAATGCGCGTACGCGGCCCCGCGCTGGCGAGCACCAACTGCAGATGATGCCGTGCGAGAGCAATGCAGCCCTCGGTCGGGCGATATCCGGGTCTCGCCACATGCACGAAGATCGCGCTCCCGGCCCCCTGAACCCGAGGCCGCTGGTTGTGGTCCAGCACGATGATCAGGTCGTAAAGCGCGTCGTCACGCCACAGGCGCTCGGCGCTGGCCGGATACGGATGGCGCACAGACCGATTATAGTTGCTGTCGCCGACGGCATCACACCATCCGTCGTCGATCCTCAAGGGGCGCACCGGCAATCCCGTCCGCGGCCGCGGCACGCGGTCGGCGCGATAAAGCACCTGCACCGGCCGCCAGGTTCCGATAGGGGTGGCACCGTCGCCCTCACGCTTGCGGGTCGATCGCCCGGCGCTCCCCAAGGCGCACGGCAGTACGAGCGGCCCCATGAGGACAATGCCGCGGGTCGCGGAACGTGCCCGCGCACGAACCCGAAGCGGACGTCCATGGTGCGGCATTCCATCACCGGAGTTGGGCCGGCAGCGACTCTGGATTGCCATCTTTTTCCCGGTAGCTGTATCCATTGGGCAACCAGTGATATGCTGCACCCGCAAAATTCGCCAATTCGGAGCGTTGCCACATGAGTACGGCACGTACGGTGTTACTCGTCGACGATGACGACGAGCTTCGTGCTTCTCTCAAGGATCAGCTCGCGCTGCACGACGAATTCGACATCCTGACCGCGGGGACCGCCGGACAGGGTATCGAGATCGCGCGCGAGACCCGTCTCGACCTCGTTCTGCTTGACGTCGGCCTTCCGGACATGGACGGGCGCGAAGCCTGCAAGGTCATGCGCAAGGCCGGATTCAAGAGCCCTATCATCATGCTAACCGGCAATGCCGCGGATTCCGATATCATCCTCGGGCTCGATGCCGGCGCCAATGACTATGTCACGAAGCCCTTCAAGTTCGCTGTGCTGCTTGCGCGCGTTCGGGCCCAGCTTCGCCAGCACGAGCAGAGCGAGGACGCGGTTTTCGCGATCGGTCATTACACTTTCAAGCCCGCCTCCAAGGTGCTGATCGACGGGAATGGCAAGAAAATCCGCCTGACCGAGAAAGAAACCTCAATCCTCAAGTATCTCTACCGCGCCGGCGAGAAGGTGATCACCCGTGACGTGCTTCTCCACGAGGTGTGGGGCTACAACGCGGGGGTTACAACGCATACGCTCGAAACGCATATCTACCGGCTGCGCCAGAAGATCGAGAAGGACCCCTCGAGCGCCGAGCTGCTGATCACCGAAATGGGAGGCTATAAGCTGGTCCCATGACGCGCCGGGCAGCAGCGGCACCGGGAAACAACCGCTGGCCAAGCTGCGGGAAAGGCGCTATAAGCCCGCGCGATTGCGGTGTTGTCCATCGAGGACATTCCGACCGCGATATCCCGAATCAAAGCCTCAGCCCGCCGTTCTGAACCATGGCGCAAGCCTGAGGCCGCCGTCGACCTAGATTGAGCGAGTACGAACAATGGCCGTCCCCAGGAAGAAAGTGTCGCGGATGAAGCGCGGCACGCGCCGTTCCGCCGATGCGATTTCCGCCCCGACCCTTGTCGAGGACAAGAAGTCCGGCAACATCCGCCGGCCGCATCACATCGACCTCAAGGCCGGTACCTACCGGGATCGCCAGATCCTGCCGGCCAAGAGCGAGGTCTGAGTAACGCCGCCGTCTCTCTTTGCGGCGTATCGGAATATTCCGATGTCGGGCACGGGCTCCAGCGGCCACTTGCCGCCATATTCACGCGATAGCGCGGTGAGGTACTAGCCGCTGCAGCGGCTTATCGAGGGAGAACTCCATGTCGCTCCGGGCTTTGCCGCTGATCGTTATCTCGTTCATTCTGTACAATATCATTGTGCTGTTCAGCGGCAGCGCTCATGCCGACGACGTCCTGCGCAAAGTCTTGTTTGAGCTGCCGATGGTCGGCGGGGCGCGGTGGCGCTTCTCGATGGGCGATCTGCTCATCCTGATCACCATGTTCCTGCTCTTCTTCGAGCTGATCAAATCGACCTACACGTCTTCCTCCTCGCTCCTCGACCATGGCCTGTCGATGCTCGTGTTCATCGCCTGCCTTATCGAGTTTCTGCTCGTCGAGCAGGCCGCGACATCCGTCTTCTTTTTCATCATGATCGCCACGCTCATCGATGTCGTCGCGGGCTTCATGATCGGCATCCGCACGGCGCGTCGCGACCTGAACATCGGCGAGCATTGAGCCGCCGGACAGGTCGCACTGAACACAGATTATTTTCGATCGCGGCTTTTGCCTCGAGCGCGAACTGACCGGCGGTCAATAGTCCGGCGGGACTTGATCGCTTGTTAACCTCTTGTGGCTACGGTTTTTCCGCCCGAGCGTTCCGATACCCGGCTGGACGTGGCCGTAAGCCGGAGCTCGCAAAACGGAATCCCGTGCCGTGTCATCTGCTCGCGACATCGTCGAAGCAAAGACTTCCGCTGGACGCACAAACGACGATAGCGAGCTACCCGACGGGCATCGGCCGGGTTCCGATGTCGCGCGGACGGACGGCGGTCCTGCCGGCTCGGAGATGGATCTCCTCGGCATTCTAACAGCCGTCCAAGAAACGGCTTACACGTGGCACGTGCTGAGCGACCGCATCGAATGGGCCGAGAACGCCTGCGAGGTGCTCGGGGTCCGCTCGCCGCTCACCGTCGGCACGGGTGCCGACTTCCAGTTCCTGATTGCGCCCGAACACCATCAGCTGCGCGCCGACGCGATCCTGCGTCCCGTCAACAATTCGATCGACACCAGCGCTCCGTTCCGCGTCCAATACCGCTTCACGCCGGGCGGACGACGCAGTGCCGGATCGCTCTGGCTCGAGGATCATGGACATGCCATCCTCGACGGCCAGGGCCGGACGCAGACGGTGCGCGGCGTGATCCGCGTCATCAACGACCGCTACTGGGAAGAGCAGCGCCTACTGCATCGGTCGGATCACGACGAACTCAGCGGCCAGCTCAATCGCATCCGCCTGACCGAAGCTCTCGGCGCCATCCTTGCGCGCGCGGAACGCACGCAGCGGACAGCCTGCTTCCTGATGGTGGCGGTCGATAACATGGCGACCATCAACGACAGCTTCGGCTTCGAGGTCGGCGACGAGGTGCTTGCCGCCGTTGCCCAGATCATCCGCGCGCACATGCGCGTCGGCGATGCCGTGGGACGCTACTCCTCCAACAAGTTCGGCATCATCCTGAACGACTGCGGCCCGGGCGCCATGCGCGTCGCCGCTGAGCGTCTTGTGCGGATCGTGCGGGACACGACGATCCGCACGGCCGCATGCCAACTGTCGGCAACGATCTCCATCGGCGGCGTTCTCATCCCCGATCAGGCCTCGACGGTGCCTCAAGCTCTAGGCCAGGCCATGCAGGCCCTCGAGAAAGCCAAGGCGCGTCGTCACGACGGCTTTTCCGCCTACCAACCGTGCACGACCACCGAAGAAGCGCGCCAACGCAATATCTCGATCGCCGACGAGGTCATTTCCGCCCTAGAGCAGAACCGGATGCTGCTCGCCTTGCAGCCGATCGTCGAGACGCGCACGCGCAAGCCGGCATTTTACGAATGCCTGCTGCGGATGCAGCGTCCTGACGGCAGCATCGTGTCCGCCGGCGAGTTCATTCCGCTCGCCGAGCAGCTCGGCCTCTCGCGCTTCATCGACCGCCGCGTGCTCGAGCTTGCCGTCGACTTCGCCAAGGCGCACCCGACCATCCAGCTCTCGATCAACGTTTCCGGATACACCTCGAGCGACCATGAATGGCTGGTCGCGCTGCATCGCCTGACGGCCGGACGCCGCCAGATCACAGAGCGGCTGACCATCGAGATCACGGAGACGGCAGCGATCCACGATCTGGATGTGTCGATTGCCTTCGTGGACACCCTGAAGGAGCTCGGCTGCCGCGTCGCCATCGACGACTTCGGCGCCGGCTACACGTCCTTCAAGAACCTCAAGACCCTCAATGTCGACATGGTCAAGATCGACGGCTCCTTCATCAGGAACCTGACGGCTGAGCCGGACAATCAGGTGTTCATCAAGACGCTGGTCGAGATTGCCGAGACGTTCAATCTCGAGACCGTGGCCGAGTGGGTCGGCGATGAGGAAACGGCTCTGATGATGGCGAGAGCCGGCATCACCCATCAGCAGGGCTTCTATTTCGGCCAACCAGTTCTCGCCAGCGAATTTTCCGAGCGTCCGGCACCCTGAACGTCATCGCCCAAAACATTCCTCAAAACGGCCTCGAAATTCGTTCGTGGTCGTCATAGATTGACGGCAGCAATCGCGCTAAGTGATTGCGCGGCCATATCGATCATCGAAGCCGAAGGCGGAATATCCGTGGCCACCGATGCATCGAGGCCGCATCTGTATGTGGATGTCCGGTGCGTCGATCGCGAGTCGCGGCGCGGCGCAATGCCGGACCCATCCGGATTGGAAGGAACCCGACAAAATGGCCGATGTAGATTATTCAGTCGACGTGAAGAAGTATGCCGCGAACTGCGATGAAGCAGCCATTAACGGCATCGTCAAGCACCTCGGCATTGCCCTAAAGAGCAACGATGCGTCGACGGTCGCTTGCTCGAGCAAATCCGAATGTGAGCGGGTTCGCGAGAGCTGGCTCAAGAAGAAGCTCGCGCTGACACAGAGCGATGCCGAACTCGATGCCGCCATTGGCGAAATCTGCGAGCGCATGAAGGCGGAACGCAACAAGAGTCGTGTCACGTTCTACTACCTGCTGGCCGAGAAATACGGAAAGCTCGCCGAGCTCGCTTGATGGCTATTCCGCTGCGTCGCGCCCCGGGTGCGACGCGGCATCATCTCGGAACGCCGTTCGCCGTGCATCCCACTCCGCGGCGCCGACGCGCCCGAATGTGACGCCCGGGCCGCCGCCACTGTACGTCGCCGCCACGAGGCCGGTTGATTTCAATTCCGCCAGCAGCTTGTCGCAAAGCCCGATGATTGACGACATGAGCATGCCCGGCACGATCGCGAGCCGGTAGCCCATGCGATCGATCTCCGCGTGCGGGATGGATGGCGTCTTGCCGCTGAGCACGTTATTGAAAAGGCAAGGTCCCTTCACTGCTTTCGGCACGGCTGCCACTTCCTCGACCGACTGCGGCGCCTCGAAGAAGGCCATGTCTGCCCCGGCTTCCAATGCCAGATTGCACCGCGCGATGGCCTCGTCGAACCCGGCCACTCCACGCGCATCCGTGCGGGCAATGATCAGAAAATCGGACGTGCGCCGGGCCGCCGCGGCAGCGCGGATCTTGGCCGCATAGTCTTCGCGGGTGACCAGTTCCTTGCCATCCAGATGTCCGCACCGTTTCGGGAAGACCTGGTCCTCAATGTGGATCGCCTGGACGCCGGCGCGCTCGAAGGCCTGCACCGTGCGGAAGACATTGAGCTCGTTGCCGTAGCCGTTGTCTGCGTCGCTGACGAGCGGCACGCCGATCGATCCCGCCATCCGGCCGGCATTGGCGACCATCTCCGTCATCGTGAGCAGGCCGTAGTCGGGGAGCCCATGCGATACCGATGTCCCGGCGCCGGTCATGTAGACGGCGGGAAAACCGGCCTGCTCGACAAGCTTTGCGGTGAGGCTGTCGTAGGCGCCCGGCGCGACGACCAAGGGGCCGGATTGAATCATGGATTTGAGCGTGGGCGCTGATGCCATGCTGTTTTTCCTCCCGCGGGCGATCTGATCGTTGCCGGCGACCTTAGGCACACCCGGCTGGGGCGTCCAGATATGCACACGCTATGCGGACCTGTGGGTTTCGAGGGGAAACCGGAATGATCCGGCCCCTGGCCTTGGTGCTGACCCCGAATCACCTGAGCTTGGGCGAGCCGGATGCGGCAAGTGGAGTGGGGACCATGTCCATCAGCGTGCTGGCGCGCCAGCTCATATCGCAGGAGATCTTCAGAGGGCTCAGTCCGCTGCAGCTCACCGAAATCGTGCGACAGGCCGAACGCATCGTCTATCGCCCCGGCGAAACGATCGTGGAGGCCGGAACGACGGGTGATGCGGCAGTGCTGATCGTCGCGGGAGATGCCGTCCGTTTTGAGGACGCCGAACCGGCAACAGGCCTCGGTGCCCAAGGGATCGGCGCCGGTTCACTCCTAAGCGAGCTCGCCATGCTGATCGAGCACGAGCACGGGGTGACCGTGGTTGCGCACACGACCGTGCGTGCGTTACGCATCACGCGCTCGGGTCTTCAGGCCCAGATGCTGGACGACCCCGATCTTGCAGGCCATTTCGTCGATCGCATCACGGAGCGGCTCAATCGCGTCGCTGACGAGTTACGGCACATCGACTATGCCCTTACGGGCGCCGAGGGTCAGCCCGCGCCGGCCTAAGTTGGGACTTGCGCTGCCATCCCAACTCTTTTAGAGAAAATGCTGCCACGAAAAGGAAAAGCGCCCAACCCCGGGGGGAGAGGTTGGGCGCTGGAGCGCTTTTCGGCGCTTCGCACCGGGAGGGAAGCCGGTGCAGCGGATTGATGTCTTCGGCTAGACGGGGGGCACTGCCGAGTAAATGACATCCACCGCTCTACAGTCGAATTTAGTTGCCTGTGGCCGAAAATCAAGGTGGGCCTAGCGCAGGCTCACGATTCTTTTACTGATTGTTTCAGGGGCCGTCTGGGCTGATTCGCCGGGATGGACGCCGAATCCGTCAATTGCTTGATTTATTGCTGCTTTCTCAGCGCGGGGCTGATGACGCGGAACAACTCCAGATCCAAGTCGTCGGGTCGCGCGAGGTTCGCGACCTCGACGCGCGTGTCGGTGCCTTGGGAATCGGTCGTCACCCACTCCCTGAGCTCGAGCTCGGGGCCCTTGGTCAGAAAAAGCCGGATCTGGCCCGGTGCGTCCGGGCTCTTGTCCTGCAGGGCGAGGATGATCAGATCGTCCGCCTCCTGCACTTCAATGATGCTCGCGTCCCGAAGCAGATCGACATCCTTGCGCAGCAGCAGCCGGAAAGGCGTCTGCTCGAGCGCGATGCGATCGTCCGTGTGAACTTCGAGATCCTGGATGGCGAGCATCGTACCGTCCGACACGATGAGCTGGCGGCTCGGCCGATTGTACTCGAATCTCAGCCGTCCCGGCCGCTTGACGAAGAAGGTGCCGCGCATCCGCTTGTTGTCGGAGGACGTCTGCACGAACGTTCCGCGCAAATTCTCGAGATTATTGAAATAGCGGCTGACCTTGTTCACGGTCTCGATCTGCTTCGGATCGAGCGCAATCCCGGCGATCGTCGACTCCGGCTTGACGTCCGTGCTCCAGGACGGATTCCCGAGCGGGCTGCTGGCTGCAGGTCTTCCCGGGTTCTGCGCCATCGCCCCGAACGATCCAGCCACAGCCCAGAGCGAGGCCGACGTCAGAGCCGCGATCGCGCACAGAATGACTGCGCTCAGTCGCCCCAGCTCTCGGCCTTCACGCATACCAAACCCCCTCAGCGCATTCATGCATTCGCCCCATAACCATTTTGGCGCCAAGCCACCGCGTCCATCGGATTCGATGGCCACTCTCGACGACAAGCGGACATGTCGCGCGAGCCGCCAGATCAAGACATTCAGCCCAGCATCCCATTCCCCCAAGATTGAGACGAGATCGGGGCGCCGGCTCGATCGCCGTAGGATTGCGGCGTGCCGCCGCGCGTGCTACCCGCCATCCGTGCCGTGCACATGACACCCCTACATGTCCAAGTCCACCGCAGAGGCGCTGCCCATCCATGCCGAAGAATCCAACGCCCACATCCGGGAATGGTCCTGCCGCCTCGCCGACCGCTACGCAGCCGCAGCAGGTTCAGGTCCGCATTGCCGGCCAGTACATCAAAGACCTCTCTTTCGAGAGCCCCAACATCGGCAAGCTGATTGCGAGTCCGCCGGAGAGTCCGAATCTGAATGTCGAGATCAACGTCGGCATCACCAGTCTCGGCCCCAATCTTTACGAGTCGGCGATCGAGTTCCAGGCACGCGCCAAGACGAACGACATGGTGATCTACGAGCTCGAGCTCATCTACGCCGGCGCCTTTCAGATCGAGAATGCGCCGCCGCAGGCGCTGGAACCCATGCTTTTCGTCAATTGCCCGTCGCTGCTCTTTCCATTCCTGCGACGGATCGTTGCCGACATCACCCGCGAGGGCGGCTTCCCGCCCCTGCTGCTCGACCCTGTGGATTTCGGTGCCCTCTACATGCGCAAGAAGCAGCTCGGCATGCCACCACAGACAGGGCCCTCAACCAACCTGTCCTGAGCTATCCTCTTCAAGCTCGGAGCGCTCGAAGCGGATCCACAAGGCTTCGGCTCCGAGCGTCTCGACGAAAGCACGATGCGCGGCGATGTCGGCATCGTTCAGGCGAGAGGTGAGCGGTCGCGGACGTGTGCGGATGGCCGAGACCGTGGCCGCGCCGAGGCTTTGCTGCCGGACGGCGGTCTGTGCGAGGCTGAGCGTCGCCTGTCGCTCTCCCAGCAGTTCGAGATAG
Source organism: Hyphomicrobiaceae bacterium (assembly GCA_035565975.1). Taxonomy (GTDB): domain Bacteria; phylum Pseudomonadota; class Alphaproteobacteria; order Rhizobiales; family Hyphomicrobiaceae. The sequence goes on from DATMRT010000105.1 coordinate 19,024, forward strand.
ACCTCGGCGAGCAACCATGAGTCGAGCAGCGCGCCGTGGAACGTGCGCTTGGAATTGTCGATCTGGTAGCGCTTGCACAACGCGTCGAGGCTGTTCGGTCCGCCAGGATACTTGCGCTTCGCCAGCGCCAGCGTATCGACGACACGGTCCATCCCGATAGCAGTGTGGCGCAGACGCTGAAGCTCTGCATTGATGAAACCGATATCGAAGGCGGCGTTGTGGATGACGAGCGGTGAGTCCTGGATGAAGTCCACGAACTTCGGTGCGATCTCGTGGAATTTCGGCTTGTCGCGCAGCTGCTCCATGGAGATGCCATGGATTGCTTGAGCGTCGGGATGGACGTCGCGATCCTCGGGATGAATGTATTCGTGAAAGGTGTTGTTGGTCGGAATGCGGTTGATCAGCTCGACGCATCCGATCTCGATGATGCGGTCACCCCGGCGGGCATCGAGGCCCGTTGTCTCGGTATCGAGAACGACCTCGCGCAGCATGGACCGTCTTTCCCCTCGAGCTCAGGGCATCACGCCCAGTACCGAGCGAATGCCGTCCCCTTTCGTCCGCTCAACTGGGCCATGATTCGATCGATCTGTGCTTCCGTCTCGGGGATGCTGCGCGACGTATCCACAACGAAGTCGGCACGGCTGCGTTTTTCTGCGTCCGACATCTGGCGCGACAGGATCTGATCCAGCTTCTCCGGCGTCATGCCGGCGCGCTCCAGCACCCGGCTGCGCTGGACTTCCGCCGGCGCGCTGACGACGATCGTGACATCGACGCGTTCATTTCCCCCCGTCTCGAACAGCAGTGGAATCTCGAGGACGACTTTCTCCATGCCTTTCCCCGCCTTCACGTGAAGGAAATCGCGCTCGATTGCGAACACGAGCGGATGCACGATGGCCTCGAGCTTCGCATACGCACTCGCATCGGCGAGAAGCGCTGCCGCCAGCTTCTGGCGATCGATGCCACCGTCCTCCGACGTCGTGCCCGGAAATGCCGCCGCGATCGGCGCAACGGCAGCGCCACCGGTTTTATACAGCTTGTGCACGATGGAATCGGCATCGCAGACCGGGACGCCGAGCGCCCGGATGCGGGCCGCGGCGGTCGATTTTCCCATTCCGATCGAGCCCGTCAGGCCGATGATCAGCATTATTTCCTCTCTATGTCGGCAACGAGAATGTCACGCAGCTCATGCGTGACTTCCGGTTTCACGCCGAACCAGCGCGCAAAGCCCGGTACAGCCTGGTGCAGCAACATACCGAGGCCATCGACCGTGCGATGTCCGCGCGCGCGTGCGGCGGCAAGGAGGGGCGTCATCAGCGGCACGTAGACGATATCCGCCACGATGGCATCCCTGTCGAGTTCGGCGAGGTCGAGATCAAGCGGCGCATTGCCGATCATGCCGAGCGTCGTCGTATTGACGATCACCCCGGCATCGGCGACGGCACGTGCACGATCGCCCCAGGCCCAGCTCTCGATGCGCGGCCCGAAGTGCGCGACGAGGTTTTCAGCCCGTTCAGCAGTCCTGTTGACGAGCCGCACTTTCCCAACACCGGCGTCGAGGAAGCCGTACACGATAGCCCGCGCCGCACCGCCGGCACCGAAAACCGTGACCGGCGCATCCTTCCCGTCCCAACCGGGCGCCGATTGGGCGAGGTGGGTCATAAAACCGTACGTATCGGTATTGGCGACGCACACCTTGGCACCATCGCGCCATACGGTGTTCGCGGCGCCGACAGCCTCGGCCGAAGGATCTCTCCAATCCGCGGCTTCAAACACCGCCTGCTTGTGGGGTGCCGTAACATTGCAGCCTTCGAGGCCACGCCATTCGAGTGACCGAATGAAGGCCGCAGCCTCGCCCGGCGGCACGGCCATCCGATCATAGCGGCCGGCGATGCCATAGGTCTTGAGCCAATACCCGTGGATCAGCGGCGAGCGGGACTGCTCGATGGGCCAGCCGATCACGCACGCACGCTTCACATGACTTTCCACGCCGTCCGTCACGTCGCCAGAACTCCGCGCTCGCGCAACTCCTCGAGCAGGGGCAGCAGCGGCAGCCCCAGAATCGTGAAATAGTCGCCTGAGATCTCCTCGAAGAGCTGAACGCCGAGCCCCTCGAGCTGATAGGCGCCGACCGACTCGCAGACGCGTATTCCCGCCCGCGATAGATACTGAGCCAGAAAATCATCCGAGAAATCGCGCATGCTGAGCTCGGCGCTATCGGTGAACGTCCATTGCACTTCGCCGCCCTGGGCCAGCGCGACGGAGGCATGAAGCTGATGTGTACGCCCGCGCAAACGCGACAAGTGCGCGCGGGCCGCCACCGGGTCGGCAGGCTTCTCGAAGATCTCGTAGCTTGCCGCGCTCCACGGCTTGCCGCCGAACTCCATCCGGCGCTCGGTTGCGAGCGCCAGAACCTGATCACACCCGATCACCAGGGCGTCGGGCAGCCGCACGCTCACGTCGACGGCCTTGGCGGCGGCCAGCATCTCGGCAACTTCGACGGGGTATTCCTCGTCGAGCGCGCGCTCGGGCTCGAAGCTCGCCCGCAGGGCCGCCTCGTCGACCGTCGACGGCATGACGTCGAAGGCGAGCCCCGCCTGCTCGAGCATGACGCGGCGCGAACGGCTCTGCGAAGCCAGCACGACGCGCAATCGCTCAGCCATCGTTTGTTTCCTCGCGCATCTCCTCGCGCTCGTGCATGAGCTTGATGATCGTCGCGGCCGTCTCCTCGATCGAGCGCCGGGTCACGTCGATCACCGGCCACCCATGACGAGCGCAGAGGCGCCGTGAATACGCGATCTCCTCGGCGATCCGCGTGCGGTCCACGTAGTCGTCGAGATCGCGGTCGGACATCATCATCGCACGATGGCGGCGGATCTCGGCGATGCGATCGGGGCTCGCAACAAGACCGACGACGAAGGCTTTGTGCGGTTCGAGCAGCGATGGCGCAACGTCGATGCGCGGTACCAGCGGCAGGTTCGTGGTCTTGTAGCCGCGCTGCGCCAGATAGATGCTGGTCGGCGTCTTGGACGTACGCGAGACACCGAGAATGACGATATCCGCCTGATTGAGATCCTGGGGCAGGCGGCCGTCGTCATGGGCCATGGTGAAGTTGAGCGCGTCGATACGGCGGAAATAATCGGCATCGAGAACATGCTGCCCGGCGACGATCGGCGTTTTCGGTGCCCCGAGATAGCTCTCGAAGACCTTCATGATGGGCTCGAGCACATGAAGGCACGGCACAGCGAGCTCGCGGCAGCGCTGCTCGAGCGCCGTCTGCAACGCCTCGTTCACCACCGTATAAAGCACGATCCCGGGCGCCGACTCGATCTCCTGGAGAACACGCTCGAGTTGGCGCTGCGTGCGCACGAGCGGATGCACGTGCTCGATCGGACGCACCTGGGCATACTGGACAGCCGCCGCCTTCGCGATCGTTGTGAGCGTTTCGCCGGTTGCATCCGAGATCAGATGCAAGTGGAAGTAACTCGGCTGGATGTGGGGCATTTGTTGATAGAGTTCCGACTTATCCCGCGCGGCGCCGAGACGGACGCCGGCACTCTACACCGTCCACCGATTGGCCAACAGGGCGATCAACAAGCAAGCCAGTGTGGATCATCCTTCACCCTCCGTTGTGCGCCGACCACGAGCGAAGGTGGTGCCATCCGACCATTTTCCAGCGGCCCTCCCCAGAGCGTTCACCAAGCCGGCCGCTGCAACATGCCGCGCAAGCCCATGGCATGAAAGTGTGTTTCTCCGCTAGTAGCGTCGCGGTCCAGCGCCTACCACATCTGCCTGCCCGTTCGCCGGTCGGCAGAAGAACCTGTTGAGGCCCTTGTGGCAGGCAGCCAATTCCCGCTACCCACAGCGGTAAGAAGAAGAAAAGCAACCTGAAGACTCTGAATTGAAAGATTAAGAGCCGGAGGCCTGATCCGTGGACAAGTCTGCGCCCAGCACGCGGCGGCACTTCCTCAAGCCCTTCGCCGGCGAGGCGCTCGATCCGCCACCGGTCTGGCTCATGCGCCAGGCTGGCCGCTATCTGCCTGAGTACCGAGAGACGCGGGCCAAGGCCGGCGGCTTCCTCGATCTGTGCTACACGCCGGCGCTCGCCGCCGAGGTCACGCTGCAGCCGATCCGTCGTTACGGCTTCGATGCGGCCATCCTGTTCGCGGATATTCTCCTCGTGCCCGATGCCATGGGCCAATCCGTGCGCTTTGCCGAGGGCGAAGGACCGCTGCTCGATCCGCTGCGCAGCGCAAAGGACTTCGCCCGCTTGTCACCGGCCGCGACTCGACCCAAGTTCGAGCGCGTTTTCGAGACGGTCCAGCGCCTGCGCCAGGATCTTCCGGACGAGACGGCATTGATCGGGTTCTGCGGGGCACCATGGACGGTCGCGACCTACATGATCGAGGGACGAGGCTCGAAGGATCAGGCGGCGGCGCGCCTCCTCGCCTATCGCGATCCGGACGGTTTCCAGAAGCTCATGGACCTGCTTGTCGAGTGCTCGATCGACTACCTCTCGGGACAGGTGCGGGCCGGCGCCGACGCGCTCCAGATCTTCGACACCTGGGCAGGTAGCCTCCCTGATGACCAGTTCGAGAAGTGGGTCATCGACCCGACCCGGCGCATTGTCGAGGCGATCCACGAGCGTCACCCGGGCGTGCCGGTAATCGGGTTTCCACGCGGTGCCCAGGGCTCCGCCCTCTGGTACGCCGCCGAGACCGAGGTCGACGGCATCAGCTGCGATACCTCGACGCCGCCCTACATGATGGCCGAGGCCTTCGACGGCGAAAACGTGGTGGTACAAGGCAATCTCGATCCGTTGCTGCTGGTCGCTGGGGGCGATGCCCTCCGTGTCCGGGTCGGCAGCATCCTCGAGCTGATGGCAGGCCGGCCGTTCGTCTTCAATCTCGGCCATGGCATCGTTCCCGAGACCCCGCCCGAGCACGTCGCCGATCTGGTGCGCTGGGTTCGCAACGGTGCCAAGGCATGAACCCTGGAAGTCCGGCATTTCGGGCCGGCGTGGCGCTGGCTCTTACGGCCCTCGGTATTGCCGCCGTCCTTCTGGTTTTCGGCGACGCTGCCTATATGTGGATCAAGGCGGCACACGTCGTGGCCATCATCTCCTGGATGGCCGGGATGCTCTACCTGCCGCGGCTGTTCATCTATCATTGCGATGCAGCGGTCGGCTCGGAGCTTTCCGAGACCCTCAAGGTCATGGAGCAGCGCCTCCTCCGGGTCATCATCAATCCCGCCATGGGGCTTTCCTGGGTATTGGGCCTGTGGCTCGCCTGGCGCGGGGGGTTTCTCATGGCCGGCTGGTTTCACGCCAAGCTCGGCCTCGTCATCCTGCTGTCAGGCTTTCACGGCTTTCTCTCGGCATCGGTCCGGCGATTTGCCGAGGACGCAAATACGGTTCCGGTCGGCCGTTGGCGCTTCCTCAACGAGGTCCCGGCCTTGCTGATGATCGGGATCGTGGTCCTTGTGATCGTCAAACCATTCTAGACCTGCCGAGGATTCGTTCGATTTGTGCCAAAGCAGTGGGCAGAAACGAAAATTTGAGTATCGCGACAGGTTGCCCCTTTGACTCCGAGGGAACCTCTGCGCTAATGTTGCGTCTATCAGATCGAGTCGCTGTGTCGGCGTGTCATCGCTGAGCCACCAGCCGACGAGCCCGAAAATTCCAGATCGCATCGGACCCCTGGCGCGGCATCGCCGACAAAGGGTTCCCTTCCGCACATCGCGAACCGGCGCCCCGTCCCTCGGCGGTCCCTCGCACCCTCCCTCCCAAAGAGTTTCCCATGCAAGACGTCATCAAGAAAGAAGTAAAGCTTCAGGACCTCAAGGCGAAGTCCGCTACGGAGCTACTGAGTTTTGCCGAAGAGGCTGGCGTCGAGAACGCCAGCACCATGCGCAAGCAGGAGCTGATGTTTGCGACGCTGAAGCAGCTCGCCTCCCAGGATATCGAGATTGTCGGCACCGGCGTCGTCGAGGTCCTCCAGGACGGCTTCGGCTTCCTGCGCTCGCCGGACGCCAACTATCTCGCCGGGCCCGATGACATCTACGTCTCGCCCTCCCAGATCCGCCGCTTCGCGCTCCGCACCGGCGACACCGTCGAGGGCCAGATCCGCGGTCCGAATACCAAGGAAGGCGAACGTTACTTCGCGCTCCTCAAAGTCACTCGGATCAATTTCGAGGATCCCGAGGCGACCAAGCACAAGGTGCACTTCGACAACCTGACCCCGCTCTATCCGACCGAGTGGCTCAAGATGGAAATCGAGGATCCGACCATCAAGGATCTCTCGGCCCGCGTTATCGACATCGTGGCGCCCATCGGCAAAGGGCAGCGCGCGCTCATCGTCGCCCCGCCCCGTACCGGTAAGACGGTCGTCCTCCAGAACATCGCCCGGTCGATCTCGACCAACCATCCCGAGTGCTATCTGATCGTCCTCCTGATCGATGAGCGCCCGGAAGAAGTCACGGACATGCAGCGCTCGGTGAACGGCGAGGTCATTTCCTCGACCTTCGACGAGCCGCCCTCCCGTCACGTGCAGGTTTCGGAGATGGTCATCGAGAAGGCCAAGCGCCTTGTCGAGCACAAGCGCGACGTGGTCATCCTGCTCGACTCGATCACCCGCCTCGGCCGCGCCTACAACACCGTCGTGCCCTCCTCGGGCAAGGTGCTGACGGGCGGCGTCGATTCGAACGCGCTGCAGCGTCCGAAGCGGTTCTTCGGCGCGGCCCGCAATATCGAGGAAGGCGGCTCGCTCACCATCATCTCGACGGCGCTGATCGAGACCGGCAGCCGCATGGACGAGGTCATCTTCGAAGAGTTCAAGGGCACCGGTAACTCGGAAATCATCCTCGACCGCAAGGTTTCCGATAAGCGCGTCTTCCCCGCGATCGACGTGGCCCGCTCGGGCACGCGCAAGGAAGACCTGCTCGTGCCGCGCGACCAGCTCAAGAAGGTCTACGTGCTCCGCCGCATCCTGAACCCCATGGGTACGATGGATGCGATCGAGTTCCTCATCGACAAGCTCAAGTCGACGAAGACCAACAGCGAATTCTTCCAGAGCATGAACACCTGATTTTCGGGGAGGACGGGCGATGGCCGCGGTCCGCTCTGAGACGGGGACACTCGACGATGCCGAGGTCAGGCGCTTCGCGGCGCTTGCCGCGGAGTGGTGGGACCCGAACGGCAAGTTCCGCCCCTTGCACAAGCTCGGGTCCGCGCGCCTGGCCTTCATCCGCCAGGAGATCGTGCGGCATTACTCGCTGCCTAGCGGTGGTCTCCGGCCTTTCGAAGGTCTGACCGTCCTCGATATCGGCTGCGGTGGCGGGCTCGTGAGCGAGCCCGTGGCGCGCCTGGGCGCATCCGTTATGGGCATCGACCCGGCCACCGAGAACATCGAAGCCGCGCGGCGCCACGCCGAAGGGCAAGGCCTCTCAATCGCGTACCGCTCCGCCTTGGTCGAGGATCTGGCCGCCGAAGGCCACACGTTCGACTGCGTGCTCTGCCTCGAGGTCGTCGAGCATGTGCCGGATGTCGCGGCTTTCCTCGCCACCTGCGCCAAGCTCGTGCGCCCGGGCGGACTGATGATCCTCTCGACGATCAACCGGACGCTCAAGGCTTATGCACTCGCCATCGTCGGCGCTGAGTACATCCTGCGCTGGCTGCCGGTCGGTACGCATCAGTGGGACCGTTTCGTGACGCCCGATGAGCTTGCCCGCCACGCTCAGGCCGCCGGTCTCGGTATGAACACACGGGAAGGTCTCGTCTACAATCCGCTGACCGACGCCTGGTCCCTCTCGAAGGACCTCGACGTCAACTACATGGCCAGCGCAGCCCGGCCTGCTTAGGAGCGCCCTTGCGCCCGCCCGAGCCCGCACTTAAGACTTTGGGCAACCACGACCAACAAAACACACAAGGAATCGCCGATGCCGGGGCCTCTCTCGCATATCCGTGTTCTGGACCTTACGCGCGTCCTCGCAGGTCCCTGGTGTGCCCAGAACCTCGCCGATCTCGGCGCCGATGTGACCAAAGTCGAGCGTCCCAAGAAGGGCGACGACTCGCGCGCTTTCGGCCCGCCATGGGTGAAGGACGAAAGTGGCAAGGAGACAACCGAGTCCGCCTATTTCATGTGCGCGAACCGCGGCAAGAAGTCGATCACGATAGACGTCTCCAAGCCCGCCGGTCAGGCTATCGTGCGCGAGCTTGCTAAGAATGCCGATGTTTTCCTCGAGAACTACAAGACCGGCGACCTCAATCGGTATGGCCTAGGCTACGAGGACATCAAGAAGATCAGTCCCAAGATCATCTACTGCTCGATCACAGGTTTTGGACAGACGGGCCCGTACCGCGAGAAGCCGGGCTATGACTTCATGGTCCAGGGCATGGGCGGTTTCATGAGCGTGACCGGCGAGCGCGACAACAAGCCGGGCGGCGGGCCGCAGCGCGCAGGCGTGCCGATCGTCGACATCATGACGGGCATGTACTCGACCATTGCCGTATGCGCGGCGATCGCACATCGCGCCGAGACGGGCGTCGGCCAGTACATCGACATGGCGCTGCTCGACACACAGGTCGCCATCCTCGCCAACCAAGGCGGCAACTATCTCGCAACCGGCGAGCCACCGGGCCGCCTCGGCAATACGCATCCGAACATCGTTCCCTATCAGTCCGTGAAGACGAAGGACGGCAACATCATCCTGGCGTGCGGCAACGACAATCTGTTCGTCAAACTCTGCCAGGAGGCCGACGCGATGCACCTCGCGAAGGATCCGCGCTTCGCGACCAACGGTGCGCGCGTGACAAACCGCGATGCGCTCGACGAACTGCTCGAACCTATCATGATGAAGCGGACGACGGCCGAGTGGGTGAAAGCACTCGAAGCCGCGGGCGTTCCCTGCGGGCCGATCAACAACCTCAAGGAAGTCTTCGAGGACCCACAGGTCCAGGCGCGCGGCATGAAGATCGAGATGCCGCACAAGACGGCAGGCAAGGTGCCGCTCATTCGCGGGCCGATGCGGTTCTCCGCCACGCCGGTCGAGCACAAGATCGGGCCGCCTGTTCTCGGCGAGCACACGGACGACGTTTTGAAGTCGCTCGGCAAGTCCGCCGAGGAGATCGCGAAACTCAAGTCCGAGGGTATTGTCTGAGCCTCCGACAGTGACGACGATGAACACAGCGCCGCTCGGATATCGCCCTTGCGTCGGCATCATGGCCGTGAACCGGGCCGGCCTCGTATGGGTCGGCCGCCGCGTCATCGGCCGGGCCGGCAAGGAGAGCGGCGGCTCGTTCGACCGCTGGTGGCAAATGCCCCAAGGCGGCATCGACGAGGGCGAAGACCCGCAAGCCGCCGCATTGCGCGAGCTCTGCGAGGAGACCGGCATGTGCTCGGTCTCCATTCTTGGCCGCACACACGATTGGCTGACCTACGATCTACCGAAGGAATTGCAGCCTGTAACGTGGGGCGGCAAGTACCGTGGCCAGAAGCAGGTCTGGTTCGCCGTGCGCTTTAATGGTGATGAAAGCGAGATCAACATCGTTCCCCAGGGACACGCTCAGGAGTTCGATGCCTGGCGCTGGGCCGCGGTCGACGAGCTGGTCGATCTGATCGTGCCCTTCAAGCGCGATGTCTACACGCGCGCGCTTGCGGAGCTCGCGCCCCACGCCCGGCCGGGCTAGCCGGTCGGGCGCTATAGGCAACTCGTCAGGCCTTCTTCTTCATGCCCTGAAGAAAGCGCACGCGCGTCGAGGCAGGGTCCATGTCGCGCTTGAACTTCGGGCCGTCCTCGGGCTTTACGCGCAGCAGCACGAAGCAGGTGCCATTGCTCTCGCGCAGCATCCGCGCGCCCGCCGCGATTTGGTCCTGCGTCTCGACCGTCATCGTCGACTTGATGCCCGCGCCGATGGCCATCTGCTCGAGGTCGACGCCGAGGCTCGTGTGACTCTTCTGATAGCCCGTCTCGCCGTAGTGGCCGTTGTCGACGCAGAGAATGCGCAGGTTGGGCGGGTTCAAGACACTGGCCGTCGCGAGCGCGCCGATGTTCATGAGGAGCTCGCCGTCGCCAGTCGCGACCACCACCTTCCTGTCCGGACGCGCCAGCGCCAGTCCGAGCCCCATGGAAACGGCAGCACCCATGGCGCCGGCCATGCCGTAGTAGTTCGAACCGTCGTTGGTGATCGCGGCGAGGTCCTTGGCGGTGCCCGCCAAGCCGCCGATGAAGAGGAAGTCCTCCTGCTTGCCTATGAGCTGGGGAACCGCAACGCTGCGATCGAGATCGAACTTCGGGGCGGTTTTCGCCTCTGATGATTTGGCCATGTTTCCTGCCCCCTCAGAACTTCTTCGCGCCAATGAGCTTCTGCGTCAGGAGGACGGCAACCGCCTCTCCCGACTGGAAGGCCATGGTGCAGGCGGCATCGATCGCGCGCTCAACCTCGTCCTTCTGCGTGATCTCGATGGTCACAAAGCCCATGGTGTCGAGGATCGGTCGGACAGCCTTGCCCATGCCCATCTGCCAGGGATTGCCTTCGCCGTAGTCGCCGCGCATGGAGAGGACCGTAAGAAACGGAAACTTGCCGCCCGTAATCATCGAGAAGAAGTTGATGCAATTGCCGAGGCCGCTGCTCTGCATGAGGAGTGCGGATCGGGCGCCACCGAGATGGGCGCCGGCAGCCAGCGCCACACCCTCCTCCTCAGTGGTCAGCGCCACCGAATGGACGTCCGGGTCGGCCAGCGAGAGATCGATGGCCATGCGATGGCCAGCGTCCGGCACATAGCTGAAGACGGTGACGCCGTTTTTTTTGAGCGTGTCGTAGACCACCTTCTGCCAGCGATCTTCTGTCGTGGCTTCCATCGTTGGCTCCTCCCTCGAAATTTGGGGCGCTTCAGCGGAAGGGCCTCCGCCGCGATCCCTGCATATGTCCGGACGATCGTAGTGGCCGCGCGGACAGCCGGCAAGCGCTCCTGCTTGCGTCGCGGGGGTTGCAGCGCAAGGGCCATCTGCGGCCGGCGCATGACTCGGCGCCATTCGCTAAGTGCCTCGGCATAGCGCGAAAAGGCGGCGTGGTTTCACGCGGCAGCTGAAGTGAGGGGCGTCAACTGGCTGAAGTTGAGGATTTATCGCCACACTCTGTGGCCAAGATGAAAGCTTTTCACGGGAGTTTTCAAATTGCCTGTCAACATTCGGTTTGAAAAACAGCAAAGCTTTTTTGCGCACGAGTGATTCGTGCGTGGAACTCGACAGATATACGGAGACACTGAAATGGCGAAAGCTGCTGCGAAGAAGGCTCCGGCCAAGAAGGCCGCGAAGAAGCCGGCCAAGAAGGCTGCGAAGAAGAAGTGACGTGCCTGCGGGGCACCGTAAGGGCCGCCCCGTTCGAAAGATTTCGCTGTTCGAGTTCTAGAGGCCGGAGGCTGCAGATATCTGCCCTCCGGTCCTTGCTTTTTATATCACCCTGCATCCCTAATTGAGCGCCACGAGCATGACCCCCGGCACGACCAGGGCGATGGTGGCCGCCATTCGCCACGAAAAATGCTCGCGCCGGAAAACAAACAGTCCGAGCAGCATCGTGAACACCGGCGTTGCCGAGACGATCGGCACCACGGATACGAGGTCGCCGATCTGAAGCGCCGAGTTCAGGAAGTGTAGCGAGACGGCGGCCGCCAGCCCTGAGGCGACAAACCACAAGAAGGATTTTGGGGTCCCGCTAACGGGCCGGCCTTCGATGCGGAATGCCGCCACCGCGATCACAAGAGAAACCGTGTTGGACACGAGCACCGCAAAGGAGGGGCTCGGCGCACTCTCGAGGCCGAGCTTCGTCACCGCGTGACCAGTTGCACGGACAAAGGCCGCCCCGACCGGCAGGGTTATTGCCCACAACGGCCAGTCGCGGATGAGGCCTTGCCTCCGGTAACTCGCGACCACGGCGCCGGCGATCACGGCCGCGATCCCGATCGCAGTCTTGAAGTCGAGTTCCTCGCTGAGCAGGAAAATCGCGAAAAGCGCCCCGAAGATGGGTGCCGAAGCCGTCAGCGCGCTGGTCAGCGTCGGCCCCAGCATATGAATGCTCTGGATGGCCAAGAACGAGGACAGGGACGGCCGGATGATCCCAACCAGGGCAAAAAGCACCATGCCCCAGGTGGACCAATGCCAGCTCTCCAGAAAGAACGGCGTCAGCAACCAATAGAAGACCGCCCCGGTCGCGATATTGATCAGCGAGCCGGTGCGGGCGTCCGAGTTCTCGAGGCCGAGGCTCTGAAAATGGTTCGTCAGCGCGAACAGGAATGCCGAGGCGAGCGCGAAGAAGACGGCCGCGTGGGGGAATGTGCTCATTGGTTCAGTGGGCGGCCGCCCGGCGCAGGCGATCGTTGATCGCCTCGCCCAGGCCGGCTTCGGGGATGGGCATGGCAGCGATCGTCGCGGCGCCCGAGGCGTCGAGCAGGCGGAGCGCAGCGAACAAGCTCGCCGCGGCTTCGACCAGATCGCCGCTTGGGCTGAGGTTGATTGTCGGACCGTCGTGGACAGGCGCGGTTGGGCCAAATGCGAGAAAGGCTTCGCCAGCCAGAGGTCGCACGGCATTGAGCCGCACGGCCGCGCGCGGCGCGTAGTGGCTCGCGAGCTGGCCGGGTGAGGTCGGGCGCTCGGCATCGTCCGAATGGCGTGCCAAGGGGGTGCCGAGCGCGGCCTCGATGGCCTCGCGCGTCACGCCGCCTGCGCGCAGAAGCACTGGCTCGCTGCCGGACACATCCACGACCGTCGACTCGATCCCGATGCCGCAGGGCCCATCATCGAGAATGAGCGCTACCCTCTCGCCGAGGTCGGCTTCGACGTGCGCGGCCGTCGTGGGGCTCACGTGCCCGGACCGGTTGGCAGAGGGGGCCGCGATCGGGCGCGCCGCCGCCCGGAGCAACGCCCGGGCAACAGGATGCGCTGGAACGCGCAATGCCACTGTCTCGAGCCCAGCCGTGGCCAGATCCACGATCGGGCAATCGGGCCGCTTTTTCAGGACCAGCGTGAGCGCGCCGGGCCAGAAGGCTGCCGCGAGCGCTTGCGCAGGAGGCCCGAACACAGCGAGGCGCACAGCCTCCCCGGTATCGGCAATATGCGCGATCAGCGGATTGAACCGCGGCCGGCCCTTAGCCTCGAAGATGGCGGCGACAGCCCGCGCGTTGGTCGCATCCGCGCCGAGTCCATAGACCGTCTCGGTCGGGAAGGCGACGAGCTGGCCGTCCCTGAGCGCCGCTGCGGCTTGGGCGATCGCATCGGCAGTGGCGGGGCGGATGGGCATGGGACTTTCGATGTGGGATCAAGTGAGGAGCTGCCGAGCGTGCTATTCTCGCTGCTCGGCGAACTTTGGAATCGGGACACGAGCGCCTATTGTGCGGCCAAGCCTTATTGTCCCAGCACTGAGGACTATCTGCCATGACGTACCGCGCTCCAGTAGACGACATCGTCTTTGCGCTCAAGACCGCAGCCGGCCTCCCTGAGCTTGTGGCCGACGGAACCGTCGAGGTCGACGAAGAGACAATACGCGCGGTCATCGAGGAGGCGGGCCGCTTCGCGAGCGAGGTGCTCGACCCGCTCAATGTGCCGGGCGACCGTACCGGTTCGCGCCTCGTCGAGGGAAAGGTCGTGACGCCGCCCGGCTGGAAGGAGGCCTACAGCGCCTTCTCGGAGGGTGGATGGTCGGCCCTGCCATGTCCGCCGGAGTATGGCGGCCAGGGCTTGCCCGAGATGGTTTCCATGGCTGCCTGCGAGATCTGGAACTCCGCCAATCTCTCGTTCGGCCTTTGCCCTCTACTCACGCAGGGCGCGATCGACGCGCTCTCGTTGCACGGCTCGGAAGAACTGAAGAACAAGTACCTTCCGAAGATGGTCTCGGGCGAATGGACGGGGACGATGAACCTGACCGAGCCGCACGCAGGCTCAGACCTCGGCCATCTGACCACCAAGGCGGTCAAGCAGCCGGACGGCACGTACCGCATATTCGGCACCAAGATCTTCATCACGTATGGCGATCACGAGCTGACCGAGAACATCATCCACATGGTGCTCGCGCGGCTTCCCGATGCGCCGGCCGGCACGCGGGGCATCTCGCTCTTTCTGGTGCCGAAGTATCTCGTCAATACGGACGGCTCGCTCGGTGCCCGCAATGATCTCGTCGCGGCAAGCCTCGAGCACAAGCTCGGCATTCATGCGAGCCCGACGGCGGTCATGAAGTACGGCGAGAAAGGCGAAGGCGCCGTCGGCTATCTGGTGGGCGAGGAGAATCGCGGCCTCAACACCATGTTCATCATGATGAATGCGGCGCGTCTCGCCGTCGGCGTGCAAGGCGTCGCAATCGCCGAGCGCGCGACGCAGCGCGCGACCGACTATGCCAACGAGCGCAAGCAGGGCCGCGCGCCCGGTGTCCCGGCGAGCGAGATGAGCCCGATCATCGCGCATGCCGACATCAGGCGGAGCCTGCTCACCATGCGCGCGCTAACGCAGGCAGCGCGCGCGATCTGTCTCGTGACCGCCCGCGAGCTCGATGTGTCGCACACAGCCAAGGACGCCGAAACCCGCGCGAAGGCAGCGGCGCGCGCCGCGCTCCTGACGCCAATCGCGAAGGCTTTCTCGACAGACATCGGCATGGAAGTCGCCTCGATCGGCGTGCAGATCCACGGCGGCATGGGCTTCATTGAGGAAACGGGTGCCGCCCAGCACTATCGTGATGCCCGCATTCTACCGATCTACGAAGGAACGAACGGCATCCAGGCCATCGACCTTCTGACACGCAAGCTACCGCTTGAGGGCGGCAAGGTCGCGGAGGCTTACATCGCCGAGTTGGCGCAGACAGTCGCTGAAGTGAAGGCATCCAATCGGCCCGAGTTCGGCCGCATGGGCGAGCGGCTTGGCGCTGCCGTCGATGCCCTCGCCGTGGCGTCTCGCTGGCTCGGCGGGGCGCTGCAGAAGAACCCGGAAGCCGCGCTTGCCGGCGCGCAGCCCTATCTGCGCCTCTTCGGTCTTGCCTCCGGCGGCGTCTATCTGGCGCGCGGTGCGCTGGCCGTCGTCCGTGAAGGCGGGACTGACAGTGCTGGCCGTATCGCGATCGCACGTTTCTTTGCGGAGAACCTTGCGACCGCCGCGCCCGGCCTCGCCGACACCGTCACCACCGGCGCGGACACCGTGCTGAGCGCTGCAGTGTAAGTGAAGTCTGCGCAACAGTCCCAACGCGCTTCCTCCCGCCAAGGGGGAGGGAGATTTGCGCGTGCTCACACGAGCTTGCCGCGCGCCGCCACCGGCAGGACGTCGACGATCTCGTTGTTGCGCACGGCAATAAGCTGGTCGACCATGTTCACGACCACACAAACGTGGTTCGGGATGATGCGCACCACCTCGCCGACATCAGGCCGCTCATTGGTACGCGAGAGGTCGAGGAAGCCGTGCTCCTCGGAGAAAGCGGCAATTCGTGCCCGCGGGTACTCCAGAATGTGCCCATAGCCGTCCAAGTCGCCGCCCGGATCGGCGGTCAGCGTTTTGGAGCCTGAATCGAGAATGCCTCGCTCGGGGCCTGCCCGGCTGACGACCGTCGCAAAGACATGGAGCGCGCAGTCGTCCTCGGTGGCCTGGCCGCACGCGATCATCATGCGGTCGTTGAAGATGTACGTGCCAGCGCGGTGTTCGGTGGCGCCGGCGAGCTTGCCGATATTGGGCAGGTTCGGCGTGCCGCCGGTCGAGACGATGCCCGGCTCGAGGTCGAGCGCGCGCAATCCCGCCACGGCCTCATCGTGGAAGCGCTGCGCGGCATCCCAGCCGCTTTCGGTCGGATAGAACAGCAGCCCACGAAACTCGAGGCCGCTGGTGTCGCGCACGATCCGGGCAAGGTGGATCGCTTCTTTCGGCGTCTCGACGCCCGCGCGCTTGCGGCCGGTGTCGCATTCGATCATCACCCCGATCGGCGCTTCGGCGCTTTCCGCAGCTTCGGCGTACGCCGCAAGCGTCACCGGATTGTCCGCGCAGATGGTCACGTCCGAGCGCTTTCTGAGCGCCCCCAGCCGGCCGGATCTTGCTGCGCCGATCAGGTTGTAGCTAACGAGGATGTCCTCGATGCCGGCGGCGGCCATGACCTCGGCCTCGCCCAGCTTCTGGCAGGTGATGCCGCGCGCGCCGGCCGCAATCTGCATCTTGGCGAGGATCGGGCTCTTGTGAGTCTTTATGTGCGGGCGGTTGTTGACGCCGGCCGCCTCGCAAAGGGCCTGCACGCGCGCAATGTTTTTTTCCACGCGATCGAGATCGACCACCACGGCGGGCGTGCCGAATTCGTGGGAAATCCGCTCTTTCAGGAGGGCGAGGCTCATGGAGATCCGTTCCTGCATCAGCGGATGGGTTCGTCGGGCGCGTACGTGGCAAGGGCTAGGGCGTGAACCCGGCCCTTGAGCTCATCCGCGAGAGCGTCATTCACCATGCGATGGCGCGCGACCCGCGACTTACCGGTAAAGGCCGGAGATACGATCAGGACGCGGTAGTGGCTCTCGCCGGTCCCCGGAGAGCTGCGATGTCCCGCGTGAAGGTGCGACTCGTTGATGACGTCGAGCCTGGTCGGCTCAAACGCAACCATGAGCTTTTCGCGGATTCTCTTGTCAGCGGACATTCTGCAGAAGGCCCCCTTCTTCAAGGCCTGGACCGGATCATCGCCCAGGATGCATCAAGCTTAGCCCATTCCGCGAGAACAAATGTTAAGCGGACGTCAAATGTTGGGACTACTGAAAAGGACGTGATCTCAAGTCAGTAGCATGTTCGAAGACGAATGGCGCGAAACTGTTATAATCGGCGGCTTGGAATTGTGAACCTTTCTAGCCGCTGGTCGTAATGGAATGTCCCTCCTGGAACCCCTGCTGCTCAATCTGGGGCAGCACGACACTGTTTCCGAGGATGAAGCCCGCCTTCTTTCTTCAGTGATCGCGAAAGAGGCGCAATTCGCGACCGGCGACGATATCGTCACCGTCGGCTCGCGCCCGGCCTACAGCAGTCTGCTGGTCGATGGTTTCGCCGCTCGCTATAAGCTGCTCGCTGATGGCGGGCGGCAGATAACGGCCCTGCATGTGGCCGGCGATTTCGTCGATCTGCACGCCTTTCTGCTGAAGACCATGGATCATGGCATCGTGGCGCTCTCGCCGTGCCACGTGGCCTTCGCGGATCACGCGGGCCTGCAGATGATCACCGAGCGGGCACCGCACCTGACGCGGCTGCTGTGGCTGGATACGCTGGTGGACGGTGCCATCCACCGCGAGTGGATCGTCGCCATGGGGCGCCGATCGCGAAAGTCTCAATTGGCGCACCTGATATGTGAGCTCTATGCGCGCCTGCGCGGTGTGCGCCGCGCGACGGACGGAAGTTTCCATTTTCCGCTTTCGCAGGCAGAAATGGCGGATGTGCTCGGTTTATCGGTCGTTCACATGAATCGCGTCATACAAAGTCTTCGGCGCGAACGCTTGATAAGTTGGACGCACCACACGATCTCAGTACTGGACTGGGCGCGCCTTCAGGAGGTCGCGGAGTTCGATCCGACGTATCTGAGCATGGTTCGCGAGCCGCGATAGGCGCGAGGGAAGAATATTCCGGTGGCGTCGGTGCAACGCCTTCCCGTCGTGTCGGGGTGACCGCTTGTGCGGTGCGGCCGCGCTGGATCATAATAGCAAGTTGATGAAGCTCGACTCGAAATACTTCGACCAGATCAGGGTCAGCCCTTCCGCGCCGCGCGAGGCCGAGGAGCCTTCCCACGTATGCCAGTGGAAGGGTTGCTCCGCGCCAGGCGACTACAAGGCGCCGCGCGGTCGCGGTCGCGATAACGACTACTATCATTTCTGCCTGGACCACGTCCGGCAGTTCAACGCCTCATACAACTACTTTGCGGGCATGAGCGACGCCGAGATCGAGGACTTCCGCAAGGAGGCGATCACCGGGCACCGGCCGACGTGGAAGCTGGGAGCGGATAAGGGGGGTACGGACAACCTCTCCGAGCCTAATGTCGGCAATGCCAGGGCTCGCCGGTACGCGCACTTCGCCCGCCACGGGGTGCACGACCCCCATCACGTACTGGATGACAGCGATGCCGTAACGCATGGCACGGCAGGTCAGGCACCGCGGCGGGCCTTGAAACCGCTCGAGCGCAAGGCGTTCGAGGCCCTGAATCTAACGGAAACCGCCCAGGGGGCGGAAATAAAGGCGCGGTTCAAGGAGCTGGTAAAGCGGCACCACCCCGATGCCAATGGGGGCGACCGCGGCGCCGAAGACAAGTTGCGCGAGATCATACAAGCCTATAATTACCTCAAACAGGCAGGTCTCGTTTGACCGGCCCATCAGCCAAACTCGATCGTCCCCAAGACATCAGCGATCCGTCGCGGGACAGCACGTGGGGGCGATTCCATGGACCTGCGGAACAGCGAAACTATGCGCGCTTCAGCTAACGCCGGCATCCCCGGCCTTCCGGACAAGACCGTCTCGGTGCGCGAGACGTTCAATATTGATTCCGACATGGAAGTGCCAGCGTACTCGAAAGCTGACTCGCATGTTCCGGATCTCGACCCCGATTATCTCTTCAACCGGGAAGTGACGCTCGCGATCCTCGCGGGCTTCAAGCACAACCGCCGCGTGATGATCCAGGGATATCACGGTACCGGCAAGTCGACGCATATCGAGCAGGTCGCCGCCCGCCTCAATTGGCCATGCGTGCGCGTGAACCTCGACAGTCACGTCTCGCGCATCGATCTCGTCGGCAAGGACGCGATCGTGCTCAAGGACGGCAAGCAGGTCACCGAGTTCCGCGAGGGCATCCTGCCCTGGGCGCTGCAGAACAACGTTGCGCTCGTCTTCGACGAGTACGACGCCGGTCGGCCGGACGTCATGTTCGTTATCCAGCGCGTGCTCGAGGTTTCGGGCAAGCTGACGCTGCTCGACCAGTCGAAAGTCATCCGGCCGCATCCTGCGTTCCGTCTCTTCTCGACGACGAACACGATCGGCCTCGGCGACACTTCGGGCCTCTATCACGGCACGCAGCAGATCAACCAGGGCCAGATGGACCGCTGGTCGATCGTCGCAACGCTCAACTACCTGCCGCATGACGACGAGGTCGGCATCGTTCTCTCCAAGGCCAAGGCTTTCCAGAAGAGCGACGCCAAGAAGAAGATCGTCAACAACATGGTGCGGGTCGCCGATCTGACGCGTCAGGCGTTCATCAATGGCGATCTGTCGACGGTGATGAGCCCGCGCACGGTGCTGACGTGGGCCGAGAATGCCGAGATCTTCGGCAATATCGGTTTCGCCTTCCGCATGACGTTCCTCAACAAGTGCGACGAGCTCGAGCGACCGCTGGTCGCGGAATTCTTCCAGCGCTGCTTCGGCGAGGAACTCCCCGAAAGCGCAGCCAATGTCGCGCTGAGCTAGCGCGCGTGCCTCCACGGCATTGCCCGCCGGATCTGTTTCGGTCCCGGGTGATGCCGTGCGGACTTCGGAACCGAAAGGGACACTGACCGCGTGGCCACGCCTCCGAAGAAGAAAGAAACCCCGACCGAGCCGTTCAAGCGCGTGCTTGGTCTCTGCGCGCGCGCGATCGCGGGCGACGAGGAGATGCAGGTTACGTACGCGCCGGGGAAACCCGAGCTCGACGGCAAGGCCATGCAGCTCCCCGAGCCGTCGCGCGCGCCTTCCAAGAAAGAGATCGCCGTCATTCGCGGCTGGGCCGACAGCCTCGCGCTGACAGCCGCCATGCATGACGAGAAAGTGCACAAGCGCCTCGTTCCGAGCGCTGGGCCGGCGCGGACGGTTTTCGAGGCCGTCGAGCGCGCGCGTGTCGAGGCCATCGGCTGCAACCGCATGCAGGGCATGGCGTCGAACCTCACCGCCAAGGTCGAGGACCAGTACGCTCACGGCCGCTTCGCGCACGTGACCGAGCGAGCTGAAGCGCCGATCGAAGAGGCCCTTTCACTCATCGTGCGCGAGCGCTTGACGGGCCTGAAACCGCCCGCTTCGGCGCAGGCCCTGGTCGACGTCTGGCGCCCGTGGGTCGAGGAGCGCGCCGCGACGACGCTCGAGCGCATGGGAGAGGCCGCGACCAGCCAGTCCAAGTTCGGCCGCCTGATGCGCGACATGCTGCGCGATCTCGAGCTTTCCGAGGAACTCGCCGACGGCGAGAAGGAGGAGGGCGAGAGCGACGACGAGCAGCAGCCCGACGGCGGCGAGTCCGAGACGCAGGACAGCGAGGACAGCGCCGAGTCCGACGAGCAGGCCAACGACGAACAGCAGGCCGAGGGCGAAGAGGGCGAGACCACCGAGGCCTCCGATGCCGGCGAGACCGAGGACTTTGACCTCGACGCGGAAGGCGACGAGAGTGCGGAGACGAACGAGCCCTGGCGGCCGAACACCAACGTTCTCGATGATCCGGAGCGGTTCGGCTACAAGGTCTTCAACAAGACCTTCGACGAGGAGATCGAGGCGGCCGAACTTTCCACTCCCGACGAGCTCGAGCGCCTGCGCGCCTTCCTCGACAAGGAGCTGCGCAATCTCTCGAGCGCCGTCTCCCGGCTCGCCAACAAGCTGCAGCGCAAGTTGCTCGCGCAGCAGAACCGCGCCTGGGATTTCGATCTCGAGGAAGGTCTGCTCGACACGGCGCGTCTTACCCGCGTCGTGATCGATCCGATGCACGCGCTTTCCTTCAAGCACGAGCGCGACACGGATTTCCGCGACACCGTCGTGACGCTGCTGATCGACAATTCGGGCTCCATGCGCGGGCGGCCGATCATGGTCGCGGCCTGCTGCGCCGACATTCTCGCGCGTACGCTGGAACGCTGCGGCGTCAAGGTCGAGATCCTTGGTTTCACGACACGGGCCTGGAAAGGCGGGCAATCGCGTGAGGCGTGGCTTGCCGCCGGCAAGCCCGCCGCGCCGGGCCGCCTCAACGATCTGCGCCACATCGTCTACAAGCGCGCCGACGCACCCTGGCGCCGGGCCAAGCAGTCGCTTGCGCTCATGATGCGCGAGGGCCTGCTCAAGGAGAACATCGACGGCGAGGCGCTGGCCTGGGCGCACAACCGCCTGCTCGGCCGGCCCGAGCACCGCCGCATTCTGATGATGATCTCCGATGGTGCGCCGGTCGATGATTCGACGCTGTCGGTGAATACAGGTTGCTATCTCGAGCGGCACCTGCGCCAGGTGATCGAGGAAATCGAGACCAAGTCGCCGGTGGAGCTGATCGCGATCGGCATCGGCCACGACGTGACGCGTTACTACCGCCGCGCCGTGACGATCACGGACCCGACCGAGCTCGCCGGCGCCATGACGGACAAGCTCGTCGAGCTGTTCGAGGAGACGACCGGTCCGGCGCGTGGTGAAGGTCGTGGACATGCAGTTCCAGCCGGTGCGCGTCGTTAGTTAGTTGCGGCGCTGAAGAGCTTTCGGGCGCCGGCATGCGAAGTGCCGGCGCTTTTTCTATCCGGGGCAATAGCGAATTCGGTTGGCGGGACCCATTCATGAGACCTGAGACGTTTCGTTGGCACCTGTATCGCGCCACGTGCCTCGCGGTTGCCGTCTTGGTCGCCAGCGCGCTGATCAGCCCGGTCTCCCCGGTTGCCGCTCAGAAAGCTGCGACTGCCACGAACAAAACGTCGGCGGTGGAGGTGACGGCGCGCCGCCTCGAAAGCTATCAGCGCGGCCTTGGCAACTCGAAGCGATTCGGTCGGCTCGAGTTCCGTGGTGGTCTCGTGCTTTCATCGCCCGACGCGCGCTTCGGTGGTTTTTCGGGCCTGATCGTCGCACCAGACGGACGCCACCTTCTTGCGATCTCGGACCAAGGACATTGGCTCTCGGGCGAGATCACCTATGCGGGCAAGTCGCCGAGCGGGATCGGCAAGGCCCGCATGGGGCCCCTCCTTGCGCTCAATGGCCGGCCGCTTACGCGCAAGCGGGATGCCGATGCGGAGGAGATCGCCCTGCTGTCTGGAACGCTCAAGAGCGGCGTGGCGCTCGTCGCCTTCGAACGCAATCGCCGTATCGCACGGTACCCCATCCTGAATGGTGAGCTCGGCAAGCCGACGAGCCTCATCTCGCTTCCAGCCGGCGCACGCCGCACGAAGAGCAACACGGGGCTCGAAGCCGTCACCGTCCTGCGAGGGGGTCTATTTCGAGGCGCGATCGTCGCCTTTGCCGAGGACCTTCGAGATGAGAACGATCATCACACCGGCTGGGTGCTGGGCAAAGGGGCGCCGAAACAGCTATCTTTCAAGGATATTGGCGGCTTCGCGCTGACCGGAGCCGCGTCCCTCGACGACGGGTCGGTGCTGATCCTCGAGCGACGCTTCCGTATGTCCGAGGGTGTCAGGATGCGCCTGCGTCTCATCCCTGCTGACGAACTGAAGCCGGGCCGCGTCATCGAGGGCGAGACCCTGATTTTGTCCGACATGAGCTACGAGATCGACAACATGGAGGCTGTTGCCGTTCACAAGGCGCCGACCGGCGAGACCGTGATCACCATCCTGTCGGACGACAACTACAACAAATTCCTGCAGCGCAATCTGCTGCTACAGTTCGCGTTGCTTCCGCCGGGTGCCAAATCCACATCCCGTTAGGCGATCTCGACGCCGCACGCTCCAGTCAGCACTCGCGGCGACACTGCCGGTTGACCTGCGGTATGGGTGAGAAATCACACGAGTCGTACCGCGCGGGCCGCCGTCGCTGGAATGTGCCCTTCTTCGTGGTCGTTGAAACCATTTCGCCACCCTTGGTGAACCTCCGCAGTGGCGGACGCCGGCGCATGTCGCAGAGGATGCGCCTTGCCCCCTCCACACTGCTGACGACGCTGGGGGCGCACGAGCAGCTCTCGTGCGAGCTGCGTCGCTGGTTCTGAGCGCAGCAGAGCACGGTGCGGCCCATGGCGAAGGCCATGCCGCCGATGGCGTGCTGGCGAAGCGCCACGTCCATCTCGTCCACATTCTCTCGCCGGCGGG
>DATMRT010000106.1:0-47102 GCA_035565975.1 Hyphomicrobiaceae bacterium
CACCCGCCTTTATGAAGTCGTCGCTCGCAGCTGGCACTACTGGTCCCTTCTTCCCGTGCTTACGGGGAGAAGGTTAGGATGAGGGGCGGCCGCTTGCGCAATCGCCCGCGTTTGCCACCGGCTCACCTCGATACCTCGCCCCACATTGTGCGCGGTTTGGCGCGCGAATGCGCGCCACGCCTCGGCGTCAAACCTTCGGTTTGAACTGCGCACAATGTGGGGCGAGGAATTATGCCGTGCCAAACTTCGCCTTGATCGCCGCGACGATCGGCGCCATGCGGCTGCCGAGCGAGCCTTTGACCATCACGACATCACCAGCCTCAAGTGCATCCACGACGTGGGGGATGAGCGCACTCGAATCTGGTGCCCAGGCGCCGCGGCGTTCTTTCGGCAGCGTCTCGTAGAGCTTCTGCATGTTCGAGCCGCACGCGAAGACGACGTCGGCTTCGGAAGCCGCGAGCGGTTCGGCGAGCCCGAGATGATAGCCTTCCGCGCCATCGCCCAACTCCAGCATGTCACCGAGAACGGCAATGCGGCGCGGATAGTTTGCGCGCGAAACCGCACCGAGGACCGCGATGGCCGCGCGCATGGAGGCGGGGTTGGCGTTGTAGCTCTCGTCGATCAGCAGGATCCCTGCATTGAAAGCCGTACGCGCGCCCCGACCAACCGGCGGCGTGATGCCGGCAAGTGGCTTCGCGCATGAGGCAAGCGACAGATGCAGGGCATCGAGCGTTGCAACCACGGCCAGCGAGTTGACGGCGATGTGTGCACCAACCGTTCCGAGGCGATAGCGCAAAGCAGTGCCACCAATCTCGGCAACGATATCGCTGCCCGTATCGCCGAGAGCGATCTCACGCGCGGCAACATAGGCGTCCGCGGTCGTACCGAACGTAAGAATGCGCGCGCCTCGCACCGCTGCGGCCCTATCGAGCACGCTGTAATGCCGGCTGTCCCGCGGCAGCACGACGATGCCGCCCGGCTCCAGCCCCTCGAAGATTTCAGCCTTGGCCTTCGCGACACCTTGCTCGCCATCGGAAAAATTGCCGACGTGCACGGGCAGCACGTTCGTGATGACAGCAATATGCGGCCGCGCCATACGCGTGAGCGGGCTGATCTCACCGGCGTGGTTCATGCCCATCTCGATGACTGCGAAATCGACATCCGATGGCATCCGCGCCAGCGTCAATGGCACGCCCCAGTGATTGTTGAAGGATTTCTCCGGCGCATGGACCCTGCCCGCCGTCGCGAGACAAGCGCGCAGCATCTCTTTCGTCCCCGTCTTGCCGGCGCTTCCCGTCACGGCGATCACGCGCGCCGTGGGCCGAAGCCGCGCGCGCGCGGCGATCGCGATGCGGCCGAGCGCACGGAGCGTATCGTCCACGCGAATGAGCGGGCAGGCGCCGGTCGGCGCAACAAAGTCCTCTCGTACAATTGCCGCGGCCGCACCAGCCGCGAATGCCGCACCGACAAAATCATGGCCATCGCGCTGATCCGTGAGCGCGACGAAAACCTCGCCCGGCAAGAGCGAACGCGTGTCGATGGAGAAGCCGGTTATGGCACCGGATGGCGCGCCTTCGGCAGTCGCGTCGGCCGCCGCGACCAGCGCATCCCAGGACCAGAGCGGCTCGACCTCAGCCATCGCTGTGCTTCCTGATCTCGTCATGATCGCTGAAGGGCAATGTCACATCGCCGACGATCTGGCCGGTCTCGTGGCCCTTGCCGGCAACGAGCAACACATCGCCCGCGCCGAGCATGGACATGCCGGCGGCAATGGCTTCGCCGCGATCGCCGATCTCGCGCGCGCCGGCTGCACCGCGCAAGATCTCGGCGCGAATGGCGGCCGGATCTTCGCTGCGCGGATTGTCGTCGGTGATGATCACGACATCGGCGCGATCGACGGCGATGCGTCCCATGATCGGGCGTTTGCCGCGGTCGCGATCGCCGCCGCAGCCGACGATGCAGATGAGCTTGCCGGTCGAGAAGGGCCGCAGCGCATCGAGCGCCGCGACGAGGGCCTCGGGCTTGTGCGCATAGTCGACGACGGCGAGACCGCCATTGTGCTCGCTCACGATCTCGAGACGGCCGGCAACGCCTCTGAGTTGCTCGAGCGTGCCGAGCGCGGCGTCCGCCGTCTCGCCGCTCGCCATGGCGAGACCGGCGGCAAGCAGCGCATTCTCGACCTGATAGCTGCCGAGCAGCGGGAACCTGAGCGAGACATCGCGGCCTTCGACGCGGAGCGCAACGCGCTGCGCAAAGCCATCGCGCACGATGTCGACGAGCTGCAGCGTCTCACCGCCGAAGCCCGTGGTGATGAGCCGGATGCCGCGCCGGCGCACGGTGTCGATCACGCGTACGGCCTCGGCGCCGCCGGCGTTCACGACGGCGGTCCCGTCAGCCGGCAGCAGCTCCCTGAAAAGGCGCAGCTTCGCCGCGAGATAGGCGTCGAGCGTCGGATGATAGTCGAGATGGTCACGCCCGAGGTTCGTGTAGGCCGCGGCCGAGATGCGCACACCATCGAGGCGATGCTGATCAAGACCGTGGGAGGACGCTTCGAAAGCGACGTGAGTTATGCCGTCCCGCGCGAGACCGTCGAGCGTCGCGTGCAGCGAGATCGGATCGGGCGTCGTCAGTGAGCCATATACGGCACCGTTCGGGCGGACGAGCCCGATCGTGCCGACCGATGCCGCCTGCCGGCCGAGAAGTGTCAGGATCTGGCGTGTGAAATCGGCGACGGAGGTCTTACCGCTCGTGCCGGTGATCGCAAGCATGTGCGCGGGCTGGCGCCGATGAAAGCGGGCGGCCATGAGCGCGAGCGCGCGGCGCGGCTCGCCTGCGCGGAGCACAGCGATCTGCGGCGGGGCGTCGATGGATGCGCCCTCAGCCGCGAGAATCGCGGCGGCGCCTCTAGCTACCGCATCGGCGACGAACCGGGCACCATCCGTGCGGCTGCCGGCGAGCGCGGCGAACAGGAAACCCGGCGCCACGGCCCGGCTGTCGGCCGTCAGTCCCTTGATTTCGATTGCTGACGCCGCCGCCGGTGGCACTACGTCATCCGGCACGAGTTCCGAAAGCAGCATGACCCCGCCTCGCTGCGCGCCCCCTGCGGGTTCATAGGTCGGTGCGGTTCGGGCGTCAAATTCCGGAGGCGGTCAGTAGCCGCCCAACTGATAATTGATGCCGACCCGGGCGATATGACCATTGAGGTCGTAGTGCATATTCGTGCCGAATTCCGGCGCCGGCGCTGGCGTCAAATTGAAGGCACGGCCCCGGACATCGCGGTCCCCGAGATCGTAGTAGAGATACTCGGCCTTTAGCGTCCAGCCCCCACCCATGGCCCATTCGAGGCCGCCGCCCACTGTGCCACCGAGCTCCCAACCGGAGGAGGAGCCTCCGTATCCGGCATTGAACCCAGCGACCTCGAGCGAATGGTCCGTCTCCACGCGTCCGTAAGCGAGGCCGCCCGTGAAGTAGACGAGCACGCGCTGGTCCGCGAACGGTGTAATGCCAATGCGGGCGCGGAGGGTGCCGAACCAGTCCATTTCCTGGCGGCTTTCCGCAATGAACGGCAGCGTCGATCCGCCATCCGTTACGTCGGCAGCGTATGTCGCCCGGCCATCCGCATTGAGGTGGGAAATATCGGCCTCGAACCCGACGATGAAAGTTCCCGACCGCCAATTGAATCCGAGTTGGGCGCCGCCCAGAGCGCCATCCGGTCCGCTGTCGTAGCTACGCTGGAACTGCGCGTAGTCGGGGCTACCCCATGCCGGAGCGTCAGGAAGGAGCGTTAGTGAGCCGCCACTTGCGCCCCAGTGATATCCCCCGTGAATGCCTGCATAAAATCCGGTCCAGGCAGCGAAATCCTGAGCCTGCGCGCTCGATCCGGCCGAGAAGGCGGCCAACATCAAACCCGCTGCGGGAGCCAGAAGGCGTCCCCGTATCGACATGCCAGCTTTCACGATTCCCCGCTCGTCGCATGTATCCCGCTAATACACGATCGGTAATCAATATCACGACGGACGATTCTAATCGTGGGCATATGGGCAACACTTCAGCGGGAAACATTCCTCCGTGGCGTGCTCGAAGCGATTTTCAAGTCGCGCCTACCACCATTGGCCGATCTTGACCCGCGTCTGGACTGGCAAGAAAACTGCATAGGGGTAGGTTAGTCCGATCTCGTATACGAGGGCGTAAGATGCGTGCGTTAATGAATTGTTTGCTTCTCGGCGTCGGCGCGCTGACGATTGTGCTCCTGGCCTGGGCGGATCCCGCATCGGCTTTGTGCTTCCCCACCACCGCCTGCGGTGGCACGCCCGCCCCACAGCCGGCGCCCGGCCCGCTGATCGGCTTCGGGCTGCCGCTTGCCGGTGCCGCCCTTGCGGCGCTCCTGGCCGTGCGGCATTTCCGGCAGAAAGACTAGCGCGGTTCATCGCCCGGAGACTTGAGGGTTGGCGCTTCAATCGCATACGCGAGTTGCATCAGCGCGCCCGATGACATCCGGGGCGGATCTCGGACGGGACGGCGTGCGCGGCGCCCTCGCGCTCGGCCGGCGCGAGATGCTCGTGTGGCTGGCCGTCGCGCTACTCTGCCAGCAGCTCTTCGCCGTGCCCGCAGCTTCGCTCGAGGCATACCTCGGGGAGCTGCAAAGCCATCTCGCCAGCAAGAGCATCTTCACCTACGTCGCCTGGGTCGCGGTCTTCAGTCTGATCGCCGACAGCGCGCGACAGGCGCCGGCCCGAACGAGCGACGTCGTCCTCCTGCTGGCAGTCATCGCATCGGGGGTTCTCACGGCGAGGTCGGTGCCGTGGCTGGCCATGACGGCATCCGCAGCCTACTTCATGGTGCGCGATCGCACGGACATCAAATTGAGCGCCGCCGGCGCCGTGATGCTGGCCCTGGCGCTCAACGGCTTCTGGGGCCCGAGGCTCTTCGAGTTTTTCGCCTACTATCTCCTGCAGGCCGATGCCGCGCTCGTCGGCGCCGCCCTGAGCGCGACCCACACGGGCGTCCAGTGGTCCGAGACCATTATCGGCGCGTCGAACGAGCACAGCATCATCGTCTACGGACCCTGCTCCTCCTTCCACAATATCTCGCTCGGTCTGCTCTGCTGGGTCGCGCTGACGAAACTCGCCCGCCCCCGCTGGGTCAAGGCTGACATCTTCGTCGGCCTTGCCGTCGTCGCTACCGTCATCGCCCTCAATGCGAGCCGTCTCTACCTCATGGCCCTGGGCGCCGAGAGCTTCGAGTACTGGCATGTCGGCACGGGCCAGCAGATCTTCGCCTGGGCCACGACGCTGAGCGTACTCGTGATCAGCCTCTATGGCGCGCTGCGCGTGGGGCGCACGTCATGAGAGCCTGGGCCACACGCGTGCTCTTCGCCAGCCTGCTTCTTGGCGCTCTCGCGGCAAGGATCCAGGCCTCGCACGAGCCCTCAGAATACGACGTGCGCCCTGCAGTCGCCGCGATGCTCTCATCTCGCGGGATTGCCGCGCGGATCATCCCGAGCGAGGACAGCGCGCTCCTGAAGGCCGTTGCATTCGATGCACCGCAGTGCGGCGGCCGCATCGATGTGTTCCCGGTGCGCCTCAATCTGCAGGAAGGGCCGCTCTTCGATGCGGTGGTCGGCGCAGGGCGCGAGCGGCGCATCGCCTATCTGGGGCGAACCTGGGAGGCGCCGAGCCGTCTCGATCTGCGCCTTGAATGGCTGAAGTACAAAGCGCTGTCGGTTCTTGGGCTCAGTCCCTACACGGCAAGCACGACGGCGCTGCTGGTCGCTTCGCCCAAGGACTGCGCGCTTGCCCGGAGCATCGATTGGGCGCCCTTCTGGCAGAACGGCCCGTCGAAGAGCTGAGGCGCTTGCGCGCCCCAAAAGGAAAGCGGAGCCCCGCTGCCGCGACGCTCCGCTGAAAGATTGGCGCCAGTACGCAAAACCTGAAACCCGGCGCTGAGAAGCATATTGCCACGGCAGATGTTACGAATGTGCGAAGATGCCGACGATGGTTAATCCGCGCCGCTCACTCAGACGGCGAGGCGACCCTCGACCCAGCGGCGCAGCATCTGATCGAGCCACGTATGCACGCGCGGCGCGTGCATGAGATGCGACGCGATCTGCTCTTCGCGCGAGTACGCGCCCCGCATGAGCAGGCGCACGGGATTGGAGCCCGTCCAGCGATTGACCTGGGTGTGCATGATCTCCGGATGGAATTGCACGCCGAGCGCCGCGGGGCCGTAGATGAAGGCTTGGTTCTCGAAGGCACCTTCCGCGGTGGCGAGCAGCGTCGCGCCGCTCGGCAGATGGAATCCTTCGCGGTGCCACTGATAGACGTGCCCAGGTAGGTCTCCGAGCACGCGGCCCTGATCGATCTGTCTCACGGGGTGATAGCCGATCTCGACACGGCCATGCGCGCAGTAGTCTACGCCCGCGCCCAGGTGGCGCGCCAGCATCTGCGCGCCGAGACAAATGCCGAGATACGGCTTCTCCTCCTCGAGCGCGATGCCGATCCAATCGAGCTCCCGCTTGATGTAATCCAGATTGTCGTTGGCGCTTTGCGAGCCGCCGAGGATCACAGCGCCCGTGTGGTCCTTCAGCGTCGCCGGGAGTGGATCGCCCTGGAACGGCCGGCGAATGTCGAGCGGATAGCCGTTCTCGCGGAACCAGCGGCCGACATGGCCGGGGTTGGCGTGCGCCATGTGCAGGACGATGACGACCGGTTTCTTCTCCGGCGCGGGCACAGGCAATCGATCGATCCCGCGCCCGTCGAGCGGTGCTTCGCGTGTCGGTTCGGCGTCGAGCATCATCGCGTCATCGGTTGCGAGGGTAGAACAGTGTGCCCTGGATCATTGCGGATATTCTGTGCGGCATGAGTCGTAAAGATAGTGCGAGAATGTTGTTCAACAAACCAGGCACGACGACGCGGAAGCCCAAATTGTGGGCTGTAACTGCCCATTGGACGACCGTTTCGGGTGCCAGCGACGGAACGAACCAACGATAGAGGTCGTTGTCCGCCCTCATCTTGTCATGAAAACCGGTTCGCACCGGCCCGGGCGCCACGGCCGTGATGCTCACGCCGTCGCGGGCAATCTCGGCGGCCACGGCCTCCGACAGCGAGAGCATGTAGGCGCGGCTCGCGTAGTAGGCGGCCTGGTACGGGCCAGGCGCGAAGCCGCCGAGCGAGGCGAGGTTGATGATCCCGCCGCGTCGCCGCAACCGCATGTCCCTCAACACGTGGTGCATCAGGCGCGTCGGCGCCGCGACGTCGGTCGCGACGAGCCGGTCGACATCGGCGAGCGGAAGTTCCGGGAAAGCGCCGGAGAGGCCGATGCCGGCATTGTTGATCAGCAGGTCGCAATACGCGCCGGCAGCGGCGAGTGCCGCATCGACGGCGGCCGGCGCATCCGGTGCCGTCACATCCTGCGCAAGCGTCTCGACCCGAACTGAGTTCGCGCCGCGCAGCTCTTCGGCGAGGCGCGCCAAGGGCTCCGGGCGCCGCGCAATCAGCAGGAGGTCGCGGCCGTCGGCGGCATAGCGGCGCGCGAAGGCCCGACCGATGCCCTCGGAGGCGCCCGTGATCACGACCATGGGCCGCGTCGCGATGGCGCCGCCGGGAGCCTCAGCGCTCAATTGAGGCGCTCGATTGCGACTGCCGTCGCCTCCCCGCCACCAATGCAGAGCGACGCAATGCCTTTCGTCTCGCCGCGCTTGGCCATGGCGTTGATCAGCGTCACGATGATGCGCGCGCCGGAGGCACCGACCGGGTGGCCGAGCGCACACGCGCCGCCATGGACGTTGACCTTGTCGTGCGGGAGATCGAGATCGCGCATGGCCGCCATGGTGACGACCGCGAACGCCTCGTTGATCTCGTAGAGACCGACGTCCTTCGCCGACCAGCCCGCGGCCTCGAGCACCTTCTTCATGGCGCCGATGGGGGCGGTGGTGAACCACGCGGGGGCCTGTGCGTGGCTCGCCTGCGCGACGATGCGGGCGAGCGGCTGCAGCTTGCGGCGCCTGGCCTCGCTCTCGCGCATCAGCATGAGGGCAGCGGCGCCGTCCGAGATCGAACTCGAATTTGCGGGCGTCACGGTACCACCCTCGCGGAAGGCCGGCTTGAGGGTCGGGATCTTCGCTGGGTCGGCGGTGAACGGCTGCTCGTCGCGGGCCACTTCGGTCGTGCCCTTGCGCGACTTCACGGCGACGGGAGCGATCTCGTTGGCGAAGGAGCCGTCCTCGTTGGCGGCCTTGGCACGGCGCAGGCTCTCGACGGCGAACGCATCCTGCTGCTCGCGCGTGAACTGGTAGTGCTGCGCCGTGTCCTCGGCGTAGGTGCCCATGAGGCGGCCCTTGTCGTAGGCATCCTCGAGCCCATCGAGAAACATGTGGTCATAGGCCTGCGTGTGGCCGAGGCGGGCGCCCGAGCGCATCTTCGGCAGCAGGTAGGGCGTGTTGGTCATACTCTCGAGGCCGCCCGCGATGATCACGTCCTTGGGGCGCACGTGCAGCGCCTCGTAGGCCATCATGACGGTCTTCATGCCCGAGCCGCACATCTTGTTCACGGTCGTGCAGGGCACGCTGTCGGGGAGACCACCGTAGCGCGCAGCTTGGCGTGCCGGTGCCTGGCCCTGACCGGCAGGGAGCACGCAGCCCATGAGCACTTCCGCCACTTCCTCGGCCGCGATGCCCGTCCGGCCGAGCGCCGACCTGATCGCGACAGCGCCGAGCTCCGGCGCGGTCATCGCCTGCAGGCTGCCCTGGAAGCTGCCCATGGGCGTGCGCGCGCCCGCGACGATGACGACGGGATCGTTCGTTGGATTGGCCATTTGGGCCTCCTTATACGTGGGAATGGGGTGTTGGCGCGCAGCATACACCCGGGGTCTATTCCGCTCACGCCGAAATTCGCTTCGCTCATCGGCTCCGCGGGGGCGGCGCTCGCGCCGGCACGCGGTCGCGCGCTGCTTGGCCGCCCCTTCGGAGCGACCGCCAGCTGCGAGCATCGGGCAACTCAACGCATCCAGGGCGGGCGGAGATAGCTCGCGTTCGACCAGCCGCGCACGCCCCGGTAAGTCACCGGGCACCAGGAGCCCCTGCACGGGCCACTGATCATCACGCCACAGGCATTCGGCGGTATACCGCCAACCTCGCCATAGTCGACGCTCGGCCCGGTACGGATGCGCAGCGTATCGCCCGGCCTGACGCCCATCACGCAGTGGCTGTTACGGCCCGTAGCCGCACCGGTCGTCGCAGGCGGTGCAGGACGCGGCGGCGCCGGCTCGGCCTGGCGCGATGGAGGGGGCGGCGCGGCGTGCTTCGGCGAGGCCGCCGGCGCGTCCTTGCCCTCATGAACGATCACCTGCCGCGCATCGACCCAGCCGCGCCGGCTACCGAGCGAGACCTGGCACCAGCCGGATACACATTCGCCGACGACCTGGAGACCGCACGAACCACCCGGAAGACTTCCGACCGGGTTCTCGCGCCATGAGGGCCCAGCGCGCAACAGGATCGAGTCCTTGCCGACACAGAGCGTGCGCGCAGCCGCCGGCTCGACATTCATTCCAGCAACGACCAGCGCCGCCGCCAATCCCGCTGGCAGCGACCAGTTGCACCAAACCCGCATCAATCCGCTCTTCCCGCCTTTAACTGTCCGCTCCTGTTAACCTAGGCGATGGCGCGCCGTCGCCACAAGGCCCGCGTCGAGAAGGCGCAGCGCCGCCCTCACGCCTTCGCCTTGGCTCGCTTCGCCTTTTCTTCTGCCACCAGCTCCTTCTTGGAGAGCTTGCCGATCATGGTCTTCGGCAGCGCCTCGCGGATCTCGATCTCGGACGGCAGCTCGATCCGCGAGAGCTTGGGCTCGAGATGCTTCATGAGATCGGCAACGGTGGCGCCGGCGCCGGCCTTGAGCTTGACGAATGCCTTGGGCGCCTCGCCGCGGTACTCATCCGGGACCCCGATGACCGTCGCTTCCTCGACAGCCGGATGCTCGTAGAGCGCCTCTTCGATCCGGCGCGGATAGACGTTGTAGCCCGAGCAGATAATGAGGTCCTTGATGCGGTCGACGATGAAGAAGAAGCCTTCCTCGTCCATGACGGCCACATCGCCGGTCCTGAGATATTCGCCGACGAACTGGTCGGCCGTCTCCTGCGGCTTCTTCCAGTAACCCTTCATGACCTGCGGGCCTTTGACGCAAATCTCACCCTTCTCGCCAAGCGGCACTTCCTTCGTCGGATCGTCCAGCGCACGGAGCGACACGATCGTCTGCGGAATAGGCTGGCCGATCGAGCCTTCCTTGACAGGCCCGCCGAGCGGGTTCGCCGTGACGACCGGCGAGGCCTCGCTCAATCCGTAGCCCTCCACGAGATTGCAGCCCGTGAGCTGCTCGAAGCGCTGCTTGACCTCGAGCGGCAGCGCGGCGCCACCCGACAGGCAGAACTTCAGCGAGGAAAGATCGAAACTCTTGAGCTTTGGGTGGTGCATGATGGCGTTGAACATGGTCGGCACACCGGGCATGACCGTCGGCTTGCCCTTGTCGATGAGCTTCATGGCATCATCGAGCACGAAGCGCGGCATGATCAGGATCTCGGCCGCCTTGGCGATCGCGAAGTTCATGACGACCGTCATCGCGAACACATGGAAGAACGGCAGCACGCCCATGACGCGCTCTGCCCCTTCCTGCAGTTCGGGTGCCCAGGCGGCGTTCTGGTGGACGTTCGTGTAGACAGCCGAATGCGTGAGCATGGCGCCCTTCGGCGTGCCCGTCGTTCCGCCGGTATACTGGAGGACCGCGACATCCTCGGTCGGCTCGATAGCCGGCGCCTGGAAGCGGCCGTCATTGGCGAGAACGCTCTCCTCCGAAATGACGGAGGCCGCCACCTTCGAGGCTTTGACGTTCGCCAGATCCTTACCCTTGAAAAGCCGGAAGAGAATCGACTTCGCCGTCGGCAGCAGGGCCGGGAAGGACGCGACGATGGCCCTCTTGAGCGCACCCGCAGCTATCAGTGCCTCCACCTTTTCAAAGAGCATCTTGAGGTCGAGCGTGACCATGAGGTCCGTGTCGCTGTCCTTGACCTGAAAGGTCAACTCTTCGACGGTGTAGAGCGGGTTGTAGTTGACGACCGTGCCGCCGGCCTTGAGCGTCGCGAAGTAGAAGACGATGAACGTCGGCGAGTTCGGCAGGAATAGCCCGACCTTGGTCCCCTTGGTCACGCCGAGTGCCGCGAGCCCCGCTGCCGCCCGGTCGACGAGGCGCGACATCTCGCCGTAGGTGATTGTCCGGCCGAGGAAATTTGTGCAAATACGCGAAGGACGGCGCTCGGCGGCCCGGTCAAGAAGCTGCTGGAGTGGAGCCGGGGCGATCTGCTGGTGCCAGTTCACGCCGGCGGGGTAGTGAGCGAGCCAGGGATAGGCGAGGTGTGCGGGCGCTGCGTTCCCGGTGGATGCTGGCAAACCTGCGGACATGTCTCGATGCCTCCCTGAATCGCGTCCATTTAGGACGGTAGGCTGGGGCGCGTGCCCGGCGCCACGACGTTCATGAGCCGGAATAAGGATGCGCATCGACCCGTCGATGTGCATCGCAACATCCCGCTGCGAGCCGCTTGAACGATCACGGTAAACGACTTTGGGCACTTTTGTCTCGGAGCGCCAGTCTTGATGGTTGTAAGGCGGGCGATTACGAGAGCCGAGACCAGGATGTACCGAGACAACTGTCCGTGACTGTATGGACTTGAATAGTGTTAACGGTTATGTCAGGCCCAACTTGCGGCCGGACGGGCTTTGCCGTAGCTAAACCAACACATCAGCACCTGTACCCGCAGAGTACTTGGGGGTGGGAGAGAGATATGGACGACGTTGCCACCAAGATCATCGATATCCTCAAGAAGCACATGAAGGAGCCGCGGGACGACATCGGGCTCTCGACAGCGCTCACTGATCTGAAGATCGAGTCTCTCGATCTTGCAATGATCGTTTTCGACATCGAGGATTCTTTTGGCATTCAAATCCCCTACAACGCCAACGAAGAAGTGGAAGACTTCAAGACCGTGGGCTCGGTGGTGGATCGCGTGAAGGCTCTGCTGGAGAATTCGGGCGCGCCGGCAAAGGCGTAGTATCGGCAGAGCCAATCCCCTCGTGCGCGCCGGAAGGGTTCCGGCCGCCATAACGAAGAAGTGCGTCCCATGACACAGTCCAAGGGCGAGCGTCGCCGCGTCGTCGTAACCGGCGTTGGCGCCGTCACGCCGATCGGCCTCGACGTTCGCGAGATGTGGTCGTCAATGCGGGAAGGCCGTTGCGGCGTCGGCCCGATCGAGAGTTTCGAGCTCCAGGACCTCTACATCCACATCGCGGCCGAGATCAAAGGCTTCGACCCGGCCAAGCACGTGTCGAGCAAGAAGATCCAGTACGGCGATCGCTACTCCTGGTTCGCCGGCCGCTCGGCGGAAGAGGCCTGGAAACAGTCGGGTCTGCCGCTCCCGGTTGCCGACCCTTATCGCGCGGCCTGCATCTTCGGCTCCGGCGCCGGCGGCTTCAACACGATCGAGACCGCCTATCACGACCTTTTCGTCAAAGGGAAGAAGGCGACGAACCCGCTGACGCTGCTGCGCATCATCGGCTCGTCGGCCTCGGCGCACGTCGGCATCGAGTACGGCATCAAGGGGCCGACGTTCGCGACCTGCTCGGCCTGCTCTACGGCGACGCACGCGATCGCCATCGGTGCTGATTACATCCGCAACGGTCTTGTCGATGTCGCCGTCACCGGCGCCTCCGAAGCCGTCATCACCTTTGGATCGATGCGCACCTGGCAGGCCATGCGCGTCCTCTCGCCGGAAGGCTGCTTCCCCTTCTCCAAGAAGCGCAACGGCACCGTCCTCGGCGAGGGCGCCGGCACCCTCGTGCTCGAAAGCTATGAGCACGCCAAGGCGCGCGGCGCGACCATCCTGGCCGAGCTCAAGGGCGTCGGCATGTCCTCGGACAGCAAGGACATGGTCAACCCCGACATCGAGGGCCCCAAGAGCGCCATGCAGATGGCGCTGGACGATGCCGGCCTCAAACCCGAGGACATCGGCTATCTCAATGCCCACGGCACCGCGACGGCGCTCAACGACGTGAACGAGAGCAACGCCATCAAGATGGTCTTCGGCGAGCACGCGCAGAAGCTGCCGATCTCGTCCACCAAGTCCATGACGGGGCACCTGCTCGGCGCCGGCGGCGCAGTGGAAGCCATTGCCTGCATCAAGGCGCTGCAGGACGGCTGGCTGCCGCCGACCGTCAACCTCGACGAGCCCGACCCGAAGTGCGATCTCGACTACATCCCGAACGTCGGTCGCGCGGCGAAAGTCGAGAACGTCATGTCGAACTCCTTTGCCTTCGGCGGCCTCAACGCCGTGCTCGTCTTCGGCAAGCCGCCGGCCTGAGCACCGCGCCGCTCGACCACCACTCCCGACTGATCATAAGGGCCGCCCCAGGGTGGCCCTTATGCTTTTCTGGCGCTGGACGCGTACGGCGTTTGGCGCCAGTTTGCGAAACCAAGGGGCAACATCCCACACGCGAAGGAGAAGAAGGCCATGGAAGTCGGACCAAGGCTCGCCGGCAAGGTAGCCATCGTAACGGGGGGCGCATCAGGGATCGGCGCGGAGACGGCGCGCGTCTTCGCTCGCCACGGCGCCAAGGTGCTGCTGACGGACGCCAATGCCGCGCTCGGACGGAGCGTCGCCGAGGAGATCGTCGCCAAGGGCGGCACGGCCGCCTTCGCCGAGCAGGATGTCGCGAGCGAAGCCCGCTGGGCCGAGATCGTCGCCGATGCCGAGAAGCGCTTCGGCCGCGTCGACATTCTCTGCAACGTCGCCGGCATTTCCGGCCGTGATCCCAAGCTCAATCTCCAGACGACATTGACCGCCGGCGGGCGCATCGGCGAGCAGACGCTCGAGGTGTGGAACAAGGTCATGGAGATCAACGCGACGGGCACGTTCCTTGGCACGAAAGCCGTGATCCCGGCCATGCAGCGCGCGGGCGGCGGCTCGATCATCAACATCTCGTCGATCTGTGGCATCGTCGGCTCGCACTCCAACGGCGCCTATCACGCGTCGAAGGGTGCCGTGCGCATCTTCTCGAAGGCCACGGCCATCCAGTATGCGACCGACAAGATCCGCGTGAACTCGATCCATCCGGGCTTCGTCGACACCCCCATGACCAAGCCGGGGCATTCCAATCCGGAGGTCGCGCAGAACCGTCTCGCCGCGACGCCTCTCGGCCGCTTCGGCACGCCCGCCGACATCGCCGCGGGCTGTCTCTATCTCGCCTCGGACGAAGCATCCTGGGTCACAGGCAGCGAGCTCGTCATCGATGGCGGCATGACCGCCAATTGATCGGCCGCATTGCCAATGAGGGCGCGCCTTTCTACGGTTCGCCGTAAACGGCCACAGGAGCGAGCGCATGTTCATCAGATCCGTGGAACGCGATACGTCGCTGGACGCCTTCCGCGCCGAGGTGCGCGCCTTCTGCGAGCGCGAGCTGCCCCCTGAGGTCAAGCGCAAGCAGGCCCTCGGCCAGCATCTCGAACGCGAGGAGTATGATGCTTGGCTGAAGCGTCTCGGCGCCAAAGGCTGGATCACGGGCAAGTGGCCGAAGGAGCACGGCGGGCTTGGCTGGACTCCCGCGCAGACGCTCGCCTTCAACGAGGAGCTCGGCCGCGCCGGCGCGCCTGCGCTCGTCCCGTTCGGCGTGAACATGGCCGGCCCCGTGATCTACACGTTCGGCACCGAGGAGCAGAAGCGCAAGCATCTCTCCGGCATCATCCGGAACGATACGTGGTGGTGCCAGGGCTATTCGGAACCGGGCGCGGGCTCCGATCTTGCGGCGCTCAAGACCAAGGCCGTGCGCGAGGGCGATCACTACGTCGTCAATGGCCAGAAGATCTGGACCTCGCTCGCGCACTGGGCGGACTGGATGTTCTGCCTCGTCAGAACGGACGACAGCGGCAAGAAGCAGGAGGGGATCTCCTTCCTGCTGATCGACATGAAGACGCCGGGCATCACCGTGCGCCCGATCATCGCGATCACTATGAGCCATCACCTCAATGAGGTGTTCTTCGACGACGTCCGCGTGCCCGCCGAGAACCTCATCGGACAGGAAGGCAAGGGCTGGACTTACGCCAAGTTCCTGCTCGCCAACGAGCGCGTCGGCAATGTCGAAATCTCGCGGCTCGAGCACGCGCTCGAAGCGCTCAACCGCCTGCTCGCGGAGACGCGCGAGGGTGGTGCGCCCCTCGCCGAGGATCCGCTGTGGCGTCGCAAGGTCGCCGAGCACGAGGTCAATCTCGCGGCCGTGAAGGCACTCATGGCCGACCAGCTCGCAGCCACCGCCGAGGAAGGTGGCGCACCGACGCTCATGGGTGCAGCAGCATTGAAACTGCGCGGCACTGAGCTGCAGCAAGCATTGCATCAATCCGTCATGGATGTGCTCGGCCGCTATGGCCAGATCTACCAGACAGACGCCCTGCATAGCGGCTGGAACGGCGAGCTCGTCGGCCCCGCCGAGACGACCGGGCTCGTCTATGAGCATCTCTACCGCCGCGCCGCGACGATCTACGGCGGTTCGAGCGAGGTGCAGAAGAACATCATCGCCAAGGGCGCACTCGGTCTCTGAGGTCTCATCGATGCCGGCATTTTCCAGCGAGGAGCGTCAGCTCCTGAATGACAGCCTCCGCGATCTCCTCGCTGACAAGTACACCTTCGAGCACTTCAAGAAGCTCGCGCGCGCCGAAGATGGCGAAGGCTTCGGGCGCGAGGATTGGGCGACCTACGCGGAAATGGGTTGGCTCGGCGTGGCGCTGCCCGAAAGCGCGGGCGGCGCTGGTGGCGGCGCGACCGAGCTCGGCATTGTCATGGCCGGCGCCGGCCGCTTCCTCGTTCTAGAGCCCCTTCTCGGCACGATCGTGCTCGGCGCAGGCCTCATCGAGAAGGCCGGAACGCAGGATCAGCAGAAGCTGCTCGGCGATATCGCGGAAGGAAAGCTGACGCTCGCGTTCTGTCACTACGAGCCGGACTCCGGCTACGCGCGCGGCTACGTCCGCGCGATCGCGCGGCGCGATGGCGACGGCTACGTCATCGACGGCGCCAAGGCGCACACGATTGCCGCGCACGCCGTCGATACGCTCGTCATCAGTGCACGCCTAGGCTCGGACAAAGGGCCCGTCGCGCTCTTCCTGGTGCCGCGCACGAGCGCGGGCATCAAGCTGTCGCCGGCACCGGCGCTCGATGGCCGTCGCGGCGCGGCCATCACGCTCAGCGGCGTGCGCGTGCCGGCAAGCGCGAAGCTCGGTGACGACGACAAGGATCAACTGGCGACGATCGGTGAGGTGCTCGATCGCGGCGCCATTGCCGTCTGCGCCGAAGCCGTCGGCGCCATGGCCGCCGTCACACAGATCACGGTCGACTATCTCAAGACGCGCAAGCAGTTCGGCCAGCTCCTGTCGCAGTTCCAGGTGCTGCAGCACCGGCTCGTCGACATGAGCGTGACGACCGAGGAAGCACGCGCGCTCGTGCACGCGGCGCTGCAGGCGATCGACGATGGCGATCCACACGCGCGCCAGGCTGTCTGGAAGGCGAAGGTCAAGACCGCGCAGTGCGCGCGTTTTGTCGGCGGCCAGGCCATTCAGCTCCATGGTGGCATGGGCATGACCGACGAGCTGATCGTCGGGCACTACTACAAGCGACTGGCACTCTGCGAGACGCTGCTCGGCGACGGCGAGTGGTACTTGAAGCAGCTCGCGGCCGAAGTCGCCTGAAACAAGAAGCGCAACCAGGAGTACGCGCCATGAACGACAAGCCTGTCGTACGCTACGACGTCGAGGACGGTATCGGCGTCATCACGATCGACAATCCGCCGGTGAATGCGCTCGGCCCGGGCGTCACGGAAGGCATTGTCGACGCGCTGGAGAAGGGCGACGCCGATCCGAACGTGAAGGCCTTCGTGATGATCGGCGCGGGCCGCAGCTTCATTGCCGGCGCCGACATCCGCGGCTTCGATCAGAAGCGCCCGCCGCCGAAGCGCCGCAGCTATGATCTGCTCGATGAAGTCTCGAAGCCTGTCGTCGCTGCCATTCACGGCTTCGCGCTCGGCGGTGGCCTCGAGCACGCGCTCGGTTGCCACTATCGCATTGCCGTACCCGAGGCGAAGGTCGGCCTGCCCGAAGTGCTCATCGGCATCATTCCGGGCGGTGGCGGCACGCAGCGCCTGCCGCGTCTCATCGGACCCAAGGCCGCGCTCGAATTGATCGTGAGCGGCCGCCATGTGCCGGCGCCCGAAGCCAAAGATCTCGGCATCATCGACGAGATCGTCGACGGCAAGGACCTGCGCGGTGCCGCAATTGCCTACGCCAAGCGCATCGCGGATGCCCGTCCGCTGCCCCGCGTCAGCGCTCGCAGCGACAAGCTCGCCGAAGCCAAGGCCGATCCCGGCATGTTCGAGGCCATGCGCAAGTCGATCGCGCGCAGGGCCCGCGGCCAGCGGGCGCCGTATCACGCCATTGCCGCCGTCGAAGCCGCGACCATGCTCCCGACCTTCGCGGACGGCATCGCGGAAGAGCGCCGCCTGTTCCTGGAACTCGTCAGCTCCGACGAGGCCAAGGCGCTCCGCTATGCCTTCTTCGCGGAGCGCGAGGTCAACCGCATTCCAGGCCTGCCGAAGGATCTGAAGCTGCCCGAGATCAAAACTATGGCCGTCGTCGGCGCCGGCACCATGGGCGGCGGCATCGCCATGAGCTTCGCCGATGCCGGCATGCCGGTGAAGATCCTCGATGCATCCAAGGAAGTGCTCGAGCGCGGTATGAAGCGCATCCGCGACAACTACGCCGTCAGCGTCAAGCGCGGCAGCCTCTCGCAGGAGGAAATGGACAAACGCCTCGCGCTCATCACGCCGGTCGAGACCTACGAGGAGATCGGCGACAGTGATGCGGTGATCGAAGCCGTGTTCGAGCAGATGCCGGTCAAGAAGGAGGTCTTCAAGCAGCTCGACGCGGTGATGAAGCCCGACGCCCTCCTTCTCACGAACACCTCGGCGCTCAACATCGACGAAATCGCCGCGGTAACGAAGCGGCCCGAGATGGTCGCGGGCACGCACTACTTCGTCCCCGCCAACGTCATGAAGCTGTTCGAGGTCGTCAACGCGAGCAAGACCGCGCCGACGACGCTCGCCGCCGCGATGAAGCTCGGGCGCGACATCAACAAGGTCAGCGCCTATGCGGGTAACTGCGATGGCTTCGCCGCCAATCGCAGCCGCATTCCCTTCGCGATCGAGCAGAACCTGATGATCGAGGAAGGCGCGCTGCCCGAGCAGGTCGACAAGGTGATGGTCGAGTTCGGTTATCCCGTCGGGCCGTTTGCGGTGGCGGACATGTCGGGCCTCGACATCAGCTACGACACGCGCAAGCGCCGCAAGGCTGCCGATCCCAACTATCGCATGTCGCCGATCCCGGACCGCCTCGTCGAGATGGGCCGCAAGGGGCTCAAGACGTCGGCCGGCTGGTACGACTACGAGCCCGGCAACCGCACACCGCGGCCGTCCGCGATCGTGAAGGAGATCATCCGCGAGGAAGCAGAGAAGCTTGGCAACAAGCCGCGATCATTCACCGAAAAGGAGATCCTGCACCGCCTGCTGTTCAGCTCGATCAACGAGTTCTGCAAGATCCTCGAGGAAGGCAAGGCGATTCGCGCGAGCGACCTCGACGTGATGTGGCTGCATGGCTTCGGCTTTCCGCGCTGGCGCGGCGGCCTCATGTTCTGGGGCGACACCGTGGGCGCACGGGAGATCTACAATCAGATCGCGGCCTGGCACCAGCAGTACGGCCGCCACTGGAAGCCTTCAGCGCTGCTGCGCGAGGTCGCCGAGCGAGATGGCAAGCTCAGCGAGATCAAGTCGAAGGCGTTCGGAGGTTAGGAGGCCTCAGCGCCGCACGCGGCGGCGGAAGCCGAGATCGCTGTCGCCCTGCGGTGCCTGGCCGGTATTCGGGGCGCCGCGCGGCGCCGCCGCGGTGCGCACAGGATCGGCGCAATCGGTCAGCCAGATATCGAACACCGGATGCTCGACCGCATTGAGGGCCGGGCTTTCAGCAAACATCCAACCGGAGAAAATGCGTCGCGTGGAGCCATCGAGCATGACCTCGTCGACCTCGACAAAGGCCGATGTCTTCGGGGGCTCGGTCGGCTCGCGCGTGTAGCAGGCGCGCGCGGTGACCTTGAGGGCGCCGAACGTCTGGGTGCTGTTGAGGGCGGCATTGAGCGGACTGATGCTGGCCGTCACCTTGTCGAGGGCTGCGAATACCGCCGTCTGGTTCTCGATACGCTCCGCTCGGGCCGTGGTCGCGAATACCATCGCACCGAGCACGCATCCCGCCGCCAGCATCGTGCCGGCGACACGCCATCCCGCCGATCGCTCTCGTACTTCGCGTTGCATCCGATCCTTAAGCTCCGGACCCTCTTGCCGGCCGACGATCGCACGCCATCACACAATGTGGGCCACGCCGTGACGGCAAAACCCAGTCTCATTGTCGCCTATTGCGGGCGCCAGGGCTTGTAGTCGCCGGTTGCCCGCGGCCGCGTTCCTGCACCGAGAATCGAGCCGGACGGCCGATAGGCACCGGACGTCCCGGTCAGGTTGGCCTGATGCGGCTTCTGCCAGGGGCGCGGCGTGTACTCCTCCTCGGTCGGCGGCGTGTCGACCGTGTAGTGCATCCAGCCGTGCCACTCGGGCGGAATTTTCGACGCCTCGGCACCGTCCTTGTAGATGACCCAGCGGCGCGGTACGCCGAGCGGGCCGACGCCCTTGGCCTGGATGTAGTACCGGTTCCCCTCGTCGTCAGTGCCGACATGACGGCCGCGCAGCGCCGTGTAGATGCGGTTCGACCAGGTATTGCCGCCCCACCAGCTGAAGATCTCGCTGAATATGCCCATGTGCCACCTCGTCGGCGGGGCCGCGGCCCGCCGGACATGCCCGGTGGGGCTTATCGCACCCGATGGCCCCTAAGTCCAGTCGGCACCGCGCCTTCCCCAGAGCCGCCTCCGCGAGAGCTCAAGCACTCAAATGAAGGACGATCTCGCGCCGGTGCGGGCGCGCGCGATGCTCGAAAAGATAAATGCCTTGCCAAGTTCCGAGCACCATGCGGCCCGAGGCCACCGGGATGCCGAGCGAGGTCTGGGTGAGCGCCGCCTTGATGTGGGCTGGCATATCATCCGGTCCCTCGGTCGTGTGCACGATCCAGCGCATGGACGGATCGTCCGCCGGCGGCACGAGACGGCGGAAAAAGGCGTCGAGATCGCGGCGGACGTCCGGGTCGGCATTCTCCTGGATGAGCAGGGAACACGACGTATGCCGAACGAAAACCGTGAGCAGGCCCATATCTGAGCGTGTATCGCCCACAAATGCCTCGATCTCATCGGTTAGCTCGTAGAGTCCGGGGCCGCTGGTCATCCGTGTCATGATTTTCTGCATGTTCTTTCGTTTCATAACTTGCCGGCCATTGAACAGGGCTCTCGGAGTAACGACATTGTGTTGCAATCCTGGTGCGACCGCCAGATAGTGCGCTGCCTCCATTGGGGCGCAGAGGCGCAGTGCTCGGGATACGCGCGTGCCTTTCTGCTCATGCGAGGGGGGGAACGCTGTTCATGTCCACCGATCACGGGGACAGGAACGCTCGCATCGGCACCGCCGTCCGGCGTGTCGCCAAATCGCCATTGGCGAACCACTCATAGGCCCGCACATCCACTGGGCCGGACGGCCGTTAGGCCGAACAGGGAAGGATTCAGCACGAGATGATGGATTTGTTGATGCCCCAGCTCTGGCCGCTGCTCCAGATCATCATGATCGATGTCGTGCTGGCCGGTGACAATGCCGTCGTCGTCGGGCTGGCGGCGTCCCGCGTCAACCCCGCCATTCGCGGCAAGGTCATTTTCTGGGGCATAGCGGCGGCGGTCGTCCTTCGCATCCTG
Source organism: Hyphomicrobiaceae bacterium (assembly GCA_035565975.1). Classification (GTDB taxonomy): domain Bacteria; phylum Pseudomonadota; class Alphaproteobacteria; order Rhizobiales; family Hyphomicrobiaceae. The sequence goes on from DATMRT010000106.1 coordinate 20,965, forward strand.
TTCGCCGGCATCACGATGCAGCTCCTGGCCATCAAGGGCATCATGTTGGCCGGCGGCCTCCTGCTCTTCTACGTGTGCTGGAACATGTACAGGGAGTTGCGCGGCGGTCACGAGCAGGAGCCGCATTCGCTCGGTGCCGCGGCGACCGAGGAGCAGGAGCCGAAGGAAGCAACAAAGTTCAAGGAGATGAGTTTCTGGGCCGCCGTCACCCAGATCACCATCGCCGACGTCTCCATGTCCCTCGACAACGTGCTGGCTGTCGCCGGCGCTGCCAAGGGCAACACGATCGTTCTCATCATTGGCCTCGCCATCGCGATTGTGCTGATGGCCGTCGCCGCCAACTACATCGCGAAGCTCCTCGCCACGTATCCCTGGATCAGCTGGCTCGGCCTCGCCGTCATCGTCTATGTCGCGGCCCAGATGTCCTGGGACGGCATTCACGATCTCGCCTGCCTCTACGTCTCACCCGACGTATGCAATCAGGGGTTGATCTCGACCCTACAGACCTTGATCGCGGGCACCTGACTGCGTAATCCGGCTGGACGCAAAACGGCGCCGGACGATGCCGGCGCCGTTTCTCTTTGTTGACATGTCTTCGGCTGGCGCCCAGTGCGTTAGCGACCCATTTCCTTGAGCCACTTCCGCATGTCGGCGATTTCGCGCTCCTGCGCGCGGATGATCTCCTCCGCGAGTTTGCGCACGCGCGCATTCTTCCCGTGCTCGAGCACGACTTTGGCCATGTCGATGGCACCCTGGTGGTGCGGGATCATGCCGCGCAGGAAGTCGACATCGGCATCGCCTGAGAACTCGAGGTCCATGCCCGCATGCATCTTATCGTTGGCGGCGCGGTAGGCCTTGGTCGCCGGCGTTTCGGTTGAGGGCGCTGCGGGGCGCGCATGTCCTTGCTCTCCGTGACCAGAATGCTGTGCCTGCACAGCGGCAGAGAGGCCGAGCAGCGCGATGGCTGCCAACCCTGGTACATATCTCATCGGTTTTTCCTGCTTGTGTGAATTTCAACGGCGCACGCGAACGCTCACCGCAAGATCGGCAGCGTGCGTTGCGTGAGTTCAAGGCAAAGTGGGTCTCAAGCCGCCGCGCGCGGCGGTCTCAGTGGAACTGGCGGCTCGATACCAGCCGGCATTTCGCCGAACGGTGCGTGCAGCCGAAGCCGCTCATAAGACAATCGCATATCGAATAGGGCCGCCGTCAGAGCGACGCAGCAGGCCATTCCAGCCGCGCAGCAGATCGACACACAGCTCCCGGCGGGCGCGTCGTCCTGATGCTGGGAGGCGGGCTCTTCGCCATGCGAGGTGTGCTCATGTCCTGGGTGGTGGTGGTGCGCCTCGAGAGGCAGCCCGGACGCGCGTTCGTGGCTCGCGCGCGTGCCGGCCTCGGCCGGCGACACCTTAAGCACGGTAGCCACGAGCATGATGGCCGCGAGCACGCACGAGAGAACGGCTTTGGTCCGCATGATCGGCATCTTCCAGTCGTGCCCGAGCACCCGTCAATCGAAGATGCGGTCACCCTGCTGGTCGATGATCTGCCGGCCCTTCATGAGCGCGAAGTCGGCAGCCTCATCCTGCGTCGGAAAGCGGTCGGCGCGGATGAACTTGTGCTCTTTCCTCGCCTCGCCGACCTGCTTGCTGATCGTGCCGGCGACCTGGTATTGCCCCCCCTCCGGATAAGGCCGCGCCTCGATGGTATAGCCATTGTGCTCGACCGAGCGGGCCGGCGCACCGCCACCATCGGCGCCGCCACCTCCTCCGCCACCGCCAAACAGCTTCTTCCAGAACGACATGCTTCATTTCCTCGCGAAGTGATTTCTCATGAGCCTAGCGCCGCGCGCGCCGATGCGCTACCGCCGCGCTGTCGGTGCAGGCGCATTGTCATCGTCGTCGTCATCGTCAGGATCTTGTTCGTCCTTGACGTGCAGGCGATGCAGAAAGCGATGGAGCGCCGGCGCGAGGATCAGCGCCGTGGTGGCCACAACCAGCAGCCCCGAATAAATGGCGTAGACCCCGGCGAAGATCTTGGCGCCGTTGGCCTGGAGGGTATCGACCGGCCCCATCCCCGAGAGGATCATCGCCGCATTGAGGAATGCATCGACCCAGCCGAGCCCGCCAAGCCAGTGGTAACCAGCCATACCCGCGAAGAGCGAGACCGCGATGAGCACGAGGGCCAGCGCGATATTAGCGCCCAGGCGGCGGAAGAAGACCATCCGGGGAGCCAGAGGATCGCCGACGTATTCGAAGCCGTCAGGCATGGCACCTCCCGCTGCGCTGCTCGCTTGGCTGCTGTTTTCAGAGACTACGACGGTGGGACATGCGCCTTCATCGGGGAATGAAAATAACTGCTGCCCGGGCCGTCCGTTGTGGCGCCCGGGCAGAAGCCTGTCAAATCAAGTCCGTCTCGAGTTACGCCGCGCGGCGCTCGTGCTTGCCTTCCCGCACCTCCTCGATGATCTTGGCGCAGAAGGCGTCCAGATCGCCGGGATTGCGCGAGGTGACGAGACCCTTGTCCGTCACGACCGCGGCGTCCTCCCAGTGGGCACCCGCATTGACCACGTCGGTCTTGATCGACTTGTACGAGGTCATCTTGAGGCCTTTGGCAATGCCCGCCTCGATGAGCAGCCAGGGCCCATGGCAGATCGCGGCGACTGGCTTGCCCGAGTTGTAGAAATCCTTGACCAGCTTCACGGCCATCGGCTCGGCGCGCAGCGTGTCCGGATTCATCTGCCCGCCGGGCAGCACGATCGCGTCGTAGTCATCGACCTTGGCTTCGGCGAGCGCCTTGTCGACCTTCACAGCGCGGCCCCAGTCCTTCTTGTCCCATCCCTTGATCTCGCCCTTCTCCGGCGAGACGACATCGACCTTGGCGCCGGCCTCTTTGAGCTTGTCGCGCGGCACCTCGAGCTCGGACTGCTCGAAGCCGTTCGTGGCGAGTATGAGAATGCGTTTGCCGTCCAGTTTTCCAGCCATGGGGAACCTCCGCGGATAGGGATGCATCTACCCGAGTAATGAGCCGCGGAGCCGATTGTTCCTGACGCGGGCGGAGATGGATGCGCGCAGAAATACAAAAGCCCCGGTGGTCCGGGGCTTTATGCTGTTCGTCACGATCACGCGATCTCAGTTGTCGAGGAAGCTCCGGAGCTTCCGGGAGCGGCTCGGGTGCTTGAGCTTGCGCAGCGCCTTCGCCTCGATCTGGCGGATGCGCTCGCGCGTCACCGAGAACTGCTGGCCGACCTCCTCGAGCGTGTGGTCGGTGTTCATGCCGATGCCGAAGCGCATACGCAGCACGCGCTCCTCGCGCGGCGTGAGCGAGGCGAGCACGCGCGTCGTCGTCTCGCGCAGGTTCGACTGGATGGCCGCATCGATCGGCAGCAGCGCATTCTTGTCCTCGATGAAGTCGCCGAGATGTGAATCCTCCTCGTCGCCGATCGGCGTCTCGAGGCTGATCGGCTCCTTGGCGATCTTCAGCACCTTGCGGACCTTCTCGATCGGCATGGCGAGCTTCTCGGCAAGCTCCTCGGGCGTCGGCTCGCGGCCGATCTCGTGCAGCATCTGCCGGCTCGTGCGCACGATCTTGTTGATCGTCTCGATCATGTGCACGGGGATGCGGATCGTGCGCGCCTGGTCCGCGATCGAGCGCGTGATGGCCTGACGGATCCACCACGTCGCGTAGGTCGAGAACTTGTAGCCGCGCCGGTACTCGAACTTGTCGACGGCCTTCATGAGGCCGATGTTGCCCTCCTGGATGAGATCCAGGAACTGCAGGCCGCGGTTCGTGTACTTCTTGGCGATCGAGATCACGAGGCGCAGGTTCGCCTCGACCATTTCCTTCTTCGCCTGGCGCGCCTCGCGCTCGCCCTTCTGCACGCTCTTCACGATGCGGCGGAACTCGGCGATCTCGAGACCCGTGTCGCTCGCGAGCAGGTGGATTTCCGCGCGGATCTTCTCGATCTGCTTGCGCTCGGCCTTGATCAGGCGCTCCCAGGGCTTCGACTTCGAGGTCGACATGCGGTCGAGCCACGTCTGGTCGAGCTCGTTGCCGTAGTACTCGGAGATGAAGGCCGTGCGCGCGACACCATGGCTGTCGGCGAGCCGCATGATGCGGCCCTCGAGACCGATCAGGCGCTTGTTGATCGAGTAGAGCTGCTCGACGAGGCTCTCGATACGCGCGTTGTTGAGCGAGAGGCTCTTGACGTCACGGACGATCTCCTCGCGCAGCTTCTCATACGCCTTGAGCTGCTGGCGCGAGCCCTGCTCGCCGGCAACCTGCTGCTCGAGCTTCTTGTCCTGCTGCTTCCTGAGCTTCTTGTAGTTGCTCGCGATCGCATCGAAGGTCTCGAGCACCTTCGGCTTCAGCTCGTGCTCCATGGCGGCGAGTGAGACGGCGTTCTCGTAGTCGTCGTCCTCGTCCATCTCGCCATCGCGCGGCTCGCCATCGCCTTCGGCGCGCGCGACCTCTGCATCGCCATTGCCGTTCGCGCCATTGCCGTGCGGGACGGGCGGCGGCGGCGCAGCCTTGGCCTCGGGGCCTTCGTACGTCGCCTCGAGATCGATGATGTCGCGCAGGAGAACCTTGCCCTCGTTGAGCTCGTCCCGCCAGATGATGATGGCCTGGAAGGTCAGCGGGCTCTCGCAGAGACCCGCGATCATCGCTTCGCGCCCAGCCTCGATGCGCTTCGCAATCGCGATCTCGCCCTCGCGCGACAGGAGCTCGACGGTGCCCATCTCACGCAGGTACATGCGCACGGGATCATCCGTACGATCGACGGACGCTTCGGCGCGGCCCTCGGCCTTCGCCGGCAGCGCCTGCACGGTCATCGCGCGGCCGTCATCCTCGTCGGCGGAATCCGCGCTGTTGTCATCGGCAGCGGCGCCGTCCTCGCTCTCTTCGGAATCGACGACGTTGATGCCCATCTCGGAGAGCATCGCCATCGTGTCCTCGATCTGCTCGGAAGACACTTCCTCGGAGGGCAGCACGGAATTCAGCTCGTCATAGGTGACATAGCCGCGCTGCTTGCCAACCTTGAGCAGCTTCTTGACCGACTGATCCGAAAGGTCCAGCAGCGGGCTGTCCTTCTCGGCGGTCTCGGCTGCGGGAGCGGCCTTCTCCTCGGATTTCGTCGCCATAGGGTGGTCTCTCACCTTGATGAATGGATTGCCTGCCGAGGCAAAGCACCCGTGTGGTCCCAACCGACCGCCAGCACGCACTGCGAAACGCGAAGCGAGCGAGCAACACCCGCGGTCACGATACGCATCGGCATGGCTTTGCGGCCCAATGCTGTCCCCCCGCGCACCCCCCGCGCACGATGTCTGCCACTTCGCGGCTCCGTGACGGCGGCATGATCAAGCCCCGCATCTCACGGCTACACCCGACCTGTTGGCAGTGCGGTGCGCTCTTCCCTTCCCGTCTCGCCGTCCTCGACTTGGTTCTGCCGAGCCTTGATCTCGCAGAGGCGCTGAAATGCGTCCTCGCTCTGCTCCTCGAGCCATCTCTGTTCGGCGACAACCAAATCCCGCCGCAACCCTACCTGCCTCTCATGCAGGGCTACAGCGTGACACCAACCGGTTTCGACGGCGTCCTTGTCGGCCTCTGGTTCGGCGAACCTGTCGCCTTTATGCGTGATCGCACGCTCGACGAGGGCAACGACATGGGACAAGCCAGTTCCGGACAAATGGTTGTGTAGGCCTACGCTGTCAAGAGGAATTTCCTCCGCCAAAGCGGCTAAAACCGCGTCTTTTAGTTCCACCAGAGCGGGTACGGTGAACTCCAGCGTCGCTATCTGTTCCGCGTGCTCCTCAATAAGCCAGGGATGGTTAATAAGGGCCTTGAGAATCAAGGCTTCGCGGGCGGGCAGGGCGGCGAGCCGGGCGGCGAGAGCGCTGCTCGGGACGGGCAGGGCGGGCGTCGCCGGGCGCCCCTTGTGTTGCAGGCGGGCTCGCTCGCGGACGCGCCAATCTGTCTGAACGTTGTTTTGACGACCTGCCGTGCGCCGTGCGCCGCCGCCGTGGCCGCTTCCCAGCTCGCGAAGAACCGCCCGGTTGAGGCTGAAAAGCGTCTGGCGCACCTCCTGCTCGTAGTGCCCGCGGACGCTTGCGTCGCCGATCCGGCCGACCAGGGCTCTCATCTTCTGCTCGAAGGCGGCCCGCTGCTCGGGCGTCGCGACGGGCTGCGTCGCCAACTCCCGCTCCCACATGACGTCAAACAGGGCCTTGGTGCGCGTAAGAATGGCCTCGAACGCCGCCGCACCTTGCTGGCGCACGAGATCGTCAGGGTCCTGGCCATCCGTGAGGAAGGCGAACCGCGCGCTGTAGCCGGGCTTCAAGAGCGGCAGGATCGTATCGACGGCACGGTACGCCGCCCGCTGGCCTGCGCCATCGCCGTCGAAGCACAAGGTCGGCTCGGGCACCACCCGCCAGAGCAATTGCACCTGCGCCTCGGTGAGCGCTGTGCCAAGCGGCGCCACCGCCGCCTGGAAACCGGCCTGATCGAGCGCCACCACATCCATGTAGCCCTCGACAACGACGATCCGCGATGTCTCGAAGGCCACGGGCCGCGCGCGATGGATGTTGTAGAGCTGATTGCCCTTGTGGAAGAGCGGCGTCTCCGGCGAGTTCAGATACTTTGCCGGCGCATCGGGATCGAGCGCACGCCCACCGAACGCGATCACGCGGCCCTTGAGATCCTCGATCGGAAACATCACGCGATTGCGGAACCGGTCATACGGCACGGCAATGTCATCCCCGGAGATGACCATGCCCGCCTCAGCCATCTCCTTGACCGTGAAGCCCTCCTTGGCGAGATGCGCCTTCAGCACCTCGCGGCCGGCAGGTGCAAAGCCCATGCGGAACCGCGCGATCGTCTCACGGCTGACGCCGCGCCGCTCGAGATAGCGGCGCGCTTCCTGGCCGGGTGACGAGGCAAGCTGCGTCTCGAAGAAGCGCGCCGATGCCTCGACCAGCGCCATGAGCCGTGCCCGCGCATCCACCTCTTCGATGGCGCGCTGGCTACGTGGCTCGGGCTTCGGCAGGATCACGCCCGCATCGGCCGCCAGTCGCTCAACGGCTTCCGTGAACGACAGCCCTTCCGTCTTCATGACGAACGTGAAGATGTCGCCGTACTCGCCCGAGGCGAAGCACTTGTAGAAGCCTTTCTGGTCATTGACAGTAAATGATGGCGTCCGCTCGGTCTTGAAGGGCGAGAGCCCCTTCCATTCGCGCCCCGCCTTCTTGAGCGCGACGCGCCGTCCGACCACGGAGCTGACCGGCAGCCGGGCCCGGATATCGTCCAGAATGTGCGGCGGAAAGCGCATGGGCGGACCATAGGTGATTCGCCTGGAGCCCCACTGCAAGGCCTGCGGCACGCATAGCACCGCGCACTGTTTCCACAGGTTGGGCAAGGGAGTCGCGTGCCGTGAGGGGAGGGGCATACGCAAACGTCAGCACAAGCGGCCGCCCCTCATCCTGACCTTCTCCCCGTAAGTACGGGGAGAAGGGACCTGTAGCGCTCACGGCAAGCTCCCAATTAGAAAAAGAGGGGGTCCGGGGTCTCCCCGGGCGGGTGTGGGCGGCAGCCCGCTCGCGCCTTCGGCGCGACGAGGGCCAGCCCTCGCGCTCCCGCCGGGAGGGACACCCTCCCGGCCCCACCCGCCTTTCAGTTTTCTTTCGCCCGGTCGAGGGCTTCCGGCGTGTCGATGTCGAGGAAGATGGCGTCCGTGCCGAGATCGACCTCGGCGACCTCGCTCGCGCTCGCCGCGATGATGTGGCGGGCGCCCGTGTCGCCTTCGATGGCCAGAAGCTCGGGGAAATAGGCGCGCGCGAAGAGAACCGGATTGCCGCGCTTGCCGAGATGGATTGGCACGACGATGCCGCGGCCCTCCTTCGGCGAGAAAGCCGAGATCAACCGGTCGAGATGGCGCGCCTCGATGCGCGGCATATCCCCGAGACTGACGATGGCGCCGTCCACGTCATCGGGCAGCGCCGCGATGCCGGTCTTGAGCGATGTGCTCAAGCCATCGGCGAAGTCCGGATTGTGGACGATGCGCACATCGAGACCGGCGAGCGCGTTCTCCACCGCCGGAGCCTCGTACCCGGTCACCACGATCACGGGCGACGCGCGGCTCGCGAGTGCTGCCTGCACGGCGCGCACGACGAGAGGCACGCCATCCAGCGCTTCGAGCAGCTTGTTGCGTTGGCCGTAGCGTGTCGATCGCCCCCCCGCGAGAACGATGCTCGCAATGCGCGGCGCCCGGCGCGCGGTGTCCATATTGCCTTCTTCCGCATGATCATCCGGCGGAATTTCGCGCGGTTGCGGCCGTGTCACGATCTCCTTGAGCAAGCCGCCGAGGCCCATCGAGGCCACATCCGCCGATGTTACCGTGATGCCGGCGAGCCGACGCTCGAGCACCCAATCGAAACCGTTGATCTTCGGCGAGGCCGCACAGCTCGGCGCGCCGATCACATCCCGTTCCCCGAGGCGGCCGAGCAGCATGAGGTTTCCGGGATCGACCGGCATGCCGAGCCGCTCGATCGTGCCACCGGCTTCGACAAGACCTGCAGGAATCACATCCTGACGATCGACGATCGCGGATGCCGCAAATACGATGATCGGATCGTGGCCTGCGGCGGCCATGCGCGCGATCGCGGCGGCGACGGCCTCCGTCTCGTGCGCGACGACCTCACTCGCGCCGATCGCACTGCCGAGCGCCTCCAGGCGCTGCGCGATGGCGCGCCGGCGCTTCTCGATGAGGTTCTTGCGCGTGCCGGCGAGTTGCGTGAGCACGAGGCCAGCGTGCGCCGCGCGGAAGGCGCGCACATGCATGAGACCGCCGGCCTCGCGCGCCAATGCTTCCGCCGCAGCGACGACCGCCTCAGGCAGCGCGAACGTGATGACCTTCACTGTTGCCAGCATCTGGCCGCGCGCGACGCGCTCGAATGCCGGCACGGTAGCGACTGTCAGGCTCTCGTCGATGGCATTGAGCCGGCCGAGCCTCGCCGCATCGATCTCCACGAGCCCGCCCGCGTCCGCATAGAGGTTCGCGCGGCCGGTAAACGGCTCGGCAACATGCATCGCACTACCGCAGAGGGCGGCTGCGACGCGCGCCGCCGCAGCATCCTCGCCGACGTCGTCGGCTTCGAGGAGCGCCGCCGTAACCTGCGTGATGCCGGCTCCCGCGAGGCGTTCGATATCGCCGGCACTGAGCACGCGCCCTTTCTTGATCGCGCCCGAGGGCGTCGGGATCGAGTGGGCGAGAATGGCGCCCGCCGCCTCGCGCAGTGGAACCTGCTCGAACTTCATCTTGTCTTTCTCACCGCGCGGCGTACCGGGCTCATCACATCCTTACATCGTCGCGCCGAGTTGCCACGGCACGAACTCCGCGTCGCCGTAGCCGAGCAGCTCCGATTTCGATTTCTCGCCTGAGGCCACACGCAGCACATGGCGGAAGATCTCCTCGCCCTTGGCCTCGATCGAGACGCCGTCGAGGATGTCGCCGCAGTTGATGTCCATGTCGCCGATCATCTGCTGGTAGATCGCACTGTTGGTGGCGAGCTTGATCGACGGCGTCGGCTTGCAGCCATAGGCCGAGCCGCGGCCGGTCGTGAAGCAGAGCACATTGCAACCGCCCGCCACCTGGCCCGTTGCCGCGACCGGATCATAACCGGGCGTATCCATGTAGACGAAGCCCTTGGCCGTAACGGGCTCGGCATAACGATAGACGGCGGTCATCGTGCGCGTGCCGCCCTTGGCCGCAGCCCCGAGCGACTTCTCGAGGATGGTCGTCAGCCCGCCGGCCTTGTTGCCGGGCGAGGGATTGTTGTCCATCGAGCCGTTGTTCTTCGCGCAGTAGTCCTGCCACCACTTGATGATGTCGACGAGCTTCTCGCCGACCTCGCGCGTCGCAGCACGCCGCGTCAACAGATGCTCGGCGCCGTAGATCTCGGGCGTCTCCGAAAGCACCGCCGTGCCGCCGTGCTCGACGAGCTTGTCGACGGCCGCGCCAAGCGCAACATTCGCCGTGATGCCCGAGTAGCCATCCGATCCTCCGCATTGAAGTGCGAGCACGAGCTCGGATGCCGGAATGCTCTCACGGCGCGCAGCATTCACTTTCGGCAGCATCTCCTTGATGGCCTCGACGCCCGCCGCAACGGTCTTCTTCGTGCCGCCCACCTCCTGAATGGTAAACGTGCGGAAGGTGTCGTTCTCCTTGATCCCGGTCTGCTCCATGAAGGCCTTGATCTGGAAACCCTCGCAGCCGAGGCCGACCATCACGACACCGCCCATGTTCGGATTGGCGGCGTAGCCCCACTGCGTGCGCTTCAAGACTTCGTAGCCCTCGCCCTTGAGATCGAGCGCGCAGCCTGTGCCGTGCACGAGCGGAATGATGCCATCGATGTTCGGATACTGGTCGAGAATGCCGGACTGCTCGATCTCGCGTGCCATGAAGCGCGCGACGCTCGCGGAACAGTTAACGCTGGTGAGCACGCCGATGTAGTTGCGCGTGCCGGCCTTGCCGTTGGCGCGGCGATAGCCCTCGAATGTCGCGCGCGCTTCCAGCGGCAGCAGCGGCTCCTCCCTCGCGTCCTTGGCGAAGGCATAGTCGCGGTCGAACTCGCCGAAAGCGCAGTTGTGCGTGTGGATGTGGCTGCCGGGCGCGATGTCCTCAGTGGCAAAACCGATGATCTGACCGAACTTCAGAACGGGCGCGCCCTTCTCGATCGCAATCGTCGCCATCTTGTGACCGCGCGGCACGCGCGCGATCGCCGCAACTCCCTGGGCGCGCGCGCCTTGAGCGATCTGGTCAACGGCCACGATCACATTGTCCATGGCGTGGAGACGGAGTGTCCTCGGCTCGGAACCAGACGCGGCGTTCGGTTGTTCCTGCATCAAGCAGTGCCTCCCAATTTCCGAAATTAGGATTGTTCTTAGTTCATATTCAGCGCGCACCGAGCCGCTGCGTCAATTGCCCCATCACCTACTTTCACGTGTTCGCTCGCGTTGGCTCAACTCGAGTCACGCACGCGTGAGCCCCCCTGGCCGAGAAAAAGACCTGATCCATATAGGGGTACAGCAAGACCGCAAAGGCGGCCGAGCTGGCCTCTGAGGGCTTAACGCCAAGGGGGCAATGAGCAACCTCAGAAAGAGAAAATTCCCGCAAATCGGGAATCAAACGGAGAAAAGCTATGAAGACGATCCTGAGCACCCTGGTACTGGCTGGCGTCCTGGCAACCGCAGCAAACGCCCAGTCCCCCACCATCGACCCATTCTATGACCCGAGCCTGGCGCTGCCGCGCTCCGAGGTGATCAGCGGTGACGAGTTCCGTCAGGCGCTGCCGCGTTCGGAGACCATCAGCGGCGTTCAGTTCCGTCAGGCCCTCCCCCACACCGAGGAGATCTTCCCGGACATCACGGTCGCGACGCCTTAATCAAGCGATCAGAGAAGAACCTCTAAAACTCAGCGGCCCGGTAATACCGGGCCGCTTAATTTTTGCGCTTCGGCCTCGCGGAAGGACTCAGGCGCGGCGGTCGCGCGGTCCGGACAAGCGGCGGCGCAGCTTCGGCAGAGCCGGCCCAGGCGGCACATAGCGCGAGCTACCTGCAGAAGCCCGCCAGGCAGCCAGACCCGACATCAGTAGCGCGGCCAAGAGCAGCGCCATCATGGCGGCAGCGGCCTGAGGGTGAGACGCGATGTTCGCGCCCCCGGGGCCGAGAATGCTACCCGTCGTCACGGCCGCGAATGCGATCTGCAAGGTTCCATCCATGGCGGTCGCCTGTCGTCGCTGAACTGGTGCCAAGAAATGAAAAGCATTGCTCGCTTTTCGAAGCCGAAAATAAGCTTTTCTTTAGGGGGAGCCGAGCGCCTTCGTGCGGCAAGGTTGCCAAAAGGTTGCAGCAATCGCATAGGCCGGGCATTTTCGCTTGCGTCAGACGAGGCGTCGTCGCCATGTCCAAGCCGGCAGGCCAAGTTCGGCAGTCTCGAAATCAATCCGAGGGGGAGCGCACCGTGGCCAACGAGTTCCTTGATCATCTGGAGACACGCGAGCCGGCTGTGCGCGAGCGCTCTCAGTTCGGGCTTCTGCCGGATCTCGTGCGCAACGCGATGGCCGGCGCGCCCGGCTGGGCCAGTCACCTCGCGGGCGTTGACCCTGCCGCCGTCACTTCGCGCGAAGCGCTCGCGAAGCTGCCGCTCCTGCGCAAAAACGCATTGCACGGTCTTCAGGCCGGACGCCCGCCCTTCGGCGGCTTCAACATCGCCAGCGGCACGGGCATAGGCCGCATCTTCATGTCGCCGGGTCCCATCTTCGAGCCTGAAGGCCTCGGCACGGACTGGTGGCGCTCGGCGCGCGCCCTGTTTGCTGCCGGCGTGCGCGCTGGTGACATCATCCACAATACCTTCGCCTATCACCTTACGCCGGGCGGCTGGCTGCTCGACGCCGGCGCTCGCGCACTCGGCTGCACAGTCATTGCCGCCGGCCCCGGCAATACCGAGCAACAACTCGAAGCCATTCAGCATCTGAAGCCGACGGTGTACGTCGGCGTTCCCGACTACCTGAAGATCCTGCTCGACAAGGCGGCAGAGACCGGCAAGGACGCCTCATCCATCAAGCGCGCGCTCGTCTCGGGCGGCGCACTCTTTCCCTCGCTGCGCGCCGAGTACGCCGATCGCGGCATCGCGGTGCTTCAGGCCTATGCCATCGCGGACGTCGGCAACGTCGCCTACGAGAGCGCCGGCCCCGATGGTGCCGTCGAAGGCATGATCGTCGATGAAGGCGTCATCGTCGAGATCGTGCGCCCGGGCACCGGCGATCCCGTCCCCGAAGGGGAGGTCGGCGAGGTCGTGGTGACGGCCTTCAATCGCGACTACCCCATGATCCGGCTTGCAACCGGCGATCTCTCCGCGGTCCTTCCCGGCCGCTCGCCGTGCGGGCGCACGAACATGCGCATTCGCGGCTGGCTCGGCCGCGCCGATCAGACGACGAAGGTGAAGGGCATGTTCGTCCATCCCGAGCAGGTGGCCGATGTCGCGAAGCGCTTCCCCGAGCTCGGCCGCGTGCGCCTCGTCGTCACCCGAGCCGGCGAGCAGGATGTCATGACACTGAAGGCCGAAGGACCGGCTGCCGATTCCGCACTCGCCGCGCGCATCGGCGAAGCGGTGCAGCAAGCGACCAAGCTCAAGTCCGCCGTCGAGATCGTGGCGCCAGGCACGCTTCCCAACGACGGCAAGATCATCGCCGACGATCGCAGCTATTCATGAGTGTTTTTTGTTGCCGCGGGCTGCTGGGAAGGGGTGCTGACGCCTTCCGAGGTCCTGCCATGCCCGCGGCCGACACAAAGACACGTTGTGCTTGGCGCACGCTGCTCCGCTATCCTTTTTCTCCGTCCTTCACGGGGAGCGGGTTAGCGTGAGGGCAGCAGCGTGCAATAACGACAGCCTGCCGCCCTCATCCCGCCCCTCTCCCCGTCAGAACGGGGAGAAGGGGAAGTTTCACTTCTTCACCAGCGGGCACTTGCTTTCAGAGAGCGGCTGCGCGGCCTCTTCGCCCGGAATGGTACGCAGGACCTTGTAGTAGTCCCACGGCCCCTTCGATTCCGCCGGGCTCTTCACCTCGACAAGATACATATCGTGGATGAGGCGACCATCCGCGCGGATTTTGGCACCCTTTGCGAAGAAATCATCCACCGGCATCTCGCGCATTTTCGCGGCGACCGCCTTGGCTTCATCGGTTCCGGCAGCCTTGACGGCCTTCAGGTAGTGCATCACGGAAGAGTACACGCCGGCCTGGACCATGCCGGGCTTGCGCTTCGCTTGCTCCTCGAACCGCTTGGCGAAGTTCCTGCTGCCTTCATCGCGATCCCAATAGTACGCGGTAGTGGCGACGAGACCGCGTGCCCCTTTCAGACCCATGGCATGAACGTCGGTGATAACGATAACGAGACCGACCAGCTTCTGGCCGCCTTCTGTGATGCCAAACTCGCTCGCCTGCTTCACTGCGTTCACGGTGTCGAGACCGCCGTTGGCCAGACCGATGATCGGCGCCTTCGATCCCTGTGCCTGCAGCAGGAAGGACGAGAAGTCGCTGCTGCCCGTAGGATGGCGCACCTGCCCGACAACCTTGCCGCCCTTCGACGTGATTTCCGACGTCAAGTCAGCCGCCATGGAGTGTCCGAAGGCGTAATCGGCAACCAGAAGGAACCACTCCTTGCCACCCTCCTGCAGAATGGCGCGCGCACTGCCAATGGCCTGCGAGTATGTGTCGAAGGTCCAATGGAAACCGTTCGGCGAACAATCCTCATTCGTTAGGCGCGTCGTCGCCGGACCAGAGAAAAGGGCGATGCGATCGCGCTCCTTCGCGAGATTCTGAATCGCGAGAGCGACCGCCGAGTTCGTAAGATCGGCAAAAGCATCGACGCCATCAACATCGATCCACTGACGCGCGGTCGACGCCGCGAGATCGACCTTGTTCTGGTGGTCTGCGGAAAGAATTTGAATGGGCTTGCCGAGAACCGTGCCACCGAAATCCTCTGCGGCCATTTTCGCCGCGAGCACGGAGCCCGTGCCGCCGAAGTCCGCGTAGAGTCCGGATTGATCATTGAGTACGCCGATTTTCACAGCGTCGCCGGAGATCTGGGCTCCGGCCGCAGTGGCCCCCAGACACAGCGCGGCCGAAACAAGAGGAGCGAGCAATGATCGCATGATCTTTTCTCCCTAGGGTGCTTAATCGGATTGTTGTCATCTGAACTCGCCCAAGGCGCTCGGCAGCGCAACCTCTCAATCGTCTTGGGAGGCTTGTCGAATCATCAGGGCAGCGCCTTCTCGTGGCCTGCCCGCGCCGGTCACGATTGCGCTGGAGGCTCGACAGGCGGCGCACGCGCAGCGCGTGCCAGTGCTTCGGCAATTCGGACGCTGTCGAGGTCATCCTTGTGGATCACGTCGACGGCACCGGCTTTGACCAGCATGGCTCGCCGCTGGCGATCTACCTGCCCGCTGACGACGATGATCGGTCCCACATATCCGCAGCGACGCAGGAACGGGATGGTGTGCGTCGCGTTGTCGGAGGGCTTCAGGTAGTCGTCGAGGAAGATCAGCTCGGGCTGGCGCTCTATGACGCAATCGAGAGCCGATCCGAGCGTGCGCGCGCGACGCACCTCGATCGCGTAGCCGAACATAATGTGAAGCGTGGCCCGCAAACGGTCGGCGTCGAAGTTCTCATCCTCGACGATGAGCACGTCCGAAGGCCGCGCCCCTTCCTGCTGGGACTTGACCGCGTCGCTCTTGCGGGTGAGGAACGTACCGCCGCGTCCCTTCACGTCCTCGGCCATCGCCAATAGACCTCCGTTGCAATTCGGGCCACGGGGCTCGCCCGCGGCCGGCACCTACTCTTGCAATCGGATTGAGGCAAAAAGGTCAACGGCCTTGACGGCGTCGGCGCGCCCGGACGGCCGCCCCGCGCGGAGGATTCCGATCCGTATGGTAAACGAGGCTCAGGTCACGCCGCTCACGTCGCCATGTACTGACCACCGTTGGCGTCGAGGCAGGCGCCGGTCACGAAGCCCGCATCATCGGAAGCGAGGAACACGACGCAGCGCGCGATCTCCTCGGGATTGCCGAGCCGCCCGACGGGGATCTGCGGGATGATCTTGGTGTCCAGGATCTCCTTGGGCACCGCCGCGACCATTTCGGTATTGATATAACCAGGCGCGATCACATTGGCGGTGATGCCTTTAGCGGCGCCCTCGAGCGCAACGGCCTTGGTGAAGCCGACGAGACCTGCCTTGGCCGCCGCGTAGTTGGCCTGGCCGAACTGGCCCTTGCGCCCGTTGATCGACGAGATCGAGATGATGCGGCCGAAGTTGCGCGCCCGCATGCTGTCGATCACGAGCCGGGTCATGTTGAAGGCGGAATCGAGGTTCGTGCGGATGACGTCGCCCCAGTGCGCCCGCGTCATGCGGTGGAGTGCGGAATCGCGTGTGATACCGGCGTTATTGACGAGCACATCGACGGGGCCGAGATCGCGCGTGATCTGGGCCACGGCCTTCTCGCAGGCATCGTAGTCGCCGACATCGAACTTGTAGACGGGAATGCCGCTCTCGGCCTGGAACTTCTGGGCGGCGGCATCATTGCCCGCGTAGGTCGCGGCGACGCGAAAGCCCGCTTTCTTCATACCGATCGAGATGGCTTCACCAATTCCGCGAGTGCCTCCGGTAACAACTGCTACGCGCGCCATGCCACGCTTCCTCTCCCCGACAGGCCGCACCGTGCGGCGGCCTTATGTATGCTTTTGCAGCGAATACGTTCTTGTTCTCGCTCAAACAGCAGGCGGCCGGCAAGCGGCCACCTGCACTATCGTTTACGAAGGTCAGTCGCGCTGGACGCACATGGCGACGCCCATGCCGCCGCCGATGCAGAGCGTCGCGAGGCCCTTCTTGGCGTCGCGGCGCTGCATCTCGTAGAGCAGCGTCGTCAGGACGCGCGCGCCCGAGGCACCGATCGGATGGCCGATGGCGATCGCGCCGCCGTTCACGTTGACCTTGGACGTATCCCACCCGAGACCCTTGTTGACCGCGCATGCCTGCGCCGCGAAGGCTTCGTTGGCCTCGATCAGATCGAGATCCTGCACCGTCCAGCCCGCTTTCTCGAGCGCCTTCCGCGACGCCGGAATGGGGCCCGTGCCCATGATCGAAGGATCGACGCCGGCGTGCGCCCAGGACACGATGCGCGCGAGCGGCTTGATGCCGCGCTTCTTGGCTTCCTCGAGCGTCATCAACACGACGGCCGCAGCGCCGTCATTGATGCCGGAGGCACTGGCCGCCGTGACGGTACCTTCCTTGTCGAAGGCGGGGCGCAGCTTCGAGATGGCCTCGAGCGTCACGCCTTCCTTGATGTACTCGTCATCCGCGACAACGACCTCGCCCTTGCGCGACTTGATCGTCACCGGAACGATCTCGTCCTTGAAGCGGCCGGACTTCTTCGCGGCTTCGGCCTTGTTCTGCGAAGCGACCGCGAACTTGTCCTGCTCCTCGCGGCTGATCTGCCATTGGCGCGCGACGTTCTCGGCGGTCGTACCCATGTGATAACCGTTGAAGGCATCCCACAGGCCATCCTTGATCATGGTGTCGATCATTTTCACGTCGCCCATCTTCGTACCTTCGCGAAGATGCATGACGTGCGGCGCCTGGCTCATGCTTTCCTGACCACCGGCGACGACAATCGACGCCGAGCCGTCCTGGATCTGCTGAGCGCCGAGAGCGACGGCGCGCAGGCCGGAGCCGCAGAGCTGGTTCATGCCCCAGGCCGGTGCATCGACCGGAATGCCGGCCGCGATCGATGCCTGGCGGGCGGGATTCTGACCTGCGCCGGCTGCAAGGATCTGGCCCATGATGACTTCCGACACGTCGCCCGGCGCGACGCCGGCGCGGTCGAGTGCGCCCTGGATGGCGGTCTTGCCGAGCTCATGCGCCGGCAGGCTGGCGAGCGCCCCGTTGAACGAGCCGACCGGCGTGCGGGCGGCGCTCGCGATGACAATCGTTGCAGAATCTGCGCTCATCGTCGTCTCCTGAGTGAAGGGATCGCGCCCCGTCCCGTGCGACCCATGAGGGACCGGCATCGCCGGCTATTGCACCAGATGTAATCGTACGATTACCGCCGATCCAGGGGGCCGGCAATCGGATCCCGCGGCAACCAAACTCCGCACCCGGCAGCCGGAAGCCCGTAATCCCATGTTTCCTGCCATGGGGGGAGCGTGGTAACATTGCCATATGTCAAGCACTGGGAGGCGGCCCAAGTTATGCTGAGCAAGTCTGACGCTGCCACGGGAAAAAAAGAGCCGGTCGTCATAAAGAAGTACGCCAACCGGCGTCTGTACAATACCGAGACCAGCACGTACGTGACGCTGGAAGACCTTGCCCAGATGGTGCGCTCGGAGCGCGACTTCGTGGTTTTCGACGCCAGGACCGGCGACGATCTCACGCATTCCGTGCTGACACAGATCATCGTCGAGCAGGAGAGCCGGGCCGGCGCCCAGACCCTGCTCCCGGTCCCGTTCCTGCGCCAGCTCATCCGCTTCTATGGCGGCGCCATGGAGCGCATGGTCCCAAGCTACCTGCAGGTCAGCCTGGAGACGCTGACGCGCGAGCAGGATCGCTTCCGCAAGCAGTTCGCCAATGCCTTCACACCGCAAGGCGCGCTCGAAGCCTATCAGGAGCAGGCCCGCAAAAACCTCCAGCTCTTCGAACAGGCCATGGCCATGTTCAGCCCTTTCGGCGCCGGCAAGCCCGGCAGTAGCAAGAGCGATGACGGCGCACCCAAGGGCGACAGCACCGAGGCGAGCGCTGCGCGCGACAAGATACCTGCCGTGAAGCCCGTCGTCGCCGAGAATGCCCCCCCCGAGAGCGATGAACTCACCGCCATGCGCAACGAGCTTGCAGCCATGCAGGCGCGCATCGAGAAGCTCGCCAAGACCAAGACCTGAGTTCACTTCTGACGTTATCCGCGGCGCTCCGGCGACATAACGGGCCGGTCTTGCGCTTCCTGATGTTTGGCGTCATCTATTTGTCAAACACAAGCAGGAGGCGCCCGTGAGCGATGCCGAACCAATAAGCCTTTATCCCGGCTATGGTGCGGGCGGGGCGATATCGCAGCCCCAGCGCGCATCATCGCCGGTGCCCTCCGTGGTGGTCTTCAACCGGCGCGAGCTGATGGCCATCCTGAATGTTTACGGGCGCCAGGTCGCCGCCGGCGAATGGCGCGATTATGCGATCGACCATGGACGGGAGACGGCCTCCTTCTCGATCTTCCGCCGCACGAGCGAAGTGCCGCTCTATCGCATCGAGAAGACGCCGAAGCTCGCGCGCAAGCAGGGCGCCTACAGCGTGGTCAGTGCCACGGGCCTCATTCTCAAGCGTGGCAACGACCTCGAGCGCGTTCTCGCCGTGATCGACAGGAAGATGCGGCTCGTCGACTGAAGCCAATGGACTGACGCCATGAGCGCCGAGATCATCAACTTCCGGCAGGAGCGCAGGCGGCGCCAGCGAGAGGCCCGGGCGGCCGAGGCGGCCGGGAACCGTGTGCGCTTCGGACGTACGCGCGCCGAGCGCGAAAGGGACGCGCTGCGCGAGACCCAGGCCCGCCGGAGCCTCGACGGCCATCTCCGCGAGGGTACCGAGCCCTCTCCCGCGGACCAATCGGACGACGCTGCTCCCGGGACACCAGCCCCGAAATCGCCGTGACCCGGCCCATCAAGCGCTCCTTCTCGATCGACGGACATCGAACGTCGATCTCGCTGGAACCGCCGTTCTGGCAGGCGCTCAGAGACATCGCCGCGAAAGAGCGCGTCCCGCTCGCCCGGCTCGTTGCCACGATCGATCAAAATCGCGGTAATGCAGGCCTTTCCAGCGCCGTACGCATATGGCTTCTGAGCTATTTCCGCTCGCGCTCAGCCGTCCAATCAGACGATAGCGGACATTCAGCCTAAATCATTGATTTTTCCTCGAAGTCTCCATGTCTTGGCCCTAAAAAAGCCCGCAAGGCAGGACGACGGTAACCGCGGGATTGCCGGGTTCGAGGGACTTCAAAATAACCAGCGGCTTTAGCCGAGCGCCGTCCGAATGGGCGGGGCGGATCAGTTGTGTCCGCAGCTCGGCAAACCGGCGACGGCATCCCGAACGGGGTAGACGGACCAGTAGCCGATGGCGGGTCCAATCGGGGATCGGAGAAAAATAAATGAGCTTTCGCGCACGTCACAGGATGGCAGTGCTGACCGCTGTTGCTTGCCTCGCCGGGCTTGGCCCGCTCGCGGCGTGTGCCCAGGATGGATCGACGTCACCGCGCGAGAAAACGGCGCAGGCGAGCACGAAGAGCAAAGCCAAGCCGAAAAAGGCCGCGACGTCCGAGAAAGTCCACAAGATCGCCATCCAGGTCGCCGAGAACAATCCCCAGTTGATGAACCTCGCCCTCAACAATGCGAGCAACATCATCACTCACTACAAGAAGGTGGGTGAAAAGGTGGTTGTGGAAATCGTGACCTTCGGCCCGGGGCTGACAATGCTCCGCGATGATACGAGCCCCGTGAAGGCCCGCATTCAGACGATGTCGCTCGAGAATCCCGAGCTGACCTTCGCCGCTTGTGCCAATACGCAGGCGAACGCGTCGAAGCAGGAAGGCAAGGCCGTCCCGATCATGAGCGAGGCCAAGATCACGCCGTCGGGCGTCGTCCGTCTCGAGGAGCTACAGCGCCAGGGCTACGCCTACATCAGGCCCTGAGGCGATGAGCTTCGGCTGCCGCAGGCGCGCATCGAGTGTGCGCCGCCGGCACGTGAACGAAATATGCCGGATTGCGCTCGGCGCGCACCGACAGCCAGATCCGGGAGGCGCACCGTCGACGCGCCTCTCGGTGATGGATATTGGCACCAGAACAGTTTGCGTGGCGGCGCCCGAGGCCTGCCCGCCGCGGTCGTACGAACGGAGGTATCCATGATCGTTTCGCGTTGCAGCGGAAGGCTCCTAGGGGCGCTGCTGACCTTGGGCATTATCGCCGCGCCGCTGTTTGCGCGCGTCGATGCGCAGGAAATCGTCGTCGCACAAGCCAACGCCAAACGCACCAAGCAAGCCACCGGCGCGCCGCCTTCGACCGAGCAGCGGCGCAAGGAGGCGATCAACTCCTGGACCGTCGGGCTCGCCGCCGGCCGCACGGAAGGCGCGCCGCTCCAGTTCGCATCCGAGCTCGCCCGCGTGGTCGACGACGGCGACAACATGCGTGTTCTCCCGATCGTCACGCGCGGCATCTTCGATAACGTCTTCGATCTGCTTTACCTGCGCGGGGTCGATGCGGCGATCGTCTACGGCGACGTGCTCGAGCACTTCAAAACCAATGCCGAGATTGCGGGCATCGCCAAGCGCATCAACTACCTTATGAGCCTCTTCCCGTCCGAGCTTCACATCTTCGCGGGGCCTGGCATCAATTCCATCGAGGATCTCAAGGGCAAGACCGTCAATTTCAATACCGTCGGCACGGCAGCGGCCTACAGCGGGCCGATCATTCTCAAAAAGCTCGGCATCGATGTCGACGAGCAGTTCATCCCGCACAGCGAGGCCATGGCCTCCATGCGCAAGGGCGAGAACAGATTTGCCGCGACCGTGTGGGTCTCTTCGAAGCCACTGGCTCCCTTCCTCAAGGGCAAGTTTCCCGAGGGCTACAAGTTCCTGCCGGTCCAGTACGACGAGAAGCTCGAGTACTACCTGCCGGCTTATCTCGAATCGAAGGACTATCCGGCGCTTATTCCGGAAGGCCAGCGCATCGAGACGATCGCGGTGCCGGCGGTGCTTGCCGTATACGACTGGCCGCGGGACACGGATCGCTTCCATCGCGTCTCGCGCCTCGTGGACTACATCCACGACCGCCTGCCGCGCCTGCAGAACGAGCCCGGCTATCACCCGAAGTGGAAGGACGTGAACCTCGCCGCCAAGGTGCCGGGCTGGACGCGCTTCCAGCCCATGCAGGACAAGCTCGACCAGATCGTGAGGGCGCCGACGCAAGCTGCGGCCCGGCCCAAGATCGACCACGCTCTCGCCCGTGCCCAGGCTGCACGCGCGGCGCCGGACGATCCGCAGGAGCAAGAGCGTCTCTTCCAGCAGTTCATGGAATGGACCAAGAAGCGACAGAACTAGTGGCTCGGCGGCGGGTCGTCGGCGCGGATAACGCGGCGGTCACGCTTCTGCAGCTCAAGGGGGCCATATGACGACGACGAGGAGGCGGATGCCCATCGGCGGCATCCTGATGGGCGCAACCGGCCTTTGCATCGCCACGCTTGGCGCGGGGCCCCTCCAGCCTGCCGCTGCGGTGCCCGCCATGCACGGCACGATCGCCGTCTCGAGCGCGGAAGATGACGACAGCGTGCGCATTCAGGTCCAGGCCCAGCTGGACCAGAAGCCGCGCATCAATGTCGGCAAGGTCGTGCTCGTCGAGCCCGCGAGCGAGACCCCGATGCCGATTCAGATCGGCCCCATCGACGCCATCCCGCGCAACAGCTTCGTGCGCATCCGCGGCGTGCCGCCGGCGGCCGTCCTCTCGGAGGGCCACTCGATCGCGCCGGGCTCGTGGGCGGTGCCGCTCTCGGTGCTCCCGAACCTGCGGATCTCGATTCCCGTCGGTGTCACGGGGAAGGCCGACATCACCATCGCGCTCGTGCAGATCGACGGTACGGTGCTGGCCGAGGCGCGAGCCTCCCTTGTCGTTGCGGCTGCCGAGCTCATCGCCCCGCAGCAGCCCACTGCACCGCGCGAGCGCAGCGTCGCCTCCGTCGGCAATCCGCCGGCCCCACTGGAGGCTTCGCCACCGCCCGCCCAGCGCCCGCCCGCACCCGCAGCCGATCAACCGCGGGGCAAGGAACCGCCGCCGCTGACCGAGGACCAGAAGCGCGCCCTCGCGTTCATCATTCGTGGCCGTGCCCAGGCGCAACAGGGCAACATCGCCGCCGCGCGTCTCTTCTACCGGCGGGCAGCCGACGCCGATCTGGCCGAAGGGGCGTTGGCGCTGGCAGGGACATATGATCCCGTCGAGCTCGCCACCATGGGCGTCGCAGGCGTCCAGCCGGATGTCGCCACCGCGCGGCAGTGGTACGAGAAGGCCCGCGAACTCGGCGCACGCGAAGCCGAGGAGCGCCTGCGCCGGCTGAGTTCGCGGTAATTTTTTGCCGCCGGCTGCTGGAAAGAAGTGCTTCGCCATCTGCTGTGGCGCTATGGCGGCGGCGGCTGTTTACGGCAGGTCGTGCCCACTGCCGCAGGCTACTCGTGCGGCGATCTATCGGCCTCAACAGCGCGTTGCGACCAGCGGCCATAGCGCCATGGCGCTAACATGTGCCGCTCACCACGAATATCGGGGGCAGGGTCATAGCCCGACGTTCCCCAGGGATGACACCGGCACACACGTGCGCCGGCAAGCCAACATCCGCGCCACGCGCCGTTCAGCTCGATGGCATCGAGCGCGTATTCCGAGCAGGTCGGCAGATGGCGGCACTCATGACCGAGCAGCGGCTTCAGCGTCCAGCGGTAGAGCCGCACCGGCGCCTTGGCGATCTCCTTGCTCACGCGCTGGAGCGTGTTCGCCATTCTAATGATATCTCGCCTCAGTCGCGCGCGGCGACGGCCTCATGCGCGCCGCGCTTCTCGGCGATCTGATCGAGGGCGCGCACGACGGCGTCGAAGGCCAGCAGCGTCGAGGCGTGCCGCCCTTTCACCTCGCGCACAGGCTCGAGCGCCGCAAGGTCCGCCCAGCGACCGCCCGGCGGAGGCCCGTTCTCCTTCAGCATCCGGCGCATCTCGGCCGCGACCTGGCGCAGCTCCGCGTCACTCGCGCCAACGATGTTGCGCGCCATGATGGCTGCCGATGCCTGACCGAGCAGGCAGGCCTTCACGGTCTGCGCATATTCCTTCACGCTATCGCCATCCATGGCGAGTTCGATGGCGATCGTGGAGCCACACAGCTTGGAATGGGCCGAGGCCGTCGCATCCGGCGCCGTCAGATGGCCAGCCGGCGGAATTGCCGCGGCCAGCTCGATGATGCGCTGGCTGTATAGATCACTCAGCTCTGTCATGATTCTGTAGCCTCGACCTTTAAGGCTGTTCTGAGCGGCGTCCGGTGCGGCGGTTGACCGATTTGACTGCCGACAGATACGTTAACAGACGGGCTTTGTCCCGCCTTGTCGCGAAGACCGGGCCATCACACATAGTGTAGGCAAAGCCCGGAAATCCCGCCCCGGCGGTGCCGTCCATACGTCCTGCCGGATATATCGCGCGCGGGCGGGGCGAATTCAAGCGCGGCGCAGGGAAGCCAAGCAATACCGAGCGATACAAGCCCGACCAAACATGATAAGCGCTCACTCTGCGCTCATCCGAAACGCTCCCCGGAAGGTCGAAGCATGGAGCCGATGATCAAGAAGAATGGCGCCGCACGCCTCAAGCTCACAGAGGACAGCAGGCCCGCCAGGCCATCCCGCGCCGAGGCTGAGGAAGCCGTGCGCACGCTCCTTGCCTGGGCTGGCGACGACCCCGACCGCGAGGGCCTGCGCGACACGCCGAAACGGGTAGCGGCGGCTTTCGAGGAATATTTCGCCGGCTATGGCGCCGATCCCGTGGAAGCCCTCTCGCGCACGTTCGAGGACGTCGGCGGGTACGACGACATGGTCATGCTGCGCGACATTCGCGTGCAGAGCCACTGCGAGCATCACATCGCGCCGTTCGTCGGTGTCGCCCACATTGCCTACTTGCCGGGAAGCCGCGTCGTCGGCCTCTCCAAGCTCGCGCGCGTCGTCGAGATCTTCGCGAGCCGACTGCAGACGCAGGAGAAGCTTACGGCGGAGGTTGCCGGCGCCATCGAGGAGGTGCTTGCGCCCCGCGGCGTCGCGATCCTCATCGAGGCCGAGCATCAGTGCATGTCCATGCGTGGCGTCCGCCAGCATGGGGTCTCGACGGTGACGACGCGTTTCAGCGGCGTGTTCGAGAGCGATCCGAGCTACCGCGACCGCTTCCTCCAGATGGTCCACGCCGGCCAGCGGACCTGATCCTTTCTTGCTAAGGCCGGATCGGAACGTCCCATGAGCACGCCTGAATCAGGCCCATTCGCCGAACGCGGCTCGCCCCGCGATGTCGAGGAGGGCATGGCCTTCGCGCCGAAATTCGACGAGGCCGGCGTACTCGCGGCGGTCGCGACGGATGCCGACACAGGCGAAGTCCTGATGTTCGCGTGGATGGATGCCGACGCGCTCGCGCGCACGATCGAGACCGGAGAGGCGCATTTCTACAGCCGCTCGCGGGGCCGGCAGTGGAAGAAGGGCGAGGAAAGCGGGAACATTCTCAAGGTCGTCGAGATGCGCACGGATTGCGACCAGGATGCCATCTGGCTCAAGGTCCGCGTCGCGGGCGCGGGCGCTGCCTGCCACACCGGCCGCAAGAGTTGCTTCTACCGCGCCGTGCCGCTCGGCCCAGGCGATCCGGCCAGCCTGACAATGCGGCCTGTGGGTGGAGCGCCGCTCTTCGATCCGGCCGCTGTTTATGCCGGGAAACCCAAGGCCGACAACGCGCCTTGACCGCGTACGACATATCTGCCTCCCTCCCCATGCAACGAAGGGCGAAGGCCCTCGCCCAGCACAACGATTGATTTCGCGGACCGAGACAAGCGATACTTGAGCAAACACCTGCCTAGAAGAGGCCCATGACGAACAGATCGCAGAAGCGCCCCGCAAACGGCGCGCCGCGCGCCCGATCGACCGCCGACCCCGAAAAGGGTGCCGACGGGACGCCGCTCGGCGCCAGCGGCAAGGCGCTCATGATTCTCGAGCTGGTCTCGGCGGCGCGCGAGCCGCTCTCCATGGCCGAGCTCGTCCGCCGCTCGGGGCTCACCAAGCCGACCGCCCATCGCATCACGGCCGCGCTCGCCGATATGGGGCTCATCGAGCGCGATCACTGGAAGCGCGGCTATATCGAGGGTCCACGCCTCATCAAGCTCGCCTTCGATACACTTGGCGCCGCCGCGCCGCGGGCGCTCCGCCATTCCATCCTTCAGGCACTCTCGCAGGAAGTAGGCGAGACCTGCAATTTTGGTGTGCTCTCGGGCTCCGAAGTCATCTATCTCGATCGCGTCGAGGCGAAGTGGCCGCTCGGTCTGCGCTTCGAGGCTGGCAGCCGCGTACCTGCGCACGCCTCCGCGATCGGCAAGCTGCTGCTCGCGCTGCAGCCGCTCGACCAGCGCGCGGAGATCATCGCCGCGCTGCCTCTCATCCGGCACACGAGCCGGACGATCACCGACGCCGCGCGCCTGAGCCGTGCTCTCGACAAGATCCGTGAGAGCGGCATCGGCACAGACGAACAGGAATTCATCGACGGCGTCGTGTGCGTGGCCATGCCGGTGCTGACGGAGGGGGGAGATCTCGTCGGCGCGATTGCGGTCTCAGCGCCGAACGCGCGTCTCGGCCTCGACCAGCTTCTCGAGTTCAGGCCGGCACTGCGCGATGCCGCAACGCGCATGGGCGCGACCTTCCGCCTCGATCATGAGGAGCGCCGCGCGCCGACGCCGGCGCGATCCGGCAGCCGCCGCGCGGCATCGCCGCGCCGCGCTTCGGGACGTGCCGTCGCGCGGGCGTAG
>DATMRT010000107.1:0-15510 GCA_035565975.1 Hyphomicrobiaceae bacterium
TCGTGGCGTGGGGTGCGGCACCCCCGACGGGCGCCGTTCCTTTCGATCTCTGGCTCAAGCTCGGCGCCGCGAGCTTCGATCCCGTGCGGCGCTCGCCGAACGACGTGGGCGCGATCTGCTACACCTCGGGCACGACCGGCCATCCAAAGGGGGCCGTTCAGCAGCATCGCTCGATCGTTACTGCCGCCTGGGTGGCGGCCATGATGAACACTCGCACGGCTGCCGACACGGTGGTGTCGCCGCTGCCCTCGCCGCACGTCTACTCGAGCTGCGTCTTCAATGCGGCCTTCCTCGTTGGCGCCAAGATGGTGATCCTGCCGCGCTTCAGCGAGGAGGGCATGTTCGCTGCGATCCAGGAGCATCGCGCCACCATCATCGACAGCGTGCCGACCGCCTACTACTACATGCTCGCGCACCCCAAATTCGAGCGCTATGATCTCTCCTCGCTGACGCGCTGCACAGTCGGCGGACAGACGCTGCCCGTCGCAAAGTCGCTCGAATGGACCGAGCGCACAGGTGCGCCTGTGCTGGAGCTCTGGGGCATGACGGAGCTCGCCGGCGCCGCGACGTTCAATCCGTACTACGGGACCAACAAGCCGGGCACGATCGGCCTTCCCGTCCCCGGCTTCGCCTGCAAGATCGTCGACGTCGTCAATGCGGACAAGGAGATGCCGGCCGGTGAGCGCGGCGAGCTGATGGTCAAAGGCCTCATGGTCATGGACGGCTATTACGGCAATGAGGCGAGCACGCGCGAGACCTTGCGTCCCGACGGCTGGATGCACACCGGCGATATCGCGACCGTCGACGAGGATGGCTATTACACGATCGTCGACCGCAAGAAGGATATGATCCTCACCTCCGGGTACAACGTCTATCCGGCGGAGCTCGAGCGTATCCTGTGCGGCCATCCTTCGGTGGCGCTGGCGGCGGTGCGCGGCGTGCCGGACGAGGCCAAGGGCGAGCTTGCGAAGGCCTATGTCATGCTGAAGCCCGGCGCCACGGCGAGCGGGAAAGAGCTGGCGGATCACTGCCGCCAGCATCTCGCCGCCTACAAGATCCCGCGCGGCGTGCAGTTCGTGGAAAGCGTGCCGATCACGTCCTCCGGCAAGATCATGCGGCGCCTGCTCACGGACATCGACGACGGCCGCATCGTGCTCGAGGAGACCGCGGTCACGCGGACAGGGTGAAGGTTCGCGCTATTCCCCACGACGCCGTGATGTGCCGGCGTAGTAGCCGAGCCATGCCCAGCCAGCGCCGAGGATGAAGGAAAGCACGAAGATCCCCGGGAAGAGTCGCGGGCTGTCGGGAGACAGCCCGAGCTTCATGACGAGCCAGGCGAAAAGCACGCCCGCGATCCCGGCCGCGAAGGCGCCGACGATGATCTTTTGGGGCTGGTCGGCGCGCCGGCCGATGAGATAGCCGGCGACGATCGTACCCGGATTGAGGACGGCGTGGGTAACGATCTCGATCAGATCAGGCGGGATATTTTTGAGCATGGGCACCGCTTCTCCCGGTGCGTATCAACTCTTGTTGGCCTTGGCGGCAATCTCGTCCTTGAGCTTCTCTTCCTCGTACTGGATGAACCACCCGACCATCTGACGCCAAAGCGCCTCGCACATGTCGGGCGGGATACCCTTTTCCTCGGCGAGCTTGCGCACGCGATCGAACACCTGCTGGTTGCGCCAGGGTACGTTGGCCTCCTGGTTGAGGCCGAGCTTAATCTGCCAGGCACGCTCCACGTACCCGAAGCGCTCGGCGATCATGCTGACGAGCGCGGCGTCGCAGCGGTCGATCTCGACGCGGACCTCGGAGAGATCCTTGCAGTCCTTTGGCAGGCGCCTAGTCGTCATCGCGGCCTCTTCAATGCGCTCGATTGTCGGGAAATCGGAATGCCGGTGCGCGCCATGGCTCTCTGGCCCGCGCGCATCGGCGAAAGGCAGGCTTATTTCTTGGCGGCCCGTTCGGCCAGCACCTTGCGGGCGATGCGGAAGCATTCGACGCCCGCGGGGAAGCCCGCATAGATCGCGATCTGGTGAATAACGGCCTTCAGCTCGTCCTGGGTCACACCATTGTTCAGCGCGCCGTTCAGGTGAAGCTCCCACTCATGCATCCGGCCGAGCGAGGCGAGCATGGTCAGGTTCATCATGGAGCGGGTCTTGGGAGGGATCGTCGAGTCGCCCCAGATCTTGCCCCAGCAGAACTCGTTCAGCATGTCCTGGAATTCGGCGTTGAAGGCGTCCGCCGTCGACAGGCTCTTCTCGACGTATTCCGCGCCGAGTGTCGACTTGCGTGCCTTCAGGCCCTTCTCCCACAACTCGCGATCCATGATTTTTCTCCGGTTTCACGCGACCCATCGCCACCGATGCAGCCCGGGCGACTTTTGACACCCTTTGGCCTGCGCCTCAAGTCCGCCACGGGCTGACCTTCCGGCACCTTCGTTGTGACGGCATGGGTACAGACGGTGCTGGCCGCCAAAATACCTTCTTCTTCTGCCGCGATGACGCCCGATTGTGCTCATCATTACGCATTCATTGCGTGGGATACGGGTGCCGTTCAGGCCACAGGCTGCGGCCCGTCAGATTTGAGAGTGTGTTTGGCAGATGCGCAGTCTACCTGTGTACATCATCGCGGCGCGTCGCACGGCCATCGGGCGGATCGGCGGTCTCCATCGCCAGCGGCGGGTCGAGGACCTCGCAGCGCCGGTCGTCGAGGCTGTCCTCAAGGATGCGGGCGTCGGCGCCGACGAGGTCGATGAAATCATCGTCGGCAACTGCACGGCCGGCGACAACCCCGCGCGCCTGATCGCGCTTGCGTCCGGTTTGCCCATTGCGGCCATGGCGACGACCGTCGACCAGCAGTGTGCCTCGGGCCTCGAGGCGATCCTCTCGGCGGCGCGACGGATCGCGGCTGGCGAGGCGGACATCGTCGTCGCCGGCGGCGTCGAGGCCCTTTCGACTGCGCCGTGGCGGATCGCCAAGCCGCGCAGCCTCTTCCAGACGCCCCATTTCATCCGTCCTGACCCCATGGGTGCGCCGCCCATGGCCGAGCATGTGCCGCACGCGTCGTGCGAGGGGCTCGCCGAGCGCCTCGGCATTACCCGCGCTGCCCAGGACGCCTGGACGCTCGCCTCGCACGCCAAGGCGACGGAGGCCCGGGAGGGCCGCCGCTTCGTCGGCGAGATCGTGCCGCTGCGCTCGACGACAGAGGAGGCCCGCGACCAGAGCGCCGTCGATCCCGATGCCGACGACCTTGCCGACCTCGAGCCCCTTGCAGGTGAGGGCGGCACGCTCACGGCCGGCAACATCAGTACGCTCCACGACGGCGCAGCCTTCGTCGTCGCCGTCTCGGAGGCCGAATGGGAGCGTCGCGGGCGTCCGCCCGCCTTGCGACCCGTCGTGAATGCCGCCCTCGGCGTCGAGCCTGGGCGGGAAGCCGAGGCGCCGATTGTGGCGATGCAGAAACTCTACGGCCGGCTCAATGGCCTCGATCGTAGTGCTATTTCGATCTTCGAGCTGAGTGAGGCGTCGGCCGTGCAGGCTATTGCGCTGTGCCGGCAGCTCGGGATCGACGAGGCAAAGCTCAATCCGGACGGTGGTGCGGTTGTGCGCGGCCATCCTCTCGGGGCGTCCGGAGCCGTGCTGGTGACGCGACTTTTCTCGCGCCTCGTGCGCTGTGAGCCGCGAGCGAAGGGCGCGCGGTACGGCGTGGCGGCTCTGGGAGCAAGCGGCGGGCTTGCCCTGGCGGCGCTGTTCGAGCGTCGCTGATCTCAAGCGCTTCTCGGTCGTCGGTCCGCCCGTCACGGGAGGGCGCGGGGAATTTTCTCCAAGCGAGAGACGGTAAACGCGATGTCGCTACGTTTCAGCGGCGACAGCGGCCATGGGCAGGCCGCAATCTCGGCGTGAAAGCGCCTCAAGATATGGTTAATATCGTGCCGAGGGCAACGTGCGCGTGTGCGCAGGCGGGGGTTGGCGGAGAAGCGGATGGCGGACATCGATTGGGTCGCAGTCACGCGGTGGTTGTCGTCGTCTGAATTTCTCTGGACCGCTGTTACTCTCGCTGGCGTCTTTATTATTCTGAAGCTTGCATCGAAGCTGCTCGAAGGCGGCCTTGCCGAGACCGTCCGACAAGCTTTCACGACAAACTGGCAGCTCACCGTCCTCGCGAGCAGCGCCTTCCTGCTTTCCGTCGCCGCAGGCTCGCGTACCTGGGACGGCATGAGCCAGTTCACCGGCGAGCCGATCCTCTCCCTGCTGATAACGTTCGGCATCCAGGGCGTAATGCTGATCATCGCGTGGCTGATTGGCGAGAGCTTCGCCGCCGGCCTCGCGGCAGGTCGCGCGAAGGCCGCGCACGGGGTCGTCCGGCGCATGTCGGGCGGGGTCGCGGGTCTGGTAGTCGGCGGGCTTATGTTCGGTGCCGCGGCGCTGCTCATCGCGCTCTATCTCGGTCTGCTCGATCCGAGCCGGCCGATCTGGGGCTTCGCCGCGCAGGACAAGTTCGTCCAGCAGGTCGCATTCGTGGCCCTTGCCGTCATGCTCATCGGGCCACTTTTCATGGCGCGCAGCGGCGGCATCATCGGCGACTACGCCAACGGTCTCAGGATCGTGCTCGGCAATGCCATTCTGTGGGTGATGTTCTTCGCCTGCGCCGGCACCAGTGTCTTCTTCTCCTATATCTCCCTCTTCGACTCGATCTTCCCGGCATCCGAACGCGTGCGCGCCGCCGAGATTCGCGCCATCAACCAGGTTTCCGGCATCGTCTCCGACATCGGCGAGACCGCGACGCGCCGCCGTATGGCCGAGGCGGAGGCGCTCTTCCAGTCGGAGGCCTGGGCCGCTTACGAGCGCGAGCTCGACAAGGCCGTGCGGCTCGCCTCGATCGCACCAGAAAAAATTCGCGAGGAGATGGTGCGTGCGCTCCGCGAGCAGGAGAGTCGGATCGCACGCCTGGAGGAGCAGCGCGCCAACGCGTCGGGCGGGCAGGCCGGTCTTGCTCAGCGCAAGACATCGCTCAACGAGGAGGTCACACGCCTTGCGGCCGAGCGGCCCGAGGTCGCCGTTGCCGTACAAGAGCAGAAGAGCATCGTCAGTGCCGCCGAGCGCCGGCTCGATGAGCAACGTGCCAAGGTGCTGGCCGAGGAAAAGGGCGTCGAAGGTTCGGGCAAGGCCGGCAAGGGCCAGTTCTGGCGTGCCGCACGCGAGGAAGAGGGCAAGATCCAGGCCGAGCTTCAGGTTGCGCGCGAGCGCCTCAAAGGCCACGAGACGCGTCTTGCGGGCATCGATCGCCGCATAGGAACCGCGCGCGCCGAGATCGCCCAGATCGACGGCGATCTCGCCAAGCTTGTCGGCGAGGCCGAGACCGCGCAGCGCATGATCGCGGTCGCGAAGACCGCAGGTACCGGCGACCGTCACGAGATGACCGATCCATCGGCAACGGCTGCTGCGCTCGAGCGCGAGCGCCAGAGCTTCCGCCAGAAGCCCGAGCAGGTGACGCTCGCCAATCTGCAATCCCTGTGCACGACCATGCAGGGTGTGAGCATGAAAGTCGCGGCGCTCCGCAATGATGCCGCCGCCATCGACTGCGATCCGAAGCAGGCGACGGAAGCCGCGGCGCCAGTCTTCGCACTCAATGTCGGGCTCGCGGCCTTCGCGCAGCATTGCGCAGGCGGCGAGCAGTTGCCGCAGGCCGGCGGTACCGATGGCTTGCTCGCGTTCGGTCGCAAATGTCTGCAGGATTCCGGTCTTGTCTCGCGTGATGCCGCGCCGCTCGCCGCGCGATTCTCCGCGCTCGATCTCTCGCGTGATGACAAGGCGCATAAGTTCGTCGTCAGTGCCAACGCATTCACAGACGGCAATCGGCTCGCCTATCTCGCACTTGCCATCGCCATCGGCATGGACTCGCTGATCCTCATGGCGGCGCTGTTCGGCGCGAGCGCCGTGCGTTCGCCGCTGACCGACCTCGACGGCGTCAACGACTTGACGCCGGAGCAGCTCGAAGCCGCGATCGATGCGACGCTCATGCAGACGGCGGAGCCGGCGCGCACGCTCTCAGCGCTGCTCCAGGCCCAGCGACCGATACAAGGCATACACGGATACACGGCCGAGATCTGGATCGACGATCACGATCCGCTCGCCGACGACATGCGCGCCGTGCTGACGGCCGGTGCCTCGATCGGCGCCGTGCGCCCGTTCGGCGACGGCCGCACGCAGTTCCAGATCAAGACCGGCCTCTCGCGCTACATCGCGATCGCGCAGAAGAAGAAATGGCCTAAGAAGAGCGAGGAGGCCGCGCGGCGCGACTTGCTGAAAGTGATCGGCGTGGCCCTAATGCCCGATACGAAGGAGAACGCGGAAGCCGTCATCGAGGAGCTGCATCCGATATCCGATCAGGACGGTTTTGCAGCCGAAGTGAATGTCGACGCGCTTTCCGATCCTTCGCGCTTGCGACTGGTGCGCGGCGTCATCGGGGCCGGCGCCACGGTTCCGGGCGCCGTACGGCGTAACAAGGCTGACAACGGGAAGTACGCCGTCAGCAGTGACTTCTACAAGACCCTGCTTCTCATCCGCGCCGGCGAGTACGGTGGGCATCGCGGCCCACCGCCGGCGGCGATCCACGACGGGCGGCGAGCTTTCGCGGGCGGTGCTCTGCACGAAGCACGCCCGCAGCTTGCGAATGACGACCGGCTGCCGAAGAGCCTCACGCATCGCATCAGCGATCAGGCCCGAAGCTCGTATCCGCCGCGGAGTGTCGTGGTTCGCGAACATATCGACACGCTTCTCGCGCGTCTCAACCTGGATGCCAGCGCCGACGATGTGTTCTGGCTGCTCACGGAGGACGATAATCGTCCGCGCAATGCCGGCGACGCGCTGGAAGAGCTCATGAAAGGCCGGACGATCCTCGGCAGCCGCATGAGAGAGCTCGAGCGTGCCAGCCGAGTGCAGCTCGAGAGCGAGACGGCGCGCCTCGCGCGGGAGGCCGCTGGAGCCCGCAGCGTGACCGATGGGCTCGTCCAGGAAGCGGCCGACAAGATCTATCAGGCCCTTCCCATGCTTCTGCTGATGCCCGGCGGACTGTCCGAGAGGGTCCTGCGCCAATGTTTGGACGCGCTCGACGACGCCGGAGCGTCCGACAACGGCCACCGCGACATCGATCATCTCATGCAGCGCCAGATGCGCGCTCTGGAGAGCTTTCTCAAGCAGCAGGACCGGGACACCTATCAATCCTGGGCGGCGGTCGGCGAATATCTTGCCAGCTACGACGAGCAGCGCCCGACCCTGACGGTGGTGGGCACCGGGGCCTGATCAACACTTCCGCAAGTTAATGGAAGTAAAAGAAAAGGCGGGGCTGCCCTTGACGGGCGCGCCCCGTTTGCCGCATCTGCGGGGCATCGCAGCCATCGAGCGGGATCAGCAACCCGTGGGCCGCGAGCAACCAGGAATTTCCGATGACGACGACTGCGCCCCGCCGGGCCACGATCGACCGCCAGACCAAGGAAACGCGCATTTCCGCGAGCATCAATCTCGACGGGACGGGCGCTTACGACATTTCGACTGGCGTCGGCTTCTTGGATCACATGCTGGAGCAGCTTGCCCGGCATTCGCTCATCGACATCGAGCTCAAGGCCGAGGGCGACCTCCACATCGACTTCCACCACACAGTCGAGGACAGCGGCATCGTGCTTGGCCAGGCGCTGGCCAAGGCGCTCGGCGACAAGCGTGGTATCGCGCGCTACGCGAGCGTGCATCTCCCCATGGATGAGGCCATGACGCGGGTCGCGATCGACGTCTCGGGGCGGCCTTATCTCGTCTGGGACGTCACGTTCACGCGGCCGAAGCTCGGCGAGATGGATACCGAACTGTTCCGCGAGTGGTTCCAGGCCTTCGCGCAGAATGCCGGCATCACGTTGCACGTCGCCAATCTGTACGGTGACAACAATCACCACATTGCCGAGACGTGCTACAAGGGGCTGGCCCGCGCGCTCCGGGACGCGATCGCGATTGATCCGCGACAGGAGCAGCGCGTACCCTCGACCAAGGGTACGCTCTCGGTCTGAGTGTTCACCGAGCGTCCGTTTCGGGATTGCACGCGAGGAGTTGAGCGTTGCGCGTCTATACCGTGCATGAGTCGAGCAACCCGCCGTCGGATCGGGAGGATCGCGCCGAGGCTTTGCGCTTCGTCCGTGACGGCTTCTCATGGCCGGCCGCACTGTTCACGCCACTGTGGCTGATCATGCGCGGCTTCTGGCTGGCGCTGATCATCTATCTCATCGTCGCAACCGCGTTGGGCTTGGCGGGCCAGATGCTGGGCATCGACGAGGAGATACAGTTCCTCATCATGCTCGCGTTTCATGTATTGATCGGCTTCGAGGCCGATACGATCGAACGCTGGACGCTGAAGCGCCGCGGCTGGGAACAGATCGCCACGGTCTCGGGCCGGGATGTCGTCGAGTGCGAGCGCCGTTTCTTCGACGCCTGGCTGCCTGATCAGCCCTTGCTGCGGCCGGAAACGTTATCGGTGTCGCAGATCATGGGAAGCGGTGACGCTTCGGCGCGGCTTGGCGGCGTTCACCACGATAGCGGGCGCGTAGGCGGCTGGCGCTCGGCCTTTCCTTTCGGCGCGCGGCGGTGAATAAGGCTGCCATGGCGCGCGTCACCATCATCGACTACGGCTCGGGAAACCTGCACTCGGCGCTCAAGGCGTTCGAGCGGGCGGCGCGCGAAAGCGGTTCGGGCGCCGAGATCGTGCTGACGTCCGATCCCGATGAGGTTGCGGCGGCCGACCGTGTGGTCCTGCCCGGCGTCGGCGCGTTCGCGGATTGCTACCAGGGCCTCCACCGCATCGAGGGGATGCGCGATGCTCTCGAGCGTGCTGTGCGACAGCACGGCCGGCCGTTTCTCGGCATCTGTGTTGGCATGCAACTCATGGCGAGCCGTGGACTCGAGCATGGCGTGCACGAGGGACTGGGCTGGATCCAGGGCGAGGTTGCAGCCATTCAGCCGGCAGACCCGACGCTCAAGATTCCGCACATGGGCTGGAACACGCTCGACGTGCGCCGACCGCATCCGCTACTCGACGGCATTGCGACCGGGCCGGGCGGACTGCACGCGTACTTCGTGCACTCCTATCACCTGACGCCGGCTGATCCCGCCGACCTCGTTGCCGTGACCGACTATGGTGGTCCGGTCACGGCCATGGTTGCGCGCGACAATCTCGCGGGTACTCAATTCCACCCCGAGAAAAGCCAGCGCCTCGGTCTCGCGCTGATCGCGAACTTCCTTAGCTGGCGGCCCTGAGCGGCGCGGGCTCCACCACCTCACCCTGCGGGAACGCCTCGGCCGGTGCCGGGAACGCCACGATGTTGCTCGCGGCTTCCTCACGGCGGCGGCGGCGGAACCAGCGTAGACCCGTATTGCGGAAGGCGGCTTCCTCGCGCACGCCCTGCACGAGCAGCCCGTCGTGCTCGTCGAGGAGACGCGCGAGGCGCCCCTCGATGGCGTCCTGGCTCGTCTCCGTGCGCAGGTACCAGACGTTGGCGAGCGGCCGCGCCCAGGCTTCGCCGAGGCTCATGATGGCGTCGGCGAGATAGGGCTGGTTCATGTCAGGGTTCGCGAGATCGTAGGAGACGAGGAAGGTGCGCATGGCGGGGTCCGTCGGCGTCAGTGGGCGAAGAGAACGTAGAAAGAACATGCGCTGATTCGCGCTCATCGTCGACGATAAGTTTATCGTTTGTTCTCGCTGCGGCCCCAGTCGGTGCCGTCTGGCGCGGTCCGAGAGTTCAGTCCTTCGCGTGGCGGATCTTGCTGCCGTCCGGCCCCACTTCCTGGATCACCTGGAAGCCTTCGAACTGGGCGGGGCCCGCGACCATCGACTGCGTGCTCGCATTGCCGGCGCGCGCGTGCGCCTTGCGGAAGGCCTCCGATTTCGTCCAGCCGATGAAGTCCTCGTAGCTCCGCCACACGGTGTGCGAGGCGAACAGCTGGATGCCGTCCTGCTCCGGCCCCCTCAGCAGGTGAAACGCGACAAATCCCGGCACTTCATGGAGATAGCTGTCGCGGTTTGTCCAGACGTTCTCGAAGTCCTTGGCCCGCTCCTTGATGACGCGGAAGCGATTCATGGCGATGTACATCGTGTGCTCCTTGGGGCGGCTTGAGGCCCGGGAAAGGGCGCTACATGCCAGCATCTTAGCACAGCGCTCTCACCTGCAGCCCGGGCTTGATCTGTGGGCTCGGGCTGCCTTCGGTCGCGGGCCCTGACGCCACAGCGCATGGTCTGCTCCACCGCTGCAATCGCATTTTTCTTGACCAATTGAGTCAAGTATATGAAGGATGCGGCGTCATGCGAGCTGGAGAGTGTTTAGTAATGACTGCGAAGGGCCCGGATCGGGCTCAACCCGATGCAGCGCGGGCGCCCCGCGACGAGGCGCCGATCCGGATCGAGCTCGCCGAGCTTCTCGGCGGGCGGCGTGAGGCCATCATCGTTCACAACGGGGCGGACTACCGCCTTCGCGTCACCGCGAACGGCAAGCTTATTCTGACCAAGTGAGGGGCGGCTTCCAGCAGCCCGGCGCGCCGGAAGTCTTTGAGATCTGCTTCCGGTCCGCCTCGTCAAGGGGCTGAATGTGCGCTAGATATTTCCGTCAGGCCGCGTTGGTCTAAGGCGGACAGGGTGATGGCAGGTTCGTCCGAGGTCGGACGAGGATGTGAATGGCAGGGGTCTGGCACTATGCGGCTCAATAAATCGACCGGCGATGCCATCCGGATCCTGATTGCGTGCGCACGCGCCGAAGGCGCACTGGTGAAGGTCGTCGACCTCTCCGCGTCGCTCGAGATCACCATGCAGAACGTCTTCAAGATCGTGCACATCCTCTCGCGCGCCGGCCTGACGGCGGCGGTGCGCGGACGCCATGGCGGCATCCGTCTCAGCCGTCCCGCGGAGACGATCTTCATCGGCGACATCGTGCGTGCCATGGAGACGACGGAGCCGGTCTCGGATACGGGCGCCGGCGTTACGCGCGTGCTCGATGATGCGCTCGAGGCTTTCATTGCGGTGCTCGATCGTCACTCGCTCGCAGACATGGTCGCGCGCGAGGCGCCAAGCCCCAGCGACAAGTCGAAGCCCGCTCCGCGTGGTGGCCGCGCTGCGGCGAAAGCGCGTGGCAAATCGCCTCGCAAGCCTTTGCAGACTGCGGCTGCGCGCGCCGTGCGCACGGCGCGTCCAATGCGTCCATCGCAGCCAAAATCGTGATCTGCCGTGTGCTTCCGAGCGGCTGCGTCGAAGCGTGCGACGGCAGTTTATATTTAGAAGAATTCCAACTGCTTAGATGTTTGATCCAGGCCCTTGACAGGGGCGCGGCGGCGGGTTTTTGTCTACCCGTGCAGTACAGTTAAGCCGCTCAGACCCCGGGACCTTGACTCCCGAGATACTGGAGCCCGACATGACCATGCCTCGCTGCCTGGGCGCGCTCGCCGCGGCCCTCGCGCTCACATCCTTTGCTTCGACCGCCGCGTCGGCCGCTGAAAAAGTCAACATCTACTCCTACCGCCAGCCGCAGCTCATCGATCCGATGCTCAAGGCCTTCACGGCCAAAACCGGTATCGAGACGAACATCGTCTACGCAAACGCCGGTCTCGAGGAGCGCATCCAGGCAGAGGGCGCCAACAGCCCTGCCGATCTTCTCTTCACTGTCGACATCGGGCGTCTTGGCGAAGCGAAAGATCGCGGTATCACCGCTCCTGTGAGCCTCGCCGACGTGAAGGAACTGGCGAACATTCCGCCGAGCTTCCGTGACCCCGAGGGCCACTGGTTCGCCCTGACGCAGCGTGCCCGCGTCGTCTACGCGTCCAAGGAGCGCGTGAAGCAGACCAGCATCACCTACGAGGAGCTCGCCGATCCCAAGTGGAAAGGCAAGATCTGCATTCGTCCCGGTCAACACGTCTACAATGTTTCGCTCATCGCTTGGGTCCTCGCCCACAAGGGTGAGGCCGCGACCGAGACGTGGCTCAAAGGGCTCAAGGAAAACCTGGCACGCAAGCCGGCCGGCGGCGATCGCG
Organism: Hyphomicrobiaceae bacterium; assembly: GCA_035565975.1. GTDB lineage: Bacteria > Pseudomonadota > Alphaproteobacteria > Rhizobiales > Hyphomicrobiaceae. The sequence goes on from DATMRT010000107.1 coordinate 12,051, forward strand.
AACAGGTCCGTGACGTTCAGGCGGGTCTTTGCGACCTCGCGGTCGGCAATACCTACTACATGGCGGCGATGTTGAAGGACCCGAAGCAGAAGGCGTGGGCCGAAAGTGTCCGCATAATATTCCCGAACGCGGAAACGACGGGAACGCATGTGAACGTTTCTGGTGTCTCGCTTATCAAGAGCGCGCCGAACAAGGCGGCAGCCCTTAAGCTGATTGCGTTCCTGGCCTCCGACCAGGGCCAACATCTCTACGCGGAAGCCAACAGCGAATATCCGATCGATCCCAACGTGCCGCCGACAGATCTCGTGAAGAGCTGGGGCAAGCTCGTTCCCGACAAAACGCCGCTCGCGGACATCTCTGCTCTGCGCAAGAAGGCCTCCGAGCTCGTCGACAAGGTGAAGTTCAACGACGGGCCTGGGAGCTGATCCTGCGTGCTGGTTCCCTTCGATAGGCGCCACCGAACGGCGGGTACGTGATGACGATGGTTGTCAAGGATCGGGACGATGGCGTGGCTGGCCCTGCGCGGTTCAGCTACGTGCCGGATCTGAGCGGCGCCGATAGGCTCGTCGCGCTCGGCTTTCGTCATTGGGTCGCCGGCTACCAGACGAGCGACATCGCCTGCTGGGAGCAGGCGTGGCGCCTTTTCGAAGGCGAACTCGGGCCGAAGGCCGCGCGCCGGATCGTCGGCGATCTATCGTGCTGGGTGCGCGCCATAACGGCCGCCAGCCGGCGCGAGATCGAGGTCTTCCCCGGTCCTTGCCGTGGCTTCTGCCGTGACGAGTGCGTCGCTGTATCGCTGGTCGCGTCCATGCAACATGGCGTATGTCCTGCGCTGCAGGCCTGTGCGAAGGCACTCCTCGAGAACTGCGATTGCGACGACGTCATGGGCCAGTCGTGCGCGCTTGCCGCCACGCTGAAAGAGAATGGCCTGGAATTGTCGGCGGATTGGCCGATGCGTCTGCTCGACGGTACCCGCGGAATGTGTGGACGGCGTGCGCGTAACCGCCCGGAGCGGGTATCATGATCGTTTGCCACTGCAATGTGATCAGCGACGGGGATATCAGCAGGGCGCTGCTGTATCTGCTCAACCTGCCCGAGGCGCCGATCCCGACGCCGGGCCTCGTCTACCGCACGCTCAATCATCGCTTCAACTGCTGCTCCTGCGCGCCGATCGCCGTCGAGACGATCTATGCGGCCATGGAGCGCCTGGAGAAGCAGGGCCTCGTTTGCCCTTACCGCTCTGCCGCAACGAGGAAGCAGCTCGCCCGCATGGCCGGCCGCTCGAAGCGGCGCATCCCTGTTGACGAATCTGCCTGAGCAAGCGCCCGATGCAGGACCGCCCGAGAGGGTCCGCCGACGTAGCGCGCCTCAAGCGACCGGCGATCGATCTGCGCGCCGGGCCGCTTGAGCCGGAGCCCCCGGCTCGCTCCGCCTCCCGACACAAGATCTGGGAAATCCAGGGCGGCCTGCAGTGCTCGATCGTCGGCACCTGCCTCTCGCACGAGGACCTCATTGCCATCGGTCGCAAGGCCGGCGTCCGCCCGCGCGAGGGCGCGCGCGCCTACGAGATCCACAGCTACTTCGTTCAGCAGGTCGGCAAGGACTGCAAGATCGCGCGCACGGTGCAGAAGCTCCTCGATCAGCGCCACGCTGGGATCATCCGCAGGGTGGCGGCGGTACGCGAGGAAGCCGATCTCACGCGACTGTGGGAGGAGGAGTTCGACAGCGGGCGCGTCGCTGGCGCGTACTGGGCGTTCATGAGCGCGGCGCATGTACCAAGTGCGCTTTCGACGCGTATATTCGGCGACGTCCACATGCTCAGCCACGTGCTCGGACGCGTCACGCACCAGAATGCGAGCCGTGCGAGTGAGCTGCAGGCGCGCCTCGACGATCTCGAGGCTAAGCTGCTGCGCCAGGCGGAGCGCCACCGTCAGCTTGTTCTCGAGCGCGATGTCGCACTCTCGCGGCTCAGTGAAAGCGCAATCGCGGCCGTGCCGCTTATGTCGGTGCCTGAAGTGCGAAGCCATCGCCGTGAGCAGCCCCCGGGCCGCCGCGAGCGCGCTCTGGCCGTTGCCCGCGAAAGGGCACGCGCCGCCGAGCGCATGATCGGCGAGCTTCAGCAGCAGCTCGGGCGCGCGCGCTGGCAGCAGCGTCTGCGGGCTGCGAACGGCGCGGCCGTGTGCCCAGGTGCCGAAGCCTGCGACGAGACCGTCCAGACCTCCATTGCGCGGCGCATCCTCTACATCGGCGGACGCAGCGGCGCGATCGACAACCTGCGCCGCGTCGCCGCGCGCATGGGCGCGGAGCTCATGCATCACGACGGCGGCGAGGAGCACGCGCTCGTGCGCATCGACGGCATGATCGAGGGCTGCGACGCGGTCGTGTGTCCGATCGACTGCGTCAGTCATTCCGCGTGTCTCAGGGCAAAGGTGCTATGCCGAAAGTTCGCAAAGCCCTTTGTGCCGCTGAGATCAGCCGGTGCAACGTCCTTCGAGCGCGCGGTTCAGTCATTGACGGCGCGCGCCGGTTAAGCTCTTTAGTGTCGTTCTAAACTGTCCGAGCACGCGGAGGACGACATGAAGGGCAAGAAGCCGGTCATCGACATACTGAACGAGGCGCTGAAGCTGGAGCTTGGGGCGGTCAATCAGTACTGGGTGCACTACCGGCTCCTCGACGATTGGGGCTTCACCAAGCTGGCCAAGAAGGAACGCGAAGAATCCATTGAGGAAATGCACCACGCGGACAAGCTGGTCATGCGCATCATCTTCCTCGAGGGGCACCCCAATCTTCAGTACATCGCACCGCTCATGATCGGGCAGAATCTCAAGGAGGTCCTCGAGTGCGACCTGAAGGGTGAGTACATCGCGCGCGACCTCTACATGAAGGGCCGCGAGCTATGCCGCACGGAGGAGGACTACGTCTCTATGGCGCTCTTCGAAGAGCTGCTGAAGGACGAAGAAGGTCACATCGATTTTCTGGAGACTCAGCTCGACCTCATGCAGGCGATCGGAGTCGAGAACTACGGGCAGCTCCAGTCGGGATCTGCCGACCACAGTAAGGGCGACGACTGACCGAGGCGGGTTTCTGACGCCGCTGCCGGTCGTTGTCGTTGGCTCGGGAAGTGCCAGCGAGCGGGAGAGCAGTGGCGATGGGGACGAGGTGTGGATTCGGGCTCGGGTGGCGGGCAGGCGCGGCTGCGTTGATGTGGCTCGCGCTGGCCCTCCCGCTCTCGGCGGCAACGGTCAAGGACGTCGCTGAGACGTATGCCAACATCGCGCAGGCGACCTATGAGGATTCGGTCGTCCGCGCCAAGGCACTGAAGGGGGCCATCGATCGCATGATCGCGGCGCCAACCGCCGAGAGCCTTGCCGAGGCGCGCGCAGCCTGGATCGCAGCGCGCGACCCCTACATGCAGACGGAGGCCTTTCGGTTCGGCAACAAGATCGTCGACGATTGGGAG
>DATMRT010000108.1:0-6151 GCA_035565975.1 Hyphomicrobiaceae bacterium
AAATGAAAGCGCCGCTCATGCCTGCCGGCACAGGCAGCACGTGGTCGCGCGTGCCCCACGTGAGGCGGATGATCTCCTCGAGCACGAGCGCGACGCCAAACGTCAGCAGCAGGCCATAGAGCGGGTCCTTGCCGTACGTGCGGCGCATGCAGAACTCGACGGCAATGCCCACGATGCCGGCAAGGCATGGGGCGATGATCAGGGCCATGGCGTAGCGCCAGCCGAGCGGGATCTCCAGCCAGAGCGTGGCGAGGTCGGCGGGAAGCGGTGGCTTCGGGCCGGTCAACATCAGCGCGAAGTAGGCTCCGAGCGCGAACAGCGAGCCATGCGCGAGGTTGATCTGCTCCATGAGGCCGATGATGAGCATGAAGCCGAGAGCGATCAGCGCCAGCAGCAGCCCCAGCACGAGGCCATTGAGCAGATGAGGAAGAATGTCGAACACGCAGCGGCGGCTCTTGTTTGAGTGCTCAGGTCAGCACGACCCGGTCGTGCGCGCCTCGCGCGTCCCGGTTCCGGATGAGTGCGCGAGGCAGCCGTGCCACCCCGCGCGTTCCGATCAGGCGTCGACCGACGGCACTTTGTCGTAGGGGACGAGCTTGCACTTCTTCGGTGCATCATCGTCCATGACATCTTTCGGCTCTGCCCAGCTCATGATCTCGAAGTGGTCCGTGTTGTCGGAGGGCTTGGCGTTCTTGCGTGCGAGATAGATCGTCTGCTGCACCTGATGCGTATTCGCGTCGATGTACGCATCGAAGTGCTGCATGCGATCCTTGGCCGACATCTTGTGGCCTTCGAGCGCCTTGATGATCGCGATGTTGTTGGTCGAGCCAGCGCGCTCCATGGCGCGGAACAGCTCCTGCGTGGCCATGTAGCCGTTATACGACACGTTGCCCGGGACGGGGATAGGCCCATCCTTGTTGGCCGCCTGCCACTTCTTCACGAACTCGGGCACGCCCGGCAGATTGAGCTTGTGATAGAAGGTCGTGCCGAACACGCCGAACAGGCTCTGCGGCGCGCCCCACACATCGGGCCAGTCCTGCTGGTTGTTCATCCATGCCGGTCCGCCGGCCTGGTCGAGCTTGAGTTGCGTGATCTGCTCGCGGAGCGCCTTGTTGTCGTCGCCGGCGATGGCCGTGCCGACGACCTGCGGCTTGATCTGCTGGATCTTGAGCAGATAGGACGTGAAGTCGCGCGTATTCTGCGGCACCAGCAGATTGTCGATGATCTTTCCGCCGTTGGCTTCGACCAAAGCCTTGGTCGCGGCGGCGGTAGAGTGGCCCCAGACGTAGTCGTTCGTGAGCAGGAGCCAGTTCTTGCCGATCGACTTCACGGCGTTGGCGACTGCTGCCTTCGAGAAGTTCGTGCCGTTGCCGTCCCAGACGAACTTGATGCGGCTGCAATTCTCGCCGGCCTCGCTCGGCGCCGAAGAATTGGTGTTGAGATAGATCGTCCCGTACTTGTTGGCGACCTGCGTGATGGCATTGGCGACGCCCGAATGCAGCGCGCCGATCAGGATCGGGCAGTCCTCGCGCGTGATGAAGCGCTCGGCAATGCGTGTGCCGGTGGCGGGGCTCGACTCTGTATCGGCGGTGACCCACTCGATCTTGCGGCCGAGCACGCCGCCCTTGGCGTTCCACTCGTCGATCACCATGCGGATGGCGCGGTGATCGTCCTGGCCGCTGTTGCCGAACTGGCCGCTGGCATCGTTCGTCAGGCCGAGCTTGATCGGCTTCTTGCCTTGCGCGTAGGCGCGGTTGTGATGCCACGGGCCGTAGAAGGCGCCGACGCCTGCGAGGGACGCCGTCATGAGGCTGCCCTTCAGAACCGAACGCCGGGACGGGCCAAGCCCGGACTTGCCGTTCTTCTTCATCGTCTCCTCCACTGAGAAACGGCTGCTCGCACGTTTGACGGCAGCTCTTGGTTCGGGCATAGAATAATCATTCTATGCGACTTGTGAAGTGAAATAACCGAACCTCGGCGAGAATCCGGAGCACTTGTGAGGAAGCCGTCCAAGAGCACAGGATTGCGTGGGAAATCGTCGCCGCTCAGCGCGTATGACGCGTTGCGGGAGGAAATTGCGCATCGCTATCCGGGCCTTTCCGATCGTCTTCAGCTCATTGCCGAGTTCGCGCTCGACCATCCGACCGAGATGGCGCTCGGCACGGTCGCCGAGGTCGCCGAGCGAGCCAAAGTTCAGCCTTCGGCGATCGTCCGTTTTGCGCATGCCATGGGTTATGGGGGCTTCACGGAGCTGCAGCAGGTGTTCCGCTCGCGGCTCGTCGCCGGGGCCGTGCCGAGCTATCGGGAGCGCATCGACGGATTGCGCAGGGACGGGCGCTTCCGCGACAGCAATAGTCCTCATGAGCTGCTGGAGCGGTTCGTCTCCGAGGGGACGGCATCACTCGACAATCTGCAGGTGAGCGTTCGCGAGGGCGATCTCGCGCGTGCCATCGGCCTCATGGCGCGGGCGCACACGATCTATGTGCTGGGGCTTGGCGGTTCGTTCCCGGTCGCGGCGCACTTGACCTACGTCCTGCGCCGCCTCGGGCGCCGCGCGGTGCTCCTCGACGGGCTCGGCAATGTGCTTGCCGATCACGTGTTGACGGCAACGCGCAAAGATGTCGTGATCGCCGTGAGCTTCAGGCCGTACAATCGCGAGACCATTCAGCTCGTCCCTGAATTCCTCGCCCGCAGTGTGCCGACCATTGTCGTGACAGACAGCCTGATCAGTCCGATCGTCGCTGGGGCCGATGTGGTCTTCGAGATCCCGGACATGCCGGAAGCCGTCCTGCGGACCATGGTTGCGCCGATGTGTCTCGTGCAGAGCCTCGCTGTCGGCCTGACGCTCGCGCTCGACCGGCCCGCCGTCGCGACCATACCGCGCCCCTGAGCGGCGCTCGACGAGAGGAGACGAGGATTGGCGACGATCACGCTGTCATTCGACAATGGGCCGGAGCCCGACGTGACGCCTCGCGTCCTCGATACGCTGCGCCATCGCAATATCAAGGCGACGTTCTTCGTGCTCGGCAGGAAGCTCGTGCATCATCGCGATCTTGCGGCGCGTGCGCATGACGAAGGACACTGGATCGGCAATCATACATTTAATCACGAGCGGCCGTTGGGCCTCATAACGGAACCCGGCGCGGCCAGCGACGAGATCGCGCGCACGGAAGCGCTCATCGGCGACCTTGCCCATGAGTATCGGTACTTTCGCCCGTACGGCGGTGGCGGCGTGCTCGACAATCGCCTGCTCAATCGCGAGGCGTGCGCGCATCTGGCGCGGCATGGCTATACGATTGTGCTATGGAACGCCATTCCCGAGGATTGGCGCGATCCAGAGGGCTGGATGTCGCGAGCGCTGGAGCAATGCTTCGCGCAGGACGAGACGCTGCTCGTCCTCCACGACCTGCCGACGGGCGCGATGGCGCATCTCGATCGCTTCATTGCGGCGGCCGAGGACCGCGGTGCCACCTTCCGTCAGGAATTCCCGGCGAGCTGCCTGCCGATGATCAGGGGCAAGCGCGCGGCATCTCTCGATCCCTACACGAGCGATGCGCGCGACTGAATGGTAGAGCGGGGCTCAAGCTGGCGCGATCAGCCTGCCTTCCGCTGCTTCTTGCGGCGGGGGGCCGTCAGTTCGATGGGACGAGCCTCGACGGTATTGCTGTTGCCGACGTTTGCGAGTGCCCGAATGATCTGAGCCAGAGGCTGAGGCTTGCCGAGCAGGTAGCCTTGTGCCTCGTCGCAGCCCTCCGAGCGCAGGATCGAAAGCTGCTGGTCTGTTTCGACGCCCTCCGCAAGCACCTTGATCTCGAGTGTCTTGCCGAGGCTCAGCACCGCGCGAACCACCGCCTTGGCCTGCTGGCTGTTCTCCACCTCATTCATGAAAGAGCGATCGAGCTTGATCTTGTCGAAGGGGAATGCGCGCAGTGTCGCGAGTGATGAGTAACCCGTCCCGAAATCGTCGATCGCGATGGTGACGCCGAGCGTCTTGAGCTGGCGCAGGATGTGCAACGTGCGCGCCTTGTCGGCGATGATCGTCGATTCGGTCAGCTCGAGCTCGAGGCGGCTCGGCGAAAGGTCGGTCTGGAGCAGCACTTCATGGACGAGACGCGCGAGGTCGGCGTTAGCGAACTGGACCGGCGAAAGATTGACGGCGATCTTGTGCGGAACGCTCCAGCCGGCAGCATCGCGGCACGCAGTCCGCAGCACCCACTCGCCGATCGGGATGATCGTGCCCGTCTCCTCCGCAATGGGGATGAACTCCGCCGGGGAGACCATGCCGTGGACAGGATGACGCCACCTGAGCAGGGCCTCGTAACCGCAGATTTCTCCGCTCGCGACCGATGTCTGCACTTGGTAGTGGAGCTCGAGCTGATTGAGCTCGATGGCATTTCGGAGGTCCTGCGCGAGCGTGCGACGCGTGCGGGAGGCCTCGTCCATCGGCGCTTCGTAGAAGCAAGTAGCGCGCGTGACGTCGGAGATTGCGCGATACATGGCGAGCTCAGCGTTGCTCACGAGCCGCTCTTGCGTATCGCCATCTTCCGGATACACGGCGACGCCGAGGCTTGCCCCGGTCACGGTTGCGAAGTTGCCAATGTGGATCGGCGTGAAGAGGGCGCCCTCCAGACGCGCCACAAAGTCCTGCAGATCGCTCTGCTCCGTGAAGCGCTTGACGGTGGCGAACTCGTCGCCGCCGGCGCGCGCGACGAACTCCCCTTCGCGCAGAAGCTCGCGCAGCCTTTGCCCAATGAGCCTCAGGGCGGCATCGCCGGCCTCGAGGCCGCGCAGATCGTTGATCTCCTTGAAGCGATCGAGATCGATGCTGACGATCGCCACGCGGCTGCCGTCGGCCTTGGCACGCTCGATCTCGCGGCCGAGATGCTCCGAGAAGCCGGCGCGGTTCGGCAGACCCGTCAACGCGTCGTTGTGCGCCATGTGCTGCAGGCGCTCCGTCATGTCCTCGGTCGCCTTGGTATCTATGATGTAGGCGGCGACGCCCGTACCCGCGATGATCAGGCTGACGCCGGCGACCGCAATGGCCATCGTCGCAAAGATCTCCGGATTGGCGAGCGGTGTACCAGTGTGGAGCGGCGTCACGGAGAGCGCCGTCATGCCGGTGAAGTGCAGCGACAAGGCAGAGAGACCATAGAGTGCGAGCGCTGCGTGGTGCGAGTACACCGAGGGGCGGCGCGTGGCGTGATGCAGCGCCATGGCCCCAAACACAGCCGACATCGCGACGGAAGCGGCAATGTACACCGCGCTCCATTCCACTAGGCCGTCGATCCGGAATGCGAACATGCCTGTGTAGTGCATCGCGGCCATGGCCAGCCCGACAATGATGCCACCGGCTTCGGCAAAGTGCGCATCGCGCCGGCGAAGCGCCACGTGAAAGCCGGCGCCGCAGCCCGCAATCGCGATCATGAGCGATGCCATGGTCAGCAGCGGCGCGAATGCAACGGGCGCCTTTGCGTCAAACGCCAGCATGGCGATGAAGTGTGCGCACCAGACCGAGGCACCGGCGGCGACAGCCGCAAGGAAGGTCCAGCCGTGACGCTGTGTACCTGTCTTCTCGCCGGCCCGGCAAAAGAGCCCCAAGGCGACCCAGCCGCCGATGGCGAGAACAAATCCAGCGAGAAGCACCAGACGCAGGTCGTGCTCGGTGAGAATGCAGGAGATGACGCGCATACCCGGTGCCCCAACGGAAGCGGGGGGCATCCCCTCCCTCAGGGGACGCCATGGCCCGCAAGATCGAAGCTAGAAGGCAGGATGCTAAGATTGAATAAAAACTGGGGCATATTTACCGAAGTATGACAGCCAAATTCGCGTATGGAATCGTTAAGTATGCGCCGGCGGCCCCGATCACTCCTTTCCGATCTGCCCATTCACTTCGTGGAAACGATCCGGCCGTCCAGACCTGGAGCGTCTGGACGACCGGCGGTGCTTGCGGAGTGCCGTCGCTCTTACAGCGCCACCTCGATCAGGTACGGCCCCTTCGAGGCAAGGCCGGCGTCGAGCGACTTCGCGAGCTCGGTGCAATCCTTGGCACGGGACGCCTCGACACCCATGCTACGCGCCATATGCACCCAATCGATGGCGGGATTGCCGATCGTCAGCATGTTCACAGCGCGTGGCCCGGGATTGCGCACGC
>DATMRT010000109.1:0-1890 GCA_035565975.1 Hyphomicrobiaceae bacterium
GATGCGCGACCCCAACCCGGTCATCTTCCTCGTGCCGGGCGTCGGCATGTTTTCCTTCGCCAAGGACAAGGCGACCGCGCGCATTGCCGGCGAGTTCTACGTCAACGCCATCAACGTGATGCGCGGCGCGTCCACGGTCTCCGAATATCAGGGCCTGCCCGAGCAGGAGGCCTTCGATATCGAATACTGGCTGCTGGAGGAGGCGAAGCTCCAGCGCATGCCGAAGCCGAAGAGCCTTGCCGGCCGCGTCGCCCTCATCACCGGCGGGGCCGGCGGGATCGGCCGCGCGACGGCCGAGCGGCTGGCGGGCGAAGGCGCCTGCGTGGTGCTCGCCGATATCGACGCCGATGCGCTTGGCGAGGTCGGCTCGGACTTCGCGAAGAAATACAGCGGCGACGCGGTGCGCACCGTCCAGCTCAACGTGACGGACGAGGCCGGCGTGATCGCCGCCTTCGCGCAAGCCTGCGTGGAGTTCGGCGGCGTCGATATCCTCGTCTCCAATGCCGGCATCGCCTCTTCCGCGCCGGTCGAAAGCACCGAGCTTTCGATGTGGAACAAGAACATGGACATTCTGGCGACCGGCTATTTCCTCGTCTCGCGCGAGGCGTTCCGCCTCTTCCGCCGGCAGGCGCTCGGCGGCAACGTGGTCTTCGTGGCCTCCAAGAACGGCCTTGCCTCTTCGCCGAACGCCTCGGCCTATTGCACGGCCAAGGCCGCCGAAATCCACCTTGCGCGCTGCCTTGCGCTCGAAGGGGCCGAAGCGGGCATCCGCGTCAATACGGTCAACCCCGATGCGGTGCTGCGCGGCTCGAAGATATGGGGCGGTGAATGGCGCGAGCAGCGCGCCGCCTCCTCCAAGATCGAGGTGAGCGAGCTGGAGGAGCATTACCGCAAGCGTTCGATGCTCAAGCTCAACGTCTTCCCGGAGGACATCGCCGAGGCCATCTATTTCCTTGCTTCCGACCTTTCGGCGAAGTCGACGGGCAATATCATCAACGTGGATGCCGGCAACGCGCAGAGTTTTCCGCGCTGATCAGGGAGGCTGGAAATGGCTGAGTTCAAGATCGCGGCGGATGTGATCGCCGCGCAAAACGACAAGCGGGCCGGGGTGCTGCGGGAGGATTACGACGCGCTCGGCGCCAATCTCGCCCGCCGCGGCATCGACATCGAGACGGTCACGGCGAAGGTGGCGGAATTCTTCGTCGCCGTGCCCTCCTGGGGCGTCGGCACGGGCGGCACGCGCTTCGCGCGCTTTCCCGGCACCGGCGAGCCGCGCGGCATCTTCGACAAGCTGGACGACTGCTCGGTCATCCAGCAGTTGACGCGGGCGACGCCCAATGTCTCCCTGCATATCCCGTGGGACAAGGCGGACCCGAAGGAGCTGAAGGCCAAGGGCGACGCGCTCGGCCTCGGCTTCGACGCGATGAATTCCAACACCTTCTCCGACGCGCCCGGCCAGGCGCATTCCTACAAATACGGCTCGCTCAGCCATACGGACGCGGCAACGCGCGCCCAGGCGGTCGAGCACAATCTGGAATGCATCGAGATCGGCAGCGCCATTGGCTCGAAGGCGCTGACGGTGTGGGTCGGCGACGGCTCCAATTTCCCGGGCCAGAGCAATTTCACCAAGGCGTTCGAGCGCTACCTTGCCGCGATGGCCGAGATTTACAAGGCGTTGCCGGACGACTGGAAGCTCTTCTCCGAGCACAAGATGTACGAGCCGGCCTTCTATTCGACGGTCGTGCAGGACTGGGGCACGAACTATCTCATCGCCCAGACGCTCGGCCCCAAGGCCCAGTGCCTCGTCGACCTCGGCCACCACGCGCCGAACACCAATATCGAGATGATCGTCGCCCGGCTCATCCAGTTCGGCAAGCTCGGCGGCTTCCA
>DATMRT010000110.1:0-51067 GCA_035565975.1 Hyphomicrobiaceae bacterium
TTCGGCACGGCCCACTCGGCAGCCTTGGTCGGCGTGGGCGCGCGCGCATCCGCGGCGAGATCAATCAGCGTCCAATCCGTTTCGTGTCCGACCGCGGAGATGAGCGGGATCGCACTCTCAGCGGCGGCACGAACGACGATCTCCTCGTTGAAGCCCCACAGGTCTTCGAGACTGCCGCCGCCGCGCGCGACGATCAGCACATCCGGTCGCGGCAGTGGACCGTCCGGCGGAAGCCCGTTGAAGCCGCGGATCGCGGCAGCCACTTCCTTGGCGCTCGTCTCACCCTGTACGCGCACGGGCCACACGATGACGCGTGTCGGATAGCGCTCTTCGAAGCCGTGCAGCATGTCGCGGATCACGGCGCCGGTCGGAGAGGTCACGATGCCGACGACGCGCGGCAGGAAGGGGAGCGGCCTCTTGCGCTCCTCCGCGAAAAGGCCCTCCGCCGCGAGCTTGCGCCGGCGCTCATCGAGCAGCGCCATGAGGGCACCGACACCGGCCGGCTCGAGTGCCTCGATGACGATCTGGTATTTGGACGATCCGGGATAGCTTGTCACCTTGCCGGTCGCGATGACCTCGAGGCCTTCTTCGGGGCGGAAGCGCAGCTTCTGGAACACGCCGCGCCAGATGACGGCCTCGATTTTCGCCTTGTCGTCCTTGAGGGAGAAGTAGCAATGGCCCGACGCGTGCGGACCGCGGTATCCTGAGATCTCACCCCGTAGACGGACGAATCCGAAATTGTCCTCCAGAGCCCGCTTGATGGCATTGGAGAGCTCGGAGACGGTGAGTTCCGGGTTATTACTGCTGCCGGCACGGCCGGCGCGGACTGGCTCTGCCACGAATCGCACCCGTTTGTTACAACGACGTTCATGATACACGAAGGTGGCTGCAGAAAGAGCAACCCGACGGGATATCCTTGCGGCGCCCCGGCGTGATCAGATCAGCGATACCGGCAGCTTTCGAGGGGGCTCGGCGACTGAGGGGCAGGCGATGAACGTCCTATTGATGGGTTCCGGCGGCAGGGAGCACGCACTCGCCTGGGCTTTGGCGGCGAGCCCGCTGCTGAGCAAGCTCTATTGCGCGCCTGGCAACGCGGGCATCGCAGAGGTCGCCGAATGCGTCCCGCTCGCGATCGAAGATCATGCGGCGGTCGTTCAATTCGTGAAGGACAAGAGCATTGATTTCGTGGTCGTCGGCCCTGAGCAACCGCTCGTCGCGGGCATCATCGACGACCTTGCAGCCGCGGGGATCAAGGCGTTCGGACCGACGCGTGCGGCGGCCCAGCTCGAAGGCTCCAAGGGCTTTACGAAGGATCTCTGCGCCGAGCTTGGCATGCCGACGGGCGCTTATCGCCGCTTTACGGGCGCGGCGCCGGCCAAGGCTTATGCGGCGAGCCAGCCTTTGCCCGTCGTCATCAAGGCCGACGGTCTCGCTGCCGGAAAAGGAGTCACGATCGCGACGACGCGGGCTGAGGCGGATGCTGCCATCGACGCCTGTTTCGCTGGTGCGTTCGGGAGCGCAGGGTACGAAGTTGTCGTCGAGGAATTCCTCGAGGGCGAGGAGGCGAGCTTCTTCGCTCTCGTCGATGGCGCGCACGCTCTGCCGCTCGCGACCGCGCAGGATCACAAGCGCGTCGGCGACGGCGATACCGGTCCCAATACCGGAGGCATGGGCGCCTATTCGCCGGCGCCGGTCATGACGCCGGCCCTCGTTCAACGCACCATGGACGAGATCATCCTGCCGACCGTCCGCGGCATGGCCGCACGCGGTATGCCCTTCCGCGGCGTCCTCTATGCCGGTCTCATGATCACCGCCGAGGGGCCTAAGCTCATCGAATACAATACGCGCTTTGGCGATCCGGAGACGCAGGTGCTGATGATGCGCCTCAAGTCCGACCTGCTGGCAGCGCTGCTTGCGGCGACCGACGGCGTGCTCGGTACATTCGATCTGCGCTGGTCCGATGATGTGGCGCTCACGGTCGTCATGGCCTCGAAGGGCTATCCGGGCGCGTACGAAAAGGGCACCGAGATCCGCGGCCTCGATGCAGCCGGCGCCGTCGAGGGTGTCGAGATTTTTCACGCCGGAACAGAGCGCCGCGACGGCCGCCTGCTCGCGACCGGCGGACGCGTTCTCAACGTCACGGCGCGTGGACGAACCGTTGCCGAGGCGCAGGCCCGCGCCTATGCCGCGATCGATCGCATCGACTGGCCCGGCGGGTTCTGCCGGCGGGATATCGGCTGGCGCGCGCTCGCGGCCGAGCGTTCGGAGAACAGAGGCTGATGAGTATGCTTGCGGAACTGTTTCCCGGGTTCTCCGAGGAGCGCCGGACGGTCCGTGGCGTCGAGATCTTCGCGCGCGTCGGCGGTAGCGGCCCGCCGCTCCTGTTGCTCCACGGGTATCCTGAGACACATGCGTGCTGGCATCGCATCGCGCCGACGCTGGCGCGCCACTTCACTGTGATTGCGCCGGACCTGCGCGGCTATGGCCGCAGCGCTTGCCCATCGGCGGACGGCAATCATCGCGCCTATTCGAAGCGCACGATGGCGCTCGATCTCGCCGCGCTCATGACGGCGCTCGGCTTCGGGCGTTTCCTCGTCATGGGCCATGATCGCGGCGCCCGCGTCGGCTTTCGCTTGGCGCTCGATGCGGCCGAGCGCGTCGAGCGCCTCGTCCTGCTCGACATCATCACGACGAGCGACATTGCGCGGCTCAGGGACGATGGCCTCAAGTTCGGGATGCTTCACGGCGTTTTCCTCTCGCAACCGGCACCTCTCCCGGAGACGCTGATCATCCAGAACCCGCGCGATTGGGTCGAAAGCCGCTTCCGGCGCGCGACGCTGGCGAAGTCGCCGGATGTGATCCATCCTCTGGCCATGGCCGACTACATCGACATGCTGTCGCAGGCCGATCGCGTGCACGCGACGTGCGAAGACTACCGCTCGGAGCATCAGACGGATCTCTTCCTCGACCAGACCGACCGTGAGACCGGCGCGCGCATTGCCTGTCCCGTTCAGGTGCTCTGGGCGAGCGAAGGTTCGCTGGTCGAGATTGCGGACCCGCTTGCCGTTTGGACGCCATGGTGCACGCACATTGTCGGCGCCGAGATCGAGAGCGGGCATTTCATTCCCGAGGAAAATCCGGCGGCGCTCATCGACAAGGCCCTGCCGTTCCTTCTGGCCAAGGAGGCCTGACCATGGCTGACCTGCCGGATCTGTTTCCGGGCTTCGAGAAGCACTACATCGATGTGCCCGGCGCCGAGATCTTCGCGCGCTCGGGTGGCAACGGCCCGCCGCTGCTCTTGTTGCACGGCTATCCGCAGACGCATGTATGCTGGCACAAGATCGCGCCTGAGCTTGCGCGTCACTTCACGCTCGTCATCCCGGATCTGCGCGGCTATGGCGAGAGCCGCGGTCCGAAGGCGGACAAGGAGGTCGATCCTCAGCATCTCGCCTACGCGAAGCGGACCATGGCGTCCGATTTCGTCGCGCTCATGCGTGCGCTCGGCCACGACCGCTTTTCTGTCGTCAGCCATGACCGCGGCGCGCGCGTCGGCTATCGCCTCGCTCTCGATCATCCCGGCATTATCGCGCGCCTCGCCGTGCTCGATATCGTCACCACGCTCGATGCCTGGGAAGATACGCGCAGGGAGACCGTGATCGGGCGCTTCCACTGGAGCTTCCTCGCGCGCCCCGCGCCCTTCCCGGAAACGCTCATCGCCCGCGATCCCGTTTACTTCCTCGAATACCTGCTCGCGCAATGGACCGAGAGTGGCGATCTCTCGTCTTTCGATCCCATTGCGCTCGCGTACTATCGTGCGGCTTTCGCCAAGCCGAGCGTGATCCATGCGAGCTGCGAGGACTATCGCGCCGGTGCGACGAGCGACGTCGCCTTCGATGCCGCCGACAAGGCTGCCGGCCGGCAGATTTTATGTCCCATGCTGGCGCTCTGGGGCGCCAGGCGCGGGCAAGGTGCTATCAGCACGCCGCTCGATACCTGGAAGCCCTGGTGCCCGCACATTGAAGGCGCTGGTGTCGTATCCGGCCACTTTCTTCCCGAGGAGCAGCCGGCAGCAACGCTCTCGCACCTCATGCCGTTCCTGCTCGCGGG
Organism: Hyphomicrobiaceae bacterium; assembly: GCA_035565975.1. Classification (GTDB taxonomy): domain Bacteria; phylum Pseudomonadota; class Alphaproteobacteria; order Rhizobiales; family Hyphomicrobiaceae. The sequence continues at coordinate 4,108 of DATMRT010000110.1, forward strand.
CTGAACGGAGGCGCACACGTCCAACATGCGCAAGGCTGTCGCCACACCCGCCGGGATCAAGGCGCAACCGCCGACGCCCACGCCGCAAGCGCCGCGCATCGCGCTGGCGCTCGGCGGCGGTGGTGCGCGCGGGCTCGCGCACATTCTCATTCTGGAAGCTTTCGACGAACTCGGCATTCGCCCGGTGTTCATCACGGGGACGTCGATCGGAGCCATCTACGGCGCGGCCTATGCGGCCGGCCTCTCCGCGGCATACATCCGCGCTCACACGGAGGAAGTGCTGGGCCAGCGTCTCGATCTCGCGCGCAACCTGATCGCCGCGCGTTCCGATCCCGTGCAGAAGCTGTTCCGCCTATTCTCCCTGCGCTCGTCGCTGCTCAAGCCCGAGACCCTGCTCGAGCACGTCCTGCCTTCGCGCGTGCCGCGCCAGTTTTCCGACCTCGCGATCCCGCTCGCCGTCGTCGCGACGGACTTCTACGCCCAGGATTCCGTGATCTTCTCGGAAGGTGACCTGCGCCAGGCCATCGCCGCCAGCATTGCCCTGCCGGTGATCTTCCAGCCCGTGATCGTCAACAACCGTGCGCTCATGGACGGCGGTCTCGTCGATCCGTTGCCCTTCGATCTCGCGCAGCAAGCGGCCGACATCACGGTCGCCGTGGATGTCTCGGGCGCGCCGCGCTCGGACCCGCGCGATATGGGCCCCGGCGCCGTCGAGGCGATCGTTGCCTGCTCGCAGATCCTGCAGCGCTCGCTCGTGCGCGAGAAGCTGAAACGCCATCAGCCCGATGTCTACATCGATGTCGATGTCGACGCCTTCCACGTGCTGGAGTTCAATCGGTTTCGCGAGATCCTCGCCGCCGGCGCGCCGGCCAAGGATCTGCTCAAGCGCAAACTCGCGCTGCTCATGGCAAGCCATACTGTGCCGGCCTCCGAGCCGGTGCCGGTGCTCACCGATCAGTCATCCGAAACGATGGAGCGCCCGCCCGGCAAGCGGCGCCGACTTTCCCTCGGCCTCAAATCCCGCAAGCGCAAGGGTTGAACATGGACGCTCCGACGGTGTCACCCGCTACTGGTCGTCCGACGGTCGCGCTCGCGCTGGGCGGCGGCGCGGCGCGCGGCATTGCGCACATTGCGATGCTCGAAGCCTTCGACGAGCTGGGCATCCGACCGAAGGTGATCGCCGGTTGCTCGATCGGCGCCGTCATGGGGGCGTGCTATGCCGCAGGGCTTTCGGCGAAGGATATTCGCGCGCATCTTGTGCCGCTCGTGAAGGGAAAAAGAGCGGTCGCGTGGCGCGCTCTGTGTCATCCCGCTAAGCTCTTCAAGCTCTGGAGCCCGCGCTATCCGAGCATCGTCGATGGCCCGACACTTCTGGAAATCCTCCTGCCCAGGGCGGTGAACACCGACTTCGCGCGCCTTGCGATCCCTCTGCGTCTCATGACCGTCGACTACGCCACCATGGGACCGGTGGTGCTCGACAAGGGAGCGGTCATCCCTGCCATTGCCGCGAGCGCTTCGCTGCCCTCGCTCATGCGGCCGGTGGAGATCGGCGGCCGCGCGCTCTTCGACGGTGGTTTCGCCAATCCCACGCCCTTCGATGTCGTGCAGAATGACGCTGACATTACGGTCGCCGTCGATGTCGGCGGCAGGCCCGACCTGCGCAAACCCGTCGCCTCCCACTCGGAAGACGAACTGTGGGACGGCGCCTTCTTCGCGCTCTTCAATGCCGTCGTGCGCGAGAAGGAAGCGCGCCGCCCGCCGGATATTCTGCTGCGTCCCGATGTCGGGCTTTATCGCACAATGGATTTTCCGAGGATGGATGAAATCCTCGCCAAAAGCGCGCCGGAGAAGCAGCGGCTGAAGCAGTTTCTTATGGAGCGCGTGCTCGGTTCTGCCGCGCCTCAGGGCACGTCGAGCACGATATAGTCGTCCTCGACGCTCACGCTGAACGTCTCGGCTTTGTACGGCCCCTCGACGACGCTCGCGCCGGCTTCGATCGCGACCGGAAACTGCATGAGGCGCAGGCGGCGCGGATCGCAGTATGAGCGCCCCGTGCGTACGTCGAACTCCCACTGATGCCAGGGGCAGCGCAGGATCTCGCCTTTCCGCTCATACTGGTAGTCGCCGGGCTCGCTCGATCTCACGAGGCCGGTCAGCAGGCCGTTGCAGAGGCTCGCGCCCTTGTGCGGGCACTTGTCGGAGAGCGCGAACAGCTCGCCCTTGATGTTGAGCACCACGATGTCGCGGTTCTCGACGTTGACTTTCTTGCGCGTGCCCGGCGGCAGATCGGCGGCACGCGCGACGACATGGCGGGTCACGGTATCGAAGGCTCCAAGCTCGGCGACTGGTCAGTTCAGCCGGAATACCGACTTGCCGTTCTCGGCGCAGATGCGGCGGTGCTGCTCGGTCGTGACGCCCGCCGGGAAGGCGCGGAAGGGATCGTCGAAGTCCCAGTGCGGGTAGTCGGAGGCGAAGAGCAGCTTGTCCCAGCCGATCCAGTTCATGACATCGAGCACGTGGCGGCGATCGTCCGGCTCCTCCATGGGCTGCGTCGTGAAGTACACGTGATCGCGGATATACTCCGAGGGCCGCCGCTTCAGGTGCGGCACTTCACTGCGCATCCGCTCGAATACCTTGTCGAGGCGGAAGGCGAGCGCCGGCGCCCAGGCGAAACCGCCTTCGATCATCACGACCTTGAGCTTTGGGAAGCGCTCGAACACGCCCTCGATGACGAGGCTCGTGACGACCGTCTGGCACGAGGTCGAGTGACCCGCGCCTTCCTCGATGTAGTACGAGGGCCAGCCGGCGCCGGAGACGGGATGGCCGCTCGTGCCGAACACATGGAAGCCAATCGGCAGGCTGTAGCGTTCGGCGGCTTCGTAGATCGGCCAGTAGCGCCTGTTACCGAGCGGCTCGGCCGAGCGCGTCAGCAGGAAGACCTGCCCGAAGTTTGTGTCGGCGCCGCAGCGCTCGATTTCCTTCGCAGCAGCCACGCCATCCTCATAGGGCACGACCAAGCCGCCCTTGAGCCGCTTCTCCGGCCGCGTGAACGTATCGCGCTGCCAGTCGTTCGTCGCCGAGCACATGGCCGCCGACAGCTCGAGGTTCATCTCACCCTGGCCGGTATTGCCGAGCGGGCCGAGAATGCCGGCTTCGATGCCATAGGCGTCGAGATGCTGCTCCTGCATGAGCCTCAATGACGAGCCCGGACGGCCGCCTTCCTCGGGCCACGCATCGCGCCGGCAGGCGAGCGGCGCCGATTTCGGATAGGGCTCGCCATTGGCGCTCCCGTGCTTGCGGCGCATTCCGTACGTCTCGTAGTGGTCCCACCAGCGCTTGCTGAGATAGGGCTTGAGGTCGGCCATCGAGCGCACGGCCGGATGGATATCGCCATCGATGACGGCAAGGCGGTTCGGCGCGGCGCTCGCCTTGCCGTTCTCGGTCGTAATCTTGGGGGCCATCGGGTCGTCAAGCGGCATGACTGCCTCCTAACCGCGAGTAGGTTGCGAGAGGATTGTCGATCAGGATCTTCTTGCGCAGCGACGCATCGATGCCGACCGGCAGCATGTCGTCGTTGTCGAATTGCCAGTGCGGGAAGTCGCTCGCGAACAGCAGCATCTCGTCGGATTGAAGCTGATCCATGAGCCGGCCGACCGTTTCGCCGGAGGCCGGTGCGTCGAACGGCTGGATCGTCAGCCGCACGTGATCGCGCACGAACTCGACCGGGGAGCGGTCGATCCACGGCACTTCGAGCCGCACCCCGCGCCAGAATTTCGAGAGCCGCCAGAGATAGGGTGCGATCCACGTCACGCCGGACTCGATCAGCACGAGCTTCAACTTCGGAAACTTGACGAACACGCCTTCAGCAATGAACGAGCCGAGCTGCGCGTGGAAGGCGAGCGACTGCGCGGCGTAGTCTTCGAGGTAGTAGCTCGGCCAGCCCGAGCCTGTGGTCGCGTGGTGGTAGCTGGAGCCCGCATGAATGCCGATGGCGAGGCCGTGCTTCTCGGCGGCTTCCCAGACAGGCCAGAACTGGCTCTTGCCGAGTGGCACTTCGCCCATGGCGAGCGCCAGCACCTGCACGAAGCGCTGGTCCGTCGCGCAACGTTCGATCTCCTCGACGGCCAGCTCCGGATTCTGCAGCGGCAGGACGATCGAAGCCCGGTAGCGCGGATCGCGATCGAGCCACTCGACGCGCATCCAGTCATTGACGGCACGGCAGAAGGCCGCCGCCATATTCTCGTCGCGGATGAGCTGGACGGCATAGAGACAGTTCAGGATCGAATGGGCAAAGCCATGCCGGTCCATGAGCGCGGCGGCGGCGCGGCCGGCATCGGTGTCGGCGCGCTGGCGTGCCGCGGTCTTGTCTCCGCGCCAGTCGGGCCGCAGGGTGATGGGCGCATTGGGCGGATAAGCCACGGACTCGAACGCCGTGATGCCGCGTACCTCCACGGTCTCGCGCCAGTAGTCGTTCATGTGCGCTTTGAGCGCATCGATACTCGGGACATGCGGGTGCACGTCACAATCGATCGCGCCCTTCCAGTCAGCGGCCAATGTGCGTCTCTCCCGGCGGGCGGCTTCAGCCGCTCTCGCAAAATGAATCCGTGCCACTAATATTTCACGCGGAGGTGGCGCTGGCTAGTGCTGCCGCCGGCATAGCACCACAGCGGGAGGCACGCCTCTGGCGCCGGCGCGGCTGCCGCCTCGCGCTCCGCATCGTGCCGATTGGCCCTATTGGGGCGGCGCTGTCGGGTGCGGATCCATGCGCTCGAGGCGCCAGCGAATGACGCTCTCTCCCGGCGTCGCCCCACGAAGCACGATCTGCTGGCTGAGCCGGGGACCCGAATAGTGCGCGTAGTCGAAGCTCTGCTCCAGGACCACGGCTGCGCCCTCCGCGCTGAACAGCCAATGAGCGCCGTCCAGCGTTTCGATATGGGCTGTCGCGGGTGCGTCGCCGATACGGCACAGCGTGTCCGGATGAAGGTGAAAATGGATGGCGAACGGGAGGTCATTGGCGAGGCGCAACCGTCCGCTCGGTGCGCCGAGCCTGTCCTCGCCCTCGACGCGCTGACCATCGCCGGAAACGATGATCTGGCGTGTATGGCGAGGGCCGAAATCCTTGACGTAGCCATCGTGGGACGCGCGCACGCTCGATCCCTCCGGGCCGGTCTTTACGGCGTAGGGAACCTCGCCGCGCTGGCGGATAGGGGGCGCACCGGCCCACTTTTCGAGAAGGCGCGCCCTGACCAGCCGCGATGAGGACCGGTCGGCAAGACAGAGCGTGTTGTGGCTGGCCGTCGCGCGCGAGGCGGCTCGCATGGCGTCGTGGGCCTGGCCGGGTGAGCCGCAATTCGCGAACAGCAGCGAAGTGCCGACACTCAGCTCGAAGGAAAGACAGCCGGCGTGCGCGTGGCCGGCGAGTTCGAGCGGCGGCGGCAGGCCGACGTCCATGATCAGCACCAAGGCGCCATGCTCGAGGCGGACATACCGCGACTGCGCCATGGTCGGCGGCGGCGCCTCGGGCGCAGGATCGTAGGCAATGACGGTTGCCAGCGCATCGGCCTCCGTGCGGCCCATGCCGTTGAAGCGGGCGAGCGTGCCGTCGCCGAGCCGCATGGCCTTGAGGAAGGCGATCATGCGGTCGATCGCTTCCACGAGCGCTTTCGGCGCGTGCCGCCCGCGTGCGACGTAGCATTGGCGCAGCGGCATGAGATCGAGCAGGATTTCCACGGGAAGTCCGGGATTCCGGCTGATGTGGCCGCCGTCGCGCAGGATCTGGCGCTGGAGCTCGTCGCCGAAGAGGCGCTGCATGCGCCGCAACTGCCGGTCGTGGCCCGCAACGCAGAGGTCGGCGAGCACCAGGGCCGTCAGCGCGAGCAGGCGATCGTAGCCCGCAGGCGCATCCCGCCAGGATGTGGCAAGGAACTGGATCTGCTGGCCGAGGCTGTCCGTCGTCGCTTCGTAGGCGCGGGGGGAGACGCCTTCGAGGATCAGGCCGGCGTGACTGATCCAGGAGATGATCCGCCGCGCAATGACCGCGTGGGAGTCGGTCCGCGGGAAGCCGAGCGCATTGCGCTGGAGCCATTCGGCGACGAGGCGCCGTGCCATCACGTATGCCGCATCACTGTTTGCCGCGCGCAGGTCGCGCAGCCAGCCGAAGCCGTTCAGCTCACGTGCCCAGGCGGGCGTCGGCGGCATCAGCGCGAACGGCGAATGGCCATTGAGGTCGACGATAGCGCCGCCGAGACCGAGCTGGCCCGCAGCCAGCTCCTCGAAGAGGCTCGGATCGGGCGTGCGCAGATCCGGCGGGACGATCAGCAACTCGTCAGCGAGCGCTGGGCCGGCGAGCCAGCGCAGGGCGCGGGTGCGCATGGCGCGGCTGAGTGCACGCCGTCGGGTCCGCGCCATGGCCATCCGCGCGAGATGCAGGCGCTCGCTCGGCGTCAGCCTGATCATCGACCTCGATCCGGATGCCATGATCCCCCCAATCGCTCCGATATCCTTATCACCAGAATGATGGCAAGGCGTGGCGCAAGCGTGCGGGAATAAGCAATCGATCAGCGCTCGAGATCACCTTTCAGCTTGTCGAGCAGCTCGACGCTGCGGGCCGCGTGCGGGCCGATCCAGCGATCATGAATGTGCTTGATCGGCAATGGGTTGAGGTAGTTCCAGCGCAGGCGTCCCTGGCGGCGGACGATCACGAGGTCGGCCTCCTCCAGCACTTTGAGGTGCTGCATCACGGTGCACCGGTCGAGCGACGGAAAGCGGGCGCAGAGCGCGCCCGTCGTCTGGGGGTCGTCCTTCAGAGCATCGAGTAGCGCGCGCCGGGTCTCGGCCGCCAGCGCCTTGAAAACACGATCATTTGCCTCCGCGCTAGACATGTTATAGAAATATAACATAATAGGCTGGCTCACAAGGCGTGTAGGAGGAGAGTTGTCATGGATTTGAAGTTCAAGGTTTCCGGCCGGATCGCGAAGCCCGTCGCCGAGGTGTTCGAGGCCGTGGCCAACCCAACCGAGCTGTCCCGCTATTTCACGACCGGCGGCGCGAAAGGCCGCCTCGAGACCGGCGCGACGGTGATGTGGGATTTCCACGACTTTCCCGGCGCCTTTCCGGTCGAGGTCGCGGAGGTCGTCAAGAACGAAAAGATCGTCCTGCGCTGGGCGGCGGACGATGGCGACCCTGTCCCCGGGCAATCCGCGGGATATCAGACGACGGTGACGATGACGTTCGAAGCGCTCGATGACGGCCGCACGCTCGTGTCGATCAGCGAGGAGGGATGGCGCGAGACGCCAACCGGCCTCAAAGCCTCATACAACAACTGCGGCGGCTGGATGCAGATGCTCTGCGCGATGAAGGCGTACCTCGATCACGGCATCAATCTGCGCGAGGGCATGTTCAAGTAGGCGGCACTGTCCGCCTATCTGGCGCCGAAGCCGCGCCCGCCAGCCCGCGGCACGTGGATGATGTGACCACCGCCGGGGCGACGATGATGCCGGATGCCGCGCCGCCTGTCGAAATAGCCCGGGAACCAGCCGGCGCCGCCACCGTACACGACGCCACCGTCCGTGCCGTCGACGATGTGTTGGTACTGGTTCACGGTGATGTTGCGGTCCTCGATGGTGAGGTTGAGGGGCGTCTTGCCATCGGGATTGATGATGATGTGGCGGTGCGACGGCAGCGGCCGGAATACGCGCACGCCCTCCTCGATCGTCACCGTGGCCCCATAGAACGGCCTCGTTTCGATGCGCGTCAGCGAAGCGGCGCTGGCGGCATGGACGCCGGCGAGCAGCAGGGAAGAGCTGATGAGCGATGTGGACAGCAGCGTGCGACGCATGGCGGTACAACTCCGGCAGAACGCGTTGGTGGCCGATACTACCCGCGCGCCTCGGCATTGATTAGGGATTTGATAACGATGATTAACGGCTCCGCGCCTCGACGGAGCGAATTCGCGTCCCTGCCGGGAGAGGGAACCCGCGCAGAAGCTCGGCGATGGCCATCGGCTTCTTGCCGGCGCGCTGAACATCCAGAAGACGGATGGCGCCGCTGCCGCAGGCGATAGTGGCGACATCATCGAGGAATGTGCCGGGCGGACCCGCGCCATCGACAAGCATGGCACGCAGCACCTTGAGGCGCTCGGCGCGCCCCTCGTGCACGACTTCGAAATGCGCGCCTGGCCACGGCGCGAGCCCGCGGATGTGGTTGTGCACTTCGTCGGCCGCGCGGGTCCAGTCGATCTGCGTCTCGGCTTTGTCGATCTTGGCGGCGTAGGTGACGCCGTCTGCCGGCTGCGGCGCACAGTGCAGCGTGCCATTCTCGAGTGCTGCAAGAGCCTGCACCATGAGCGCGGCCCCGCGCGCGGCCATGAGATCGTGCAGCTCGCCAGCCGTCATGTCGGGGCCGATCGTGATCGGCTCACTGGCGCAGACCGGCCCCGTATCGAGACCTTCGTCCATGCGCATGATGCTCGCCGCCGTCTCCGTGTCGCCGGCCATGATGGCCCGCTGTATGGGCGCGGCGCCGCGCCAACGCGGAAGTGCCGAAGCGTGCAGATTGAAGCAGCCGAAGCGTGGCGCGTCGAGGATCGGACGCGGCAGGATCAGGCCATAAGCCACGACGACAGCGACATCCGCTCCATGCCCTCGGAAGATCTCTTGCGCAGCAGGATCGCGCAGCGTGCGCGGTGTCAGCACCGGAATGTCGGCATCTTCGGCGAACTTGTGGACAGGTGATTTCTGCTCGCGCAGGCCGCGCCCTGCCGGCCGTGGCGGCTGCGAATAGACGGCCGCGATCGCGTGTCCCGCATCGGCAAGGGCGGCGAGCGTCGGCACGGAGAAATCCGGCGTGCCCATGAAGACGATGCGCAGCATGTGACTAGCTCTGTACTCGTGACCTCAGCAGGCGACGGCTTGACGCTATGGCGGCCCGCGCCATGGCACGAGGCCCATCGGACGCCGATCTTGCCAGCAGGCGAGGGCAAAAAGAAATCAGGCGGCCGGACCGTCCTTCGCCTGTTTACGGAAGCGCCGCACGATCATGTCACGCTTCAGGCGCGTCAGAAAGTCGATGATCAGCTTGCCGTCGAGATGGTCCATCTCGTGCTGGATGGCGGTCGCGAGCAACCCGTCCGCCGTCAGCTCCTGGCGCGTCCCGGCACGATCCGTGTAGCGCACGATGAGCGAGGAAGGCCGCTCTATCTCGATACGCACGTCCGGGATGGAGAGGCAACCTTCCTCGTGCATGCGCATCTCGCCGCCGAGCGACACGATCTCGGGATTGATCATCGCGATCGGCTGCTTTTCCTCTTCCTTGTCGCTCACATCGAGGACGAGGAGCCGTCGCGGCACGCCCACCTGCACGGCCGCAAGCCCCACGCCCGGCGCCGCGTACATGGTTTCCAGCATGTCGTCGATCAGTCGGCCCAGCTCGTCGTCGACGCGCTCGATGGGTGCTGACGGCTGACGGAGCAGGGGATCCGGCAGGATGATGATCGGAAGCTTGGCCATGCCGCTCAGATAGGCAACGCTGCCGCCCCGGTCAATTGTCATTCCTGTAGCATGGTCAGCATAGACTTTGCGTTGCGCTCAGGCCCGCCCTGGGCTACCTGCTCGCCCTATCGATCGGACAACCGCCAATGCGAGGAAGGGGACGTGTCTGAGGCCTTCGTGCTCGGCTGGGAGGAATGGGTCTGTCTGCCCGATCTGGATCTGCCCGCGATCAAGGCCAAGGTGGACACCGGCGCCAGGACCTCGGCGCTGCATGCCTTCTTCGTCGAGCCGTTCGGCTCCGCGTCGCGGCCCATGGTCCGCTTCGGCGTCCATCCCATTCCCGGCCGCAACGACGTCGAGGTCATCTGCACGGCCGAGGCCATCGACCACCGCGAGGTGACGAGCTCCAATGGCGAGAGCGAGATGCGCTACGTCATTCGCACGTCGCTCAAGCTCGGCGAGCGCGTCTGGCCCATCGAGCTCACGCTCGCCAATCGCGAGACCATGAGCTATCGGATGCTCATCGGGCGCCAGGCCATCCAGGATGATATGCTCGTCGATCCTGCGTCCTCCTTCCGCCAGCCGCGCCTGAGCTATCGCCATTATGACATTCCGGCGCGCACGGCCGAGGATCGCCGCGCCCTCACGATCGGTCTTCTCACGCGGCGTCCCGACAACGCCACCAACCGCCGCATTCAGCGCGTTGCCGAACGGCGCGGGCACAAGCTCGTGATGATCGACCGCGACCGCGTTTCGCTCTTCATCGACACAAGCGATCCCGCGATCTTGCTCGATGGCACCTCTGCGACGCACTGCGATGCGCTGATTGTGCGCCCGGGCCGCGGCACGCCGACATTCTCCGCGGCGGTGGCGCGACAGTTCGAAACGCTTGGAACCGTCGTCATCAACGGCCCTGATGCACTCCTGCGGATCGCCGACCCACTGGCGACGCGCCAGCTTCTTGCCCGCGCAGGCCTCCCCGTTCCCGCGGCCGCCGTCAGCAGCGCCGCGACGAACCCAGATGCCGTCGATCGGCATCTGGTTGCCGACGGCTTCGGCAGCGGTGCGCCGGGCACTCTCGTGCGCCACACCATTGTCGGCAGTCGCGCGGTGGCTGCCATGTCGCGCGATGTGCGCGGCGGGGCCATCGACGACGAGGCCGAGTGGCGCACGGATGACACCACAGCCATTGAAGGCACTCGCGCCGTCGCGGAGCGTGCCGCGCGCGTTCTCGGCCTCGAATTGGCCGGGGTGGATGTCGTGGCCACACGCCAGGGCCCGATCGTGGTGAGCGTCACGGTTGCGCCGGCGATCTCGCTCGCCGAGCGCGTGACGGGTGCCGCGATTTCCGAGGCCATCGTTATCTACATCGAGCAGAGCGTGCGGCCTGCGGTCAGGGGGTAGGCCGTGAACAATGAGAATGCCGCGAAGAACAGGGAGCGCTTTTGGCTGCGCATCCTCGCGCTCGTCTGCGCCCTGTATTGGCTCGGCGTTGCACTTGAGTGGTACTTGGAAAAGCCGCTTCTACACCTGATCTGGGAGCCGTCCCGTTGAGGGAATTCAGCGCACGCGATAGCGCTCGATGGCGTCCGGATCGAAGGTGAAGCCGAGGCCGGGGCGGTCAGGCACGGCGACATGGCCGTCCTCGATGGCGATTTTCTCGCGATAGAGCATCGCCGTCCACGGCATGTACTCGAGCCATGTGGCATTCGCGAACGCGCCGAGGATCGAGACGCTCTGCTCGGTGAAGAGGTGGTTCGAGATCGCGATGTCGTGCGCCGCGGCAAGATGCGCGACTTTGATGAACTCGCTGACGCCACCGACGCGGCCGAGGTCCGCCATCCAGATGTCCGCTGAGCCGTGCGCGAGCATTTCGCGAAAGCCGTAGCGCGTGGCTTCGGTCTCGCCGCTGGCGATCGGCGTATCGATGGCGGCGGCCACGCGGCCCGATCCACGATGATCGTAGGGCGGCACGGGCTCCTCGAACCAAACGAGGTCGAAGGCTTCGAGCTTGCGGCCGAGGCGGATGGCGTGATCGGCCGTGAAGCCGCGGCTCGCGTCACACATGAGCGCGACCTTCGGGCCAACGGCTTTGCGCACAGCCGCGACGCGCTCGACGTCCTCCTCGATGTGCTTCTTGCCGAGCCGCATCTTCACGCCGGCGAAGCCTTGCGCGATGTAACCCGCAGCTTCCTTGGCGAGCTCGTCAGGCGTCGACGAAAGCCAGAGGCCGGCGCTCGAATAGACGGGAATGCGATCGTGCGCGCTGCCGATCATGCTCGTGAGCGAGGCGCCGAGCGCCTTGCCCTTGGCGTCCCAGAGTGCGGTATCGATGGCCGCGAGACCGAAGATCGTCACGCCTTTGTGGCCGAGGAAGTAGAGCTCGCGCCAGAGCTTGTCCCAGATGCGCTCGGCGTGACGGACATCCGCGCCGACCACCGCCGGCTTGAGACTTTGCACCATGGCGTCGAGCACTTCGATACGGCGGCCGCCGTTCGTGAAGAGAAAGCTCTCGCCCGTCACACCGACGTCGGTATCGAGGAAGACCAGCACGCAGCGAATGCGGTCATGGCCGACACCACTCGAATTGAGCGTGGGCCGCGCCAGTGGCAGCTCGACGATGATCGTGCGCAGATCCGTGACGCGCATGACGCTTTCTCCCGGCAGGCCTTTTCTCGTTGCGCATCACGATCGCGCGAGGGACCGCTCGGCGGCAAGCCCTATTGCGCGGACATGAGATCGCTGTCCGTCTCCTCGGCGCGTCCGTAGAGAATGCGCCCTTCCGGCGTCTTCGTGCGCACGGCGCGACCGCGGCCGACGAGAAAGTTCGCGTGCGCCAGAGTCTCGGCGAGCGCGAGCCGCCCCTGGCCTTCCTGGACGGCGCGCGTGAATAGGCCGCGCGCCAGCTCCATGGCCGGGCGGGGCTTGTCCATGAGGCGCGCCAGATCGTCGAGACGCAGTTCGTGATGGCGGGCGAGCTGATCGGCGCGCGCGTGCAAGCCATAGAAGGGAAGCCCGTGCCCCGGCAGTACGAGCGCGTCCGCGGGCAATGCCTTGAAGCGCGGGAGGGAGTCGAGGTAGTCGGCCAGCGGATCCGCCTCCGGCATGGCCGGGAAGACGCCGATCATGGGTGAGATCCGCGAGAGGATCTGATCGCCGGCAATGAGAATGCGGTCCTCGGCGCACCAGAAGGACGCGTGCTCGATGGCGTGACCGCCGGCCACGATCACCTCCCAGTCGCGCTCGCCAAAGCGAACGGTGTCGCCGTCGCGCAGACGCGTGAACGATGCCGGGATTGGCCCGAGCAGGGCTTGCGTGCGCTCGCGGTCGGCGTTGTACGAGGCGAGCGTGTCGGCATCACAACCATGGGCGGTCAGATAGCGCACAGCCGCTTCGATCGCGGGCTTCGACTGCGAGTCCCAGAGTCGCACCTGAGCGGACATCCATTCGCTGAGCGTAGCCGTGAAGGGAACGCCGCCCGCTCGCTCCACGAGCCAGCCCGCGAGGCCCATATGATCGGTATGCCCGTGCGTCGAGATCAAGCGATTGACGGGCGCATCGGTGAGTGGTCCTGCGAACAACGCCTCCCAGATGGCGCGCGCGTCCGCCGTGTCGGCACCGGTATCGATCAGCGTCCAGCCGTCTGCATCGCGCAGCAGCCACACATTCACGTGATTGAGCCGGAAGGGGAGCGGCAGGCGGGCCCAGAGAATGCCGGGTGCGATCTGGTAGGTCTCGGCACCCTGCGGGTGGCTCTCGTGGAGATAGCGGATCTCTGCTGCCGCTGATGTCATGCGGGAACGCGCTCCTGATCCGTTGGCGATGATCTTTATCGTGTGAGGAGGTAGCGCAGCGGCGCTGCGCCCGCCAGCGTAACCGGCGCATGGCTGCCGTCCGCGAACGGACAACTACCAGCGCCACTGAACGGGCTCGGCGCCGGCGATGGGCGACGCGAATGTGACAACGCCCGTGCCGTTGAGACACCCGAGATAGACGGTCTTCAGATCCGCGCCGCCAAAAGCGACACTCGCGATATTTCGGAGCGAGCGCCTGGCGCCGCCCTCGAGACCCTCGCGGCCGCCGAGCCCGCGCTGATACTGGGCCTCGGCGCGATCGATGACGTCCTGGTCGCCATCATCGAGGATGAGCGTGCGCCGGCCATTCGCCTCGATGCGGATGACTCGGTTCGAAACGACGCACGCGACCCAGGCTGCGCCTTCGGAGTCGAATGCGAAACCGTCCGGCAACTCGCCCGGGCCGAACTTGTGCATGACCTCGCGCCGCCCGAGCCCGTGCTTCGTGACGGGAAAGCGCGTGATGCGATGGCCCATGGTCTCGTTGACCCACAGCCACTGGCCGCTCGGATCGACATGGCACTCGTTCGTGTACGCGAGGCCGCCGGCGACGATGCGCGCGCCGTGCCTGTCGCGCCGTACGATAAAGCCATCGCCGAAGTTCGGCACCATGGCGCGCTCGCGTGGATATTGTCGCGTCGAGACCGAGATCCACTCGTTGTGATCGGCATCGAGGCCGACGAAATTGCACACGCGCAATGCCTCGCCCTCGACCTCGAACAGCTCGGGCCAAAGCCGCCATTCATGATCGAGGCGCCACAGCCCGCCGCCCGGCCCGAGATTGGCAATGAGGAACTGGCGATCCGGCCGCATGGCGACGCCGTTCGGCACGAAACCGGGCGGCGCGCCGATGAGCGTCCGCTTTGGCTTGCCGATCTCGGCGATGCCCGCCTCGTGATCGCCGACGAAGATCTCACCCTTGGCCGTCGTGAGCACACACTCGGGCCGTTTCAGGCCACTGCCGATCCAGGACACCGCAGATAGAGGAACAAGGGGCTTTTCCTGCATCGTCGCGCCCTTTGTCTCAGCCTGTCTCGATCGGCAGGTCCGTGCGCGCGCCCCACTCCGTCCATGAGCCATCGTAGACCGCCGTGTCCGGGCGCCCGAGCTGAGCCAGCGCAAAGGCGATGACACCGGCTGTTACGCCGGAGCCGCAGCTCGCGACCACAGGTCGGTTGATATCGATGCCGGCCTCGGCGAACGCCGCACGCAGGCTCGCTTCGTCCTTCAGCGTGCCATCCTTGTTGAGGAGGTTCGTGAAGGGCACATTGCGCGAGCTAGGAATGTGGCCCGAGCGCAGACCCGCGCGCGGCTCCGGCACAGACCCTGCGAAACGCGCCGCCGCGCGTGCGTCGACGATCTGCGTCGTCGCATGACCGATCAGCGCCTTGACGTCATCGGCATCGCGAACGAGAGCAGCATTGAAGCGCGGCGTGAAATGGCGCTCCTGGCGCGGACGCGGCGGCTCGTCGGTGACCGGGCGGCCCTCGGCCTTCCACTTCTTGAGGCCGCCGTTGAGCACCGCGATGTCGTCGTGCCCCATGGTGCGGAACATCCACCACACGCGCGCCGCCGAATAGAGACCCTCGCTGTCGTAGACGACGATCTGCGCGCCATCGCCGATGGCCATCTTCTTGACCTGCGAGGCGAACTGCACGGTCGATGGCAGCATGTGCGGCAGCGGGTTCGACTTGTCGGCAACGACGTCGATGTCGAAGAACAGCGCCTCGGGAATGTGCTCGGCCTCGTACTCGGTGCGTGCGTTGCGGCCCGAGGTCGGCAGATGCATGGAGCCGTCGAGGATGACGAGATCGGGCGAGCCGAGGCGCGCGGCGAGCCAATCGGTATCGACGATCCACTTGGACGGGTTCGGCATGGGGTTTCCTCTGAACTGTTTGCGCGGGCTCAAACGAGCGCGACGCGGATGCGCCGGTTCTGCTTGCCCTTGTTCTCGATCTTGACGACCGCGAGACGGCCGATCTCGCCCGTGCGCGCAACGTGCGTACCGCCACAGGGCTGCAGATCGACGGAGCCATCCTCGCCGATGGCGACGAGGCGCACCTTGCCCGAGCCCGTGGGCGGCTTCACGCTCATGGTGCGCACGAGGTGGGGCTGGGCTTCGAGCTCGGCATCTGTGATCCAGCGCGTCGTGACCGGGTGATCGGCATCGACGAGTGCATTGAGCGCAGTGGTCAGCGTCTCCTTGTCGATGCCGGTCATGTCGGCGATGTCGAAGTCGAGACGGCCTTCTTCGGCGCCGATCTGGCCGCCCGTCACGGGCCACTTCACGAGCGCGCAGAGAAGGTGGAGCGCCGTATGCACGCGCATGTGGCGATGACGCGTGTCCCAGTCGAGCGTCACCTGCACGGGCACGCCTGGCGCCGGCAGCGTCGAGCCCTCTGCCGGCACGTGCACGATCGTCGTCTTGTCGGCGTCATAGACGGTGGTTGCGATCGGGCAGGTGCCGCCATCCCAGCTCAGCGTGCCTGTGTCGCCCGGTTGCCCGCCGGCGCTCGCATAGCACACGGTCTTGTCGAGAACGATGCCGCCGCGCTCGTTGATCGCGATGACCTTGGCGTCGCACGAGCGCGCATACGCATCCGAGCGGAAAACTGTCTCGGTCATGCGCTCAGTCCTCGACCGGCTCGAATACGGTCGGCACCGGCGGGCGCGGCCCGTCGAGCCAGCTCGGTACGGGAAGGTTCTTCGAGCGCAGAAACTCGGGATTGAAGAGCTTGGACTGGTAGCGCGTGCCGTAGTCGCAGAGCAGTGTCACGATAGTGTGCCCTGGTCCCATCTCGCGCGCGAGCCGCACGGCGCCCGCAATGTTCACGCCCGAGGATGAGCCGACGCAGAGGCCTTCCTCTTCCAGAAGCTGGAAGACGATCGCAACGCTCTCGGCGTCGGGAATGAGATAGGAATGGTCGACCTTCAGGCCTTCGAGGTTCGCCGTGATGCGGCCTTGGCCGATACCCTCGGTGATCGACGAGCCTTCGGACTTGAGAACACCTGTCGTGTAGTAGCTATACAGCGCCGCACCGGGTACATCGGCGAGGGCGATCTGGACCTTCGGGTTCTTCGCCCTGAGCCCCATGGCCACGCCTGCGAGCGTGCCCCCCGAGCCGACCGCTGAGACGAACCCATCCACCTTGCCATCCGTCCCGTCCCAGATCTCGGGAGCTGTGGTCTCGATGTGTCCCTGCCGATTGGCGACATTGTCGAACTGGTTGGCCCAGATCGCCCCGTTCGGCTCTGCCTTCGCAAGCGCCTCGGCAAGACGGGCGGAATATTTCACGTAGTTGTTGGGGTTCCTGTAGGGCACGGCCGGAACCTCGATGAGCTCGGCGCCGAGCAGGCGGAGCGCGTCCTTCTTCTCTTGTGTCTGCGTTTCAGGGATCACGATCACGGACCGGTAGCCGAGCGCGTTGCCGATCACCGTGAGACCGATGCCGGTATTGCCGGCCGTGCCTTCGACAATGGTGCCGCCTGGCCTGAGCCGACCCTTGGCGACGGCGTCCTTGATGATCGCCAGGGCTGCGCGATCCTTGACGGACTGGCCGGGGTTCATGAACTCGGCCTTGCCGAGAATTGTGCAGCCGGTCTCCTCGGAGACACGGCGCAGCTTGATGAGGGGGGTGCGGCCGACAGCGGCGGCGACGCCTTCAGCGAAGGTCACGATGGCTTCGGGCTCCTCGGTAGGTTTGAGGGCGCGAAAAGGCGCCCGTGCTTTGCGGCCAACCTAGTTCGCGGCTCTGACGGCCGCAAGCTCTCCGCCCGAGGTTGAGCGCTATTGAATTGATCGCAAAGCGCTATTTGCTTGTGCCCGTCTTGAAGTCGTAGACGCGCCCGCTCTCGGTCTGGCCGGCATCCACCAAGTCGAGGAAGAGCGGCACCAGGGCCTCGGGCTCGGGCAGCGTGGCCGGGTTCTCGCCGGGGAAAGCGCGCTGGCGCATGGTCGTGCGCACGGGACCGGGATTGAGCAAATTCACTTTGATGGGCGTGCTCGCGACCTCCTGCGCGTACGTTTTTACCAGCGCTTCGAGCCCGGCCTTGGACACGGCATAGGGCCCCCAATAGGCATTTTTGGCTGCGGCAGCGCCCGAGGAGACGAACACGGCGCGGGCGGCGTCCGCGCGCCTCAGTACGGGATCGAGCGAGCGGATGAGCCGCCAGTTGGCCGTGAGATTGACGTCGATGACCTCGTTCCAGGCATCGCCTGTAATGTGGGCGAGCGGCGACAACGGCCCGAGCACGCCCGCATTGGCAACCAGGATGTCGAGCTTGCCCCAGCGCTGATAGAGCGTCGGCCCGAGCGCGTCGACCTTGTCGCTCTGGCGCAGATCCAGATTGACCAGCGTCGCGGTGCCGCCGAAGGCGCGGATCTCGTCATCGACCTCTTCCAAACCGCCGACGGTGCGCGCCAGCAGCACGACATGCGCGCCCTCGCGTGCGAGGCCAATGGCCACGGCACGGCCAATCCCGCGCGAAGCGCCGGTGACGAGCGCGATCCGGTTCGCGAGACGGGTGCCTTTTTCCATGGAAGCCTCGTGTCGGGTGGCGGCCGGCCCGTTCTAGAGAATGTCCGGGCCGGAGGGAAGCGGAAGGCGCCTCACATGAGCGATACGATCCGTGCGGGCGGCAGCTCGAGTGTGCCCGCCGGCCGGAGGCGCCAGTCGGCGCGGTTGCGCATCTCGCCGGTATCTGCAAGTCGGGCGAGGGCCGCGAGATCGACCGTGGCGTGGACCCAGCCCGGCGCGTTGAGCGTACCTTCCGCCAGGATGCCCGTATCCGACAGGCCATTCTCGGCCGGGAGGTAGATGCCGGCGGCGCCGTTGTTGTAGTCGACTGCCGGCGACCATGCCGAGTCGCCGACCGTGGGCGACACCACGCTCGCGCAGGTGCCCTCGAGCGCGCGCGCCATGGCCGCGGTCCGGATACGATGATAGCCCGATACGAACTCGGTGCACGACGGCACGAGGATGATCGCTGCGCCGGCTTCGACCATCGCACGCACGAGAAGCGGGAACTCGCTGTCGTAGCAGATGGCAACGCCAATCTTCCCAATCGCCGTATCGAAGATCTGCGTGGTGTCACCCGGCACGATGCCCCAGTCGTGCTCGAAGGGCGTCATGACGAGCTTGTCCTGCATGCCGCTTCGGCCCGAGGGCGCAAAGAAGCGCGCGGAATTGCGATACCGGCCGTCTGCGCCAGCTCGCGGGCCGCTCGCGCTGAGGATGTGGACCTTGTAGCGCTCCGCGAGATCGGCGTGTACCGCGTCGATGCGATCGCGCGCGTCCGAGACCGCTCCGAGTGACGCATCGAGACTGGCGACGACAGTTTCACCGGCTGGCGCCGCGAGCTCCATGGCGCCGTATTCGGGAAAGACCAGTAGCTCCGCACCCTCTCCCGCAGCCTCTGCAACCCAGCGCGCGATCTTGTCCTCGACGGCGCCGAGCGTCGCCAGCGCATCGAGCGGATAGGCGGCGGCGGCAATGCGGACCGTTCGTTCGCGCGCGCTCATGTCAAAGCGCCTTCATCCAGAACTGCATGAGCTTCTTCGTTTCGCTCGTCTGGTCGATGTCCTTCCACGCGAAGGATGCCGTGAGGCCATCGACCTTGGCATAGCCGCGCTTCGTCCAGAATGCATCGAGCGGCCGATAGCTCTCGGGTTTGAGGCGATGATCGTCCGGCCGCACGACGCCGCAGAACGTGATTTTATCGAAGCGGCCGAGCGCGCGCGCGTGCGCCTCGCGGCCATCGAAGAAGGCATGCCCAAGCCCACGTCCGCGGTAGTCCGCCAGCAGTACGGACTCCCCGCAGTAGAAGAAGCGATCGATGTCGAGGCCGCGATCCACGAAAGCCTTGGCGAAAGCTTCGGCATGATCGGCGAGCGGCGCGCCGGTCGCCACGCCAACCACGGCATCGCCGTCATAGGCGGCAATGACAACGGCATCCTTGGAAGCCGCGAACCGGCGCAGGTACGCCGTCTCGTAGTTGACCGTGCCGTCGTAGAGATAGGGCCAATCGCGGAAGACGGTGACGCGCAGGCGCGCGAGCTCGGGTATGGCCGCACGCACGGCCGGGCCTGTCAGGCTTTCGACACGTAGCGCCACGGTGCTTTCCTCAAGCCCTGCCCGCCAATTCCTTGGCGAGCGCCTCGCCGGCGACCTGCAGCAGCCAGTCCGTAAGATTGTAGTACGTGGTCACGCGCGCGATCCTGCCGTCGCTGATCACGAAGAACGTCCCGGCCGGAAGCTGGTATTTCTGGCCGGTCGCGGGCGGCAGTCCTTCATCCGTCTTGATGTACGTGCCGTGCACGTTGAACTCGGCGGCGGCGCGCGTGCCGTCCGCACTGGTCATGACGGCAACATCGGTCAGGCGCTCCCGATATGTCTCGCTCATGTGGCGGCAGAAGTCGGCGAAGGCTGCCTTGCCGATCCGGCGCGCGCCCTGGTTGACGTCGTGCGTGACGTCCTCGGCGAGACAAGCCAGCATCCCGGCCGTGTCGCCAGTGTTGAAGGCGTCGTAGTAGCGGCGGATGAGGGCTTCGGCGGCGGCTTGGCTCATGGTCGGATCTCGGGGTCGGTGGAATGCTGCGCTGCCGAAATCGCACAGCAGGGCCGCGAGGTCCAGGGCGGATTGGCTATCCTGTGACCTCGTCCGTGTGAAGGGCGGGGTCACGGCCTCTCCCTTACCAAGGGAGTGCTCTGGAATTCACCCCGCTCCGGGTGTAAATCGCCCCTATGACCGAACATGCTCGCAATCTCTCCAGCCTCCAGTCCGCGGTGGGTTGGCGCGTGAGCGCGGCGCCGGTAGCCTTTCCGGAGGCCCTCGCCTTCATGGAGGCACGGGCCAAGGCCATTGCCGACGGAGAAGCCGGCGAGCTCGTGTGGCTCCTGGAGCATCCGCCGCTCTACACGGCCGGCACGAGCGCCAAGCCGGCCGATCTCGTGGCTCCAGACCGATTTCCGGTCTACGCAGCCGGGCGGGGCGGGCAGTACACCTATCACGGCCCCGGACAGCGCGTGGCCTATGTCATGCTCGACGTGCGCCGGCGCGGCAGTGACGTGCGCGCGTTCGTGCGCGATCTGGAGGGCTGGCTGATCGACACGCTCGCGACGTTCGGTGTTGCCGGTGAACGGCGCGCCGACCGGGTGGGCGTCTGGGTGCGCCGTCCCGAGCGCGGCCCCGCCGTCGAGGACAAGATTGGCGCGATCGGCATCCGCCTCAGGCGCTGGGTCAGCTTCCACGGCATCAGCCTGAACGTCGCGCCCGACCTCGAGCACTTCTCAGGCATCGTGCCGTGCGGCGTCAGCCAGCACGGCGTGACCTCGCTCGCCGATCTCGGCATCCGCGCCGGCATGAGCGACGTCGATCAAGCATTGCGGGCAGCCTTCGAGCGGCGTTTCGGCCCGACGGTGCCTGCCTGAGCCTACTGCTTGTTGGGCGCCGGTGTGATGCCGGGGGCCGGCTTGATGGCCTTTTCCTGATCGATCTGCGCCTTGATCGCCGGATCGACATATTCGAGCTGCGCCTTGGTGCGCAGATCGGTCGCCACTTGCTGCGCCTTGCGATGGATCATCGACGCGATGATCCGGTCCTTGATGCTGTCGAAGGGCGGGGCGCCGCGCTGGCGACGATCCTCCACCTTCACGATGTGCCAGCCGAACTGGCTCTTGACGGGTGCTGATACCTCGCCGGGCTTCAGCGCGAATGCGGTCTCCTCGAACACCGGCACCATCTGGCCCTTGCTGAAGTAGCCGAGATCGCCGCCGTCATCCTTGCTGCCGGGATCCTTGGAGTGCTCCTTGGCGAGTGCGACGAAATCCTCGCCCTTGCCGATGCGCTCTTGCAGTTGTTTGGCGAGCGCCTCGTTGTCGACCAGGATATGGCGCGCACGCACTTCTTCCTGCGCCTTCGCGCTGCCGACCTGCTGGTCGTAGAATTTCTTCGCGTCGGCATCGCTGACGGAATTCTTGAGCTCCGCCTCGAAGTAGTACTCGCGCAAGGCGCGCCGGCGCCAGTAGTTCATGCGCTCCTCGAAGGCGGCGCCACTGCCGAGCTTCGCCGCCTCCGCCGCATCGGCAAAGAGCTGGTTCTCGATCACATATTCGAGAATGACCCGGCGGCGGGCCTCGGGCGGAATGCTGCCGAGCTCGTTGCCGATCTCGGCCTCGGCGAGCTGCATGTCCGCTTCGGTGATGGCCTTGCCGTTGACCTTGGCAACGATCTTATCCTGCACCTGGGCCTTGGCCGTCTGAGCGATATGGATCGCAGTGGGCAGCGGTGCGGCGAGCAGCGCAGCAGCGACGGCGGCTTTCATCAGCTTGTTCACGAGATGCGATCCTCAAGAGGGACAAACGGGCCTTGGGCGTACGTGCGCCAGGTCCGGGGCGGCAAAGCCTTAGTCGTTAGCCAGCGCGCCGCCAAGCCAAGCTTCAGTGGTATGGCGCGATTGTGACCGCCGCTACCATGGCCAGGCACAAGGCACCTTTCCGGATCAACTTGCCGCGATGGGGCAGGTTCCCGGCTTCGGCCAGCCTCCTAGCACCTCGATCGGCACCCGGCGAGTTACGAAACGGCAATCTTCACGTATTCGAAGTCGCCCGGCTTGCTGTCGATGCCGACCTTGGGCGCCGAAATCCAGCCGGCATACTTCCCGCGCTCCCAGCAGGGCTGCATGAGGCTCTCGATGAAGGCGCCATCGTCCTTGGAGGGGAGCCATTCGTCCTTGCGCGCGGCCCATTCGCCGTCCGAAAGAAGCTGGCCCTCGGGCGAGGCGTGGACATTACGGAACTCGCCGATCGCCCTGTTGAACGAGACCGACGGCAGCGACAACTGGAACTTGATCCCGGCCTTGTCGATAATCCGGTTCCAGCGCGAGACGCCGCCCTGGCAGTCCTTCACGTAATCATCCCTGAGACGCATGTTGATGGCGGTCAGCGCCGGCTCGTCCACCATCTTGATCGCGCCATCAACGTACTTCAGCACGGGATAGGTGGCGCCCGTGAGCAGGTGGTCGTCGTCGATGCGCGTCTCGTTGAAGCGGCCCTTGAGCCCCGAATTGTAGAAGTTCGCGGCGTTCGTCGAGACCTCCGAACCGAAGAGGTCGAGCGAGAGCGAGAAGTGCAGGTTCGCCTTCTTCTGCAGCGTCGGCAGATCCACGACGCCGAGCGCGCGTACGCGGTTTACGTCATAGGGGTCCTCGATTCCGGCCGCCTTCATGGCCTCGCACGTCCGCTCGATCGTGCGGCCGACGCCCGTCTCGCCGACGAACATGTGGTGCGCTTCCTCCGTCAGCATGAAGCGGCACGTGCGCGAGAGCGGGTCGAATCCTGACTGCGCCAGGCTTTCGAGCTGCATCTTGCCGTCGCGGTCCGTGAAGAACGTGAACATGAAGAAGGAGAGCCAGTCCGGCGTCGCCTCGTTGAAGGCGCCGAGCATGCGCGGCTTGTCCTCGTCGCCCGATCGGCGCTGGAGGAGGCCTTCAGCTTCCTCCCGGCCATCGCGACCGAAGTATTTGTGCAGAAGATACACCATGGCCCAGAGGTGGCGGCCCTCCTCGACATTCACCTGGAAGAGATTGCGCATGTCGTAGAGCGAGGGCGCGGTCTTGCCGAGGTGGCGCTGCTGCTCGACGCTTGCGGGCTCGGTGTCGCCCTGGATGACGACGAGGCGGCGCAGCATGGCGCGGTACTCGCCCGGTATTTCCTGCCAGGCTTTCTCACCCTTATGTGCGCCGAAGTTCACGAGCCGGTTTTCGTCCTGCGGCGCGAGCAGGATGCCCCAGCGATATTCGGGCATCTTCACGTAGTCGAATTTGGCCCAGCCCTTGGGATCGATCGAGATGGCCGTGCGCAGATAGACGTCGGACGTCTGGAACCCTTCGGGGCCCATGGTCATCCACCAGTCGATATAACCGGGATGCCATTGCTCCAGTGCTTTCAGTACGCGCTGGTCGTCACTGAGCGCGACATTGTTCGGGATCTTCGTCGAGTAGTCGACGGCGCCTTGGGCGTTCGTTGTCATTCGTGTTTCCTCCGCTTTGTTCCCCTTCTCCCCGTTCCTACGGGGAGAAGGTCGGGACGAGGGGCGGGAGCTTGTTCGACGTTCGCGTGTGCCGCCGCCCCTCACCCCGGCCCTCTCCCCGCGCGAGGGGAGGGGGGGAATTTCGCTAAACCCTCTCCGGATCGAAATCGGCCTTCACGCCACTGCCGTAACGCTTCAAGGCACCGTCGGGACCAATCGCGTTCGGACGCTGGAAAATCCAGTTCTGCCACGCGGTCAGCCTGCCAAAGACCTTGGTCTCCATGGTCTCAGGCCCGGCAAAGCGCAGGTTCGCCTCGAGCCCCGTGAGGCCGTCAGCGGAGAAACTCGCGCGCTCCTCGAGGAAGATACGGACCTCATCGTCATAGTCGATGCTGTCGTATGCGATGGTGACGAGACCCGCTTCCTCGCAAGCTTCCGCATCGAGCGTGCTGCCGATCGTCGCGCGCGCCGCCTCTACGCTCGCGGGCTCGCCGAGGAAGCGCGTCGCGAGCCGGGTCAGGCCATTGCTCATGGGATAGGCCTCGAAATTGAGGGCTGAGAGCGCCATCTTCGCGGCCGCACGGTTGTCGCCTTTTTCGGTACCGATCAGCATGAAGGAGCGGTCACAGGCGAAGACGATTTCGGCAAGCGTGCCCGCGAAGCAGGAGCCCGGCTCCACGAGCGCGACAAGCGAGCGCGAGGTGAGATCGATGCGCTTCAAAACGCGCTTCCACTGATGAAGGATCTCGCGCGCGAGCCAGTGCGTTGCGTTCGCTTCGAGGAACGTGTCGTAGGCCAAAACGCGCTCGGGATCACCGGCCGACTTGAAGACCAGCGTTCCGATATCGCGCTCGTTCGCCCGCAAATCGAGAAGGGCATCATCGAGCTCGCGCGAAAGGCGGAGCGGCCAGAAATCCGCGCCTTCGCGCTGCAACTCTTCGATATCAGAAGGCGGGCTGCTTTCCGGGCCGAGGATCATGAGCGTCGCGCGCCGTCCCGCCCGATCGATCTCGACGCGCAAACTCGAATACTGAACGGTATTGCCCTCGCGCGTGCGATCGAGAGGTGTGAGCTTGATGCCCAGCGCGTTGTCCGTGCGATCCGAGAGCGCGGCGAGGCGTTGCGCCGCCTCCTGCACGGCAGCATCCATGCGCGAGCGAGGCACGATCTTGTCGACGACGCGCCAATCCGCGGCGCGCTTTCCCTTGAGGCCTTCCTCGAGCGTGCAGAGCACGTCGGCGCGGTCGCGGCGCACCTTGCGCTTGTCGGTGACGCGCGTGAGCCCGCCCGTGCCCGGCAGCACGGCGAGCAATGGCAGCTCCGGGAGCGATACGCTCGAATTGCCGTCGTCAGCGAGAATGATCTCGTCACAGGCGAGCGCCAACTCGTAGCCGCCGCCTGCCGCAGTGCCCTGGATGACGCACAGATAGCGCTGCCCCGACGCCGCGCTCGCATCCTCCATGGCAAAGCGCGTCTCGTTCGTGAACTTGCAGAAGTTCACCTTGTGGGCATGGCTCGAACCGGCGAGCATCCGGATGTTGGCCCCGGCGCAGAAGACGCGGTCCTTGCCCGAGCGCAGCACCACGACCTTCACGCCCGGATGCTCGAAGCGCAGGCGCTGCACCGCATCGGCCAGCTCGATATCGACGCCGAGATCATAGGAGTTGAGCTTGAGCTGGTAGCCGGGACGCAGCGTTGCATTCTCGTCGACGTCCAGGATCAGCTCGGCAACGGGGCCGTTCACCGTGATCCGCCAGTGCCGATAGCGCTCGGGCGCCGTCTCGAAGTCGATCCTGCCGGGCGCCGCGGACTTTTCCGTCGTGTCGCTCACATTGTCCTCCCTGGCAGCTCTCCGCCCTCGGGGCGCGGTGCCTTTCCGCAGAGAGTCCACGCTTGGCCACCGCCGCGCAACGGGAATCGTGCCGGCCGGCAGGGCCGGAAAATGACTTAGCCGCCCGAGGGACTTGCCCCGGAAGCCCCGGAGCGCCAGATAAAAGCTCGGGCGGCGCCGTTCGGGCAGCCGCAGCACGAGGACCAACTGAATGTCGAATTTTTCCCCCCGCGAGATCGTTTCCGAGCTCGACCGCTACATCGTCGGCCAGCAGGACGCGAAGCGGGCCGTTGCGATTGCGCTCAGGAACCGCTGGCGGCGCCAGCAGCTCGAAGGCGAGCTGCGCGAGGAGGTCCAGCCGAAGAACATCCTCATGATCGGCCCGACCGGATGCGGCAAGACGGAAATCTCACGCCGCCTCGCCCGGCTTGCCGGCGCGCCTTTCCTCAAGGTCGAGGCGACGAAGTTTACCGAGGTCGGCTACGTCGGACGCGATGTCGACAGCATCGTCCGCGACCTCGTCGAGGTCGGTATCGGGCTCGTGCGCGACAGCAGGCGCCGGGAGGTCAAGGCGCAGGCTGAGAAGAATGCCGAAGAGAAAGTGCTCGATGCGTTGGTCGGGCCGGGCGCGCAGCCCTCGACGCGGGAAGTCTTCCGCAAGCGCCTGCGCGCGAATGAGCTCAATGACAAGGAAATCGAGATTCAGGTCCCCGATGCCGGACCCGGCTTCCCGACCTTCGATATTCCAGGCGGCCAAGTGGGCATGGTCAACATCAGCGAGATGCTGGGCAAGGCGTTCGGCCAGCGCATGAAGACGCGGCGTATGACGGTCGGCCAGAGCTACGAGCAGCTCATCGGCCAGGAGAGCGACAAGCTGCTGGATTCCGACCAGATCGCCGTCGATGCCGTGAAGCTCGTGGAGAACAACGGCATCGTCTTCCTGGATGAGATCGACAAGATCTGCTCGCGCAGTGACGTCGCCGGCCGGGGGGGCGCCGACGTCAGCCGCGAGGGCGTGCAGCGCGACCTGCTGCCGCTGATCGAAGGGACGACGGTTGCGACCAAGTACGGGCCGGTCAAGACGGACCACATCCTGTTCATTGCGTCCGGTGCCTTCCATCTCGCCAAGCCCTCGGATCTGCTGCCGGAGCTGCAGGGGCGGCTCCCTATTCGCGTGGAGCTGCGGCCGCTGACGCGCGAGGATTTCCGCCGCATTCTGACGGAGCCACAGGCGAGCCTTATCAAGCAGTACATCGCGCTCATGGCGACGGAAGGTCTGACGCTGACCTTCACCGATGACGCGATCGACGCGATCGCCGACATTGCCGTCGCCGTGAACTCGACCGTCGAGAACATCGGCGCGCGGCGGTTGCACACTGTCGTCGAGCGCGTGCTCGACGACATCTCCTTCGATGCGTCGGATCGGGGTGACCACGCGGTTACGGTCGATGGGACTTATGTGCACGCGCGCGTCGGCGATCTCGCGCGCAATGCCGACCTTTCGAAGTTCATTCTTTAGGCGGCTGTTGCAGGCGGGGCGCTGTCCGCATGGCGGTCACCGGCAGGCCAGGCGAACAGAGGCGGAGAACCTCTTAACAGGAACCGGCGGCGATTACTGAGGCTGGTCGCGCACGATCTCGATGCCGACCGTGCGGCAACCGGGCACGATGTCGGGTTTCTCGAGGCGCACGACAGCGCGCGTGACACGTGCGTCCGAGAGGCAGCGCTGGGCAATGCGCTCGGCCAGCGTCTCCAGCAGGTTCGTATGCCCGGCTTCGACGATCGTCCGGATGCCAGCGATCACGGAGCCATAATCGAGGACGGCGCTGAGGTTGTCCGACTGCCCGTCGTAGTCGTCGAGGACGAGCAGATCGACCGAGATAATGAGGCGCTGCTCGTAGCGCTTCTCGAGCTCGAAAACACCGACCGACGCCATCAACTCGAGATCGCGCACGAACACGCGCCTGAGTGCGCGGCCGCGTGCAGCCGTGGGCGGGCCCTGAGAGGCGAGTGGCTCGGTCATGTGGTGATCATTTGCCAGTGTTCCAGGCGAGATGCTGGCCCGCATCGAGGGCGATCATCTGGCCGGTCATCGACGGCGCGTCAAGGATGAAGCGGACGGCAGCGGCGATCTCCTCGGGCGGGGTTGGGCGCCTGAGCAGGGTCTTTGCCACCTCGTCGCGGAAGGCGTCCGGAGTCTGGTGGATACTTGCGAGCACGGGACCAGGGCCGATGGCATTCACACGGATGCGCGGCGCGAGGGCCTGGGCGAGCGTCTGCGTTGCGGCATAGAGGCCGGCCTTGGCGATCGTGTAGGAGAAGAATTCGGGCGTTAGCCGCCACACACGCTGATCGATGATGTTGATGATCAGTCCCCGGCGCTCGGCCGGCAACAGATTGGCGAAGGCTTTGGCAAGCAGGATGGGCGCGCGCAGGTTGACGGCGAGCTGGCGATCCCACTGGCGGGGATCCAGGGTCTCGATGCGGTCGTCGAGGAAAAGCGCGGCGCTGTTCACCAGCAATTCGGGGCCTCCGAGCGCGCCCGCGCACTCCGAAAGCAACGATTCGCCCGCGCTGGCATCGGCGAGGTCCGCCCTGAGCGCGCTCGCCGCGCCACCCGAGGCTCGCATCTCGGCCACGACGGCCTCGGCCTCCTGGCGCGAAGCGGCGTAATGGACCCCGACCTGCCAGCCCTGTCGTGCGAGATCGAGTGCAATCGCGCGGCCGATGCGCCGTCCCGCGCCGGTAACGAGGGCCGTGCGCACCCCCCGCCCCGGTCTGGTGATCACGTGATCGGTCATTCGTCCTCTTCCACGCAGGCCCTACGGTGACGAGCACCGCGTGCCGGGAGTGAGTCGCGCGATTTCGGGTCCACGGATCGCGCGAAACATCTTCGCCCGCGGATGCGATACCGACAAGTGTCCACGGCCAAGCTTCGTAATGGCGCCATTGCGAACAACTATGGCGCCAAAATCGGCAACGACGAACGCCTC
This sequence comes from Hyphomicrobiaceae bacterium, assembly GCA_035565975.1. Lineage (GTDB taxonomy): Bacteria > Pseudomonadota > Alphaproteobacteria > Rhizobiales > Hyphomicrobiaceae. The sequence continues at coordinate 32,303 of DATMRT010000110.1, forward strand.
CGTGACTATTTTTGAGGCATTCAAGACTGCCAATTTGCACAGAAACACCAAACTGTTACGGAACGGCCACGCCACCCGCGCAACGTTGAACGAAACGCGAAGCTCAGCTTGCGTCCCTCATGGCCCATCCGCAACATTACCGTCACATGCAGGGAATTCTCAGGGACTTCCGACGGGAAACGAGGGGACAATTACGATGATGACCGGGACATGGGCAAAGAGCATCGCGGGGGCGATGGCGCTTGCAGTTCTCGCGGGACCGGCCTCCGCGGGCAGCTTGAAGGATGAGGCAGCCCCATCAGGGCGGATGCTCGAGTGGTCCGCGAACTTCGCAGTGACGAGCGACTATATCTATCGCGGCATGAGCCAGACCAATAAGAATCCCGCTGTTCAGGCCGGTCTGGATCTCACCTATGGAATTCTCTACGCGGGTATCTGGTCCTCGACCGTAGACTTCGGGCCGCACACGGCTACCGCCGAAGTTGACCTCGTGGCGGGGATCAAGCCGACGCTGGGGCCGGTGTCTTTCGACTTCGGCGTGATCTACTACACCTATCCCGGTGCTCATGACAGCGCGGCCGAACTCAATATGCTCGAGGTCAAGGCGGGCGCCAGCGTCGCGCCCTGGAAGGGCGGCACGGTCGGCGTGACCGGGTTCTGGTCTCCCGACTATACCGGTGAGACTGGAGATGTGTGGACGGTCGAAGGGTCGTTCGCTCAGGAGTTGCCGAAGATCCGCGACATTGGTCTGACCTTCAGCGCACTTGTTGGCTATCAGTCGGGTGACGACGCAGCCTATGAAGGTGCCTTCTTCACGGATCACTATACGTACTGGAACGCGGGCCTGACCCTCGGCTTCCATGAGCGGTTCAGCCTCGACCTGCGGTACTGGGATACGGATCTGGACTTCTGCCAGAACGATCGCCTCTTTCACTGCGGTGCGCGCTTCGTAGCCACGGCCAAGGCCACCTTCTGAAAATAGCATCCGCTTCCCGGCGGCAGTCGAAGCGGGGTCCTTCGGGACCCCGCTTTGCGTTTGTGCCTTGGTGGGAGGAGCCGCAGGTCACGGCGGTAATCAACGCCCTGACGGCAGGCTTACCAGGTAACGGCCGCCTTGAGCTTGCCGGTCCAGTCCGGCTGCGTCTCGCCCACATCCGTGAAGGCACCGAGCTCGAGCGAGAATTTCGAATCATTGCCGATCGGCTGCGGCGCAAGACCCAGGCCGACGTAAACGCCGGGGCTGGTGCGATGGGTCTGCAGGGCTGTGCCGGGCACGACCGCGGTCTCGGCTGACGATCCGAAGGCTTCGATGCCAAGTGAGACGTCCTTGGTCACCTCGCCTTTCAGCCCCGCCGCATAGGCGAAGGCAGTTTGGCCCTCGTGATGTTGGCTGAAATTATGTGTCACCTTGGGCGTGAAGGTCAGCGCGAGCTGGTTGCTGCCGAACCTGAATTGCGGGCCGGACTCGACAGCGTTCGTGCCGGTTTCCTGTAGGGTCATGTCGACGCCGGTATGCCAACCCCAGGAGATGGCAGGCGCAAGCTGTCCGAGGGTGAGGCGTGCCTCGGCGCCAGCGGCCGTCATGCGCATCTGATCGCCTACGGGAGCGTCGAAGCCGGCGCGGACGGTCGTCTTGAAGCTCTCCGTGATTGCGTACCCCTTATTCATTTCGGCCGGAAACTGGTCGGGCGTTGCGCCGACGGAGTAGCCGTTCTTGATGGCGCGCTCTATGGCGCTCTGCGTTGCGCGCGGTGAAAACGCCGCCGCAGCAGCATCCGGCGTCGTGGGAAGGCTGCCAAGTCCGAATGACGACTCTCCGATAGCCGGTTGCTTGTCCGGCTCGGCCCATAGCGGTGCGTACTCGAGCTGAAGCTCGGATGCCGGCTCATCGGGAAGCTCGGCTTGCGAGAGGTCCTTGTTGAGGGGCCACGCAAAGGCCGCCGTCGCCGTCCCCGACATCAGGGCCGTCACAAGAAGTCCAAGGGAGAAATTGCGAGCGGCCATGATCCTCTGTTCTCTCCGCTTCTGAGAGTACGCCTACCATAGAGGCGAAGCTTGGCAGACCAATGGCCACTTTGCGCATCGGGGCATCGTGCCGCGTGGTTCAACGGCGACATGTGCGGGATCGGCAACAAATGGGTGGAGAGCGCCGCGCTTCACCAGGTGAGAGCGGCCTTGATCTTACCCGTCCAGTCGGGAGCTGCATCGGAAAGCCCGACGAATGCACCAATTTCCAACGAGAGCTTGGTGGCGCGTTCGCTGGCGAGCGCCGAGGTCACATCGTGGTCGACGTAGATGACCGGTCCAATGCGATGCTCGTGAAAATGGCTTTCCGGTGGATCGGCAACCTCAGGGATGGCGCCGTATGCCTCGATCCCGAGCGCCAGACCTTCGCGGACGCCGGCTCTGAAGCCGACGGCGTACGTGAGCGTGAGGCCTTTCTCGCGATTGGCGCCGAACGTGCGCTCCAGGAGCGGGTTCACGGTGAGCGATAATGTGTCGTCGCCGAATTTGATGAGCGGGCCGAAGGTCAATGTGTTCGTCTCGTCGCTGTGCGCCCGCATGTCCAGCGCCGTGAACCAGCCAATGGCAACGAGTGGTGCGATTTTGCCGAAATTGAACTGCCCCTCGATGCCGGCAACCGAGAGATGCGTGCTTTCGCCGAGGAAGCGGTCGAAAGCGAGTTTAGCGCCGGCCTTGAAGTGATCGGAGAATGCGTAGCCGGTGAAGATTTCGAAGCTGTGGCCGATCCTATCTGCGCTGGGCGAGAAGCCGTGCTGAAAGGTGTGGTTCGTCGCAAATTCCCACTCGCCGCCAGTTATCTCGGGGGCCTTGATATCGAAAACGCCGGCTCGCGCGTGCTGCGGCGGTGCGAAGAGCGCAGCCGTTGCGAAACCGAGTAGGGCTGCTGCCACAAGCCGTCCCGACATGATGTCTCCAAAGTTGCTCTGATCATCTTCAATTAGGAATAGTTTGCATTAGCAGAAACGGATGGCAAGCGAACTGAACGGCTCGGCCGTTCATTGCGGCCGAAGAGATGCAGGCAGGTCACACTCTGCTGACGAGCGAATGCGGTTGCCACGTGCCGGGCGCAGTTGGCAAAGTCCTGGGAAATCGGAGGAGACCGGCCGGCAGCGGCCTTTGAGATGGCATGCGCCGGGGTGCGGTCGCCGTACCACTGACTATGGGAGGCCGATCGCCATGACACTCAATTATATGCCGGGATTCGGCAACGACTTCGAGACTGAGAGCCTGCCGGGCGCGCTGCCGCAGGGGCAAAATTCGCCGCAGCGCTGCGCGTACGGGCTCTATGCGGAGCAGCTTTCGGGTTCGCCCTTCACCGCCCCGCGCGGCACGAACGAGCGTTCCTGGCTCTATCGCATTCGTCCATCCGTGCGCCATGCGAGCCACTTCAAGGCGACGAAAGTCCCTCTATGGAAGACGGCGCCGGCGCTCGATGAGCACGAGCTGCCCATCGGCCAGTTGCGCTGGGGGCCTGTGCCGATCCCGAACGAGCGCCTCTCGTTCATCGACGGCATGCGCACCATGACAACCGCCGGCGACGTCAACACGCAGGCCGGCATGGCGGCACACGTCATGCTCATGACGCGGCCGATGGAGGATGAGTACTTCTTCAATGCCGATGGCGAGCTGCTGATCGTTCCGCAGGAGGGCCGGGCGCGCTTCTTCACCGAGTTCGGCATCATCGAGGTCGGTCCCGGGGACATCTGCGTCATACCGCGTGGCATGAAGTTCAAAGCCTCGCCGATCGACGGGCCGGTGCGCGGCTACGTCTGCGAGAACTACGGCGCCAAGTTCACGCTGCCCGATCGCGGCCCCATCGGGGCCAACTGCCTCGCCAATGCGCGCGACTTCAAGACGCCCGTCGCCGCCTTCGAGGACAAGGAGAAACCCTGTCGGTTGACCGTCAAATGGGCCGGCAAATTCTACGTCACAGAGATCGGGCACTCGCCGCTCGACGTCGTCGCCTGGCACGGCAATTACGCGCCCTACAAGTACGACCTCAGGACCTATTCGCCTGTCGGCGCGATCCTTTTCGATCACCCCGATCCGTCGATCTTCACCGTGCTCACGGCACCATCGGAAACGGCCGGCACGGCCAACGTCGACTTCGTCATCTTCCCGGAGCGCTGGCTCGTCGCCGAGCATTCCTTCCGCCCGCCCTGGTATCACATGAACATCATGTCCGAGTTCATGGGCCTCATCTACGGCGTCTACGACGCGAAGCCCCAGGGCTTCGTCCCTGGCGGCATCAGTCTGCACAACTGCATGCTGCCGCACGGTCCCGACGCCGATGCCTTCCGGCACGCGAGCAGCGTCGAGTTGAAACCCGTGAAGCTCACCGGCACGATGGCCTTCATGTTCGAGACGCGCTTTCCGCAGCATCTGACGCGTTTCGCGGCCGAGCTCGAGAGCCTGCAGCCCGACTATGCCGCGTGCTGGGAGGGCCTGGAGAAGCGCTTCAACGGCAAGCCTTGATCAGATGCAACGACAAGAGCAATGGGAGGACACATGAGCGGCAAGGCATTTGCCTCGGTCGGCGACATGACCGAGAAGAAGATCTCGTTCACGGAGATCGGGCGCAATCTCTATGCTTTCACGGCCGAGGGCGATCCGAACACCGGCGTCATCATCGGTGAGAACGCGGTGATGATCGTCGACGCGCAGGCGACGCCGCGCCTTGCGGGGAAGGTCATCGAGCACATCCGCAAGGTGACGGACAAGCCGATCAAGTACGTCGTGCTCTCGCACTATCACGCCGTGCGCGTGCTCGGCGCGTCCGCCTTCAAAGCGAGCGAGATCATCGCTTCGGATACCTGTCACGCCATGATCCACGAGCGCGGACAGGAAGACTGGGATTCAGAGTTTGGCCGTTTCCCACGTCTCTTCCAAGGGCACGAGTCCATTCCAGGTCTCACCTGGCCCACCATGACCTTCAAGCAGAAGATGACCGTCGATCTCGGCAAGCGACCCGTCGAGCTGATGTTCGTCGGCCGCGCGCATACGGCCGGCGATATCGTCGCCTTCGTGCCTGATGCCAACGTCATGATGACCGGCGATATCGTCGAGTATCATTCCGCCTGCTACTGCGGTGACGCGCATTTCAACGACTGGCCGGGAACGCTCGAGGCCATCCGCGCCTATGCTCCGGACTCGATCGCGCCCGGTCGCGGCGGTGCGCTTGTCGGCACAAAGCAGGTCAATGAGGCGCTCGATCTCACCGCCGATTTCGTCCGCTCGACCTACCGGCCCGTTGCGCAGGTTGCGCGCCGTGGCGGATCGCTGAAGGAAGCGTGGGACGCCTGCCGCGCCGAATGCGATCCAAAATTCAAGGACTACGCCATCTACGAGCACTGCCTGCCCTTCAATGTCGCGCGCGCGTACGACGAAGCGCTCGGCATCGACACGCCGCGCATCTGGACGGCGGAGCGCGATCAAGCCATGTGGAAGGCGTTGCAGGGTTAGTCGCGCCTGCCGCGCGAGCGGGGCCTTGGCCCCACGCCCCAATCGGGGGACACCCCCGAACCCCCGTCTTTTGTTGATCAAGTCATAAAGGCGGGCGGGGCAGGGAGGGTGTCCCTCCCTGCGGGAGCGCGAGGGCTGGCCCTCGCTCGCGAAGCGACACTGGGTGATGTTGCATGCCACGCTATCGCTCACCGGTATTTCCTTTCGTGCGGCCCCCCGAGCTGGACGGTCGTCCTGGACGCCGCTGGCCCGTCGCGATCGTGGGCGCTGGCCCAGTCGGCTTAGCCGCGGCGATCGACCTCGCGCTCCATGGCATCGCCTCTGTCGTCATCGACGAAAGCAATGTCGTCTCCACGGGCTCGCGCGCGATCTGCTGGTCGAAGCGCACGCTTGAGATCTTCGATCGCCTTGGCGTCGGCGATCGCATGGTCGCAAAGGGTGTGACGTGGAAGGTCGGCCGTCTCTTTCATCGCGACCGCGAGGTCTATGCCTTCGACCTGCTCCCCGAGCCGGGCCACAAGCGACCGGCCTTCATCAATCTCCAGCAGTACTATGTCGAAGAGTATCTGATCGATCGCGCGCGCGACTTTCCCGATCTGATCGAGCTGCGCTTCATGAGCCGCGTAACGAGCGTCGGTCAGAACGGCGATCACGCCTGGGTCGATATCGAAACGCCCGAGGGTGGCTGTCGCCTCGCCGCCGATTACGTCCTCGCGTGTGACGGCGTGCGCAGCACCGTGCGGCGCAGCCTCGGTCTCGACTTCATCGGGCGCGTCTTCGAGGAGCGCTTTCTCATCACCGACGTCGAGATGGCGGCCGAGTTTCCCTCCGAGCGCTGGTTCTGGTTCGAGCCGCCCTTCCACGATGGCCAGTCCGCGCTCCTGCACAAGCAGCCCGACAATATCTACCGTATCGATCTGCAACTCGGCCCCGGCGCCGATCCCGAGGAGGAGCGTCGACCCGAGCGCGTGATACCGCGCATCAGAGCGATGGTGGGCGAGCGCCCATTCGAAGTCGACTGGATCTCCGTCTACAGCTTCCAGTGCCGACGGCTCGAGCGCTTTGTCCATGGTCGCGTGATCTTCGCCGGCGACAGCGCTCATATCGTCTCTCCGTTCGGCGCGCGCGGCGGCAACGGCGGCATACAGGACGTCGACAATCTCTGCTGGAAGCTCGCGGCCGTCCTGAAGGGCGAGGGATCTCCCTTTCTGCTCGAGACCTACAATCTGGAGCGCGTCCATGGCGCCGACGAGAACATCCTGAATTCGGCGCGCGCCACGAGTTTCATGACGCCGAAGTCGCGCATGGAGCGGCTCTTTCGCGACGAGGTGCTGGCGCTCGCCGGCACGCACGCCTTCGCGCGGCAGCTCGTGAATTCCGGTCGTCTGTCGCGTCCTTGTTCACTCGCGGGTTTTCCTCTCGGGACCAGGGACGAGAGAAGTGGCATCAACGCGGCCATGGTGCCAGGCGCGCCCTGCCTCGACGCGCCTGTGCGCAGCGCTAGTGGCAAGGATGGCTGGCTGCTCGATCATCTGGGAATTACGTTCGTCGCCATGACCTTCGACGACCGGCTTTCAGTGCCGTCCGGCGTGCGCCGCCTCACGATCGGCGCCTCGGGCGATCTCGAGGACCCGCAAGGGATGGTCGCGACCCGCTACGGCGGCGCGCCGGGCGTCGTGTATCTCATCCGGCCCGACCAGCACGTAGCCGCGCGCTTCCGCGATCCGAGGCCGGAGGACCTCACTCGTGCGCTCGATCGCGCCAAAGGGAACTCCACGCATGACAGATAGCCCGCTGAAGACCGACTGGAACCTCGGCACGGACGGCGATGACCTCTATGCTCTGCTCATGGCGGCACACGAGGGCCTCTCCGATGAGGAGAGTGCGCGCTTGAATGTCCGCCTCGTCTTGCTGCTGATGAACCACATCGGGGACCGCGCGCTGCTCGAGGAGGCAATCACTGCGGCGCGACGGGAAGCCAAAATCTGAAACGGCTCGCACGAGCCACACACGAGCAGGGAGATGGTCAGAATGAATATCACGCTCAAGGGCAAACGCGCCGTCATCGCCGGTGGCAGCCGCGGGATCGGCCGCTCGATCGCGCTTTCGTTCGCAGCGGCCGGTGCCAATGTATCGATCTGTGCGCGCGGCGCTGAAGGCCTGAAAGCTGCTGCCGGCGATATCGGCAAGACGGGCGTGCAGGTCCACTGGGGCGCCTGCGACCTCGCTGACGGCGCCGCGATCGCGCGCTATGTCGAGGACGCCGCGAAGACGCTCGGCGGCATCGATATTTTGGTCAACAATGCGTCCGGCTTCGGCATGGCCGACGATGAGGCAGGCTGGGCGGCCGGTCTCAATATCGACGTGCTTGCAACCGTGCGCGCCTCGCATGCGGCGGTTCCACATATCGAGAAGGCCGGCGGCGGTGCCATCGTCAACATCTCCTCGATCTCGGGTTATCGCGCGAGCGCGCGCTCGGCGCCCTACGCGGCCGTGAAGGCAGCCGTCATCAACTACACGCAGTCACAGGCCCTCATGCTGTCGGGCAAACGCATTCGCGTGAACGCGATCGCGCCCGGTTCGATCGAGTTCCCGGGCGGCGTATGGGATCGCCGCAAGACGGAAAATCCGCCTCTCTATCAGGCGACGCTCAAGTCCATTCCCTGGGGCCGCTTCGGCGGGCCTGAGGAGATCGCATCGGTCGCTTTGTTCCTGGTGAGCGACATGGCGAGCTGGGTCACGGGGCAGACGATCACGGTCGACGGTGGCCAGCTTTTGAGCTGAGCTGCCGGTCTGATATCTCAGCCCGATCGGTCGCGGTCCGGGAATATGGATTAGCGGCCGTGCCTCACTTGCACTTCGGGGGCCGAGCGTGTAATAGGGCGAGCCTTGACGGCGGGGCCCTGCCCGCGCCCGTCATTTTGCGTCCCGCGGCCAGTTCCGGGACGCCACGCGCCGGTAGCTCAGTTGGATAGAGCACCAGACTACGAATCTGGGGGTCGTGGGTTCGAATCCTTCCCGGCGCGCCATATATTTTAACGCAATTTCAGCAGCTTATAGCATTCATGCCGTGCAAGATGCGAACCCGCAATTTATCGTGACTTTTCAAGGCACAAAGATCTCGCCGCGACCACTCCGAATCCTTGCGATAATCACAGCACACCCGCGGAGTAGGCGATGTAGGAGGCCAGTGCCCCTCTGAAGGCAGCCTAACCTCTGGTTCAGGTTGTGTGAGAACGCGGCTGTCGCGGCGAGGTCTGCCATCGCAACGCTCAGTAGAGTTCCCAGACACGGGGACTACAGCTGCAAGAGATCGAGCGCATCTGCAGTCGAGCGCGCATCTCGGAGCGGCCTCGCTCTTCGGGCGAAGCCACTTTATTGCTAGCCGCTAGTTGGCTGACTGCAGGATCGGCGAACCAGAAATTCTGTTGGCACAACAATATCGGCACGTTCGAGGCACGGGGTTTCTAGCCGCTCGAGCAACCGAGTTGCAGCGATGCGCCCCCACTCGGCGCGATCCCAGCGAACAGCGGAAATGCCTGGGGTCATCAACTGTGCTAATTCGGAATCACAGCCCGCGACCAACGAAATGTCGGTGCCGATGCGCAGGCCTCTGCTCGCAACGGCGTGGAGGATTCCCGGCAGAAGTGCCATGCCGCCGGCAATGAGTGCTGTTGGGGGATGCCTGCTCGACAGCAGCGCCGAAGTACGATGATAGCAGGCGGTCGTATCCAGATTGCGGTCGTCCACAAGTGCCGTCGAACCGACGCCGGCACGCTCGCACGCGGCCCGAAAGGCCCGGATTCGCTCGCGTCCAGGGCGTATCGACGCCGATATCGTCAACAGAGCGATACGGGTATGCCCGAGCGATAGAAGATACTCGGTCGCATTGGTCAAGCCGGAATAGTGATCGACGACGACGGTGTCGGCCGCCTCGAGCCCGTCTCTGTCAATGAGAATTGTCGGGGAGCCGATGGCACGCACGGCATCGAGCAGGCGCCCATTCTCGTCGGGTGTGGCCGTAAAGATCAGCCCATCGATTCCGCGCCCGGTGAGGAACCGCAGCATCTCCTCCTGCTGCTCGACCTTGTCCTCGATATTCGCGAGCAACAACGTATAGCCGGCGCGCCGGAGTGTGGCCTCGGCCTCTCGTATGAACGGCGCCATCTCCGGCATCAAGACACCGCGGATGGCGCACGCGATCGTCTGGGTCGATCGCGTGCGCATGGCTTGCGCAGACGTATTGGGACGATAGTCGAGCGCTTCCATCGCCGAGAGCACGCGCTGCTTGCGCTCAGCTCCCACCGTGTGGCCGTGAATTACGCGAGAGACCGTGGCTATGCTGACGTCAGCGGCCAGCGCGACGTCGACGATCGTGCTCGGCGTTCCTGCGGGCCTCCGGGTGTCGCGTCGCAGTTTCATTTTTCAAGCTTGCCGGCTACGAAGCGTGCTTCGAGATCCAGGGCCTTGTCCATACCAGCAAGTGCGTGCGCGGCGGAGAAATCCGCAACGATGTCGGGATCGGCCTTGATGCGACGACGAGTGTAGGCGTGCTCCAGGGCACCGCGAATACCCTTCATTGCGCCGAGCAAGGCTGTCACTGAGAGGCTCACCCTTGCTACGCCCAGCTCCTGAAGAACCTCGAAATCGAGACTTCCATCGAGATTGGGCCCTTCGATCATATTCAGCGCCAACGGTCCGCGAAGACCGCGCGCGAGCGTTCGTATCTCCTCGCGCGTGAGGTCACCCTCCACAAAGACCATTGTCGCACCAGCTTCGAGATAGGAATTGCAACGTCGGAATACGCCCTCCAACCCCTCGATTGAGTAGGCGTCAGTGCGGGCATTGATGACGAAGTGGGGGTCGCTCCGCGCATCGACGGCCGCCGCAACCTTAAGGGCCATCTCCTCGAGGCTGACGATCTCCTTCCCGTCAAGGTGGCCGCAGCGCTTGGGCAGCACCTGGTCCTCGAGATTGATGCCGGCAGCTCCAGCTTGCTCGAACGCCTGCACGGTGAACCAAGCATTCACTGCATTTCCGTAGCCGGTGTCGCCGTCGCCCATAACCGGCACGTCGACGCTGTCCACAATTGCCCGCGTCCTGTCGGCCATTTCGCGCATGGAGACGATACTGACATCCGGCAGCCCGAGACTTGCGGCGATCGCGAGCCCTGAACACTGCAAGGCCTTGAAGCCGCAATCGACCGCGATCCGGCTGCTAATGCCATCGTAGACGGCAGGCATCACGAGGATTTCTGGGGCCTCGATGAGTTTCTTCAGTTGGGTTGCTTTTCGCATATCAGGTCATCCAGGGGCCACTTGCAAGCAATCCGTAGCTCGTGTAAACGTTTCAAAAAATAACGTCAAACTGTATCGTCCGGAGGACGCGCTGTTGCGCAGCAAGCTCTTTGTGCCGGCCGACAGCGTTGCATCGCTGGAGCAAGTGCTCACGACGTGTGCGGACGCCGTCTGCCTGGATCTCGAGGATACGGTTCGTATCTCACGGAAAGCCGAGGCGCGGGCTCGGCTGTCGGGCCTGTTGGCCCGTCCAAACGCTTTTGGCAAATCCATCATCGTCCGAATAAATGGCTGCGAGGCCGGTCTCTTGGCGGACGACCTCGATGTTGCGGTTGCGCCTGGCACGCACGTGATCAATCTTCCGAAGCCCGAAAGCCCGGCCCGGATCCGCGAAATCGCAGCCCGTGTGCAGGATCTGGAGCGGCAGCGCGGCATAGCTTCTCCGATCGGGCTTTTGATTAACATCGAGACGCCGTCCGCATTGCGTCAAGCCGCGGAGCTGGCGCTAGCAAGTCCAAGAATTTGCGGGCTTCAGATTGGATATGCCGATCTCCTGGAGCCCCATGGCATCGACCGCTTCAGCGCGGCCGCGCTCGACGGAATTCGGCTTGCGGTGAAGCTCGCGGCGTCTGAGGCGAACGTTGCTGCGTATGACGGCGTATTCGCGTTCCTCGATATGCCCGATGCCTTCGCGGAGGAGGCGCGAGGCGCGCGCAGGCTGGGATTTGCCGGCAAGAGCTGCTTTGACGAAGCGCAGGCAGCGTTGGCCAACCTGATCTTCCAGCCGCAGGAGCAAGAGGTCGCGCGCGCGCGGCGGATTGTCGATGCGGCTGAGACAGCATTCCGCGACGGTAAGGGGCTGTTCGTTCTCGATGGCCGCATGGTGGATGAGCCTTTCGTGCAGGGGGCCCGGCGCCTCCTCGATCAGGCGAGGCAGGCCCAGCAGAGAGGATAAATCAACTCGGGGGTATAAAAACGTTTACAAAATCTGCGGTGTCGCGAAGAAAATTCAGGCAGGTCCTGGCATGACCTCGCCATGCGGCCTCGCTGGAAGAAAAACTCTGGTGGAGGATGAAATGTCATCGAGGAATGAGGTTCTGGAGGCGACTCGCAACGACTTCGACTGCGTCTCAATTTCGCGGCGCGCCTTCCTGGGCGCCGCATTCGGTGCAGCCCTTTTCGGTTGGGGCGCAGGTGCGCTCGCCCAAGACAAGTCTGCGGTGCTCACCCTCGGAATGGCCGCTACGATTTCGTCGATCGATCCGCACTTTCAGAATTCTACTCCGAACAATTCACTGGCGACGGCGATCTTCGATCGCCTAGTCGAACGTACTGCGGATGCCAAACTCGTTCCTGGGCTGGCGGTGAGCTGGCGGCCGGTGGAGCCGAAGATCTGGGAATTCAAACTTCGGCCGAATGTGCGTTGGCACGACGGCGCACCGTTCACCGCCGACGACGTCGCTTTCACGCTGGACCGCATTCCGAAGGTCCCCAACAGTCCGAGTCGTTACGATGGCTATCTCCGCGCGGTGGAGCGCGTGGAGATCGTGGATCCGCTCACGCTTCGGATCCACACGAAGGACGTTGCTCCCCTTCTGCCGAACAACCTCAACAACGTCTCGATCGTCTCGCGCCACGTCGGCGAGAGCGCGGCAACCAGCAGCTATAACTCCGGTGAGGGCGCTGTCGGGACGGGCCCATACAAGTTCGTCCGCTACATCCCAAATGATCGCGTAGAACTCGCTCGCAACGACGCCTGGTGGGGCGGTCCGCAGCCCTGGGAGCGCATTACAGTGCGCTTCCTACCGAATGCCGGTGCGCGCACTGCTGCTCTGCTCTCCGGAAGCGTGGACGTAATCGATGCCGTTCCGAGCAATGATATCGCCCGCTTGAAGGCGACGCCGAACATTGCCGTCTATCCGGTCGGCGGTTTTCGCACCGTCTTCCTGATGTTCAACTACACGCTCGAGAACGGCGGCGAATGGTTGTTCGACAAGGATGGCAAGCCGCTTCCGCAGAATCCGCTCAAGGACATCCGCGTTCGCCGCGCTCTTTCTCTTGCCATCGACCGAAAAGCGCTCGCAGAACGCGTCATGCTCGGTACGGTAGAGCCAGCGGGGCAGTTCCTGCCGGCAGGCGCGACTGCATATGCTGAGGGCATCGATGCCCCTCGCGTCGATGTGGCGGCCGCCAAGAAGCTGCTGGCCGAAGCCGGCTATCCGGAAGGCTTCCAGGCGGTTCTCCACACGCCGCAGGATCGCTATCCGAACGATACAATTATGGCGCAGGCCGTAGCGCAGATGTGGACGCGCGCTGGCATAAGGACGACGGTCAACTCGATTCCGAACGCGACTTACAACAAGACGACCACACAGCAGCAGTTTGGTTTGGGCGTTTCTGGATACGGCAATGCCCGCGGGGATCCGAGCGACATTCTCGTCAATTCGATCTCGAGCTGGGATCGCACGAAGGGTTCGGGTGCCAACAACCACGGCCGATACAGTAATCCGAAGCTCGACGCACTGGTGGCGAACGCACTCTCGATCCTGGACGACGCGGAGCGCAACCGGAAGCTGGCGGAAGCCGTGGCAATGGCGATGACCGACGTCGCGGTGATCCCGCTCTACAATCAGAGCTGGGCCTGGGCTGGTCGCAAAGGCTTCCGCTACGAGCCGCGCAAGGACGGCTTCACCACCGTCAAGGCGATCACCCCTGAAAAGTAACCAGAGAATGGCCGTGCATCAGCGTGGCCACCGGGAGGTTGGATATGCGTGCATCAACAGAACTTCGCTCCCGACTGGCGGCCGGCAGGACACTGTGGAGCGCTTCGGCATACGACGCGCTGAGCGCCAAGATCATCGGCGACTCGGGCTTTGACCTCGTGCAGACCGCCGGCTTCGCTATATCCGCTTCAGCGCTCGGAGTTCCAGACGTTGAGCTCTACAGCGTCACGGAAAACCTCAACGTCGTTCGCGCCTGTGTTGAGGCGGCCGGCATCCCGCTGATTGCCGACATCGATACCGGCTACGGCAATGCGATCAACGTCATGCGGACCGTGCGGGAGTTCGAGAAAGCAGGCGTGGCCGGCGTCGCCCTCGAAGATCAGGTATCACCGAAACGCTGCCCCGGCCTGACCGATGTCGAGATCCTGCCCTTCGACGAGGCCGTCGGCAAAGTCCGCGCGGCTGTTGCGGCGCGGCGCGATCCTGATCTGCTGATCGTGGCGAGGACGGACACCCAGGACGATGACGAGGCGATCCGGCGGGGTCGTGCGTTCGTCGAGGCTGGGGCGGACATGTTTCAGGTCATCGCGAAGTACCGAAACGGATTTGCCGCGATGGAGCGCATCCGCCGCGAAGTCGGTGTGCCATTGAAGGTCCACGTGACCGGAAAAGTGACCGAATGGTCGCGCGACCAGATAGAAGGCATCGCCGGGGTCGCTGGCTTCGCGCACGTGGCGCTATTGAGCGCAACAGCGGCACTGCGTGCAAATCTTGCGGCACTCGCGAAGACCAAATCCGCCCTCGATCTTCCCATACAGCCGATGGATCGCTCCGCGTTTCATGACTTCATCGGCTATCCGGAGGTCCACAAGCTCCAGGAGCAGTTCATGCCGCAGCGGAGCGCGTCATGAGCAACGCGGCTAGACGGATGATCCTATGGTAATCTGGAGCACAAGGCGCACCCTGCAGGCGATCGGCGTTCTCCTGGCGATGAGCGTCATCGTTTTCGCGGGAGTGTTCGCGATCGGCAACCCCGCTGACATTCTGCTTTCGCCCGATGCTGATCAGGAGGAGCGTGCGCGCGTCATCGCACAGTTCGGCTTCGACCAACCTCTATGGCGCCAGTATCTGACGTTTCTTGCGAACCTTTTGCAGGGAGATCTTGGCCGCAGCTTCGTGTTCAACGAGCCCGCTATACAGCTTATTCTCCAAAAGATGCCGGCAACGATGGAGCTTGCGATCTTCGCATTGCTGATTTCGATCGCTGTCGGCGTGCCGGCAGGGCTCTATTGCGGTTTGCGCCCGGATACGCCCCTTGCAAGGGGGCTCATGGCCGCCAGCATTTTCGGTTTCAGCATGCCGTCCTTCTGGGTGGGCATGCTGCTCATCATGATATTCGGCGTCCAGATGGGAATCCTGCCGACGACGGGACGTGGCGCGACCGTCGAGGTGCTGGGCATCGAGTGGTCCTTCCTGACGTGGGACGGTCTCAAGCATCTTTTGTTGCCAGGGATCAACCTCGCGCTTTTCAAGGCGGCGATCATCATGAGGCTGACGCGCGCCGGCGTTCGCGAGATACTGCCGCTGGATTTCATCCGGTTCGCGCGCGCCAAAGGGCTGGCGTCACGGCGCATCATCGGCGTCCACGTGATGCGCAACATCATGATCCCGATCGTAACCGTGGTCGGGATCGAGTTCGGTTCTATGATCGCCTTCGCAGTGGTGACCGAGAGCATCTTCTCTTGGCCCGGCATGGGAAAACTCATCATTGACAGCATCAACCTGCTCGATCGACCGGTGATCGTGTCCTATCTGATGATTGTTGTTGTTCTCTTCACGGTGATCAATCTCGTGGTGGACTTGCTCTATACCGCTCTCGATCCACGCGTGAGACTGGATGAGCAAGAATGACAATGCCTGCGGAACTCCCGGAGGTCAGCGTCGAGCCGCAGCCCGCTCCCGCACCGTGGCGTCAGTTCGCCACGCGCTTTGTGGATTCGCGCCTAGCGACGCTTGGTGCGGCCATCCTCGTGATCCTGGTGATGCTGGCCATTCTCGCTCCATGGATCGCGCCTCAGAATCCCTACGACCTTGCACAGTTGTCCATTCTGGACAGTCGCTTGCCACCGTTATCGCCGTCCAGCGAAGGCGGGGTCTACGTCGTCGGAACCGATGACCAGGGCCGCGACATGCTCTCGGCCATCATGTACGGCCTCCGCATCAGCCTTTCGATCGGCATCGGTTCGGCCATCGTGGCCTGCATTATTGGGACGATGCTCGGCTTGATGGCGGCCTATGCTGGCGGAAGGATCGAATCGCTTCTGATGCGCGTTGTCGACCTGCAGCTTTCGTTTCCGGCCATTCTCGTCGCGCTGATGATCCTCGCGGTCGTGGGCAAGGGGCTCTTGAACGTTCTTCTCGCGATCGTCATCGTCGAATGGGCGTACTACGCGCGCACCGCGCGAGCGAGCGCGCTTGTCGAGATTCGCCGCGAGTACATTGAGGCTGCACAGTGCCTCGCACTTTCCCCCTCAAGGATCGTGGTCGAGCATCTTCTGCCGAATTGCATCCCGCCTCTGATCGTGATCCTGACGATGCAGGTGGGGCGGGCCATCGCGCTCGAAGCGACCTTGAGCTTCCTTGGGCTCGGAGTGCCTATCACCGAGCCGTCACTTGGGCTGCTCATCGCTAATGGCTTCCAGTACATCTTCTCGGGCGAGTATTGGATCAGCTTCTTCCCTGGTCTGACGCTGATGCTGACCATCGTCGCGATCAACCTCGTCGGCGATCACCTCCGCGACCTCCTCAATCCGAGGATGGAGAAATGAGTTCTTCGACACGATCAGGTGCGCCCGCGACGCTGGAACTCGACGGGTTGGAAACGCACTTCGCGACGTCCGGTGGGGTGGTCAAGGCTGTCAACGGTGTTTCCTTCTCCGTTGCGCCGGGTCGTGTGCTCGGTCTGGTCGGCGAGTCGGGTTCGGGAAAGTCGGTAACTGGCTTCTCGATTATGCGCCTCATCGATCTGCCCGGCAGGATTGTGGGAGGGCGGATCCTCTTTCAAGGCCGCGATCTCGCTCGGCTGCCCGAAGAAGAGATGCGCCAGCTCCGGGGCAATCGCATCGCCATGGTGTTCCAGGATCCGATGATGACCCTGAATCCGGTCCTGCGCATCGGAACGCAGATGCTCGAGACCGTGCAGGCCCACGAGGCGATGGGCAAGGGCGAAGCGTGGCGTCTGTGTCGCGATACGCTCGGTCGCGTGGGTATTCCAAGTCCGGAGGAGCGCCTTGCCGCTTTCCCGCATCAGTTCTCCGGCGGAATGCGCCAGCGTGTCGCCATCGCGATCGCGATGCTGCTGAAGCCGGATCTCATCATTGCCGATGAGCCGACGACCGCGCTGGATGTCTCCATTCAGGCCCAGATCCTCGCGGAGATGCAGGAACTGGTTCGCGAAACAGGAACGGCATTGATCTGGATCACGCATGACCTTTCCGTCGTCTATGGATTGGCGGACGAGATCGCGGTCATGTACGCCGGACGCATCGTGGAGGCGGGGCCTATCGAGAGCGTCTTCACCTCCCCCATCCATCCTTACACGTCAGGCCTGCTCGCAAGCATTCCCAGCAGAAACAAGCGCGGCGCGCTTCTACACCAGATACCGGGGATGGCGCCGAACTTGGCCGCTCTGCCGGCGGGATGTGCCTTTCGTGCGCGCTGCGAGCGTACGGATGCCGCCTGTCTCCATGAGCCGCAGCTCAGTGTGCTCGCTAAATCAAGATCGTTCCGCTGCTTCCATCCGGTTCTTCAGGAGGAATCGTGTCGTGACTGACTGCGCCGGAATGATCGAGCTTCGTGGTGTCCGCAAGATATTCGAGAAGAAGCGTGATGCGGTCGGTCGCGTTGCCGATCGCCTCGGCCTCAGCCGACCGCCTCCCGTCGTGAGGGCGGTCGACGGCGTCGACCTGCGGATCGTGAAGGGGGAAGTTGTCGGGCTCGTCGGTGAGTCCGGTTGCGGCAAATCCACTTTGGCGCGCATCGTGGCTGGCATATCGTCTCCGACGGACGGGGCCGTGTTCTGGCGCGGACAGGACCGGGCGGCACTCACTGGTCGCGCGTCGCGCCAGGCAAAGCTCGACGTACAGATGGTCTTCCAGGACCCCTTCAGCAGTCTCAATCCGCGTCAGCGGGTGGCCGAAATCGTCGGAGGAGCGGCCTACGTGCATGGCCTGGTGACGCGCAAGAATTTGGAGGCCTACGTCGATGCACAGCTCAGCAGAGCTGGATTGCCAGCGGCCTATCGAACCCGCTACCCGCACCAGTTCTCCGGTGGTCAACGTCAGCGCATTGGTATTGCGCGGGCCTTGGCCGTGCAGCCGAAGCTGCTCGTCTGTGATGAGGCTGTCTCGGCGCTGGACGTCTCCATTCAGGCCCAGATTATCAACCTCTTCATGAAGCTCAGGCGTGAGCTGGATCTGACCTATCTCTTTATCAGTCACGATCTCGGCGTCGTCGAGCACATCGCGGATCGCGTCGTCATCATGTATTTGGGGCGGGTCGTCGAGGAAGCGCCGGCCGCGGATCTGTTCGCTGCACCGTTGCATCCCTATACGCAGGCGCTGCTGGCTCAGGTTCCGAGGATCGGCGGCGAGCGCAAGACGTTCGTTGCGATGAAAGGCGAAATGCCGAGCCCCTTGAAACCACCGACAGGATGCCACTTTCATCCGCGTTGTCCGCACGTCATGCCTCGCTGTCGCAGGGAAGCGCCGACGTTGATGGTCATCGGGGCGCAAAGGCGCAGCGCTTGCCATTTGCACGATGTCGCGCAGGCTTCCGGGCAGTGGACAGGTGCAGAACCTATGGCGCCGGCTGCGGGCGCTGTAGCGCTGGAGCACGGTGTTTGATCATGATCAAGAATCGCGCGAACAAGGTAAAGGCCAATCTCGAGCGCGGGGCGGTCTCGTGCGGATTCTACATCCAAATGAACAATCCCGAGAGCGTGGAGATCGCGGGAGCGGTTGGCGCTGACTACGTGGTCATCGACGGCCAACATGGTTCCTTCAGCCTGGAGTCCGTGACATCCATGATCCGGGCGGCCGAAGCGGCGGGCGTCTCGCCGATCGTGCGCGTGCCAGACCATCGCCCGAGCGGCATCATGAGCGCTCTGGACGCAGGCGCGATGGGCGTTCTCGTACCCGATGTTGCGACCGCGGAGCAGGCCAAAGCGGTGGTATCCGCTGCGCGCTATCGCGATGGCG
>DATMRT010000111.1:0-4767 GCA_035565975.1 Hyphomicrobiaceae bacterium
GAGGTGCTGGTTTTCAATGCGGGTGGAGGTCGGCATCGGTTGGCCCTCGTCGTGGTGGCCGCACAATTGCGCTGAACGGGGCGGACTTGCAAGAGCCGCATTGCATCGCCCACCGCCGCGAGTGCCGTGTGGATGGTCGGGTCAAGCCCGACCATGACGGAGGAGAGGGGCGGGGTGAGGGGCAGGCGCCGTATCCGCCTCAGATGTTGTTCTGCAGCACCTCGCGCAGCTTGCCGAACAGTTCGTCGATCTCGCGCTTCTCGATGATGAGCGGCGGGGAGAGGGCGATGATGTCGCCGGTCGTGCGGATCAGCAGGCCCTTTTCATAGGCCTTGAGGAAGGCGTTGAAGGCGCGCTTGGTGGGCTCGCCGGCGATCGGGGCGAGCTCGATGGCGCCGATCAGGCCGACATTGCGGATGTCGATGACGTTCGGACAATCCTTCAGCGAATGC
The DNA here is from genome assembly GCA_035565975.1 of Hyphomicrobiaceae bacterium. Lineage (GTDB taxonomy): Bacteria > Pseudomonadota > Alphaproteobacteria > Rhizobiales > Hyphomicrobiaceae. The sequence continues at coordinate 453 of DATMRT010000111.1, forward strand.
AGGGCGTCCTCCCAGTAGGGGGCAAGCTCGGCGGCGCGGGTGAGAAGGCCTTCTTCCTTGTAGGTGTCGAGCGTGCCGAGGGCGGCGGCCGAGGCGATCGGGTTGCCGGAATAGGTATAGCCGTGGAAGAACTCGATCATGTGTTCCGGGCCGTTCATGAAGGCGTCGTGGATTTCCGACGTCACGAAGACGGCGCCCATCGGGATCACGCCGTTGGTGAGGCCCTTTGCGGTGGTGATGATATCCGGCTTGACGTCGAAATACTGCGCGGCGAACGGCGTGCCGAGGCGGCCGAAGCCGGTGATGACCTCGTCGAAGATGAGGAGGATGCCGTGCTGCGTGCAGATCTCGCGCAGCTTCTGGAGATAGCCCTTCGGCGGGATGAGCACGCCGGTGGAGCCGGCGACCGGCTCGACGATGACGGCGGCGATGGTCGAGGCGTCGTGCAGGGTGACGATGCGCTGGAGTTCGCTGGCGATGTCGCCGCCATGCTCCGGCTCGCCGCGGGTAAACGCATTCCTGTCCGGGAAATGCGTGTGCGGCATATGGTCGACGCCCGTCAGCAGCGTGCCGAACATCTTCCGGTTGGAGACGATGCCGCCGACGGAGATGCCGCCGAAATTGACGCCGTGATAGCCGCGCTCGCGGCCGATGAGGCGCGAGCGCGCGCCGTCGCCCTTGGCGCGGTGATAGGCGAGCGCCACCTTCAGCGCGGTCTCGACCGATTCCGAGCCGGAATTGGTGTAGAGGACGTGGTCCATGCCCTCGGGCGCGATGTCGACGAGGCGGTTGGCAAGCTCGAAGGCCTTGGGATGGCCGAGCTGGAAGGCGGGCGCGTAGTCGAGCTCGCCGGCCTGCTCGCGGATCGCCTCGGTGATCTTCGGGCGACAATGGCCGGCATTGACGCACCAAAGGCCCGCCGTGCCGTCGAGCACCTGCCGGCCGTCATGGGTCGTATAGTACATGTCCTTGGCGCCGACGAAGAAGCGCGGCTCCTTCTTGAACTGGCGGTTGGCCGTGAACGGCATCCAGAAGGCGCGCAGATCGTTGGGGGTATTGAGGCGGTTGGACATGCGGTCTCTCCTGGTTTTCGGCTGCAAGGCGGGAATTTTACCTGTCGGTCAAATTATCAAGGCGGCCCGGGCCGTCAAGGCGAATAAGGGGCCGCGCGGGCGCGCGGGAACCGCTCCAATGCAAAACGCCCCGGACGCTGGTCCGGGGCGCGGGAAATGCGAAGATTTCGGTCCGTCAGGCGATGCGGAGCTTCTTTTCCGAAGCGCCGTTGCCGGGAGTCTTGTAGATGCGGTCGAGCGCGTCCAGAATGGTCAGGACGGCGTCGGACTTGCTCGAATAATAGATGGTCTGGGCATCGCGGCGCGTGGTCACGAGATTCTGCGCGCGCAGCTTCGACAGGTGCTGCGAAAGGGCCGACTGGCTGAGGCCGACCTGGCCCGCGAGCGCGCCGACGGCGATTTCGCCGCCGACCAGCACTTTCAGGATGAGGAGGCGCTTGGGATTGGCCATGGCGGAAAGGAAATCGGATGCAATCTCGGCCTGCGCGTGTTCTGCGTCTGAAATCTTGTCCATCTGAAACTCCTTGGGGCGTTTCCGCTTCAAATCATGTGTTTTTATGTGAATCCGCTTGTTAGCATATAAACAAACCCACCCCCATCAAGAGCAAGAAATGGGGGTAGGTGCACGCATGGCGACAGGTGCCTCACGGGAACGGTAGGGCGCGCCTGGCGGATGTCTTCGCGAAAACGCCGGTTGCTCAGCCTGCTGCTCTTGCTTCGCGGAGCAAACGTGCAAGCTCGGCGCGAAGTTCCCCGGCCTCCTCGAGTTCGCGGGAAAATTCGAGCCGCTTCAATCTGTCGCCGCTGGCAAGGTCGACCCCGGCCGCGTCCAGCCCCACGATCGTCCATTCGCCGTCCTTCGCGCCGCAATAGTGGCGGGCGTAGATGCCGGCGGCCTCCGCATGGTCGCTGTTCATGTGTTCGACGGCGCCGGTTTCCATCTCGGCAAGGGCGCTGCGGGCGGGTGAGCGGATCAGCAGGTCCTCGGCCGTGAGCACGAAGGCCTTGCCGAAGCCGCCGTTGAGAAGGGCGCGCTGCGGCACGAGGCGGAAGAAGGTGAAATCGGGGAAATCGACATAAAGCTTCGCCTTCGGGTGGCGGCGGACGAAGCGCTCGCGAAGGGCGGCGCGCGCCTCGCTCTCGCGCGGCACCTCCTCGGCAATCGAGATGACGGTGAGGCGCGGATGGGCGAGCGGATCGCCCTTGCCGGGCTCGCCGGCGAGCAGCGAGGCGCGGGGATCGGCCCTGAGCGCCTGCGTGTGGAAGGAAAGGGCCGAGACGAGGATGACGGGCGTGCCGTCGGTATCGGTGCCGGTCAGGGTGCGGCTGGCGAAGGGAAAGCCCGTCTCCGGCTCGAACACGGCGAGAGGGCAACTGCGCGCCGAGCGCAGGAGGGTGCGCGCAAGGCGGCGGGCCTCGTCGTCCGTTACGCGTAGAACGCTCGGTTTGTCCTTCTCGGTCATGATGTCTGGCTCCGTATGTCGATAAAAAGGCGGCGCCCCGCATGGAGGCGCCGCCCTATCTAATCCGATCGCCGGCCGATGTCAGCCGCGCCGGCGGTGCCGCGTCAATCCGTTGACGATGTCCTGCGCGTTGATCGTGCCGATCACCGTGCCGTTGTCGACGACGCCGACATTGCCGGGCGTGCGGGCCATGGCGTCGAGGACGTCGACGAGCGGGGTCGTCGGCGCGGCGGTCGCCGTCACGCCGCCGCTGCCGTCGGAGGCGCCGTGCTGCATGACGTCCCCGGCGGTCAGCATGTTGATCGGGTTCATGTTCTGCACGAAATCCGCGACATACTGGTTGGCCGGGTTCTTCACGATCTCCTGCGGCGTGCCGCACTGGATGATGCGCCCGCCCTCCATGATGGCGATGCGGTTGCCGATGCGGAAGGCCTCGTCGAGGTCGTGGCTGACGAAGATGATGGTCTTCTTCAGCCGGCGCTGGAACTCCAGGAGCTCGTCCTGCAGGCGCGTGCGGATCAGCGGGTCGAGCGCGGAGAAGGGCTCGTCCATGAGCAGGATCGGCGCGCCGGTCGCAAAGGCGCGGGCAAGGCCGACGCGCTGCTGCATGCCGCCCGAAAGCTCGTTGACCTTGCGGTCCGCCCATTTGGAGAGGTTGACGAGCTCGAGCTGCTCGCCGACGCGCGCCTTTCGCTCGGCATCCGGCACGCCGGCAAGCTCGAGGCCGAAGCCGACATTGTCGGCGACGGTGCGCCAGGGCAGGAGCGCGAACTGCTGGAACACCATGGAGACGGTGTGCATGCGGAAGTCGCGCAGCGCCTTGGGCGTCGCCGTGTAGGGATTGACCGAGCCGGCGCCGGCCTTCACCTCCACCTCGCCGCGCACCACCGGGGCAAGCCCGTTGACGGCGCGAAGCAGCGTCGACTTGCCGGAGCCCGAAAGGCCCATCAGCACGAGGATCTCGCCCTCGTTGATGGAGAGCGTGGCGTCGGCGACGCCGAGCACGAGGCCGGTTTCCGCGCCGATCTCGTCGCGGGTCTTGCCCGCGTCCACCATCGAGAGGGCCTTTTGCGGATTGTCCCCGAAGATGATGGAGACGTTCTTGAAGACGACGGTATCGGTCATCAGGAGTCTCCTTCATCGGAAGAGCGGAAGAGCCGGTCGAGGATGATCGCGAGGATCACGATGCACAGCCCCGCCTCGAAGCCCATGGAGATGTTGACGGTGTTGAGCGCGCGCACCACCGGAACGCCGAGCCCCTTGGCGCCGACGAGCGCGGCGATGACCACCATCGACAGCGACAGCATGATCGTCTGGGTGAGACCCGCCATGATCTGCGGCATGGCATAGGGCAGTTCCACCTTGCGCAGCACCTGGCCGGGCGTCGCGCCGAAGGCCTGGGCGGCCTCGACCAGCGACGGGGGCGTCGAGATGATGCCGAGGCGCGTCAGGCGGATCGGCGCGGGTATGGCGAAGATCACGGTCGCGATCAGGCCCGGCACCATGCCGAGGCCGAAGAGGATGAGCGCCGGGATGAGGTAGACGAAGGTGGGGATCGTCTGCATCAGGTCGAGGATCGGCCGCAGGATCGAGTAGAACCACGGACGGCGCGCGGCGGCGATGCCGAGCGGCACGCCGACGGCCATGCTGACGCCGGTGGCCGCCAGAACGAGGGCGAGCGTTTCCGTCGTCTCCTTCCAGTAACCCTGGTTCACGATGAGCAGCAGGCCGAAGAAGGTGAAGGCGGCAACGCCGATGGAGCGGTGGAAGCGCCAGCTT
>DATMRT010000112.1:0-15978 GCA_035565975.1 Hyphomicrobiaceae bacterium
CATCTGAGCCTGCCCTCTGATCTTCTCGACGCGGAATTGGATGCAGCGAGCGCGTCAATCCCAGGACAGCAGACCAATGGCGCTTCCTCCGCGCTGCCGGACGCGCTCGCCGATGCCGTGCTCGACGCGATCGCCAAAGCGCGCGCACCGCTGATCATTGCAGCGCCTCATCTTTCCGGCCCACATGGCCGGCCACTGCTCGCCGATCTGGAAAAGGCCGTGCAGGCGCCCGTCGTGGTCATGGAGAGCCCACGCGGCATCCGCGACGCGACGCTCGGCTCGTTCTCGGACCTGCTTAAACAAGCCGACCTGATCGTGCTCGTCGGCAAGCCGCTCGACTTCACGCTCAAGTGGGCACAGCCGCCCGTCGTCGCGCCAACGTGCCGCGTGATCAGCATCGATCCCGAACCCGCGTTGATCGCGCGCGCGCAGAAGGAGCTCGGCAGCCGCCTTGCGCTCGCGGTGCTCGCCGATGCACGCGGCGCCGTTCGCGCGCTCACGGAACGCGGTCGCAAGTCCACACCGCGTGGTGCTCAATGGCTCGGCGAGGCGCGCCGCCTGCTCGATCACCGTCCGGAAAGCTGGACCGGCCTCAAGGGCAAGAACGGTCGACTTCATGCCGTCGAGGTCTTCAAGGCGCTGAAGCCCATCGTGGACCGCGATCCGAATACCGTGCTCATCTGCGACGGCGGCGAGTTCGCGCAGTGGGGCCAGAGCCTCATCAAGCCGCCACGCCGGATCGTCAATGGCGTTGCGGGCTCGATCGGCGCCGGCATTCCTTTCGCCGTGGCGGCCCGCGCCTGGGAATCCAAAGCCCCCATCATTACCGTCGTCGGCGACGGGACATTCGGCTTCCACATGTCGGAGTTCGACACCGCCGTGCGGCACAACCTGCCGTTCGTCGCGATCGTCGGCACCGACACCAAGTGGAACGCGGAGAGCCAGATTCAGCTCCGCGACTACGGCGCCCAGCGCATGCACGGATGCGACCTTCTGCCGACGCGCTACGACCAGGTCGTCACCGCGCTCGGCGGACATGGTGAGTTCGTCGAGGATGTGGCGGCGCTACCGGCTGCCGTCGAGCGGGCCATTGCCTCCGGCAAGCCGGCCTGCGTGAACGTCATGATCGAGCCGATCCCCGCGCCGGCTATCTAAACCGCCGCCCGTTCTCCCCGTGCTTGCGGGGAGAACGGGATTGCCTGAGCACATTCATGGCCTTCACGACGCATCCCGTGCTGTTCTTTTCCGGCCTGGTGGTCGCCGTCATCGGCTTCCTGCTGTGGCGCATCGCGGATCGCTGGGACCTCAAAGGGCAGGCCATCGACTCGGCCATGAGGTCGGCCTGGAACCGCCGCGTCGTCATCAATGACGAACTGCAGGAGCGCTATCGCGACGTGAGGGACGCGCCCTCGCACATGAGCCGTGCAGGACGCGTGGCGGGCCATGCCGCTCGCCACTTCGCGGCACAGGCCCTCGCCGTCGGGTCCCTGATCGCGATGGCGCTCGGTATCGGAATCGCGGTGGTGGCGATCGTCTGGCCCTAGTGTCAGACCGCCGCCGTCAGGCGCGCCATGGTGGCATCGTCGATCTCGAAGTTCGCGAACACGGCCTGGACGTCGTCATCGTCCTCGAGAGCCGCGATGAGCTTCAGGATCGTGCCGGCGTTTTCCTCGTCGAGCGGCGTGCTCGTGACCGGCTTCCAAATGGCTTTCACGGTCTGCGGCGCCCCAATCGACGCCTCGAGGGCTGACGCCACTGTCCCCAAGCTCTCGAACGCACAGACGATCGTGTGGCCGCTCTCGTCGGAAGTGACGTCGTCCGCGCCGGCCTCGATGGCAGCCTCGAGCATGGCATCGGCCGAGCCTGCTTCCGCAGGATAGACGATCTCGCCAACGCGCGCGAACATGTGGGAGACGGCCCCGGTTGCCCCGAGATTGCCGTTGTACTTCGTGAAAACCGCGCGGATAGCGCCGCCCGTCCGATTGCGGTTGTCCGTCAGGGCCTCGACGATGATGGCGACGCCGCCGGGACCGTACCCCTCGTAGCGGATCTCGTCGTAGGTCTCGTCAGCGCCGCCGGCCGCCTTCTTGATGGCGCGCTCGACATTGTCCTTCGGCATGTTCTCGGCGCGCGCGTTCTGCACGGCGAGGCGCAGACGCGCATTCATCTCCGGATCGGGCAGGCCCGACTTGGCGGCCACCGTGATCTCGCGGGCGAGCTTGGCGAAGAGCTTGGAGCGGGCAGCATCTTGCTTGCCCTTGCGGTGCATGATGTTCTTGAATTGCGAATGGCCAGCCATCGATGATCCGTCGATCGTCCGATAACGGGCGTCCCTCCACCGCTCATGTGCGTGCGCGGAGAAACCCCGTAAGGTTGTGTTATTGCTGCCCTTTCCCGAAGGGCCGACCGGCCGGCAGGGCGCCCGTCCTCGCGGTGTGTCTCGACGCCGCACGGCCAACCGGCGGCGTTATACGCTTGCCCCCGTGCAAAATCCACCAATTGTCGCTATATTGCCGCTCGGACTGGACGGCGCGAAGAAGCCAAAGGAACTGCTCGACCGCGAGACGACCTGTCCCCCCGATCCTGCGAACGACCAGCGCCTGCGCCTGAACTCTCGGGCGACGCGCGTCGGCGCGTGCGGCAGCGGGGGAACCAAGGGCCATAAGAGTGGTTTGAAGCAGCGATGATGATGGTTGTGGATCGCCTTCCCCATAAGCGGAGCGGCACTTGAGCGAGACTCGGGCCGTGCATAAGGCGAGTCGAGCAACAACGGAGGCGGCCTGCGCGCCGAGCTCCGCCAAGCCCGGAATGCTTTCGATCGCCATTCCCGTGCTGAACGAGGAGCGGGGGCTCACGCGCCTGCTCGACCGGCTCGTCGCAGTCCTCGAGCGTCTCGGCCGGCCATGGGAAGTCATCTTCATCGACGACGGATCGCGCGACGGCACCGCCGCCATGCTCACCGCGCTCAACGCTCGCGACCCTCGCTTCAAGGCCATCGTTCTCAGCCGTAATTTCGGCAAGGAGATCGCCGTAGCTGCGGGCTTACGGTACGCCGTCGGCGCCGCCGCCGTGGTGATGGATGGCGATTTGCAGCATCCTCCCGAGACCATTCCGGCCCTCGTCCGACAATGGGAACAGGGCTACGACGTGGTCTACGGGGAGCGCTCGAACCGGGCGACCGACACCACCCTCCACCGCCTCATGGCGCAGGTGTTCTACGGTATCTTCAAGACGATGAGCCGCACGGAGCTGCCCGAGGGCGCCGGCGACTTCCGGCTCGTCGACCGCAAGGTCATCGACGTGCTCAACCGCATGGACGAGCGCGCGCGCTTCAACAAGGGCCTCTTCGCCTGGGTTGGATTCCGCTCGATCGGCATTCCCTATGATGTCGAGGCGCGCGGCGAGGGGCGCTCGCGCTGGCGCTGGCGCCAGCTCATGCGTTTCGCGCTCGACGGGCTCGTCTCGTTCACCACCATCCCGCTCAGGGTGTGGTCGTATCTCGGCCTGTTCGTATCGGCGTGCGCGTTCCTTTTCGCGCTCTACATCCTGATCGAGGCCCTCGTTTTCGGCATCAACGCGCCTGGTTTCCCGACGCTGATCATCTCTGTGATGTTTTTTGCCGGCGTGCAGCTCATCTCGCTCGGTGTCATCGGCGAGTACCTCGGGCGCGTCTATGAGGAGGTCAAAGGGCGGCCGCTTTTCGTTGTCGCTCAGGAAATCGGTCTCGGCAACGATCGCGGTCCCGAGCCCACCGGGCAGAGGACCACCGAGCCATGAGCCGGCAGCACTCCGCGATCGACCCGGCCCGCAACCTGCCACCCCTGCGGCACTGGGGCGGCTTTCTCGTCTCGGGTCTGATCGCGCTCACGTGCGACGCGAGCCTGCTGCAGTTCGGGATCCTCGTCCTGGGGCTGAACCCGCTCGTTGCCCGCCTTATTGCGATCTCGGGCGCCATGGTCGCGGGATGGCTTGCCCACCGCCGGTTAACCTTTTCTTTGAGCACTCCACCGACCCTTGCAGAGTTTAGCCGATATTCCGCTACGGCATGGGCCGCGGCTGCGATCAACTACGCGACCTTTGCTGCAGTGCTCTTCGTGTTGCCTGAAACACACCCACTTACGGCACTTGTATTTGCGTCAATTCTCGCCACATTTTTCGCATACATCGGAATGCGTTACCGCGTCTTTCGGGGGAGAGCCTGATGGCTGCTCGAGGGACGCGGACGATGGTGGAAAGAGGCGCAGCAAGAGCAAGCGCGAGGTTCGTGAACTCTGGATGCCGGGGCAGGAACCATTCATTGAACATTCATCCGCGATGCCATTGCATGGCTTTCGCTCCAGGAGAATTTGTAGCAGTGGGAAATCGCCGTGCGCGCTGGATGAGCGGCGGCGGCGAGTTCGGCTGCGTGTGGGCGGACGTCCCGGCACGACCCCCACCTTGGCATGAGGAAACCTCGGAACCGTAGCAGGGCTACGAACGTTGTCTGGTGCGATGGCGTAAGCGCTTGAAATGCGTCTGGAGGCGCAAATTATGAAGTCGAATGCGGTTAAGTCCTACGCGCTTGAGCTCGATTGGTCGGCACAGACCATCTTGCCAATCGAGTTTCGTGGACGGGAATTGCACTTGGAGGCTCGTGCCTACCAGGGACATGACCCCCACAATCAAGCGTTTGTCCTGATTCACAGGGCGAACCAGGCAAACAGCGAGCTGCCGGTCGTGCGCGTCCATAGCGGCTGCATCACTGGTGACATCTTCCATTCCCTCAAGTGCGACTGCTATCCGCAGTTGCAGGCGGCGCTGGAGACGATCACGACATCGCCGCTCGGCGTGCTGATCTACCTGCCCTATCATGAGGGCCGTGGCATCGGCATCGTGAACAAGATCCGGGCCTACGCGCTGCAGGACCAGGGGTATGACACGGTCGACGCCAATGTCGCGGTCGGCGCGCCAATCGAAGCGCGCACCTACGACCTGGCGGCGCACATCCTGTTCGATCTCGGCTTGCCGGACATCCGGCTGCTCACGAACAACCCCGCCAAGGTCGATGCGCTCCGGGCTGAGGGCATCAACGTGATCGAGCGCCTGCCTGTTGTGTGCACGCCAAACGCTCACAACGTGCGCTATCTCGAGACGAAGAAGGCCCGCATGGCGCACGCGCTCTAAGCGCGACGCCGGCGGCAATCGCGAACTCTGCGAATCAAACGAGGCGTCGCGCGAGCGGCGCCTCGTTTTGTGCGTATTCGCGTCGTATTCGCGCCCCAATCACACCCGGTGCGGCTCGCGCTCAGCGCGCGGACTCGAGCGTCTCCACGACCAGGTTGCCGTTCGTGTAGACGCAGATCTCCGCGGCAATCGCCATCGCCTTACGGGCGATCGCCTCGGCATCGAGGTCCGTGTCGATCAAAGCACGGGCGGCAGCGAGCGCATAATTCCCGCCTGAGCCGATGCCCATGATGTCCTGCTCGGGCTCGAGCACGTCGCCTGTCCCCGTAAGGACGAGCGATCGCTCCCGATCGGCAACGAGCATCATTGCTTCCAGCCGTCGCAGGAAGCGGTCCGTCCGCCAGTCCTTGGCGAGTTCGACGCACGCCCGCGTGAGCTGTCCCGGATACTGCTCGAGCTTGGCCTCGAGGCGCTCGAACAAGGTAAAGGCATCTGCCGTAGCGCCCGCGAAGCCGCCGATCACGTCGCCGCGGCCGAGCGTGCGCACCTTGCGCGCATTGGACTTGATGACCGTCGCGCCGAGGCTCACCTGACCATCGCCAGCAATAACCACCTTGCCCTTCTTGCGCAGGGTGAGGATCGTCGTGCCGTGCCAGCTATCCATGAATTCTCCTCCGGCCGCTGCCGGCCGCCTTCTCGCTCTTCGGCAGAGGTATGGTGCCGAGGTCGCCTGGAATCAAGGCGCACGCTTGTCATCCTCAGGGAGAGACACGACATTCAGAGAGCAGATCGAGCGAGCCCACGGGCCAATCGCGAGCGGAGTCTTCATGCCGAACGATGATGCCCCGGCGCGGGAGCGCGCACATCACCACAGCCGACACCCGACCAAGATCGTCAACGTCGCCCTGCAAGGCGGCGGCGCACACGGTGCCTTCGCCTGGGGCGTGCTCGACTATCTGCTGGAGGATGGCCGCCTCGACATCTGCGGCATCTCGGGGGCGAGCGCGGGCGCGGTCAACGCGGTGGTGCTTGCTCATGGCGTGAGCACCGGCGGACGCGAGGGAGGACGGGCAGCGTTGGCCGACTTCTGGCGCAAGGTCGGGGAGCCAAGCTCGTACATCGGCCCCCATCCCTTCCAGCAGCCGGTGCCGCTCGCCTTCTTCAGCGAGGCGACGCCCGCCTTCCTGCTCTTCAACATGATGACGCAGGTCTGGTCGCCCTACCAGCTCAATCCGCTCAACATCAATCCGCTGCGCTCGCTGCTCGAGGCAACGGTCGATTTCGAGCGGCTGCGCACGTGCCCGCGCACGAACCTCTTTCTCACGGCGACCAACGTCCGGTCGGGCAAGGTGCATGTCTTCCGCACCAAGGACCTCTCCGCCGATGTCGTGATGGCGTCGGCCTGCCTGCCGCAAGTCTTTCAGGCCGTGGAGATCGACGGGGAAGCCTACTGGGATGGCGGCTTCATGGGAAATCCGTCGCTCTTTCCGCTGATCTATGACAGTCCGTCGCAGGACATCATCATCGTCCACGTCAATCCGCTTGTTCGGCCGGACGTGCCGCGCACGGCGCTCGATATCGAGAACCGGGTCAACGAGATCAGCTTCAACGCGTCGCTGATCGGCGAAATGCGCGCGATCGCGTTCGTCGCGCGCCTCATCGATCAGGGCCGGCTTCCCGAGGGCTCCATGAAGCGCATGCTCCTGCATTCGATCGCGGCCGACGATGTGATGCAGATGCTCGGCGCCGTCTCCAAGATGAACACAAGCTGGGAGTTCCTGACGCAGCTCCGCGACATCGGACGTGAGCGCGCCGCGCAGTGGCTCGAGGATTCCTTCGACATGGTCGGGCGCGAATCCTCGACCGACATTCGCGCGTTCCTCTAGGACTTCTCTAGGACTTCAGCTTCGCCATGAAGTCGTCGATGAGCGTGTTGACCTCGCCCGCCTGCTCGATCTGCGGGAAATGGCCGGCATTCTCGATGATCTCGACGCGGGCACCCGGCACGAGACGGCGCACGTCATCGAGATAGGCTGAGGTCTGGCCCTTCTGCATGGAGGCGCGGCGGCCCTCCGGTGTCATGTACGTCGTCTGTATGGCCATCACGGGGACGCGCGCCTTCGCGAAGATCTCGTCGAACCGCTCCGCGTCCCACTTGCCGATATTCGGGAAGAGATTGCCGGCGAGCTTGGCCGGCATGTTGCGTGCGCGATCGATGATCGGCTGGGCGACGGCGCGATCGGCACCGGGCAGGAACATCTGCGCGAACATAGGCTCGATGAATGCGCGATAGCCGATTTCCGCGACGCGCTTTTGCCGATCGCGATATGCGGTGCTGCCGGCAGCACCAAGCCGGCTGCCATCGACGAGGATGATGCCAGCCACGCGATCCGGCGCCTCGCTCATCGCGTGCATGACGATACGACAGCCCATGCTGTGGCCGACCAGGACGGCGCAATCGATCGCAAGCTCCGCGAGGAGCGCGGCGACATCGCGTCCGTGCGTGTCGATGATCTCATGCGCCTCGCTGCCTTGGGTTGTGCCGTGCCCGCCGAGGTCGACGGCCACCGTCTCGAAGCGGTCCCTCAGATGCGCCACCTGCGCGCGCCAGTCGGAGCGGGCGCAGCCGAAGCCGTGCACGAAAACAATCGTCGGACGGCCCCGCCCTTCGCGGGTGTGGTCGAGTACGGTCATGAGCGTTCCCCTCCTGAGTGCCGTTGCCCGGCGCTCCTGTTGCAGGCGCATCCGAGGTTGGCGCGAAGATCGCCGTCGCGTCAATCGGATCGCGCGCCCCATCGAGTTGTACGAACACGCACAAATCCCGCGCGCTAAGGGCTGCCTTTGGTTGCCGAGACAGCCCGAATCATAGCAACTGGTAAGGGACTTTTCATGCGAGCCAAGCGGGAAGGTACGCGATGAACGACATGACCCCAGCCGGCGGCAAGGTCCCCCTCGACATCGGCGCGATCGCCAATGCCACTTCCGAAGCTTGCATCTCCACGAGGGTGCGCCAGCTCTCGCGCATCGTGACGCGCGTGTATGACGATGCGCTGCGTCCGCACAAGATCACGGCGAGCCAGTTCACGCTGCTGACGCAGCTCGCGAATCAGGACGGCATCACCGCCGCCGAGATCGGCAGCACGCTCGACATCGAGAAATCGACCCTTTCCCGCAACCTGAAGCGCCTTCTCGCGCTCGGCCATATCATCATGGACCCGCCGGCCGGGCGCCGCGGCCGCGGCCTGCATCTGACGCCGAAAGGCAAGCAGGTGATCGTGGAAGCCTTCCCGCTCTGGCAGGCCGCGCAGAAGCGCGCCGTCGAGGTCATGGGCCTCGAGAGCCGCCGCGTGCTGGACGATCTCCTGGCTCAGGCCGAGCGCCTCGTGGTGCCCTGAGCCCGATCGGGCTCAAGAATTCGGGGCCGGCGCCAGGCACGCCGGCCTTTCTCATTTCTGGACGGCCGTGACGAGAATCTCGACAAGGTCCTTGTCCCAGAGCGTGACGCCGATGCAGGCGCGCTGCGGCGGGTTCTCGCGGTCCACCCATTCGTCCCAGGCGCGGTCCATCTCCGGCTTCTGGCTCATGTCCGTGATGTAGACGGTGGTCCGGAGGATGCGCGACTTGTCCGAGCCTGCATCCGCGAGTGTCGCGTCGATCTGAGCGAGCGCATCCTTCGTTTGCGCGTAGAGCGCACCGGACTTGTCCTTGGCCGTGGCCACCGCATAAACGATGCCGTCGTGAGCGACCGCGCGGCTGCGCGTCGAGGTGGTGCCGGTGAAACGCTTGATCATGGATGGGCTCCTAACTTCGATCGGTATGGCACAGTGTCGAATGCCGGCCGGAGCTTGGCAAGTCAGCGGCCCACCCGCTCCCACCGGCCTTGCCCTCGCCCTCTCGGATGTGTTCCCATCCCCCTGAGGAAGCAAAATCCAAAGGGAGGGCGCGCACGTGAAACTCTCCGGCGCATCCTATGACGAGCTCTACGGCAACTTCCGCTGGGAGGTGCCGGCACGATTCAACATCGCGCAGGCCATCTGCGACCGCCATGCCGCCGCGACGCCTGATGCTCCAGCGCTGATCCACGAGGCCGGCGACGGCAGCGTGAACATCTGGACCTTCGCGCGCGTCAAGGAGTCCGCCGACCGGCTCGCCAATGCGCTCGCCGCCCTCGGCGTCGGCCGCGGCGCGATCGTTGCCATTCATCTCTCGCAGTGCCCCGAGAACCTGATCACGCACGTCGCCGTGCACAAGCTCGGCGCGGTCGCCATGCCGCTTTTCGCGCTCTTCGGCCCCGACGCCGTGCGCTTCCGTCTCGAGGACAGCGGCGCGATCGCGCTCATCACCGCAGCCGACAACATGGAGCGCGTCGCTGCCGGCCTGACGGACATTCCGGCGCTCGACCACATCATCTCGATCGACGGCCCCGGTCCCCTCGGCGCTAAGGGTTTCTGGGAACTGGCCGCGGCGGCATCATCGAATGATGTCGCCACGGACACGTCCGCGGACGATCCCGCCTACCTGATGTACACCTCCGGCACGACCGGCAATCCCAAAGGCGTGCTCCATGCGCAGCGCGTGCTGCTCGGGCATCTGCCCGGCGTCATGGTGCCCCACAATCTCTTCCCGCAAGCCGGTGATCGCTTCTGGACGCCCGCCGACTGGGCCTGGGCCGGCGGCATCTTCGACGTGCTGCTGCCGTCGCTCTATTTCGGCATTCCCGTCGTCGCGCAGCGCCTCGCGAAGTTCGAGCCGGACGCCGCCTTCGCGCTCATGGCGCGGCATGGCGTGCGCAATATCTTCATGCCGCCGACAGCGCTACGCATGCTGCAGGCCATCCCCAACCCGCGCGCGCGCTATGCTTACGAATTGCGCTCGCTCGCATCCGGCGGCGAGCCTATGGGCGCCGACATCATCGCCTGGGGGCAGGAAACCTTCGGCCTCACCATGAGCGAGTTCTACGGCCAGACCGAGGTCAATCTCGTCGTCGGCAACTGCCCACCTGTCTTCCCCGCCAAGCCCGGCTCCATGGGCCGTCCCGTACCCGGTCATATCGTCGAGATCGTCGACCACGACGGCAACGTACTCCCCGCCGGCGAGACCGGCATCGTCGCCGTGCGCCGGCCCGACCCGGTCATGTTCCTCGAATACTGGAAGCAGCCCGAGGCGACAGCCGACAAGTTCCGCGGCGACTGGTGCCTGCTCGGCGATATCGCGGCCAAGGACCAGGACGGCTACTTCTGGTTCCAGGGCCGCGACAACGACATCATCAAGTCGGCGGGCTATCGGATTGGTCCAGGCGAGGTCGAGGAGTGCCTGCAGAAGCATCCGGCCGTCGCGCTCGCCGGCGTTATCGGCACGCCCGATCCCCTGCGCGGGGAGGCTGTCACGGCTTTCATCGTGACCCGGCCCGAGTTCGCCGGCACCACGGACCTCGCCAACGAGATCCAGGCCTTCGTGAAGGAGCGGCTGGCCGCGCATGAATACCCGCGCCGCGTCCATTTCATTTCCGAGATGCCCATGACGGTGACCGGCAAGATCCGCCGGGTTGATCTGCGCCAGATGGCCGACAAGCTCTAGCCGCTGCGCTTTTCTTCGTGCCGCGCGTGCCCTACCATGTCCGGACAAAGCTGCAGACACGAGGGAGCGCGAAAATGGCGGGCACGATCGTCGAGAAGCTGGCCGAGTACGGGGTTGCCGAACGCGACCGCACGCTGCCCGCCGAGGTGCGCCACCATGCCAAGCGGGCGCTGATCGATTGGTTCGCCTCGCTGCTTCCCGGCACTGAGATCGACCCGGCCCAGGCCATGATGAAGGGCCTCGCGGACGAGCTTGGCCACGGCAAGGCCTACATCTACGGCTCGGGCAAGTTCGGACCGCTGCGTACAGCCGCGCTCATCAACGGCACGGCCGCGCACACCATCGAGTTCGACGACATCTTCCGCGATGCCATCTACCATCCCGGCTGCCCGACGATCGGCGCCGCACTCGCCGCTGCCCAGGCCAAGGGCGCGAGCGCGGCGGATCTCCTGACCGCGATCATCGTCGGCTACGAAGTCTCGACGCGCATCGGGCTCTCCGTGCAGCCCTCGCACTACAAGTTCTGGCACACGACCGGCACCGTCGGCACGTTCGGTGCGGCCGCCGCCGTCGCCACGATCCTCAAGCTCAATAGAGAGCAGTTCGCGCACGCTCTCGCGACGTCCGCGACGATGGCCGCAGCGCTTCAGCAGGCCTTCCGTTCGGACTCGATGTCGAAGCCGCTGCACGCGGGTCACGCGGCCGAGGCGGGCGCCATGGCCGCGATGAGCGCCGAATACGGCATGACCGGTACGCTCGACGTGCTCGAAGGCGAAGCCGGTTTCGGCGCTGCCATGAGCACCACCGTCGACTGGTCGAAGGCGACCGCGGGCCTCGGCGCGCATTACAACATCACGCAGATGACCTTCAAGAATCACGGCTGCTGCGGTCACGCCTTTCCGGCCATTGACGGCGTGCTGCATCTGAAGGCCGAACACGGCTTCGCGCCCGAGGCGATCAAGCGCATCCGCGTCGGCGGCTATCGCGCGACGCTCGAGGTCGCCGGCGTACCGAAGGCGACGACACCGTTCGAAGGCAAGTTCTCGACGCCCTTCCTCGTCGCGAGCGCGCTCGTGCACGGCAGCGTGCGCCTCAATGCCTACGAGCCCGAGCGTCTCTCGGACGCGCGCGTGCAAGCGCTCTCCGACAGGGTAGAGCTGAAACTCGACGAGCAGTGCGCCGCGGATTTCCCCAAACGCCGCTCGGCCAAGGTCGCCATCGAGCTCGCCGACGGACGCACGCTCGAGCATTACCAGCCGACGCGAAAGGGCGATCCCGACGCGCCGCTGACTGATGCCGACGTTTCCGACAAGTTCCTCGAGTTGACCGGCCCCGTGCTTGGCGCCGATGCCTCGAAGCGCCTCCTTGCGGAGCTTTGGGCTGCGGACCAGCCGGACACCCTTTACGCTGTTCCCGGAGAAGCCCTGCGCAAAGCAGGCTAATGGCGCGGCTCAGGCAGCGCACGCGCTCTTGGCGCGCAGGTCGAAGCTGCCGCCGACCTTGATCGAGCAGCAAGCGTGCTGCTGCTCGAAGGGGCGGCCGATCGCCTCGCACACGCCGATCACGCCCTCGGCCGGAAAGGCGATGCCGTCGAGGCCCGCCATCACCGCATAAGCATCGACGATGCGCTTGTGCATCCCGGGCGGCCGCGCGCAGCCGAGCAGCACGGGCTTTTCGGTGAGCCTCTCTCGCGCTTCGAGGAAGATGCGGCCGACATCGTGCGCTGACGGCGTCACGAACAGGCCGGCTCGCGCATAGAACGGCATGACCACGACCAGCACGAGGCTGTGGATGCCATGCCGAGCGCAGATGTCGAGCGCATTGGCCTCGCCGAGCAGACGGCCATAGTGCAGGCCGATGACGATGTGCGGCACGACCTCCATGCGCGTCGCACAGAGTGCTGCGAGAGTCGCCTCGAAGTCGTCGACGACGCGATCGAGATGATAGACCTCGCGGATCGTCTCCTCCGCGCCGATCACGTCCATCATCGCGGTGTCGACGCCGGCGCTTTCCATCAGCCGTGCGCGCCGCTCGTCGAGCAGCGCGGAGTGGATCGCAATCTTGAGGTGGGGAAAGTCGCGCTTCAGCTTCTCGATGACCGGGAAGTACTTCTCGTACTTGATCTCGTTGCGCCGGTTCGAGCCGCCCGAAAGCAGGAAGCCCTGCAGATTCTGCAGCAGCACGAGATCGCGCACCTTCGACTCGAGCATCTCGGGCGTGGTGGCAGGGATCATCGGCTCGAGGATCTTCGCCTGACAGTGGTCGCAGTCGAGCGCACAAGCCCCTGCCGTCACCGAGAACGCGGGAAAGGAGTTCTTCCCGCAGCCCTGGATTTCAGAGGTCGTGTATTCCTTGAAGGTGGGCGTCGAGAATCGGATCGACTTCAGCCCGCCGCGCACCACGGCAGCACTTTGCATGGCCGTGACGAGGCCGGCGTCGAATTCGGCGTCCTCGAGCGGCTCGATTGAAGCAAGATGATCGATCCAGTTCATATCGCGATCATATTCATATTTGCGAATATTGGGCAACCGGAACGTAGGGCCTGCTCCTTGCGCCGGTGGCCTAGCGCCGCTAAGCACCACGCTTCACGACCCCAAGCGATGAAGCCATGTCCATCCATCCCGTTTGGCGGCCCGCCGCGCCCGCCGGTGTCGGCGATATCGCCCGCCTTTCCAAAGCGCACCTCGGCCCCTATGCCGAAGGCGAGGCCGTCTTCGCCGAGCGCATCAGGCTGGCGCCCGAGGGCTGCTTCGTGCTGACGAATGGCGCGCGGATCGTCGGCTATTTCTGCAGCCACCCCTGGCGCCGCGCGAAGCCGCCGGCACTCCATCAGATGCTCGGCAGCATCCCGCCGGAGGCCGACTGCTGGTACGTGCACGACGTTGCCGTCGATGACGACGCGCGTGGCGGAGGCGCGGTCGCGGAAATCTGCTCGCAGGTTCTAGCTTCTGCTCAGGCCAATGGCTTTCGACGCGCCATGCTCGTAGCTGTCAGTGGAGCGCATCGCTACTGGCAAAAACTTGGATTTGTCGATGCGACCACGGAAGCGTTGCGCCTGAAGCTGAAAGATTACGGCGACGACGCCGTCTACATGGAGCGTGTCTTGTCAGGCGGTTGACGCAGCACGCATCGGATGCCCGTCGATCAGCGCCAGCACCTCCGGCCGGATCGACCCCGCATTCGGTGGATCGACCAACGTCGTCAGCCACACAGGGTCGCGATCCTCGTCATCGACGAGATCACAGTCGAGACCAGCGAGCACCGCTCGCGCGGCGGACGGCAAATCTCGCGAAACATCGTGCTCGGCGAGAAGCCCCCACATGCCGGCCCACAGTCGCGCCGTGGTCCAGGGATTATAGCCACCGCCGCCGAGAATCACGACGCGCGGCGCCATTGCGATGAGCGTCTGGCAGGCTCTCCACAGTACGCCATTCGACAGGCTCATCCCCGAGAGCGGGTCGCCCGCGAGCCCATCCGCGCCGAGCAGTACGACGATCGCATCCGGCTTAGCCTTGCTGACGAACGGATAAACGAGCCGCTCCAACACCAGCGCGTACTCGCTGTCATTGATGCCGCGCGGCACGGGAATATTGAGCGCGCGTCCACCGAGCGTATCCTCGGGCCGCCCGGTGCCGGGCCAGCGGCCGTCCTCGTGAATGGAGATCAGACCGACACGCGGATCGTCCGCAAAAGCCGCCTCGACACCATCGCCGTGATGAGCATCGAGATCGACGTGCAGCACTCTGCCAAGCCCGCCCTCGAGTAACCGCAGGATCGCGAAGACGGGATCGTTGAGATAGCAGAAGCCTGATGCGCGCGCCGGCATCCCGTGGTGCGTCCCACCGGTCGGATGAAAGGCGACGCTACCGCCGAGGGCCAGCTCCGCCGCCAGCATTGAGCCGCCTACCGTCGCGCGGGCACGGTTCCACAAATCGGGAAAGATGGGGCATTCCATGGTGCCGAGATTGTATCGCGCACGCATTTCGACCGTCGCCTTGCCGGCCGCATCTGCCTCGCCTAGCGCGTCCAGGTAGTCCGGCGCGTGAAATCGCTCCAGCACGGCTCGCCCCGGCAGCTCAGGCACGCGCGTCAGCGCCGGATCACGCCAGCCAAGAACCTCGATCAGGTCCTGCACCGCCGCCTGCCGTCCCGTCGCGAGCGGATGGTGGCGCCCGAAGGCGGGCCGCCGAAAGATCTCATGCGTGACGAGGAACGGCTGCACGTTCTCCTGCCTCTCGACGGCGTCGTTGCATTCAATTATACGCAGGCTTGAATATGGAGCGGCCGTCACGTCCAGCGCAACAGGACTATGGCGACGCAGGGGCCGGGGAAGCGACGGAGTTCGAACAGCATGGCCGACAAGACGCTTGATACGAAGGGCCTCAACTGCCCCCTCCCAATCCTCAAGGCCAAGAAGGCGATCGCCGAGGTGCCGGTCAGCGGCACGCTTGAAGTGCTCGCCACCGATCCCGGCGCCGTCGCCGATTTCCAGGCCTTCTGCCGGCAGACCAAGCACGAGTTGGTCGAGCAATCCGAGGACGCCGGCGTGTATCGCTTTCTCATCCGGCGCACGGCCTGAGCTGCCGCCGAGCCCGTTTCCTCGAGCCGCTCTTGACGGCGCTGCTCCATCCTTGCCACGGTCGCTCGGCCGCGGCGCCGATGCAGCGTGCGGCGGAGCCCAGAGCATGACGAACCTGTTTGAAGCTGCCGGCCTCGAGCAGGGCGCCCCGCGCCCGCTCGCCGACCGTCTGCGTCCGAAGAAACTCTCGGAGGTTATCGGCCAGACGCACATTGTCGGACCGGAAGGTTCGCTGACGCGGATGCTGCGCGCCGGCCGCATGCCGAACCTCATTCTGTGGGGGCCGCCCGGCGTCGGCAAGACGACGATCGCGCGCCTGCTGGCGCAGGAGACCAAGCTCGAATTCGAGCAGCTCTCGGCGATCTTCTCAGGCGTGCAGGATTTGCGCAAAGCCTTCGATCGCGCCAAGGCGCGGCGCGAGCAGGGGCGCGGCACGCTGCTCTTCATCGACGAGATCCATCGCTTCAATCGCGCGCAGCAGGACGGCTTCCTGCCGCACATGGAGGACGGCACGATCACGCTCGTTGGCGCGACGACGGAGAACCCCTCCTTCGAGCTCAACGGCGCGTTGCTCTCGCGCGCGACGACACTGGTACTCAACCGCCTCGATGAAGGGGACATGGCCGAGCTGCTGGGCCGCGTCGAGCGCGAGACCGGCC
>DATMRT010000113.1:0-5584 GCA_035565975.1 Hyphomicrobiaceae bacterium
CGCCGCGCGCTGATGGGAGATCGGCGTGACGCCGGCAAGCGAACGCTTCCTGCGGGCCTGGGTCACGACAGAGCCCTCCCCGCCCGCACAACGATATGACGCCCGTTCCTGCCCACCGACCAGCACCTCCGTTTGATCGACAGAAGTAGTATATTAGTATCCAACTAAGCGCAACAGTCTTCGCAAGAAAATTGGAGACGCCCTCCGAAAACGCGATTCCGCGCGCTATCGGATCGTGCCTTTCCCATTGAAAAAGCTCGGCAATTATCGACAGGGATTTTGGCGGGAAGAAGAGACGGCCGCGGCCTTCTGCTTTATGCTGGCAGGTTTTCCGTCAGGCGGAATTCCGGGCTCCAACCAAGTTCCGCGACGACCTTGGCCGTCGCGACCGCGTCGTTCGGCTCGGCGATGTTGAAGGCGCCCGGCGCGCCGCGGTCGAACGCGAGGAACGCGGCATAGGCGGCCGCATCCACATGAAGCGGCAGGGCGGCGGGAGGTGCCGCAAAGCCGGTGCCCGGCCCATAGATCCGCCCGTAGCGCAAGACGAGCCCTTCGATCGGCGCGGCGTTCAGGACGCTTTCCTCCAGCATGACGACGCCGCGCCTGGTGACGTCGAGCGCGTCGACGGCGCCGGTGTAAAGGGGCGACGCCTCGGTGAAGGGCTGCGGGCCGGGCGCATAGACCCAGGCGAGGCTCTGGGCGATCAGCCGGCGAACGTCGGCGGCCAAGGCGGCGCGGACGAGGTTGCGCGTTCCCTCTTCCCGCACGCGCGCATTGGCCTTCAACGCCGCCTCCATCAGCGCGGGGTCGAGACCGGGCGGCAGGGCGGTGAGCTGGTGGATGACGACCTCCGGCCGGGCCGCCGCCACCGCACGGTGCAGCGCATCCGCATCGAAGACATCGACGACCACGGGCTCGATACCGCTTCGGGCCAGCGCCTCCGCCCTCGCCGGGGAGCGGGTCGTCCCGGTGACGTGGTGGCCGGCCTGTAGCAGCAGGGGCGTGAGGCGCTTGCCGATCGCGCTCGTGGCGCCTGCGAGAAAGATCCTCTTGCCCATGGCTTTTCTCCTGCATCGCGATAATATCAGAACTCGAATATCATATAAGAGCTCTTACATTATGCGCAAGACGGTCGACCGCCATCCAATCCCCGGCCCCGGCGAGGGCAAGCGCGGCGAGCACGGGCACCTCGGCTACCTGCTGCGGCAGGCCGCCGGCGCCTTCCGCGTCAGGCTGGAGCGCGCCATGGCGGACCTCGACGTCACGCAGCCGCAATTCGCCGTGCTGACGATGCTCGCCAATTATCCGGGCCTTTCCAATGCCGACCTCGCCCGCCTCGCGCTGCTCACGCCGCAGACGGTGAGCGTGATCGTGGCGAACCTGGAGCGGGCCGGCGCGATCGCGCGCCACCCGCACCCGGTCCACGGGCGCATCCGGCACATCGAGCTCACCGGCAAGGGCAAGCACCTCCTGGCGCAATGCGGGGAGCGTGTCCGGGCCATCGAGCAGGACATCGTGAACGGCCTGTCGGCCGGGGAGGAGACGGCCATCCGGCGCTGGCTGGCCCGCGTCGCCGCCCCCGAAAGGCAGGAATGAGGCGCGCGGCCGTCAGTTGAGGAAGGCGGCGCCGGTCTTGCGCCGGGTCATCATGAGGAACGCCTGCACATCGATGCCGGCGGCCGGGGCGGGTGGCGGATTGACGAGGATGCCGCGGTTCGGCCGTCTTGCCACCGGCAGGCGGTTGAGGGCCCGCCGCGCCTTTTCCGCGTAATCCGTCTTCGTCCCGGCGGGGGCGCTGTGCTCGACGAGCTGGGACCAGGCCTGCCTTGCCGCTTCGCGCTCGCCGAGCACCAGCGAGGCGACGCCGAGCTTGTAGAGCGCCTCGCCCTTGTACGGCTCGAGGCGAAGCACGTCGCGCAGGGCCTCGATCGCCCGCGGATAGGCGGAGCGGGCAAGGCACACGTCGGCAAGGCGCATCAGCACGGGCCTCGGGTCCGGCGTGCGCGGCAGGAGCGCGCGGAAGGCCTCCTCGGCCTCGGCCAGGTTGCCGCGCAGGACCTGGAGATTGGCAAGGCCGAATTCCGCGCCGAGATGGTCGGGAGCCGCCTCCACCACCTGGCGGAAGGCGCGCTCGGCATCGACCCGCTTGCCGCGGCGGTTGAAATCGAGTGCCTGCCGGTAGACGAAATCGATGCTGTTCGGATTGAGCTTGCCGCCGAGGTTCTTGCCGTCGCGGGTCTTGAATTCGACGCAGCTTATCCGGTGCTCCTCGACGCCGAACATGTATTTGTAGGGCTCGTTGCCGCGCAGGAAATCGTAGAGGCGGAAGCCGTCCGCAATCGCCCGGCGGATGCAGTAGCCGTGAAGGATCAGCCCCGGCGAGGGCGTGGTCCAGGTCTCGTCGCGCCCGGTGATGTAGAAGCGGATCGCCTTCTTGCCGGCGTCGACGATATTGGCGAGCGCGGCCAGCGGCCGCTCGCCGTGCCAGAGCACCGGCACGTCGAGATCGCCCTCCTCGAAGCAATCCATGAGCATCTGCCGCGTGCTGCGGATCAGCTCTTCCGTCCTTTCCGCCCCCTTGACCGGCGACCAGCGGGTCCGCCAGAAGTCGAAGAGGATGGTGAGGTCGCGATCGATCGTCGCGGCATCGGCATGGGTGATGCGGAACTCGTCGCCCCCTTCCACCTTGCGCAGGAACCGTCGCAGCTTCTGCCGTGTCTGGCTGCTCATGTGCCGTTCCAGATAGGCGTCCCAGCTCTGCGGAAGATGGATCTGCGGGCAGATCGTGGCGTCGATCTTCTGCTCGTTGAGCGGGGTTCTCCTGCGGAACATCACCCGCGGGCCCTCCAGCGCGCGGATCATCGCCTCGCGCCGCTCCGGCGGGCCGTTGAAATAATCGAGCTTGATTTCCTTCCAGACCTGCTGCCTGAGGACCTTGCAGAAGCCGGCCACGGCATAGCGCTCGTACTCCGGAAGGCACAGGAAGCCGGTATAGTCGGCGGCATAATTGCCGGCCATGACGATCTCGTCGAAGAACAGACCGTCCTTGTCCTGCCGGGTCTGGAGGCGGAGCGGAAAGAAGGCGACGAAGGGGGCGCCCGGATCCTTCTCCTTCAGGGCGAGGATGAACCACCGCTTCTTGCGGGCGAGGAAGCGCCGGAGCCAGCCATGAGAGAGGAAATGCTGCGCATGGGGATCGGCCGCAAACACCGCCTCCCAGTTGTCCTTCAACGCGACGAAGGCCTCCATCGTCTCGATGCATTTGACCTGCATGACACCCACCACACCCCATCGACCGACCTCGCCCCATAGTAGAGGCTTTCGGGGGGCGCCGACATGGACCGAAGGGGTCATCGGCCCCATCAAATAGGGCTAATCCGGCACGGTTTAGAGGGCATCCTTCAGGAAGGGGCTCGCATGGATGAAGGCCCAGAGCGCCTTGCTGATGTCGGCGATCTCGGAAATGCCCTTTTCGAGCTGGCGCAACTCCCGCTGGTCCATCTGCTCGACCTTGCCGTAGAGGATGGACTGCTCCGTCTCGACGAGCCGCATCAACTGGGTGCTTGCGATATCGCCCTTCTCGTCGAAGGCGTAGATGCTGTGGTTGTACTTGTTGCGGACCTTGCTGACCCGCTTCAGCCGGCCCATGGCGGCGAGGATGAAATCGCGGTCGGCCGGCGCCGTCGTACCGCGCTTGGCGAGGCGCTCGACGAGGTCGATGCGCGCCCGGGTCGTGTTCAGCGTGAGGAAGATCACGACGGCGGTTTCCTTGTCGACGCCGAGCTGGTGCGCGATCACGTAGATCAGCAGGCTCTCGGTGTTCGTCCAGACATAGTTGAGCCTGCCCACCTGAAGGAGAACATCAGGCATGTTGCCCATGGCCACCTCCCGACCAACGGTCACCGCTCCTTGAACGCCCGCGACATGCTATCGGCGATCGGCTTGGTGATATACTGAAAAAACGTGCGCTCCGATGTCTGGATCAGCACGTCGGCGGGCATGCCCGGCACCGGATGGAAGCCGGTCACGCGCTTGATCTCCGTTTCGGGCACGCGCACGCGCACGATATAGACGTCCTTGGGCGAGGTCACGGGACCTTCCTCGACGGAATCGGCCGAGACATAGATCACCTTTCCCTCCAGCACGGGTGTCGTGCGGCTGTTCAGCGCCGAAAGGCGGACAGTCGCCTTCTCGCCCTGATGGATCTGGTCGATGGAGGTGCGCAGCACCTGCGCCTCGATGATCAGGGGAACGCCGGCCGGCAGGATTTCCATGATCGGCTTGCCGGTCGTGATGACGCCGCCGGCCGTGTGGTAGTAGGAGCGCACCACCGTGCCCGTGACCGGCGAGCGAATGACCGTGCGATCCAGCACCTCGGATGCCTCGCGCATCTGCTCGCGCACGCCGTCGAGGTCGGATTCGGCCGTCTCCAGCGCGTCGAGCGCCGATTGCTTGAGCGTGTTGACGGCGATGACGGCCTCCTGCTTGTAGCGGTCGATCTGCGCGTCGCTCTCGTTCACCTCGCCCTGGATGCGCGAGATGTCGCCCATGGCGTCGGCGATGGCCCGCTCGACGGCGAGGTAGTCCGTCCGCTTCATGTAGCCGATCTTCGCCAGCTTCTCCTTGGAATCGCGCTCTTCCGACAGGAGCGCGACCTGGCGCTCCAGCGCCGCCATCTGGCCGCGGTAGCCCTTGGAGCGGTATTCCAGCGAGCGGATGTTCTTCTCGATCAGGTTCAACTGCTCTTCCAGCTTGACCTTGCGGCTGTTGAAGATGACGTGCTGGCTCTCGGCGATGGCGACCACATCGGGGTCGCTCGCTTCCTTGCGCACGAGATCGGGCAGCTCGAAGACCTTTTTCCCGAGCGCCTCGGCCCGCAGCCGCGCGACGACGGCCTCGAGGCGCAGCCAGCGCAGCTTCAGGGCGCGCTCGTTGGAAAGCGCGGCCGTATCGTCGAGCGTCACGAGCATGTCGCCCACGCGGACCTTGTCGCCCTCGTTGACGTGCAGCTCCTTGATGATGCCGCCTTCGAGATGCTGGATGATCTTGTTGTTGCCGGTCGCCACGAAGCTGCCAGAGGTGATGATCGCCGAGGCGAGCGGCGCCGTGCCGGCCCACACGCCGAACCCGCCGAACGTCACCCCGATCGCGGTAAGGCCGACGAGCACATGCGAGCGGATCGACCGCGGCACGTCGGCATACCAGTCGGACTGGTCGTGGATCGCCGGTACTTTCCTGTCCTTCGCCATCTCACTTGCCCTCGATGGTGGGGTTGCCCTGGCCGTTCGTGGCCCGCGTCAGCTCTTCCAGCACCTTCACGCGCTCCCCGAACATCGCGACCGTGCCCTCCTTGAGGACGAGGATCTTGTCGACGGCCTGCAGCAGGGAAGGCCGCTGGGTGATGGTCACGGTGGTGATGCCCGCCCGCTTGGCGTGCTGCAGAGCGCGCGCAAGGGCGGCTTCGCCGGGAGGATCGAGGTTGGAATTCGGCTCGTCCAGCACGACGAATTTCGGATTGCCGAAGAAGGCGCGGGCGAGCGCGATGCGCTGCTTCTGGCCGCCGGAGAGCGGCGAGCCGTCGGCC
>DATMRT010000114.1:0-9507 GCA_035565975.1 Hyphomicrobiaceae bacterium
TCATCGCCCGTATTGATGTGCGGCACCTGCACGCCGGAAGCGCCGCGATCCATGACTGAGGTGATCTCCGCACTCGCATTGCTGCGCGGGCGCACGATAGGCGTAATACCCCGCGCTTCCGCCGCCATGATCATCAGCTCGGCGGACTCGAGTCCGATCGTGCCATGCTCCATGTCGATGAGCACCCAGTCGAAGCCGGCGTGGGCGGCCATCTCGACCATCTGCGGTGAGGGGATCATGATCGAGCAGCCGAGCGCCGGTTTGCCCGCGCGAAGCAGCGCCTTCATCTGGTTCTTCTTCATGAGGGTGTGCTCCTGCTGCTGGCCCTACTCGACAGCCGGCGCATCATCCTCGCCGTTCTCGCCATTTTCGCTTCCATCGTCGGGGATGCGCTCGACGGAGGCGACGGTCTCATCCTCATCCGTGCGGAAAATGCGCACGCCCTGCGTGTTGCGGCCGGCAACGCGGACATCGTCCACGGGGCAGCGAATGAGCTGGCCGCCACCGGTGACAAGCATGATCTGGTCGCTGTCGTCGACAGGGAAGGAGGCCACGAGCGGCCCGTTGCGGTCGTTGACGACCATGGCGACGATGCCTTTGCCGCCACGGCCACTGACCCGGTACTCGTAGGACGACGAGCGCTTGCCGAAGCCGCGGCTCGAGACGGTGAGCACGAACTGCTCGCGCGCGCCGAGCTCGGCATAACGCTCGGGCGTCAGCTCCTCGCCGGTGGCCTCTTCGGCATCCGCATCGGGTATGGCTTCGACCTCGGCGCCATTCTCACCGTTCTCGCCCATTGCGCGACGCATGGCACCAGCCTGCTTCAGGTAGGCCGCGCGCTCGGCCGGCGTCGCCTCGACATGTGCGAGGATGGCCATCGAGATTACGCGATCCTCGTCATCGAGGCGGATGCCGCGCACGCCCGTCGACTCGCGGCCCTTGAAGAGGCGCACGTCGTCGGCCGGGAAGCGGATGCACTGGCCGGCCGCCGTCGTCAGCAGCACGTCATCGCTCGGCGCGCAGAGCGCGACGTCGACGATCTGGTCGCCCTCGTCGAGCTTCATGGCGATTTTGCCATTGCGATTGATGTTCTCGAAGTCGGCGAGGCTGTTGCGGCGGACGTTGCCCGTGCGCGTCGCGAACATCAGCTCGCGATCAGCCCAGGTCTTCTCGTCCTCCGGCAGCGGGAGAATGGTCGTGATGGCCTCACCCTGCTCGAGCGGCAGCAGATTGATGAGCGCCTTGCCCGTGCCCTGCGGAGTCGCCGCGGGCAGCCGCCAGACCTTCAGGCGATAGACCATGCCGCGCGAGGAGAAGAACAGCAGCGGCGTGTGCGTCGAGGCAATGAAGAGCTGCGTGACGATATCCTCTTCGCGCGTCGTCATGCCTGAGCGCCCCTTGCCGCCCCGGCGTTGCGCGCGGTAGGTCGAAAGGGGCACCCGCTTGATGTAGCCCTTGAGCGAGACGGTGACGACGCAGTCCTCGCGCTGGATGAGATCCTCGTCCTCGAGTTCGCCCTCCATGGGAACGATCTCGGTGCGGCGCGGCACGGCGAATTCCTCGCGGATCGCGGTGAGCTCGCCCTTGATGATGTCGATGATGCGCGCGCGCGACGACAGGATCGCGAGGTACTCCTTGATCTCTTCCGCGATCTTGGCGAGGTCGTTGCCGATCTCGTCGCGGCCGAGCGCGGTGAGGCGGGCAAGGCGCAGCTCGAGGATGGCCGTTGCCTGCTCGTCGGAGAGCTTGACGGTGCCTTCGTGCGACACGCGATGGCGCGGATCGGCGATCAGCTCGACGAGCGGCGCGATATCCTTAGCCGGCCAGTCGCGCTCCATGAGCTGCTCTTTGGCGACGGCCGGGCTCGGCGCACGACGGATGAGATTGACGATGTCGTCGATGTTGGCGACGGCAATGGCGAGGCCGACGAGAATGTGGGCGCGCGCACGCGCCTTCGCGAGCAGGAACTTCGTCCGGCGGCTCACGACTTCCTCGCGGAAGGCGTTGAACGCCTGGATCATGTCCTTGAGATTGAGCTGCTCGGGGCGGCCACCATTGAGCGCGATCATGTTCGCGCCGAACGTCGTCTGCAGATCGGAGTAGCGCCAGAGCTGATTGAGCACGACATCGGCCACCGCATCGCGCTTCAGCTCGATGACGATGCGCATGCCCTCGCGGCTCGACTCGTCCCAGATGTTCGAGATGCCCTCGATGCGCTTCTCGCGTACCAGCTCGGCGATCTTCTCGATGAGGACGCGCTTGTTGACCTGATAGGGGATCGCGGTGACGACGAGCGCCTCGCGGTCGCGGCGCAGCTCCTCGACCTCGACGCGCGCGCGCATGATGATCGAGCCGCGCCCGCGGTGGTAGGCGGCGAGCGCACCGGCCTGGCCGAGTATGAGGCCGCCGGTGGGGAAGTCAGGTCCCGGCACGATCTGCACCAGCTCGTCGATCGTGATGTCGGGGTTATCGAGATGCGCGATCGCGGCGTCGATCACCTCGCCGAGATTGTGCGGCGGGATGTTGGTCGCCATGCCGACCGCGATGCCGCCGGCGCCGTTGACGAGCAGGTTCGGGAACTTCGCCGGCATGACCGACGGCTCTTGGCGCGTGCCGTCGTAGTTCTCCTGATAGTCGACCGTATCCTTGTCGAGATCATCGAGAATGTGCTGCGTGACTTTCTGCAGGCGGCATTCGGTGTAGCGCATGGCCGCCGGCGGATCGCCGTCGACCGAGCCGAAGTTGCCCTGTCCGTCGACGAGCGGCACGCTCATCGAGAAGTCCTGCGTCAGGCGCACGAGTGCGTCGTAGATCGCGCTATCGCCATGCGGGTGGAAGTTACCCATCACCTCGCCGACGACCTTGGCGGACTTGACGTACTTCTTGTTCCAGTCGAGCCCGAGCTCGTTCATGCCGTACAGAATGCGGCGATGCACGGGTTTGAGGCCATCGCGCACGTCGGGCAGCGCGCGCGATACAATCACGCTCATGGCGTAATCGAGGTAGCTGCGCCGCATCTCATCGGAGATCATCACCGGGCGGATGTCGCTCGGCTCGGAGCCGCCGCCGTCACCGTCGGTCTTTTCTTTGTCCGCCACGTTCGCTCACCCGCTGAGGTCTGACAGGGCGCACAAAACGCCCTCCGATCCGCCGAATCGGAAGCGCGCCGCGCCGCATTTGCGGGTGAGGTATAGCACGGCGAGGGCCCTCCGCAATGGCGCGAAAGCGCCCACTTCGTGGCCGCCAAAGACGTCAAAATAGTGCAATAATATCAAAGATCTACAGAAGCTTCCGCGCCTTGCGATCTGCGCTGAAGCATGGGGCCGGCCTGAACAAGCAGAACAGCAGCGAGAATGAGCCCCGCGCCGCACCATCCAACCAACGAAAGCCGCTCCCCAAGCAGGATGTAGGCGGCGAGCGCGGCAAACAGCGTCTCGGTCGAAACGATGATCGCTGCCTCGGTTGGCGGCGTGTATTTCAATGCGATGGCGAGGAGTGTGAACGTCAGTGCGCTCGACATGAGGCCGACGTAGGCGATCTCGCGCCATGCGGCCACGAGAGCGCCGAGCGAGATCGGCTCGAAGAGCATCGCGCCGGTCAGTCCGAGCGCTGCGACGGCTGCGAATTGAATGGCGCTGAAGGTGACCGGGCGGGAATGCCGTGCCGCGCGTGCGACGATGATGCCGTGCGATGCCCAGAAGAAGGCGGAAATCGCGATCAGCAGGTCACCGCGCTGAATGCCGCCGAGTGTCCCGCCCGCGAGCAGCCACATGCCGCCGAACGACATGGCGACAGCCGGCCAGACGATCATCGTCGGCGCGCGCCGCATGACCAGCCAGACGAGGAAGGGCGTGATCACGACGTAGAGCGCGGTGAGGAAGCCCGCGTTGGTGGCGGTCGCGGTGACGATGCCGATCTGCTGGAAGACGGCGCCTGTGAAGAATACCGTGCCGCCGAGAACTGCTATCGGGGCAAGTCCGCGCGGAAATTGGTCGGCGGCATTGTACACCTCGCGCAGCGCCAGCGGCGCCAGAGCGAAGGCGGCGACGGTGGAGCGCGCGGCAATGAAGAGGAGTGGACCGATGTGGTCCATGGCTGACTTCTGGAAGACGAAGGCGACACCCCAGACGACGGCAGCGAGGACGAGGAGAAGGTCGGCATGAATGCGGCGCATGGGCAACCTGATCAATACGGGCGCCGATGGGTCGCACGATCGCCGCGATGCGTGTGGGCTGGCTTTATAGCCTGAACCGCGGGCAAGTCATATCCGCCGATCGGTCCGACTGGTCATGCTGAAGCCAGCCTTGCAAAGCGGCGCTGCGCTTCTAGAGTGCAGGACCCGCTTTCAGTCTCGCGAGTATAAGCCCATGCTCCAATCCGCCGGCCGTTCCGGTCCCCTTTCCGACATCACCGTGCTCGACATGAGCCAGGGCATAGCCGGCCCGTCCTGCGGGGGCTACTTCGCCGAGCACGGCGCACGCGTCATCAAGCTCGAACCGCCCGATGGCGATTGGATGCGCCACCTCGGCACGCGCATCGATGGCTCGTCATCCCAGGCCATCGTCTACAACCGCGGCAAGGAGAGCCTTGCGATCGACATCCGCAAGCCCGAGGGCCGTGATGTCGCGCTAAAGCTCGCCGAGCGCGCCGACGTCGTCATCGAGAGTGCGCGGCCCGGCGTCTTCGAGCGCCTCGGCCTCGGCTTCGAGGCTTTGAAGTCGCGCAATCCCGACATCATCTATGTTTCCGTTTCAGGATGGGGGCAGCGCGGGCCGAACCGCGAGCGGCCGATGGTCGACACCATCGGTCAAGCCATATCGGGTTTCATGAGCGCCACGCGTTCGCGCGACGGCGCGCCCGTCAAAGTCGACGTGCCGTTCATCGATGCCTTTACGGGCCTCTATGCCTTCCAAGCGGCGAGCATGGCGCTCTGGGGCAAGGTCAGGGGCAGCGGCGCGCGTCACATCGACATCTCGCTCATGCAGTCCGCCGCGCACGCGCAATCGCCGAACATTCTCGAATACGGCTTCGTCGGGCGCCCGCCGGGGTTGCTCAATCCGCCGGCCGGAAACTATCGGACACGCGACGGATGGATCGCCATCACGCTCGTCAATCAGGCGCAGTTCGAAGGCATCTGTCGCGCGGTCGCTCGTGCCGATGCGATCACCGATCCGCGCTTTACCACTGTTGCAGGCCGAAAAGAGAACGTCGCCGCGTTGCGCGCGATCCTCGACGAGGCCCTCGTCGCACGCACGACTGCCGAGTGGGTGCCGATCTTCGAGAAGGAAGGGGCGCTCGCGAGCGCCATCAATACCTATGGCGATTGGCTGGACGATCCGCACATTCAGGCCGTCGAAGCCGCGCCCCCCTACGCGCTGTCGGACGGCAAGCCGGTGCCGCTCCCGCATCTGCCGGGACAGGTGGCGAACAACGCGCCGGTCCCGGGTATTGGCCAGCACACGCGCGCTCTGCTCGCCGAGGCGGGGATGGGTGCTGCCGCCATCGATGCGCTGTTGGCGTCAAAGCTTGCGCGTCAGGCTGGCGAAGGGCCCTGAGCGATGACGCCGGAGGAGCACCACCGACTGGCGACGAAGAACTTCGGCCCGCAGCGATACTTCGAGGATTTTTCAATCGGGGAGACGTTCTACATTCCCTCGCGGACAGTGACCGATGGACAGTTCGCGGCCTTTCAGGCGGCTTCGGGCGACAACCACCCCATTCACTACGACCGGCCCTATTGCAAAGCCCACGGCCATCGCGATCTCCTCGCGCATGGCTTCCAGGTGCTCATTCAGTCGGCGGCCGGCGCCGGTGTCTTTCCGTTCCTTGTCCAGGACAGCCTGCGCGCCTTCATCGAGCAGTCCTCGCGCTTTCTCGCGCCCGTCTATGCCGGCGACACGCTTTATCCGCTGCTGACCGTCGCGGAGCTGAAGCCGCAGCGCACGACCGGCGTCGTCGGTCTCGCTTCGACCATCCACAATCAGGATGGCGTGCTCGTCATGGACGGGATGCAGCGCTATCTGATCCGCAAGCGCGCGCTTTGATTTGCAGCGGGCTGCTGGGAAAGGGCGGTGTCGCCTTCCGAAGTGTTGCCGCATCCACGGCGGGCGTGCGGACAGGACAGCAATGATTGCCACGAGCGCCATCAGATCCCTTCTCCCCGGTTCTTCAACGGGGAGAAGGTTAGGATGAGGGGCGGCACGATCGCCGGCGTTTGTGTATGCCGCCGCCCCTCACCCTAGCCCTCTGCCGCAAGAGCGCGGAGAGGGATGATCGGGTGCTTGCCGTGAGCGCGAAGCCTCTCGCGCTGAAGCGCGATTTACGCCGCCGGTAGCGTGACACCGAGCGGAAGCACGACCTCACGCATCGTGGGATCATCCGGCACGGCTCTGATCTCGAAGCCGAGATCAGCGCACATGGCCAGCATGGTCGTGTTCTCGGTCAGTACGTCGCCATGCAGCGTGCCGATCCCGCGGGCGCGGGCGTGCGCGATGAGATGGCTCATCAATGCCCATCCGAGTCCGCGCCCTTTGAGGTCCGATCGCACGAGCACGGCGTACTCTGCCCGCGCGAGATCGGGATCGGCGGTATATCGCGCGACACCGAGAAGCGTCCCGCTCTGCTGATCCATCGCAATGAACGCCATCTCGCGCGCGTAGTCGATCTGCGTCAGGCGAGCGAGGAAGCCGAACGGAAGCGCTTTCATCGGCGCGAGGAAGCGCAGCCGAGTGTCGTTCTCCGTGACGTGCGCCATGAATTCCGCATAAAGCGCCTCGTCCTCGGGCTTGATCGGGCGCAGGAGAATGCCGTCGAGACCGCCGAGCGTGATGGCTTTTTCCCAGTCCGCGGGATAGGGCGCGATGGCCATGGGGACGCGCGGCTCGATCCGCTCCGACTTGAGTGCCACGCGCGCATCGAGCGCGATCACGCCGTCGGCGTCGGCGAGCAGCGGATTGATGTCGAGCTCCCGAATTTCTGGGTTTTCGCCGATCAGCTCCGAGAGCCGGACGAGAGCGGCTGCAATGCCTGCGCGATCTGCCGGCGGCCGGTCGCGATAGCCGTGCAACAGCCGGTCGATGTGCGTCTGGCGCATGAGCTGTTCGGCAAGACCGAGATCGAGCGGCGGCAGCGCGAGCGCCGTGTCGGCCACGGCCTCGACGGAGACGCCGCCGGCGCCGAACATGATGAGTGGGCCGAAGGTCTGGTCCACGCTCATGCCGAGAATGAGTTCGTGCGCACCGGGACGGCGGATCATCGGCGAAAGCGTAAAGCGCAAGGCGCGCGCATGTGGAACGGCCCTGCGCACGCGCTCCAGCATCCGCTCGGCCTCACGAACGGCGTCATCCGCGCTCGCGATATTGAGGCGCACGCCGCCGACATCGGATTTGTGGATGATATCGGGCGAAAGAATTTTCAGCACGACGGCATTGCCGGAGCTGACGATGCGCTCGGCAATGACGCGGACCTCGGCAGTATCGTTTGCGACCTCCGTCGGCACAATGGGAATGCCATAGGCCGCCATCAGGTCCTTCCCGTCCGCCTCGTTGAGCATTGTTGTGCCCTCGCCGAGGGCCCGCTCGATGATGCTGCGCGCCTTCTCGCGGTCGATCCGCGCGTTCCGGTCCATGGCGGGCGGCGTGCGCATCAGCTCGTTCTGCGCGCGCGTGTAGCGCACGAGCTGCATGAAGCCGCGGGCGGCGGCCGTCGGTGTTTCGTAGGTCGCGATGCGTGCGTCCGAGAAGAGGTGGCGTGCCTCCTCGGCAGCAGGATTGCCGAGCCAGTTCGTCAGCACGGGCTTGTTGTGTTTGCCGGCGGCGCGGCGCTCCTGCAACGTCGCGATCAGGCGTGCGGCGATATCAGTGCTCGAAGCCAGCGCCGTCGGGCAATTGATGACGAGCAGTGCCGAAGGATCGGGATCGTCGAGCAGGATCTCGAAGGCGGTGTTGTAGCGATCGGGGCTCGCATCGCCGATGATGTCGACAGGATTGGCTTTCGACCAGTTGGCGGGGAGCACGACTGAGAGCTTGTCGCGCGTTGTCGCCGAGAGCTTCGCCAGATCGCCGTCGTAGTCGGCGAGCCGGTCGGCCGCGAGCACGCCACCGCCGCCGCCGTTGGTGAGGATCATGAGCTGCTCGCTCGCAAGACGGGGGAGGTACGTCAGCGTCTCCGCGGCCTCGAAGAGCTCGTCGAGATCCATGACGCGCAGCACGCCGGCGCGCCGGAAAGCGGCCTCGTAAGCATTGTCCGCACCGGCGAGCCGGCCGGTGTGAGACGCGGCGGCCGCAGCAGCGGCGGCATGTCGCCCCGACTTGACGACGACGACCGGCTTGACGCGCGCGGCGCGCCTCGCTGCCGACATGAACTTCGGCGCGTGCGTGACCGCCTCCATGTAGAGGAGGATCGCCTTGCTGCGCGTATCGCCGGCGAGATAGTCGAGCATGTCGCCGAAATCCACGTCGGCCATGTCGCCGAGCGACACGACATGCGAGAAGCCGATGCGCCGCTCGGCGGCCCAGTCGACGATCGCGGTCACGAGCGCACCGGACTGCGAGAGCAGCGCCAGATCGCCGCTTGCCGGCGCCAGATGCGAGAAGCTCGCGTTGAGGCCGAGATGCGGCAGTATGAGGCCGATATTGTTCGGCCCGAGCACGCGGAAGATCTTGTCGCGTCCGGCCTCGAGAGCGGCAAGCTTCTCCACCGCGCTCAAGCCGGCAGTAATGACGATGGCAGCGCGTGTGCCGCGCTCGGCGAGCTCGCCGATGATTCCGGGAACGGTGGCGGGCGGCGTCGCGATCACGGCGACGTCGGGCGCATCAGGCAGCGCGCCGATCGTCGCGTGGCAGGCATGGCCTTCGATCGTCGTGTACTTCGGATTGACGAGGCTGATAGGGCCTTTGAAGCCGCCGGCGATCAGGTTTCGGGCAATGGTGTTGCCGACCGAGCCGGGGCGCGGGCTTGCGCCGATGAGGGCCACGGAGCGCGGCGTCATCAGGGCATCGAGATTGCGGATGGTCATGGCCGGGGCTCCTTGTTCGTGGGGGCACCGAACGAAGCTGCGATGAGAGCGCGCGATGTGTCACCTAGCGCTTTGAGATCACCGCTCGCGTCGAGCCTGTGCCATGAAATGTCGCCGAGATCATAGTCGAGCTGCCGGGCAACCACATCCGCCGTCGCGTCGGACGCATCGCCCGTACGTGCCGTCACGCGCTCCT
The DNA here is from genome assembly GCA_035565975.1 of Hyphomicrobiaceae bacterium. Lineage (GTDB taxonomy): Bacteria > Pseudomonadota > Alphaproteobacteria > Rhizobiales > Hyphomicrobiaceae. The sequence continues at coordinate 9,213 of DATMRT010000114.1, forward strand.
TGAGCACGCGCTCGGGCGCATCGAGCCAGAGGCCGGCGAAGGGAACGCGTGCAGCCTCGGCGATTTGGGCGACTGCCGTGCGTTCACGCGGTGCCGAATGCACGGCATCGACGATTACCGTGTAGCCTGTCGCAAGGATGGTCGCGGCTTTGGCATTCAGCGCCGCGTAAACCTTCTCGGTGACCGGGCGCGCGTAGGCTTCATCAGGAAGCCGTTCGGTTTCACCGACGCTGAAGAGCCGCTTGCGCTCGAGATCGCTGCGCAGGTGGATGGCACCCGGGGAAACGCCAATCAT
>DATMRT010000115.1:0-6705 GCA_035565975.1 Hyphomicrobiaceae bacterium
CCCGAGGCGCCGCCGCCGCGCCCGGTGGCGAGCGCACCAGCGCCTGCCGCGCCGGCAGCCAGGGCGCGGTCCCAGAATACCGATCGCGCAGGCAGACAAAGCGACGCCGAGACCGCCGAGAAAAGAGAGGATGAAGAGCTCCCCGTCGGCGAGCAGCAAGCAAGCGCCGAGTATTCGGCCTTCCAAGCCCGCTTCGATATCCCGGGCCGCACGTCGGTCCTTGCCACCGGCGAGGTCAAGCGCGTGCTGATCGACGAGATCAGGATCGAGCCGACACTCGTGGTGCGGGCGGTCCCGCGCCTGAGGACACAGGCCTATCTCTACGCCAAACTCGCCGCACCGAAGACCTCCGCGTACCTACCGGGCGCCATCGCCCTCTTCCGTGACGGCACCTACGTCGGCACAGGCAAGCTGCCGCTGCTCGCGCCCGGCCAGGAGCACGAGATCGGCTTCGGCGCCGACGACTCGGTCCGCATCCGGTATGCGACGGTCGAGGACAAGCGCGGCGAGACGGGCCTCATCTCCTCGCAGCAGACGGATACGCGCGCCTTCCGCATCACGGTGAAGAACCTGCACGAGCGCGCGATCACGGTATCGATCCAGGACAGCATTCCGACGTCCCGGCAACAGGACATCAAGGTCGAGCTGACCGGCAAGACGCCGCCAACCCGGCGCGATTTCGATGACAAGCGGGGCGTTCTGGCATGGGAGGCGCTGCTGCAGCCGGACGAGGAGCGTCAGATCGAGTTCGGCTATCGCGTGTCTTGGCCGGCAGGAAAACGCGTCATCTATGGACGCTGATCGAAGCCCAGCGGCCCATTTGGGAGAACGATGCTGTTTCGGAAGAACAAAGGGGCCGCTCACCGAATGAACGGCCCAAGTCTAGGGAGGAAACGCCCGAAGTGGGCAATAGCAACGACAGATCGTCATCGCAGCTACAATTCTGAGCATGCCGGTGCGCTGCTGATTCGGCAATCGTCAACGGCGTTGCAATATGCGGATAAGCGAATGTTGGTGAGACTCGTGCGTTAAAAGTGTCACATATCCTTTTGCTGAGCATTGATCAAATCGCAACAGTACTCCCTGCACGCTCCATCCGCTCCGCGAGACGACCTCCATGACAACGCCGATCAAGCAGCCAGCCGCCACGTTCTCCGCCCTCCTGGAGACTGCGCACACGCTCGCCGATCTCTCCGGCGAGGTGATCCTGCGCCGCTTTCGCCGCCCGATTCCTGTCGAGGACAAGGGCAGCCCCGTCGGCTTCGATCCCGTCACCGCCGCCGATCGCGACGCGGAGCGCGTGATCAGCCGCTACCTGCAGCGTCACCATCCCTCTCATTCGATCGTCGGCGAGGAGCATGGCGCGCGCGAGGGCGACGGCACGAGTGGCCTGCGCTGGTTCGTCGACCCGATCGACGGCACCAAGGCCTTCATCATGGGGAGTCCACTCTGGGGGACGCTCATCGGCCTCCTCGACGGTGAAGTCCCCCTGCTCGGCATGATGAACCAGCCTTTCACCGGCGAGCGCGTGTGGACGAGCCGCACGGCCAGCCACTGGCGGACGGCCGATGGCCGCACGCGCCGCATCCGCACGCGCGCCTGCGGCAAGATCGAACACGCCATCCTGACCACCACGAGCCCCAACCTGCTCGATGAAGGCGATCGCAAGAAATTCTTCGAGGTCTCCGCGCGCGCGCGCCTCACACGCTATGGCGGCGACTGCTACGGCTACTGCCTGCTGGCGGGAGGCCATACCGACCTTCTCATCGAAACCGGCCTCAAGCCGCACGATGTCGTCGCGCTCATTCCGATCATCGAGCGGGCCGGCGGGCGCATCACGACCTGGGAAGGCGCTCCCGCCTTGAAGGGCGGCCGCATCGTCGCTGCCGGCGACCCTGCGCTTCACGCGAAAGTGCTCAAGATTCTCAATGCCTAAGGGGCCGATCTCCTGACGCCGCCGGGCTGCACGCACGCGCGATGAATGCACCTTCATCGCAGGGCCAACTTTCTGCAACGTCCCGATGCTTCCATGAGCGCCATTCTCATTGGATCGGCAAGGGAGAAAGCCCATGATCAGGAAGCTTGCACTCGGCATGGCCGCAGCCATCGCCATAGCCATATCCGCGAGCGGTGCCGCCAACGCCCAGGTCTGCTCGCGCATCGTCGTCACCGGCGTCGGGAAGACATCACTGACAGCGGTCGGCGCACGCTTCAGCGCGCGCAACGTCTGGCGAGCGAACGTGACGCGGCGCCTCGGCTCCCGTTACGCCACCGTGTCGCGCGCACGCGTGACCCGTGACACCTGCTGGAAGGTCGGCAAGCGCACGGCCTGCCGCTTCGTGGCACGGCCGTGTCGCGCCTGAGCCGGTGATTGAGCTCGCGGTACGAAACGGGGCGCCTCAACGGCGCCCCGTATTCATTCGTGAACCTGCGTGAGGATCAGCTCAGTTGAGCTTGGACTTGAGGTCGCGGATGGAGCGGTTGACCAGATCGGCGCCGCCATCGCCCTTGAGCTTGTCGCCGATGATGCGCTCTGCCGCCGTCGTCGCAACATCGACGGCCGCCGCCCGCACCTCGCTCACCGCCTGCGCCTCGGCGCGCGCGATCTTTTCCTCGGCAAGACGCGTGCGCCGCTCGAGTTGCTCCTTGAGGCTTTTCGCGCTCTCGGCTTTCATCGTCTCGGCTTCGCGTCGCGCCTGCTCGATGATGGCCTTGGCTTCCTCATCGGCCGCGCGCTGCTTGCGCTGGTAGTCCGCAAGCAGGTCCTGCGCCTCCTCGCGCAGCCGACGCGCCTGGTCGAGCTCCTTGCGCACGGCATCGGCGCGTTCATCGAGCGCCTTCGTGATCATCGACGGCACGCCCATCTTGATGAGCACGCCAACGAAGATCAGAAACGCGATCGCGACCCAGAACTCTGGCGAATTGACGTGAAACATGGCTCGCGTTTCCTCTTGCGCTTCCGGCGTCAGCCCGCCTTCACCTTGGCGAGCGCATCGCGCACCTCGTCGGCCGAGACGCCCTTGCCGGTCAGCAGCGACACGATATCCGTTGCCGTGGTCGCGGCGATCTCGTCGACACTTGCCAGCGCCCGCGACTTCGTCTCCGCGATCCGCTTCTCCGTATCGGCGAGCTTGGCATTGAGCTCCGCCTCGACGCGATGGCGCTCGGCCTCGGACTCGGCCGTGAGCTTGTCGCGTGTCTCCTTGGCAAGCCCCTGGGCCTTGCCGCGGGCGTCGGCCAGCGACTGCTCGTAAGCCTTGAGCGCCGCATCGGTCTCCGCCTTGAGACGCACAGCCTCGTCGAGATCGCGCTGGATACGGTCGCGGCGCTCCTCGATGACCTCGCCGATGCGCGGCAGTGCGATCCGCGACATCAGGAAGTAGAGCGAGCCGAAGCTCAGCGCGAGCCAGAAGAGCTGCGAGGCGAACGTGCGCGGATCGAACGGCGGGAACGCTTCCGGCGCGGCCGCGCTCGGAATGAACTCGCCAGTCGTCGCCGCGACGGCCCCGAGAAGCAACATGGACATTACGCCCCTGCCCTTAGTTCGGCACCACTGCCTGAGGGTGCCCTGATAAGCGGTGCGGCGTCCGGAATCCCCGAGGACTTGTCGCCGCGTCTGAACCCGCCGATCGGACCGTCGCCGATCAGACCACGAAGAGCAGCAGCAGCGCGATGAGCAGCGAGAAGATGCCGAGCGCTTCCGTCAGCGCGAAGCCGAGGAGCAGCGTGCCGCGCTGACCGTCAGCCGCCGACGGGTTGCGCAGCGCGCCGGAAAGGAACTGGCCGAACAGGTTGCCGAGACCGATGCCGGCGCCCGCCATGCCAAGGCACGCGATGCCTGCGCCGATGAACTTTGCTGCCACTGGATCCATGATGATCTCCCTGGGTTGATCGACTGTGTACGTGGATTGGATTGATGCGCGCGCCCGCTAGTGATGGGCTCCATGCACGGCATCGTGGAGGTAGACGCAGGTCAGCACCGCGAAGACATAGGCCTGCAGCACTGCCACCAGCACCTCGAGCGCGGTCAGCGCGATGGTGAGGAAGAGCGGCAGCGGCGAGATGATGCCCCAGACTCCCGCCGCGAGCAGCGAGCCGACGAAGCCCGCGAAGATCTTGAGCGCGATATGCCCGGCCAGCATGTTCGCGAAGAGACGCACCGACAGGCTCAGCGGGCGCGAGAGGAACGAGATGACCTCGATCGGCACCATCAGCACGAGCAGCGGCGCCGGCACATCCGGCACGAAGAGCTTGAGGAAGTGCGTACCCTGTGTCGCGACGCCGTAGACGATGACGATACCGATCACGAGCAGCGCGAGCGCCGCGGTCACGACGATGTGGCTCGTCACCGTGAACCCGCCGGGCACCATGCCGATCAGGTTGCAGATCAGCACAAAAACAAAAAGCGAGAAGACGAGCGGGAAGAACTTCATGCCTTCCTGGCCGACGTTCTCGCGTACCGTGTTTGCGACGAACTCGTAGAACACCTCCGCGATCGACTGCATTCGCGTCGGCACGAGCGAGCGCCCGCGCATGGACATGATGAGGAAGGCGGAGATCAGCCCCACCGCGACGACCATGAACAGCGCGGAGTTCGTGAAGGAAGTATCGAAACCGAAGAGTCGCAACGGAACGAGATTCTTGATCTCGAACTGTGCAATCGGACTATGTCCCCCGTCAGCGCCAGCAGCCACGTGCCAATGCCCCTTACCTGATCTCGTCCTCGTCGTCGTCCGGTACGGACGGCGCCGGCGGCGTCTTCTCGCGCATCGCGACCCTGATGACGTTCAGGATGCCCGCGGCAGCGCCCAGTAAAAAGAATAGGACAAACATGACCGGCTTATCGGTGCCGAGCCACTTGTCCAGATACCAACCGATCAGACCGCCGGCTACGATGCCGCCGATCAGGTCAGCAGAAGCCCGCATCGCGCGCCCTGCGGTCGAAGGCCCCTGAGGCCGCCGCACCGCGTCGCGCTCATGCTTGACCTCGTCGAGGCGCTTGCCGATTGCCTCCGACCGCCGCCTCAGAGCCTCGCGATCCTCCGGCGAAATCTCGCCTTTCGGATCGGTTTGCTTGCTGCCGTCGACCGACATGATGGCTGCCTCGACGCGCCCCGAGGACCGGGACACGGCCGCTTCCAACTGCGCGGGGGGACCATAGATAGGCCCCCTGGGGGTGTCAAGAAAGCGTGATGGGCCCCCTCCTGCCACAAAGGCGGCGAAAGCGCGCAGGCTGACCTTCCCGCGCAGGCCGGCCGCAAAAATTCACGCCACCCCCTGTCGGGCAGACCCTGCTCCGCGCGTCTTATGACCAGCAAAGTCATTGTCCGGCAAATCCCGTGCCGGCAAACGATCCGCGGCCATCGCAGGGGACTTTCAAATGAAACGGACGGTGTTGACCACGTTGCGTACCGCCGCTGCGGCCGTCGTTCTCAGCTCAACTGCCCAAGCCCGAGAGTGCACTATGAGCAGCATACCCACGCCGACCCGCGTCGAGGCTGGCCACATCGAGGCCGGCGGCATCCGCTATTACTACGAGGTCCACGGGAACGGCGCGCCGCTCCTGCTTCTCCACGGTGGCCTCGGCTCCACGGACATGTTCGCGCCGATCCTGCCGATGCTCGCCGAGAACAGGAAGGTCATTGGCATCGACCTGCACGGCCATGGCCGCACCGAGCTCGGCAATCGTCCCATCGAGCTCGATGCCATGGGCCGCGACTTGGCGACGATTCTCGACGCGCTCGATCTGAAGCAGGTCGACGTCCTCGGGTACTCGATGGGCGGCGGCGTCGGTTTCCAACTCGCGCTCCAGCGTCCCGAGAAGGTGCGCCGGCTCGTCATGGCCTCCGGCCTCATGGCCCGCGACGGCTTCTATCCCGAGATCCTCGCTCAGCAGGCGCATGTGGGCGCGGAAATGGCTGCCGCGATGAAGGACACGCCGATGTACCGGTCCTACGCGGCCATTGCACCGAAGCCCGAGGACTTCCCGCGTCTCCTCGACGCCATGGGTGCGATGATCAAGAAGCCGTTCGATTGGTCCGCAGACGTGCCGAAGCTGAAAATACCCGTCATGCTGGTCTATGGCGACGGCGACATGTTCCGCCCCGAGCACATCGTGAAATTCTATCAGTTGCTCGGTGGCGGCTTGCGTGATGCCGGGTGGAAGCGCGAGACGATGCCGCAGAACCGCCTCGCGATCCTACCGAACCTCACCCACTACGATCTCTTCATGAGCCCGGAGCTCGCGCGGACCTCGCTCGCGTTCTTCGACGGCTACGGCAAGGCGCAGTCATGGGCCGAGGAAGTGCAGGGGAAGAGATAGCGAGCGCTCTGCCGCGTGCCCTACTTCGCCGTCGCCTGAAGGTCGCCCGAGAGGAATAGTCGGTACGCCGGATTGGCGGATTCGTCCCAGTAAGGATAGCCGAGCGCATCGAGCCGCTCCGTGAGCTGGCCGCGCGCCTCGGGCGCCACCTGAATACCGGCCAGAATGCGCCCGTAGTCGGCGCCGTGATTGCGGTAGTGAAAGAGCGAAATATTCCACTCCGGCGCCAGGCTTTCGAGAAACTTCAGCAGCGCGCCCGGCCGCTCGGGAAACTGGAAGCGGAAGATGAGCTCGTCCGTCAGCCCCGGCGCGCGCCCGCCGACCATGTAGCGCACGTGCTCCTTGGCCATCTCGTTGTCGCTCATGTCGAGCACGGGATAGCC
>DATMRT010000116.1:0-29380 GCA_035565975.1 Hyphomicrobiaceae bacterium
CAATATGCCGACCAGCGGAAACCAAATGGCCGAGCGGGAGAGGTCCTGCGGATCGAATTCGGTAAAGCGTGGTGCCGGTAGGCGGGTCAAGAACTGCAGGGCATGGCCGAAGCTGCGCAATGTCATGGCTGTGCGATCTCGCGCGACAAGCCGGGACTGTCCGCTTCACCGTGGCGGATGAGGTCGAGCCGCGACATCACGTTGCTTCCGAGACGCTGGCTTCGGCGAACGTTGCCATCTGCGCGTGCAGTGCGCAGGCCAGCCGGACAATGGGCAGCGCCAGCGCCGCGCCGGAGCCCTCGCCCAAGCGCAGCTTCAGATCGAGAATAGGCTCCGCGTCGAGCGCCTCCAATATCAGCCGGTGTCCCTGTTCGGATGAGCGATGCGAGTAGATCAGCCAGTCGCGGCACGAGGCATTGAGGCGGGTGGCCACGAGCGCGGCGACCGTTACGATGAAGCCGTCGATCAGGATGGGGATGCCGCGCTGAGCAGCGCCAGTGATGGCCCCCGTGAGTGCTGCGATCTCGAGCCCGCCGACATGGGTCAGCACTTCGAGAGGATCGGTGCCCGGTTGCTTCAGGCCGTGCAACTCCAATGCGCCTGTAATAATCGCGGCCTTGTGCCGAATGCCTTCGGAATCGAGGCCGGTTCCGGCGCCGACGAGATCGGCCGGCGATCTGTCCAGCAGTGCGGCGGCGATTGCGGCTGCCGAGGTCGTGTTACCGATACCCATCTCGCCGAGGATGAGCAGATCGGCACGATGCTCCGCTGCCCGCAGTGCGGCGCGACGGCCGGCGGCGAGTGCGTGCTGCGCCTCGCCCATGGTCATGGCGGGCACGCGCGAGAAATCCCGTGTGCCGTAACATGGTTTGTCCGTCGTGACGCCTTCGATCGCGCTTGCGGCCAGCGTTCCGGCATCGATGACCTCGAGCGGTGTGCCGAGCTCGCGCGCGAGCACGGAGATAGCGGCGCCACCACGCGCAAAGTTGTCGAGCATTTGGACGGTAACAGCCGAAGGATAGGCCGACACGCCTTGCGCGGTGATGCCGTGGTCGCCAGCGAACAGGACGATCCGCACGTTGTCGGCGCGTGGCCGACCGGTGCGCTGGAGGGCTGCGATCTGAATGGCGAGGCGCTCGAGCACACCGAGCGCGCCCTTCGGTTTTGTCAGGGCGTTCTGGCGGGCCTCGGCAGCTTCGGCGTGCGCCTCGGAAGGCGGCGGGCACGGCGCCATGAGCCAGTCGTCCGTCACGCGCTGCCTCCTACTGGAAATAGAACGGCATGGTGAACCGGAGCTGACCCGGTGATGCGCCCGATGGCGGGGCCGGGAACGGCGCGGCGCTGCGGACGGCGGAGAGCACGGTGCGATCGAGCCCCGCATCGCCCGATGAGCGGGAAATGCTGGCGAAGGCCAGTCCTCCCGAACGCGACACGCCGAAAGTGACTACCACCGTGCCGCGTTTCCCGGGACCCGATGGCCGGCGCGAGGCGACACGAGCGCGTACGACAGCGGCATAGTTGATGACGGCACCCCGACTGGCGGAGACGCGTGCGCTGGAGGGGGCGGATCCCCTTGCGGCACGGGAGGGCGCACCACCTTTCCTCGACGGCGTCTTTCTGGCTTTTTGCGGCGGGGGCGGCGTTGTGCGCTCGGTCTTCGCGACGGGTTTCGGTGGCGCTGCGGCGGGCGGCGTTGCCGCTTCGATCTCTTCGGTGACGGTGGCCTGCTCGATTGCCGGCTCGGCCGGCGCTTCGTCCGCGGCCTCCGGGGCGTCACTCTGTGATGGGGTGTCCGGCACGTCCGTCATTGGATCTTCGGCGCGCTTGGGCTCCTCGAGCGGCTCGACGGTCTCCGGCTGCGCCGGAGAGGCCGCAGCGACATCCTCCAAGGCGCCGGGATCGGACTGGACGGAGCTGGCGGCGGCCGCTCCCTCCGGCGACGGTGACGCGCGGGCGGATTCGAGCACGTCGCTCGGGACGATCTCGATGGAGATGGCTTCGGTCGGCACGTTGCTCGCACCGGGCGTGGGCTCGCTCAGCAGGAGGACCGCCGCGAGCACACTGCCGTGCAGCAGGAGCGAGACCACCGAGCTCGTGGTGATCGCGAGCGCGCGAACAGCGCTGCGATCAGCCTCCGGGGCTGTCGCCAGGGACAAAGGCAACGGGTCGGGAGCCGCCGCTGACTCGCAGTTCGCGCCGTCCGAAATCTGTGCTCCTCCTCGTCTCTGGTCGAATTCGACTGGTCATACGGGTGCGAGTGCACGCGCTGCCGATACGGAGCTGCGCGGGAGACTGCCACAGCAATCACATCCCGTGCGCAGGGTCCGCGAGCGCGCGCTCGTCTCAGATTGTCAAAGTGTGACGAAGACCCCGGGCATTTCTGACGTAGCTCCCCATCGGTTGCACATCAGTCGCCACTACGGGTAACCGTTCCACCGAGCGGCCCGCACGGGGGATGGGCGACTTGTGCCGGTCGGTCTCCTGGCTCGCGGCTCAGGCGTTGCTCTCCAGCCTTCCCGATCGTCGAGGCCGACGATCAGTGACATCTTTGGAGGCAACTCGCCGCCTACAGTTGCGGGCGCAGCCACGGGATCGATGCGCCGGCTTCCACGCGAGCCGTTGCATCTCACCGTGTTCCCAGAGGCTCACATGCATCGCTGCACGTGGCGCCACCGTCACGAGGCTAATGCGCCCCAATTGGGCAGGGCTGTCAATTGCAAACAGCGGGCGAACGCGCGCCCGCGCCACTTGATACCGCTTTACCTTGAACCGGGCTCAGCGAGGCTGGGTCAGCGCCATGACGGCACCGGCGTTGGCGGCCTGGTCCAATGCCCAGACGGCCGCGATCAGCGGCTCGACGTCGAGGGCGGGGCAGCCGAAAGCGGCGAGGTCCCGGACCTTGGCTTCGATCTCGCTATCGGTCAGCGGTTTGGTGGGGCTGCCCCGCGCGTCGTCGATGCGCGTGACGCGTTGGCCTCCGGAGGCAAGCTCCAGGCGGACTTGAGCGGCGCCTACTGGGATGGACGGGTTTTCTGCCACTTCGACGCGCTCGGCGAAGGCGCGAACCTCGGGTGCATTGACGGCTGCATCGCTGTATTCCCGGACGCCCGCAGCACCGCGAAGAAGCACGACGGCAACCGTGTGCTGGGCACTGACCTGCGCCTCCCTGCCGGTCGTCACGCCGGGCCGGTCCGCACGCTGGCGAAGCAGCGGATGTCCCTCGACGATGGCGCGCGAGACTTGATCAGGCGCAAAGCCGGGGCGGCCGCGCAGCTCTAAGCAGGCATCGATGACCGGATTGAGCACCACGCCGCACGGATAGGGCTTGTAGGCGTTGTCGAGAATCTCCCAGGTCTCGCCGAGCCCCTTGGTCAGCTCGGCGACACTCGCGCCGTCCGCCATGACGCTCGTGAAGCCGCGCGGGCCGCTGATGGGCTCTGCCGGTCCCGCGACTCCCGCCTCGGCCAGGAAGGCTGCGAGCATCCCGCCGCGGGCGGCATTGCCGACACTGATGCTCTTTGCCATCGTGCCCAGGTTTTCTATGAGACCCGCCGATTGCGCCGCAGCGTTGCCCATGGCCCAGACGGTCCGTTCGACGTCGAGCCCCAGGACCTTGGCCGTCGCGGCTGCCGAGCCGAAGGGGCCGCAGGTCGAGGTTATGTGCCAGCCGCGGCTATAATGTCCGGGTGAAACGGCATTGCCGATACGGCATTCGATCTCGACGCCGAGGACGAAGGCATGGAGCAAGTCGGCGCCCGCGAGCGGTTGCCGCTCCGCCAGCGCGAATAGTGCCGGGCTGACGGGCGCGGTCGGATGGATGATCGTGCGATAGTGTGTGTCGTCGAAGTCGAAGACGTTGCCGCTGACGGCATTGAGGAAGGCGGCGTCGAGCGTGCCAACTCTTTCGGCGCGTCCGACGAGGCTGGCCTCCGGCTTGGCGTCAAATCGCGAGAGCACGGTCGTGGCGGCCTCGGTCGCCGGATCCCGGCTGCCCCCGAGCGCGGTGCCGAAGAAATTAAGGATTGACCGCTTGGCTTCGTGTCGCACGCGGGTGGGCACATCCGCCCATTGCGAAGTTGCGACAAAATTGGCAATGCGATGCGTGGCGCCGGTAGCCGTGGGCGATAGTGCGGTGGTTGGCAAGGGCGGGACCTCCTCGCGGGGAGCAAGCGTATTGTGCGGAACAAGGCCGTGAATTTCTCGTCAGGCGGTCTTACATGACTTGGATGGGCGGTCAAACAAGCCTCATGTTCGGTGGGGTGGCGGAGGAGAATTGAAATGAGCAGGCGCCCCACGACGATGCTCGTCATTCTGGACGGCTGGGGCTGGCGGGAGGAGGAGAAGGACAATGCCGTCCGCCTCGCGCGCACGCCCAACTTCGATCGCCTCTGGAGCAGCCAGCCGACCGCCTTTCTGCGCACCTCCGGCTTGGATGTCGGTCTGCCGGAAGGGCAGATGGGCAACTCGGAGGTCGGTCATCTCAATATCGGCGCCGGGCGCGTCGTGCTTCAGGATTTGCCGCGCATCAATGCGGCCATCGCCGATGGCAGTATCGAGAAGCTGCTCGATGAGACGGGCTTGCTTCAAGAACTCACGAAGACGGGTGGCACGTGCCATCTGCTCGGTCTCGTGTCGGATGGCGGTGTCCATTCTCATCTCGATCACGCCGTCGCGCTCGCGCGTATCGTCACGCAACGCGGGATTCCCGTAGTCTGTCACGTCTTCACGGATGGCCGCGATACGCCGCCGGGAGCAGCCGCAGAGCAGGTCCGGGCCTTCGAGCAGGCGCTGCCGGCCAAGGCGCGCATCGGCACTGTTTGCGGCCGCTATTATGCCATGGATCGCGACAAGCGCTGGGAGCGCGTCCGCACGGCGTTCGACGCCATGGTCCGCGGAAGGGCCCCGCACTACCCGGATGCGCAATCGGCGATCGCTGCTGCCTACACGTCGGGCAAGACCGATGAATTCATTCCCGCGGCTGTGATCGGCGACTACGCGGGGATGCGCGATGGCGATGGACTTCTTTGCTTCAACTTCCGTGCCGACCGCGTGCGCCAGATTCTCGACGCGCTGCTCGAGCCGTCATTCGATGGCTTCGATCGTGGCGCCATGCCGCGCATCTCGGTCGCCGTTGGCATGACGACCTACAGCGATAAGTTGTCCACGCGCATGGGGACGATCTTCAATGCGCAGAACCTCGCGCTGGGTCTTGGCGAAGTTGTCGCGAACGCCGGTTTGAAGCAGCTTCGCATGGCGGAGACGGAGAAGTTCCCGCACGTCACGTACTTCCTCAATGGCGGACGGGAGGAGGTCTATCCGGGCGAGGATCGTATCCTCGTGCCGTCGCCCAAGGTGGCAACCTATGATCTGCAGCCGGAGATGGCGGCGCCCGAGCTCACGGAACGCGCGGTGGCGGCCATTCGCTCGAAAGAGTACGACCTGATCGTGCTCAACTTCGCCAATCCGGACATGGTCGGGCATACGGGCAGCCTCGAAGCGGCGGTGAAAGCCGTCGAGACGGTCGATACGTGCCTCGGTGCGATTGCAGACGCTATTCTGGCCATCGGCGGATCGCTGCTGGTCACCGCCGATCACGGCAATTGCGAGATGATGCGCGATCCGGCGACAGGCGAGCCGCATACCTATCACACGACGTTCCCTGTGCCGGTGCTGCTTGTTGGCGGCGGCAACACGTATCGACTGCACGACGGCCGGCTCGCGGATATCGCGCCCACGCTGCTGCAACTCATGGGACTCGACCAGCCCGCAGAGATGACCGGCACGTCGCTGCTGGAGTCGGCGCGCTAGAGCAACGGACTTTAAATTCACCTCCGCTCGCGGCGACGTGACGAGTGAATTTAAAGTCCAAGGTTGCTCTGGAATTCTATGATTACTAAAGCGTCTTTGGACCTTGAATGCGACGTGGAGGTCGGTTCAAGCGTGGGTCGCGTTTAAGGGTCCGACGCTTTAGTTGAAGGTGCCGATAAGCTCGTCGAGCGCGTGGACGAGATGCGCCATCTGCGCATCCGAGTGCGCGGGCGTCGGCGTGAGACGCATCCGCTCGGTGCCCTTCGACACGGTCGGATAGTTGATGGGCTGCACGTAAATGCCGTGCTGGCTGAGCAGTGCGTCCGTCACCGCCTTGCAGCGCAACGGGCAGCCGACCATGACGGGAACGATATGGCTCGGGTTCTCCATCACGGGTAGTCGCTTCGCCACGAGCGACCGCTTCAGGACGCGAACACGCTCCTGATGCTGGGCGCGCTCGACGGCGCTCGTTTTCAAATGGCGGACGGAGGCGAGGGCGCCGGCCGCGATCGTGGGGGCGAGCGATGTCGTAAAGATGAAGCCGGAAGCGAACGAGCGGATGGCATCGCAGATGTCGCGTGAGGCCGCGATATAGCCGCCCATGACACCGAAGCCCTTGGCGAGCGTGCCGTTGATGATATCGACGCGGTCCATGACGCCGTCGCGTTCGGCAATGCCACCGCCGCGAGGGCCGTACATGCCGACAGCGTGCACTTCGTCGAGATAAGTGAGTGCGCCATATTTCTCGGCGAGATCGCAGATCGACGCGATCGGCGCAATGTGCCCGTCCATGGAGTAGATGCTCTCGAAGGCGATGATCTTCGGCGCGCGCCGCGGATACTTTCTCAGCTTTGCCTCGAGATCACGCACGTCGTTGTGCCGGAAGATCTGCTTCTCGCATTGACCGTGGCGAATGCCTTCGATCATGGAGGCGTGGTTCTTCTCATCGGAGAAGATCACCGTGCCGGGTACGAGCCGAGCGAGGGTCGAGAGCGTCGCATCGTTGGCGACGTAGGCCGATGTGAAGAGCAGTGCCGATTCTTTGCCATGGAGATCGGCGAGCTCGCGCTCCAGCTCCACGTGATAGTGCGTCGTGCCCGAGATGTTGCGCGTGCCGCCCGAGCCCGCGCCGACGGCGTCAATGGCTTCGTGCATGGCTTGCAGCACGGCGGGATGCTGGCCCATGCCGAGATAGTCATTGGAGCACCACACGGTGATCTCGCGTGCGCTGTCCGCCAAGAAGTGCTCGGCCACTGGAAAGCTGCCGCGCCGGCGCTTCAGATCCGCAAACACACGGTATCGACCCTCTTTATGAAGGCTGTCGAGGTGCTGCTGGACCAGGCTTTCGATAATCATGTCGGCGCTCCTCGCCCTCATTCGACTTTCAAGCCAAGCTCGATCGCGGCCGCCTTGATACGGTCCGATGCCGCAGGCTCGTCCTTGAAGATATCGAGGGCCTTGCGCAGCGCTGTTTCTGCGACGTCTTTCTCGCCGAGCACGACGCGCGAGCGCATGAGGCGCGACCAGCCTTCGACGTCGCGCGGCGAACTCTCCAGACGGCTGGCCAGACCGTCGACCATCGACCGGATGGCAGCGTTGCGGTCTTCCGCGGGCATGGCCTGCATTCTGGCGACGTCCTCGCTGCTCGGCCCGGGGCTTTCCTTGGTTGCGGTCGCGGCAGGTGGCGGCGAAGCTGTCGGCGGATTGACGCTTTCCGTGAGCTTGGCCTTGACCTCTTCGTACGCTGTCTTCAGCTCTTCCGAATTCGGGTCGAGCGCTACGGCCTTCGCGTAGGCCGCCTCGGCCTCCTTGAAACGGCCGGTGTAGTAATAAGACCAACCGAGCATGCGCCAGCCCTTGAGGTCGTTCGGCGCGGACTCGAGGCGCTTTGCCAGCCGCTCGATCATCGTGTTCACGTCGGGAAGCTGCTGTCCGTCTGTCGTCTTGCTGCCTGTCGCCGCGTGCTTCGGCTCCTGCGTGCCGACCGAGCTGGTGTAGTCCTTGAGCGCGGTGAGCGTATCGCCGTTCGAATGCGGCGCGCGCGCGGCCTCCGGGGACTGACGCATGTAGGACGTGGCGGCGCCGATTCCTGCAACGAGCAGAAAGACCGCGGCAGCCGCGATCAACACGCCTGCCGATCCTCGAAGTCTTGACCCGGGCTCCCAGTGCGGTGCCCGCAAGCGGGAAAAGAAGGATTGGCCGGCCCACGCGGTGCTGGCCACCGGCGCCAGGACAAGGAAGCCCAGGGCCAGCAAACCCGTCATCAGGATGGTCAAGAGATTGCCGAGCATACTACGTCTCCCAAACTCGAACCGAATGGCCGCGACCGGTCAGAACTTCCGGCGAAGCTCGGTGCGGATGCCGAAGTTGTCCTCTGCGCCGTCGATGAACTGGTAAGTCGCGTCGGCGCGCAGGATCCACGAATGGTTGAGCGCGATCTGATAGCGGACGCCGAGGCCGTACTGCGGATTCTGCACGCCGGTGCCGCCGCTGTTGAACGGCTGGACCATTGCCGCCTCGAAGACGAGCTGCTGATCCAGATTGAACAGGTACTGGAGGCCGATCGCGCCACCCCAGGCGTCGGAAGCGGTATCGTCGAGCTTCGGATAGCCGGTGAGCGCGTCGGTCTCGAAGTTGATGCCGACGTTCTTCAGGATGCCAGCGTTGAAGCCGTCGACCAGAGGCTGCGGCTTGCCGAAGCCGACGAAGAAATTGGCGTAGGGGACCAGCGTGCTCGGCAGGCCCGAGATCAGGCTGTTCTCCGAGATGATGGCCACGCCATCGTCGTTCTGGCCATTGCCGAAGTTCGCGAACACGCGCGTGGAGTTCGAGATCGTGTTGGCATAGCGCCGCGTGTAGGCCGCGGTCAGGAAGTGCGTATAGTCGCCCTCACGCTCGCGGACGCCCTCCAGCAGACCATAACCCGCTTCGATATAGCCGCTGAAGGCATCGATAAAGGTAGCGACGCCATAGACGTTGGCATTGCGCTTTTGGTTCGCACCAAGAATGCCGGGATTGTCGACGTTGTCGAAGCCGGCGAAGAACGTAACGTCGAAGTTGGCGAGACCCAGCTTGGCCGAGTTCTTGGCCGGAATGCTCACCGCGCCGCCGAGGATCGCGTCGTTGGCCCAGATGCCGTTCTGAAGGAAGAGCGGGAAGAGGCCGACGGTGAAGGGCAAGTCGAAGCCGGCTTGTCTTCCGGTGAAGCCCGAATACAGCGAGCCGAAGTCGCCCTCGAAGAAGAGCGTCTGCGGGTTGAGGTCGAACTCGCCGTTGAAGCGTCCGTTGCCATCGGCGCGGTCGAACTCGAAGCGGGTGAATTGCGTGTTCCTCTGAAGCGGCGTGAAGAAGGCGTGGATGCGCTCGGTCGCCGTGATCTTGAAATCGACGTCGATGTTCACGCGCGTGGCTATCTGGGGAACATCCCGGCCGCCGTTTCGATTGTAGGCGACCGCGGTCCGCCAGTCGCCATAGACAGCGAGGCCCGGCAGCAGTGGGTTCAGCGTGCCGAGTATCGTGCTGCTTTCGTCGTAGGCGCCGGAGGTATATTGCTCGCGGCCCAGCTCGAGCAGCGGGCGCGGCGTCGGCGCGTCGATCTTTGTGCCGTAGATGTCGACGTTCGACTTGGGATCGTACTTCGCTTCGTACAGCGGATCGGGGCGGAAGAGGTCGTCATCCTTGGCGCCGGTCGCCTTGGTGGTTTTCTTCACCTCAGTGACGGTGCTGCCGGATGTCTTGTCTTTCGAGGTGACGCCGACGTACTGCGGCTCGGCCTGATCCCCGCCGGAAAAAGCCTGCGAGGCGCCGGGCCAGAGCTTGCTGAACCAGCTTTCCTTGCTGGACTCGCTGCTTTGGGCCGCTGCGGGAATGGGCGTCATCGCCGACAACAGAAGGTGTCCGCTGACGGCCATTGCGATCGTCGCTGCCGTTATCCTCGCACGGGGCAGAAAGCTGCCAATACAAGTCATTGAGCAATCCCATCGTGATTTTTGGCTTTGCGGGCCGGGAGGGAGCCGTCCTCGTGGATCTGGCTCCCATCCCGTGGCACTCGGACTATTGGCGGCTGGTGCTAGGGCTTCACGTCGATCTGCACCGTCGATGCTTTGAAACTCAGCATCCGTTCGTTCATGCGCCGCTCCATCTCCTTCGTGGAGCCGACGAAGCGCATGAAGTAGATGGGCTCGGCTCGGCTGCGCATGCGGAAGGCGAGGCGGTATTTGCCGGGTTGTTTGAGCAGGCTGCCCGGCACGCGATACTTGGCCATCCTTTCACCGAGCGGCGGCAGCGAGTGGTTCTCGAGGCGCACGAGCGGCGGATGATTGAGAACCTTGGTCGGTATCTGCGGCGGACGCAGTTGCGGCAGCGGGTCGATATCGAAGTTGACCGGCAGGTACATCTCGCGATCCGTGCCCTTGACGTTGGTCGTCAGGAACTTGGTCTGGAAGTTCACGAGCTGCTGGTCGACCTTGATGCGGCCGGCGGCGACATCGAGGCTGTGGAGGTCCGCGACGTCACCATTGCTGTCGACGTAGCCCGACTCCCAGACGTTCGTGCCATCGGGGGCAATGAGGGCGACATTCACCCAGAGCTGCGGCTGTGCGCCGAGAGAGCCTGAGGGGAGGTTGTGCCCGCTGTTGAGGTTCTTGATCTTGTAGGCGAACGCGAGGTCCCGGCCGACTCTCGGCTCAGCCTCGATGAAGGGGCCGCCGACCTCGGTGCCGTTCTCCATGACCTGGCGCCTGACCTCGTCGCGCTTGTCGAGGCTGCGAATATTCTCCTCGATGATCTGACGGGCATCCTCGCGATCGAGCGTATCGGCCCAACGCTTCGGGAAGGCGACCTTGATCTTGCCGGACGCGACCTTGTCCTCGAACTCGGGCGTGCCCCAGCCGGCGCGCCAGTCGAACTGCAGCCAGTCCTGCATGGAGAAGGATTTCGTCGCCTTCGGGTTATGCGGGAAGATGCCGGGGTGGGCGATCGAATAGCCGGGGCCGATAAAGCGGTGATTGGAATGCTTGCGGCCCGGGTTGATCTCCTTGCCGCCGATCACTGCCGAAGGCGCCGTCGCATAGCCATCGGGCTTTCCGGGCACCTTGCCCATGTGGCAGTCCTGGCAAGTGACGCCGGCCTTCTTCGCGGGGCTGTCGCGATACTGATCCCAGACGATCTCGAGCTTGATGCCGAGGTTGACCGCGACCTGATGACAGCTGACGCAGAACTCGGACTTTCCGAGCTGCGGGTTCGTCATCATGCCGTTGTGGATGCTCGTTCCGCGCCCGTCCGGACTTGTTTTGACGGAGTAGGTGTCCTTGTTGCCGACGATATCCTTGATGACGCTCTTCTCGCCGGTGCCGAAGACAGGATCGAAGATCTTGCCCGGCTCGACCCGACGCTCGCCATCGACCTTGCCGTACTGCTCCTTGACGCGGTGGCAGGTGATGCAGGTCACGCCTTCGCGGGAAATGGCGGCGCGCTCCCAGAATGGCGTGTCGCGCTTCTCGCCGAGCTGCGTGCCGACCTGGGCGTGACAACGCACGCAGAAGGTGCCGACCGTGCCCTGGGTCAGATTCTGGAACTTCTGCTCGAAGGCATGGAACATCGGCGACATCGCCGCGTAGGCGTGCTGCGAGGAGGCCCACTCTTCATAGATCTGCTTGTGGCATTCGCCGCACTGCGCGGCCGTCGGATAGAGGGAGAGGGTCTCCTCGTCGACCGCAGGTATGGGAGCCTCTTTGTCCTTGGTGCCTTTCGCGATGGCGCCGAAAATGGACATCTGCCCTTTGCCGTAGGATCCGGCACCGGCAGACATCTTCTGCGCGTCGCCGCCCGCGCCAGGCTTCGCGCCGGCGCTTTCGGACGCTCCCTTGGACTTGGCTCTTCTCTCCTCGTCCTCCTTGATGAGAGCTTCGAGCAGGGCATTCGGATCGGATTGGCCGACCTGAGCGAGCCTGAGCTTTGGTGCCGCCTTCGCGCTTCTACTCTGCGCGGCCTCGCCTGTAGCGGCGGCAGCCGGCGGGCTGAAGGATGCGGTATGGCTCAGAATGGCGCCGGCGAGCGCGCATGAAAGCGCCGAAAAGCCGGCGAAGCGCCGTGTCGGGTTACGCATTACTGACTTCCCCCGTGGTTTTCGGCTCGATGCCTCATTGCGTCGCGCGCTCGAAATGGCGGGCGTTTGCAATGAGAATCCCGGAACCGAAGATTAAAAAAGACTAGTCATGAAAAACGGCGCGATATCGCCGCGCCAATAGCGAAGTGGGGGCAAAAGAATGGCAAAAACTTGTAACAAATGCTCCCGCCAGGATTTTTTCAACCTTGCAATCTTTCAGGCACGAGATGTTTCATAATTGAAATGATGCGGCATAATCCTTTTGCGAGCAAAATGCATTTCTTTAATGTGCGGTGCGAGTAAAACCGACGCGTCGCCCCGGCAAGTGGAGTGTCGCTCAACGTAAGGCATTGGTGAAGCGATATAATATCGCGATCTTGGCATGCGATCTGGTCGGCTGGAGGTCTTTTTTTACCATGCGAGGTGCGGTGAGGCGGCCAATTCCGAACCACAATTATGCCTGAAATCCGTCCTGCCGATGCCGGCTGTTTCCATCAAGATGTCATCGTCCGACCAAGATTGGGCGCATAAATTATTGACGGAAATGATGGCTCGGTCCGATCTCCAATAAGCTCGGGATGATATTGGAATTCAATTGGCAAATGGCATTCCAATTCGATGCCCGATCGCGACTGAAGCTTCGAATAAACTGATAGGTAAGGCTCGGCGGCACGTTCGCCAACGAGAAGCGTGGTGTGTTGCGTCTCCGGAACGCTTGCCTTGCCGGCATTCGAGGAAGCGCAGCGATGGTTGGGACACTGTCCCGGCCGCAGTTCAAGAGTTTGGTGTTCCGGGACTAGAGCATGGCGCGAACTCACCAGATCACGATCAACGGTACCAGCTTTGTGGCGCGCTCCGGCGAAGTGCTGCTCGACGCCGCTCTGAACAACGGCATCGATCTTCCCTTCGACTGCCGCGCCGGTCATTGCGGCACATGTTGCGTCAAGCTCGTATCGGGCGACGTGCGCGGCGGCGAGGGCTCGGAGCCGGGTGTCGTCCATGCGTGCCAATGCCGGATCGCCGGCGACGTCGTGGTCGAAAGGCAAGAGGCCTCGGGCGTGCGAACGGTCGATGGCGTACTGAGCTCGTTGCGCCCGCTGTCGCCCGACGTCGTCGAGGTCGCCATCCGGACCGACCGCGCATTGCCTTATCTTCCGGGACAGTATGCGCAGGTGCGCTTCGCCGGCTATCCGAACCGCCCCTTCAGCATCACGCATCCCCTGGAGGGCAATCCGGACAGCCGCTCAGTTTGGTTCCATATCCGCCGCACGAAGGATGGGCGTGTCACGCCGGCGCTCGGCAAGCGCATCAGGCCTGGCCACCGCGTCAAGCTGATCGGACCCTATGGCTCCGCGCACTTTCGCCCCAACCTTGATTGCCGGATGATTCTCGTCGCGACCAATACAGGCTTCGCGCCGATTTGGTCGGTTGCCGTCGCGGCGCTGCGCGAGAATCCGCAGCGCATGATGATGATCATCGCCGGGGCGCGCTCGATAAAGTCCCTCTACATGGGACCGGCGCTCGCGCAGCTCTCGCGCTTCCCCAATGTCCTCGTCGTGCCTGTTTGCAGCACGCCGCAGAATGTGACTGAGGCCGTGCGCTACGGACGGCCGACGGACTATCTGCCACGCCTGCTGGCGAGCGATGTGCTCTATGCCTGCGGCGCGCCGGGCATGGTCGATGCGATCAAATCGGTTGCGGCGCGTGCCGGTGCGGTTTGCTACGCAGACCCGTTCCTTCCGACAAGCGACGACAACACGACCGAAGCAGGCGTTCTGGCCCGTGCGATGGGATGGCTTTCCGTACCGACCAGCCTGCAGATCGGCGTTCGTGATCGTCTCCGCAGTCGCCAGGACGAGCCGATGAAGACCTTTGGGATGGCTGAAGCGAGGGTGAGGAGCCATTTTCGTTCTTAGTTTGCGTAACCTTCATCCGATCGGGGGCGGTCTCAAAGCATTTCTTCGCGCTTCTGTTCCCGGTCTCAGCGGATTGGTGATGGTCTTCGGCTTGGCCGCGGACGGCTCTGTCGCGTCCGATCCGGCCAAGATCGTCGGCCCGAATGCCTGCGCCGAATGCCACAAGGACGAGTCGGAGGCTTGGCAAGGCTCGCATCACTTCAAGACCTTCCGCGAAATGCCGCGCAAGAAGGAAGCGAACGAAATCGCCGAACGAATGGGCGTGCAGCGCATCCGAGCGGAAGGCTTGTGCACGAACTGCCACTACACGGTGCAGCAGAAGGAAAGCAGAAAGCAGCCTATTGCAGGCATTTCCTGCGAGTCCTGCCACAGTGCCGGCGAGGATTGGATCAAGGTCCATAGCGGCTTCAGCGGCAAGACGGAGAAGACAGAGACCAAGGCCGAGAAGGATGCGCGCCTGAAACTCGCCGATTCAAAGGGGATGATCAGGCCGACTGCCTTCTATCAGCTGACGAAGAACTGCTACGGCTGCCATGTCGTGCCGCAGGAGGATCTCGTCAACAAGGGCGGCCATCCGGCTGGCAGCGCTTTCGAGATGGTGTCCTGGTCGCAAGGCGAGGTGCGGCACAACACCTGGCATTCAAAGGGCAAGGAAAACGTGCCCGCCAACGCGGCGCGCAAGCGGATGCTCTATCTCGTCGGCCTCGGCGTCGAGGTTGAGGCTGGGCTCCGGGCCGTTGGCCAGGCGACCGTGCGGCGGCGCTACGCCTTCGAGATGGCCAAGCGCGTCGATAAGGCGCGCAAGCAGCTTGCCGTTGTCGCCAAAGCGCTCCCGAACGTGCCCGAAATTGCCAAGATGGTCGAGTTTGCTCATTCGGCTGGACTGAAGCTGAACAACGAGCGTCCGCTCACGGCTGCCGCCGACGGGGTCTCCAAGCAGCTGACAAGCATCACCGAGAAGTACGACGGCAGCACGATGGCCGCGCTCGACAGCCTCATTCCCGGGCCGGACAAGTTCAAAGGCAAGGCGAGGGAAGCCGGCGCGAGCAATTGAGCGGCCGACCGGCGATCTCCACGGTCTTGGAGAGCAATTGCCGCGGTCGTGGTGATCTGGGGGAACCGTTATGAGACCGGCGGCTTTGCGCGCCTCTGATGGCTCGATCGGGCGGATCGTCCAGGGTCTATTCATTGCGACCTTGTCCGTCGGACTGTTCGGGCTCGTGTGGATCTACGGCAATGGCCTTCGCGATCCGCGATATCTCGATGGCTGGCTGCTGGCGGTCGGCATGGGCCTGCAGGTTTATTTCCACGTCGCCATCAAAAGGGCCAGCCTGTCGCCGAAATCCGCAATGCGCTGGCGGAAGATCCATATCTTCCTCGGCTATCTGCTGATCGCCGTCTTCATCTCGCATTCGGACTTCTCTCTGCCGGACACCGGCTTTGAATGGGCGCTTTGGGTGGGTTTCGTACTGGTGACGCTGAGTGGCATTGTCGGCATGTACCTCGGCTGGTCGCTTCAGGCGAGACACGGGCTCGACGAGCACCTCAGCTACGATCGGATTCCCTCGCGCCGAGACGAACTCGCCGAGGAGGTCTACGCGCTCGTCGCAGACGCGGATCAGTTGCCCACATTGTTTGCGCTGCCGGCGCCGCCCCATGATGCGTGGATCATGGACCTCTACACCACGCGTCTGCGGGCCTTTCTCACAGGTCCGCGCAATTACGCTGCGCATGTCGTCGGCTCGCAACGTCCGCTCAAGCGGCTGACCGACGAGATCGACAGTCTCTCACGCTTCGTCGATGCACAAAGTCAGGAGAAGCTTGCCGCCATCAGGGAGCTCGTGATCGAGAAGAACCGGCTCGATTTCGCGCGTGTGTATCTCGGGCTCAGCAAAGCGTGGCTGTTCGTGCATGTGCCCGTCACCTACTCGCTGATCGTGCTGACGCTTCTGCACATCCTCATCGTCTACGCCTTTTCGTCGGGGCCCTGGTGATGCAGCGAGCAGTGCCACGCAAGTCCGTTCGGCCACCGCCGGCGGCGGCGGGACAGGCCGCGCCGAGTGTCGTGCGGGATCGTCTGGCGATGCTGGTGGGGCTCGTAACGGTCATCGGCGTTGGCCTGGCTTTCATTCTTGCCAAGGACACGCATTTCCTGATGCCCGGGCCGCTGTCGAGCGCGCACGGCTCGATCGAGAATTGCAGTGCGTGCCATACGGGGAGCGGCAGCGGCAAACTGAGCTGGCCTCACGGCCTCATTGCCGGCGATCCGGTCGCCGACAGCAAGGCGTGTATCTCGTGCCACAACATGCCCGACACGGCATTCAACGCCCATGGTGCTTCGATCGAGGTACTGAACCAGAGCACGCAGCGATTGAGCAAGGTCGCGGCGACGACGCCCGCGCCGCTCTCGGCGCGGCTGGAGAGCGCGACTTTCCCGACCGGCGACTCGGGGGCGCGCGGGCGGAGCTGCGCGGCCTGTCACCAGGAGCACAAAGGCGCTGGTTTCAGCTTGAAGCAGACCTCCAACGAGCAATGCCGCACGTGCCATGTCGTGAAGTTCGACAGCTTCGATGGTGATCATCCGACTTTCGAGAGTTATCCCTACAAGCGGCGAACACCCATCATCTACGATCACGCGGCCCACTTCACGAAGCACTTCCCGGAAGTGACGAAGAAGGATCCAGCGCGGCGCGTTCCTGAATCCTGCTCGAGCTGTCACAACAGCCGCCAGGACAAGCGCGTCATGGCCGTCGCACCGTTCGAGCAGACGTGCACGTCGTGCCATCTCGATCAGATCACGGGCAAGGAGCGGGCAAGCGGTCCGAAAGGTATCGCCTTCCTCAGTCTGCCCGGACTCGATCTGGCGACGCTGAAGAAGAAGAATGCCGCGATCGGGGAATGGCCGGCATCCTCGGAAGCCGAGCTCACGCCATTCATGAGGGTGATGATCAGCCGCACGGCGCGCGGCCGCTCTCTCATCAAGACGGTGGAGGGCTTGGACCTTCAGGATCTGAGCCGCGCCAACAGCAAGCAGATCAAGGCGGTGACGGACCTCGTTTGGGAGATAAAGCGGCTGTACTATGCGCTGATCACGGGAAAGGCCTCCGACGTGCTGGGCGATCTCGGCATCGGCGGCGGCGCCAAGCTGAGCGCTACGCTCGTTGCCGATCTGACGGCGAGCATCCCGCGTGATGTGGTCATCGGTGCGCAGCTCCAATGGCTCCCGAACCTCGGCACGGAAATGGCCGATCGCAAGGAAGTGCGCGAGTCCGAGCCGGGTGGATGGGTCACCACCGTTTCGGGTTCGGCTGCCGATAGCGAGGTAGCCGCGCCGATTGAGCGTGCCCAGGCTGGTCAATCGGATGAGCCGGTGGGTGCCAAGAGTGCGCCCGATGAGTCAGCCAAGTCTGAGGCGACCGACAAGAGTTCGAAAGCCGCTGGCGGCAAGGAAGCGCCCGCGGCGGACGAACGGCCGCCCGCCAAGGCAGGAGACCAAACGGATGATCTGCTCCATCCGACGGAGCAGGAGCTGCGCGAGATGGCGACCTTGGTCAAGGGCGACGGGAAACCGGCCGAGTCCAAAGGGGCAGCAGCGAAACGAGCGGATGCAGAGAGCGCGCCGGCCGCTCCCGCGACGACGAAAACAGAGGCAAGTCCATCAGCCGCTGCCTCGGCGGGCTGGGACGCTGCCGTCGCGAGGCCTCAGCCGCGGGCCGAGCCGGTCGTCAGCATCGAAAGCAAGATCGATCCGGAAAGCTGGGCCGAATACGGTGGCTGGTATCGGCAGGAATACGCGATCTTCTATCGTCCCATCGGGCACAAGGACAAGTTCATCTACTCGTGGCTGTTCCTGACCGGTCCGAAAGCGCCCAAGGGCGGCAAGACTCCGACTGCAGCGGTCTTCAACGCGCTCACGAGCAAGGATGCGCAAGGCTCATGCACGAAATGCCACAGCGTCGACGATATCCAGAGCAAGGGGCGGGTGGTCAATTTCTCTCCGCCTTCCGCGGAGAGCAAACATGGCCGCTTCACGCATTTCATTCATGAGCCGCATTTCGGCATCATGCCGGACCGTGGCTGCCTGACGTGCCATACCCTCGAAAAGGGGCGTCCCTATATCAAGTCATACGAGCAGGGCAATCCGCAGAGCTTCGCGTCCAATTTCGGCGCGGTGAAGAAGGATCTCTGCCAGACGTGCCACAACAGCAGCATGGCGCGCCAGGATTGTCTGACGTGCCACAAGTATCACGTGGACGGCGTGTCGAGGCCGATAACGACCACGAAGATTCCGACCGAGTAGCGGCGGGTCAGGTCAGGAATGGGATGGAACGCCGGAACCGCGCAGCGCCGTATCCTCGGCGCGGATGCGGATTGCGAGGACCAGAGCGTTGAGTGCGGAAAAGAGCAATGCGTAAAAGAAGAGACCGAAAGCCATCGGCAACACGAATATCTCGGCCGCGACGACCGCGTAGTTCGGATGAGAGAGGAAGCGATAGGGTCCGGTGCGGATCGGGCTCTTGTCCGGCGGCACGATGATACGCGTCGTCCACCTTGGCCCGAGCGTATGCAAAACCCAGATCCTGGCCGCCTGCAGAAGTACAAATATCGAGAGCCAGCCATAGTCGGGCCGGATGCCGCTGGCCAGGAACCAGAGCCCGGCGAGCCACGCGGCGTGCAGCGCGACAATCAGCGGATAGTGCGATGCCCCATGCTCGACGGCGCCGGCATTCTTGAGCCGCCTTTCGTTGAAGCGTGCGTAGACAAGCTCGCCTAGCCGCTGCGCGGTCACGAGCGCGAGAACCGTTACGGCGGCGGCATCGAGATGGAGCCCGTCGTAATTCATCTGGGACCCTGCACGAGCGTCAGCGCGCTCAGCGTGAAGCCGGGGCCGAGCGCCATCAGCATCGACCGCGGTGGCAATCCCGCGGCGATCGCTCGCTCGAGAACGAAGAGCGCCGTCGGCGCCGACATGTTCCCGAAGCGCGCGAGGATGGCGCGCTCGTGATCGAGTACGCCGGTCTTCAAGGACAGCCCTGTTTCGATCGCCTCGACGATTTTGGCGCCGCCCGGATGGCAGATGAAGCGATCGATGCTGCTTTGCGTGACATTCTGGCGGCCAAGCATACCGTCGACGGCCGGCGACAGGTGCTCCATCGCGAAGGGCGGGATGGAGCGGTCGAAAATGACGCCGAAACCTTGCGGATCAACGTCCCAGCCCATGATGTCGAGCGTGTCGGGCCAGGTGTATTCGTCGGCGGCCGCGATACGCGCGTGACCGTGCACATCGGTCCGGATGACGGCAGCCGCAGCGCCGTCGCCGAACAGCGCCAGCGCCACGATGTTGGCCTTGGTGAGCTTGTCGAGCCGGATGGCCAACGAGCACAACTCGACGGCGACGAGCAGCACATTGCTGCCGGGCCGCGCTTCGGCCAGACGGGCGGCGATCGAAAGGCCGGTGACGCCGCCGGCGCATCCCAATCCGAATACCGGCACGCGCGCGATATCAGGGCGCAGGTTCAAGGCGGCAGCGGCCCGCGTCTCGAGGCTCGGCGTTGCGATGCCCGTCGAGGACACGGTGACCACGCAATCGATGTTCTGGCCCGAAAGACCGGCCCGTTCCAGCGCAAGGCGCCCCGCGCTCACAAAGAGCCGCGTGGCTTCGGAAAGGTAGACGTCCGTGCGCTCGGTCCATGAGCGGTCCTGCTCGTACCACTCGCCCGGTCGCACGGCATGGCGCACCGCGATACCGGCGTTCTCGAACACGGGCGCAATGCGGTCGAACTCCGGCATGCGCAGACCGAATACGCGCCGCGTGCGCTCGGCCACTTCCGTCTGCGTAACGACGTACTCGGGCACGGCGGTCGCGATCGAGCACAATCGGGCTTCGGCTTGAGGCAAGGTCGAACCTCCCAAAATGACGCCCGCGTGATAACCAGGAAGATTGCTGCCCCCGCGCAAGTCAAGTCACGTAACCGCGACGAAAAGATGGAAGGGCGAGCCAATTCGCGCGGTTGCGCGATCGGGATGATTGGCTGCGATAAAGGCGAAGATGCGGTCGGCGCGGCGAGATGCCGACGGCCTCACCTTGCGTGCCGCGTGGGTGATTACCCTGAGAGCCGGACGGCAGTCACCCTATGATGCTGCTTCGTTCCAGAGGCGGGAGTCCCGCTCGAGCGGCGCATAGTCATTCCACTCGGCGAGCTTGTCGCGATAGCGCTGGCGGTAGTCGCGCTCGCTCGCGAACTCGACATTCTCCAGCACGATGCTCGCGCCGATCTCGTAATAGGTGTCGAGATTGCGCAGGTCCGGCACCGGCGTCTCGCCGCGTTCGGCTTCGTCCTGCATGTGCCAGAACCATTCCTCGAGGCGACGCACGAAGGCTGGCGTGTCGTGCAGGGCGCAGATGTCGCGCTGTCGCTGCAGGGAGGCACGCACGGCCGCGAGGGCGGCTCGGTCGTGTGCGAAGGCTATGGCCCGGCGCGTGTAGTCATCCGGTCCGCTGCAGATCAGTTCAGGTGCGCCGGCCGCCGCGACAATGCTCGCGCAGACCCGTGTCGCGAAGCTGTTTCCCGGGAACGTCAAGACAGGCAAACCCGCTCTCAGGGCGTCGGTCGCGGTCGCGTGAGCGCCATAAGGAAAGGTGTCGAGGAAGAGATCGGCGAGGCCCAATCGCGAGATGTGATTTCCGTGCCCCGAGACCGAAGGCGCGAAGATGAGGCGCTCGGGGGCGATGCCGCCTTGGGCTGCTGCATCGCGCAGGCGCTGGTTGGCGCCCTCGTTTCCGGTACGTAACCACAGCACGCTGCCGGGTGTCGCCGACAGGATGGCGATGAAGCGCGCGAAACCATTCGCGGTGATCTTCTGCATGCCGTTGAGGCACGCATAGACGAAGGCATCCTCGGGAAGTCCGGCTTCGGCGCGACTTGGCTTCGGCGGAATCTTCTGCTTGCGGTCGCATGGGAGGTAGCAAGGGAGCCGCAGCACCTTCTCGGAGTAGTAGATCTCATGCCCGGGAGGGATGATCCGCTCATCCGCGATCAGGTACTGATGAAAGGGGCTGCCGGTGGATCCCGGAAAGCCGCAGAAATTCACGATGACCGGCGCTGGCCGGTAAGCGAAGATCCTGGTTCGCGCCTGCTTGGTGTAGCCATTGAGGTCGACGAGGATATCGATCTCGTCGGCGACGATTTGCGCTGCCGCTTCGGCATCACCGAGCGCGGCGATCTCGCGCCAGCCGTCGACGGCTTTCTTGATGCGTTCATGCGTCGCGTCGTTCCTGCGCGGCTCGCCGCAATAATACGCGAAGACTTCGACGCTGCTCTTGTCGTGGAGCTCGAGCGCTTCGCAGAGGGCGAAGCCGACCGCGTGCTCGCGCAGGTCCGAGGATACGTATCCGACGCGCAGGCGCTGCCTGGTCCCCGTCTTCTGCCGCGGCTTCTGACGGGCAATGCGGCCCGGCTCGGCGCGCCCGACGGCCGACTTGCTGTAGCGGTAGGCCTTGGCAAGCTGGAAGAGCGGATCGTCGGTGAAGCAGGCCAGTGCCATGGACGACATCGCATCCAGCATCTGGCGGGATGACACGTGGGCGGTATCGACCAGAACAGGCCATTTGCATTGGCGCTGCCGCAGCGACGTCCAGTGCTGACCAGCTTCGAGCTTGTCCGGCTGCAGCTCGATGGCTTGCCAGAGAGCGGCCTCGGCCTCTTCGAGCAGGCCTGCGCCTTCGAGAACGCGCCCCATCTGCTGAAGACAGATCAGACGGTGGTTGAGCTTGTCCGGCGTGATGGCGGCGCTCACATCGACGAAGCTGCGCCATTGCTGGATGGCCTCATGCGCGAGGCCACTCTCCTCGAGCGCGCGACCGAGATTGATGTGTGCGGGGCCGAACTGCGGGTTGAGCTTCAGGCAGTGACGCAAGGCCTGGATCGATCCCGCGGCGTCGCCGATCTGCTTCGCCGCGACCGAGCAATTGAAGCAGGCGAGATATAGAAGGGGATTGCCGTCGTTGAAGGCAATCCAGGTCTTGTAAAGATCGGCGACCAGGGCAGAAAGCCCTGCGCCATTGAGCTGCTCGGCGATCTGGACCAACTCGCCGAGAGACAACTGCTGACGACGGGCTCGTTCGAGGATGCCGGCAAGCGGCGAGGACGGGTCGGAAGCAATAGCCTTGTTTATGGTCACGAGCGCCCCGCAGCGAAGCGTCCTTGCGGGCTGGGCGCAAAGACAGCCAGTAAATCAGAAACTGGCTATCAGGACGGGCTTGCGTCGGGCTGGCGACGCTGGAACCTGATCGCGGCGCGGCCGAAGCCGCGCCGCACTTTCATCAGACCGAGTTGTAAGCTGCGAGCACCGCCTCGACCTGCGCCGAGTTCATGGCCTGGATCTGCGGCGTCGTGAAGGCGCCGGCCTGATCGGTGCTGAGTGCTGCGATGTCATCGGTCGAGAGCCCGGCTACAGCGTTCACGCTGATCGCCGCAATCTCGTCGGTCGTGAAGGTCGCGATCTCGTCCGACGCCATGGCGTCGATCGCGGCCGAGCTCAAGGCGGCGATCTGCGTGCTGTTCAAGGACGCGACTTGGTCGGAGTTGAAGGCCTCGACCTGCGTGCTCGTGAGCGCGATGATCTGCTTCGAACTCAGCGCCGCGATCTGATCGGTGGAGAGCGCCCCCACATGATCCGTCGTCAGCGCCGCGATCTGCTTGGCCGTCAGAGCGGCGATCTGGTCGGTGGAGAGCGCCTCGATCTGTTCGGTGGTAAGAGCGCCGATCTGATCCGTGGTGAGCGCAGCCACTTGTTTGACGTCGAGAGCGCCGACCTTGTCGGTCGTCAGCGAGGCGACCTGATCGGTTGTGAGACCTGCGATCGCCTTGGTGTTGATCGCAGCAATCTCATCGGTGGTCAGCGTGTTGAGCTCTTCCGTCGTCATGGTGCCGAGCGCCGCCGCGCTGAGCGCCGCGATCTGCGTGCTGGTCAAGGCCTGCACCTGATCAGAGTCCAGTGCGTCGATCTGGGTGCTGCTCAGCGCCGTGATCTGCTTCGCATTCAGCGCGCCGACCTGTTCAGTCGTGAGCGCCCCGAGCTGATCGCTTGTCAGCGCCCCAAGCTGCTTGGTCGTCAAGGCCACGACCTGGTCGGTGGTGAGCGCGCCGATCTGGTCCGTGGTGAGCGCAGCGATCTGGCCCGTGGTCATGGCGGCGATCTGCTTGACGCCGAGAGCCGCGACCTTGTCGGTCGTGAGCGAGGCGATCTGATCGGTCGTGAGGCCCGTGATGGACTTCACGTTGATCGCCGCAAACTCATCGGTCGTGAGCGTCGCGAGCTCGTCCGTGGTCATGGTGCTGAGCGAGGCTGCGCTGAGCGCTGCGATCTGCGTGCTGGTGAGCGCCAGCACCTGATCAGAGTCCAGTGCGCCGATCTGGGTGCTGCTGAGCGCCGTGATCTGCTTCGCATTCAGGGCACCGACCTGATCGGTGGTGAGCGCCCCGAGCTGATCGGTTGTCAGCGCCCCAAGCTGCTTGGTCGTCAAGGCCACGATCTGGTCGGTGGTGAGCGCGCCGATCTGATCCGTGGTGAGCGCAGCGATCTGGCCCGTGGTCATGGCTGCGATCTGCTTGACGCCGAGAGCTGCGACCTTGTCGGTCGTCAGCGAGGCGACTTGATCGGTGGTCAGGCCGGTCACGGCCCTCACATTGATCGCGGCGATCTCATCGGTCGTGAATGTTGCGAGTTCGTCGGTCGTCATGGTGCCGAGAGCAGCGGAGCTGAGGGCGGCGATCTGCGCGCTGCCCAGCGCCTGGACCTGATCGGAGTCCAGCGTATCGATCTGGGTGCTGCTCAGCGCTATGATCTGCTTCGCCGACAGCGCGCCGACCTGATCGGTGCTGAGCGCCCCGAGCTGATCTGTCGTGAGCGCGGCGAGCTGCTTCGCCGACAGCGCACCGATCTGTTCGGTGGTGAGTGCGCCGACCTGTTCCGTGCTCAGGGCCGCGATCTGGCCCGTCGTCAGGGCTGCGATCTGCTTGACGCCGAGGGCGGCCACCTTGTCGGTCGTCAGCGAGGCGACCTGATCGGTCGAAAGACCGGCGACAGCCTTGATGTTGATCGCCGCAATCTCATCGGTGGTCAGCGTGTCGAGCTCTTCCGTGGTCATGGTGCCGAGCGAAGCCGCGCTCAAAGCCGCGATCTGCGTGCTGCTCAGCGCCTGGACCTGCTCGGAGCCCAGGGCATCGACCTGTGCGCTGGTGAAAGCGGCGATCTGCTTCGCGTTCAAGGCCTCGACCTGTTCGGTGGTCAGGGCTGCGATCTGATCCGTCGTGAGCGCGGCGAGCTGCTTGGCTGACAGGGCCGCGATCTGGTCGGTCGTCAATGCAGCGATCTGATCCGTGCCGAGAGCCGCGATCTGACCGGTCGTCAGGGCGGCTATCTGCTTGACGTTGAGAGCCTCGATCATGCCGGTCGTCAGCGAGGACACCTGATCGGTGGTGAGGCCGGCGATCGCTTTGATGTTGATCGCGGCGATCTCATCGGTCGTGAAGGTGCCGAGCTCCTCAGTGGTCATGGTGGCGAGTGCCGCCGAGCCGAGAGCCGCGATCTGCGTGCTGCTCAGGGCCTGTACCTGATCGGACGTGAGCGCGTCGACCTGAGCGCTGGAGAATGCTGCGATCTGCTTTGCATTGAGGGCGCCGACCTGATCCGTCGTGAGGTTCGCGACCTGATCCGTCGAGAGCGCCGCGACCTGCTTTGTCGTCAGGGCGCCGATCTGGGCGGTCGTCAGTGCGGCCACCTGATCCGTCGTCAGGGCCGCGACCTGGTCCGTGCTGAGAACCGCGACCTGCTTCGCACCAATCGCGGCAACCATGTCCGTGCCGAGCGACGCGATCTGCTCCGTCGTCAAGCCGGTGACCGCCTTGATGTTGATCGCGGCGATCTCATCGGTCGTGAAGGTCGCGAGTTCCTCGGTCGTCATGGCGCCGATGGCGGCTGATCCCAGGGCTGCAATCTGCGTGCTGTTCAACGCCTGGACTTGCTCGGAATCCAGCGCCCCGATCTGAGCGCTCGTGAGCGCCGTGATCTGCTTCGAACTCAACGCCTCGACCTGTCCGGTGGAGAGCGCGGCGACCTGATCCGTCGTCAGCGCTGCAAGCTGTTTTGCCGACAAGGCGCCGATCTGGTCGCTCGTCAGGGCGCCGATCTGCTCCGTGGTCAGGGCAGCCACCTGGTCCGACGTGAGGACCGCGATCTGCTTGACGCCAAGGGCGGCGACCATGTCGGTCGTCAGCGAGGAGACCTGATCGGTGGTGAGGCCGACGATCGCCTTGATGTTGATCGCGGCGATCTCATCGGTCGTGAAGGTCGCGAGCTCTTCCGTGGTCATGCCCGCAAGTGCCGTCGAGCCGAGGGCGGCAATCTGCGTGCTGCTCAGGGCCTGCACTTGATCGGACGTGAATGCTTCAACCTGCGCGCTGCTCAGCGCCGCTACCTGCTTGGCATTCAATGCCGCGACTTGGCCCGTGGTGAGGGCCTCTACCTGTTCGGTCGAGAGCGCGGCGAGGTGCTTCGACGTCAGAGCGCCGATCTGGTCGGTGGTCAGCGCGGCAACCTGTTCCGTGGTCAGGGCCGCGACTTGGGCGGTGGTGAGGGCCGCGACCTGCTTGACGCCGAGGGCGGCGACCATGTCGGTCGTCAGCGAGGCGATATGATCCGTGGACAAGCCGGCGATGGCCTTCGCGTTGATCGCGGCGACCTCATCGGCCGTGAAAGTGCCGAGCTCTTCTGTGGTCATGCTGCCGAGGGCCGCGGAGCCGAGCGCTGCGATCTGCGTGCTGTTGAGCGCCTGGACCTGTTCGGAGTCGAGGGCTTCGATCTGGCTCGAGTAGAGGGCGGCGACCTGCGCCGAAGAAAGGCCCGCAATCTGCGACGTGCCGAGAGCCTCCACCTGCTCGATCGTCAGGCCGGTGAGGGCCTTCGCGGTGATGGCACTTACCTGATCGGAACTCAGCGCCTGCAGATCTTCGGTCTCGATGGCGGCGATCTGATCGGAGCTCAACGCCTTGATCTGCGTCGGGCTCAGGGCCTGCATATCTTCCGTGGTCAGGGCCGCGATGGCGCTCGTGGAGAGCAGCTTGATCTGATTGACGGTCAGAGAAGAAACGATTGAAGCCATCGATGCGCCCTTTGTGTTATCCGATCAGCAACTTCATTCGCCTGCCGTCAGCCGCACGAAGACCCGCAAGCACAAAGGCGCTGAAGCGCGCCCGCGAACCTGCTGGCAACGTTAGTCCCGCGCTGCCGAACGTCGCAGCGGACGTCGCTAAGCCGGGCACCTGTCGGTCAGAACTTTGGGAAGTGAGGTCATGGCTCGAGCGAGCCAGCACGCAGGGATGCGCATCATGCAAACGGTGCCGGACGTGGCCCCGATCCCTACGCCAATCGTCGCGAACACCTTGCGCCAACAAGGTTGCGTGAAGCTGGTCCGGCATAGGCAGGGACCAACCCGTCGGCATCTCTCGCGGCCGAACGGAGTTTTGTTCAATTAGAGTTAATTTTGTATTAACGACGCTCCGGAATGGCACAAGTCCGAGCCTCGGCTGCCGCTTCGGAGGGCTGCTGCGCGCCGCAAAAATTCCGTTCGCGTATTGCCTCCATGCGGCGGCGCGCGCAGCGCGTGGCCGGCGGATATGCGCTTACAAGTCGAGCGACCCGAGCCTTCGAGCGCTCGAATACTCACCGTGAGAGCGCCGCTGCCTCATCGAGCGCGCGCGCGCAATCGCGCGAGATGGCATCGCGCTGGCGGCTCAGGCAGGCGACGACGCGGCCGCCGCCCGGCAAAGTGGTCGCGCAGAGCCGCTTGGCGTCCGAGGCGCACGCGAACATCGTGTTCTGGGCAGATTTCGCCTCGGTGACGAATCGGCGGCAGTCGGGCGAGAGCTTCTCTTGCTGGCTTATAAGGCACTGCGCAATCCGGCCGCCCCCAGGCGCGACGCCACCACACACGCGCGAAACATCGCCGCCGCAGACCTCGAGCGCGGCGCGCGCGAAGGCAAGGCCGGGGCGCCTTTCGAGGAGTTGGGCCTGAGCAAGGCCAGGGGTCAGCAATAGGGCCGCCGCGACGAGCGCGTGTGCCGCTCGGAACGTCGGGCGGAAGAAACTCGGGAGGGTCATGGCACCTTATCCTTGGATCGAGCGATGGGGCCGCCGGGAAGGCGGCCCACACCAGGGAGGCACGTTGCGTCGTGTCCGCGTCAGTAGCGGCGATAGACGCGGGACCGCGTGGCCGAACCGCCGTTTGGGCCCGTGTACGTCGCCGTGGTCCGGCACCACGCGCCGCGGCATCCCGTTGTCCCTGACCGGCTAACCGTGTTGCCTGCGGGGCCTGTCCAGCGCTGCGTCGAGCTGCAGCGGTTTCCTGCGCACGAGCCCGAGCCTTGTGCGGAATAGACCCCGCCGTGCGGACCGACCACGGTCTTCGAGCGACTCCAGCTGTCGTGAGCACTGGCAGCGGTCGCTCCAGCGACCATGAAGACGGCACCGAGTGCGAGGGGCGCAAATCGTTTCATGACATCTCTCTCCTTCACCTATCCCAAACAGTCCGTCGCCAAGGGGCGGCGACGTGAAGGAGAGTGCGCGTTAAGCTTTGCTGGGGTTTTGCAGCGTCGAGCCGCGAATGTTACGAAGTGTAACCACCCTACGGGACCGGTTTTCGGCGCGCTGGCGGTGCGATACGCTTGCCGACATGAGCCGAATACCCCGCGTGCTCGTCGTCGAGGACGATCCCGAAATCCGCTCGCTGCTGAAGGACTATCTGCACCGGCAGGGTCTTCGCGTCGACGTCGCGGACGGCGGCGTTGCGTTCGATCGTCTGATCGCGCAGTACGGCGAGCCTGATCTGGTCGTGCTCGATCTCATGCTGCCTGGGGAGGACGGATTCTCCATTTGCCGGCGGCTCAGGGCAACATCGCAGGTCCCGGTGATCATCCTCACCGCGCGCGGCGAGGATGTCGATCGCATTGTCGGCCTCGAGATGGGCGCCGATGATTACATACCGAAGCCGTTCAATCCGCGCGAGCTCGTCGCACGTATTCGCGCGGTGTTGCGGCGCATGGAGCGGCAGCAAGGCCAGCAGCATCGCCGCCTGGCCATAGGCGGGATGGTTGTCGACCTCGACGCGCGACAGGTCCTGGATGCCGAGGGCGTCGAGATCACACTGACCAGCGCCGAGTATGAGCTTCTCGTCTGCTTCGTCACACGGCCCGGGCGCGTGTTGTCGCGCGATCAGCTCATGGATTGGACACGAGGCCGGCGCTCCGATGCGCTCGACCGCACGATCGATGTCCAGGTCAGTCGCCTGCGCAAGAAGATCGAGAGCACCGGCACGCCGCTCATCAAGACCGTGCGCAGCGCCGGCTACATTCTAGCTGTGCCGGTCGAAGAGGTCTGAGATGCTGGGCCGCTTGAGTTTCTTCGGCCGCGTCGTCCTGATCGTGCTGGCGCTGCTTGTCGCATTTGCGGCCCTCGGCCTCGTACTTGGGATTCTCGCGCGCGATCGGCGCGAGACCGGTGCTGAGCGCTTCCCGATTCCAGCGCAGGCGGCTGCGATCGTCGAGCTGATCGATGCGACGCCGCCGGCCGATCGCGCGCGGGTGCTCAAGGCCGTGACATCCGACACGTTCCATGTGCGGATTGTCGGCGCATCGGAGGCAGGCTCTCTCGATGGCTCGCGGATGCCGGGTGTCGAATGGCTGCTCGGGCAGTATCTGGAGAGTCTGCCCGATCGCGAGGTGCTTGCTTTCCGCCAGTCGAGCGAGCCGGCGCGCCCCATCGTGCGGCTGCTGGAACGCCTCAGTGGGGACCGGCGTGCGCCCATTTCCATTGCGGTCGCGCTGCTCGACGGCAACTACGCGGTCTTCGAGATACGCGGTGATGCCAGCCGCCGGGTATTCGGCATTCCGGTCGGTCTCGGCATCGGCCTGTTCGGCTGTCTCTTTGCCGCGACCGCGATGTGGGCCATTGCGCGCGAAGCACGTCCGCTGCGCGCGCTTGCACGGTCGCTGAGCCTGTTTGCCGGGGATGGCTTGCCGCGCGAGATCGAGCCGCGGGGCGCGCCGGAGATCCGCCGCCTGATCGCGACGACGAACGACATGCAGGGACGCATCTCGGCGCTGATCAAAGGGCGTACCATGCTGCTCGGCGCCATCAGCCACGATCTGAAGACGTACATCACGCGCCTCCGGCTCAGAGCCGAGACCATGGAGAATGAAGATCAGCGTGTGCGGGCCGAGCGCGATCTCGACGAGATGACGGCTCTGATCGACGATGCCCTGAGTGTCGCGCGCGGGGCGACCGTCTCCGATCGTCGCGAGTCGGTTGACTTGATGGCGCTCGTGACGGACGAGATCGTGCGCCGGCAGGACAACGCCATCGAATTTGCGGCGTGCTCTGAAAGCAAAGTCGCCGTCCATGGCGATCCGATCGCGCTTCGTCGCGTGATCGCGAACCTGATCGACAACGCGCGCGGGCATGGCAGCCGCTGCCGCGTCTCGCTCGGCCTCGT
>DATMRT010000117.1:0-49750 GCA_035565975.1 Hyphomicrobiaceae bacterium
GCGCCAGTAGCATCGACCGGATGGCACTTATGCGGCGCGATCCGTATGCGCTGATCGCGGTCGGCAACGAGAGCGCCGTCTGCGCCGAGCTTCAACGCGACGATGCGCGCGCCGCGAGCGAGGCAGAAATCAACGAGCGCATCGGGATCGGTCAGCCCTGTTATGACGACGACGTCGTCATAGCTCGGCAGGCAGATGTCGGCGAGACCGATCACATCGGTCATGACGGCGCGCGCCCGGTCCTTCGACCAGAGCCTGAGACGCAGATTGGTATCGAACGAGACCATGACGCCGGCCGCCTTCGCCGCTTCGATCGCGGCATAGCAGGTGTCGGCGGCGCTCGCGGAGATGGCGAAGGATATGCCCGAGACGTGCAGCACACGCGCGCCGCGGATCATGGCGAGCGGCAAGTGGGCGGGATGCATGCCGCTTGCCGCCGAGCCCGTGCGGAAAAACGAGAACTGATGTCCGCTCTCGCCATGCGTCACGAAATAGATGCCCGTGAAGGCGTGCGGATCACTTTCGACGGCGCTCGCATCGACGCTCTCGCGCTCCCACAGGTTGCGCAGCATCTGGCCGTAGACGTCGTCGCCAAGACGCGTGAAATAGGCGGCTCGCGCGCCCTGGCGGGCCGCGGCAATGGCAAAATTCGAAGTGTCGCCGCCAAAACCTTGCAGATAGTTGCGTGAGCCGGGTCCGCCCGACTGGTTGAACTCGACCATGGGCTCGCCGATCGCGAGGACCTCAGGCTTTCGCAAGGGAGTCATGCGGTCGCCCTCATTGCGATCTCGAGGCTCAGGCCTTCGGGAGGCCCACGGGCTCGGGGCTGATGCGGACCTGCCGTTTGCCGAAGTTCTCGCCTCTGAGGAGGCCGATGAACGCCTCCGGCGCCTTGGCGATACCGCCGTCGACGATGTCCTCGCGGTACTTGAGCTTGCCGGTGCGGACCCACTTGCCGAGCCGCGCCATGGCGAACGGGAAGCGCGTCAGGAAGTCGGAGACGATGAAGCCGCGTGACGTCACGCGCCGCCCGACGAAGAAGCCCGGCGTGCGCGGTCCCATCTCGGTAGTGTCTGAATTGTACTGCGATATTGAGCCGCAGATCGCGACACGTGCCCAGAAATTGATGTTCGCGATCACCGCGTCGGTGACCGGCCCGCCGACATTGTCGAAATAGACGTCGACGCCGTCCGGACAGGCGGCTTTGACCGCAGCGGTCAGGTCGCCGCCGGCCTTGTAGTCGACGCATGCGTCGAAGCCGAGCTCGTTGGTGACAAAGCCGCACTTCTTGGCACCACCCGCGATACCGACCGCGCGACATCCCGCGAGCTTCGCAATCTGCCCGACGACCTGTCCGACCGCGCCCGACGCGGCCGAGACCACGACCGTATCGCCGGGCTTGGGCTGTCCGACCTCCAAGAGCCCGAAATAGGCTGTAAGGCCCGGCATGCCGAGAATGCCGTTGGCGGTCGAGATCGGCGCGAGCGTCGGATCAATCTTGCGCGCTGTGCCGCTGCTGACGCCGTACTCCTGCCAGCCGAGGCGCTCTTCGACAATGTCGCCGACCTTGTAAGCAGGATTATTCGACTTCACGACTTCGCCGACGATGCCGCCGGGCATGACCTCGCCGATTTGCACGACCGGGGCATATGAAACGACATCGCGCATTCGCCCGCGCATGTACGGGTCGAGCGAGAGATAGATGGCGCGAACAAGGATTTGCCCGGGACCGGGCTCAGGAACCGGCGCCTCCTCGACACGAAAATCCTGGCCCGAAGGCTCGCCCGCCGGCCGATTGGCGAGGACGACGCGGCGCTGCGTTTTCGGAATAGCAGTGGTCATGGGCAATCTCCTCCGGCGCACCGATACGAGGCGCAATTATTCGGTTGCGCCCGTTGTAGCAGGTGCGCGCCGGAGGGAGAAATGGCGTGTTTTAGACAACCTCGACGTGGAGATCGCCGAGGCCATCGACGTGCCCGTGCAGCTTGTCACCCTTGACGATGGCACCGACGCCTGATGGTGTACCGGTCATGATGATGTCGCCGGCCTTCAGCTCGAAGAGCGTCGAGATGTAGGCAATCTGGCCCGGAATATCCCAGATCATCTGATTGAGGTCGCCCGCCTGGCGCCGCTTGCCGTTCACGTCGAGCCAGATGGCGCCCGTCGTCGGATGGCCGATCTCGGAGGCCGGGATCAGCGCGGTTGCCGGGGCAGAGTACTCGAAGGCCTTGCCGATCTCCCACGGACGCCCCAACTTCTTGGCTTCGCCCTGGAGGTCACGCCGGGTCATGTCGAGGCCGATGCCGTATCCCCAGACGTGGGAGAGAGCATCCTCGGGCTTGATGTCCTTGCCGCCCGATTTCAGCGCCACGATCATCTCGATCTCGAAGTGAACGTCCGAGGTGCCCGGTGGATAGGGGAACTTTCCGTCGGTACGCAGGTTGTCGGGGTTCTTCTGGAAGAAGAACGGCGGCTCCTTGTTGGGATCGTGCCCCATTTCGCGGGCGTGCTCGGCGTAGTTGCGGCCGATGCAATAGATGCGGTGCACCGGAAACAGGTCGGACGAGCCGCGGACGGGGAGCGCCGCCTGGCGCGGCGGGTCGATCACATATTTCATGGGAATAGGTTCCGGGTTGGACAGGCAGTCACGAGTGCTTGCGCCAGATCTGAATGCCATCCAGGTGCGCCGGTCAAGTGCGTCGGCAGGTGCGTTGGCCTGGGGCAAGCGAAGCAGGCTAATCCGGCGATGCTGAATGGGGCCCGAGGAGCCGCGTCCGCCGCGCAGCCGTGGTCAGCGTGCCGGGCGTGGCCCGGTGGCCTTTATTTTGTCCGGTGGCGACACCAAATATGATCCGCGAGAGGAAGTTGGGGGTAGTCGCGCCCGCCCGCTCGCGAAGACGTGATGCACGGGCTGGCTTTCACCATCGAACGAATTGCAGTCCCGCGTGCGCTGCCCTTAGAATAAGCGCAACAGGAAATGTGCGGCCCAGGCCGTTGAGCAGGCCGCGTAGGTCTTTCGAGCTTGGGA
Organism: Hyphomicrobiaceae bacterium; assembly: GCA_035565975.1. GTDB lineage: Bacteria > Pseudomonadota > Alphaproteobacteria > Rhizobiales > Hyphomicrobiaceae. Next base: position 3,029 of record DATMRT010000117.1, read on the forward strand.
AGTGCTGAGGCTCGGGAATGCTGGATCGATTTCTACTGACGATGGCGGGCAAGAACGGAAACGGAGCGGACGGCGAAAGCGGCGACGGCGAAGGCAAGACCGGCCTCGTTACCAAGACCCGTCCGAAGACGAAGCGGCCGAGCCTCTACAAGGTGCTGCTGCTGAACGACGACTACACGCCGATGGAGTTCGTCGTGCATGTGCTTGAGCGTTTCTTCAACAAAGGGCGCGAAGATGCCACCCGGATCATGCTGCACGTTCACCATAAAGGTGTCGGCATATGTGGGGTGTACACGTACGAGATCGCTGAGACGAAGGTTGCACAGGTGATGGACTTCTCGCGCCAGCACCAGCATCCTCTGCAGTGCACCATGGAAAAGGAATAAGACGCCCTTGCCATCCTTCTCGCAAAGCCTGGAACAGGCACTCCACCGCGCCCTCGAGTATGCCAACGAGCGGTCGCATGAGTATGCAACCCTCGAGCACTTGCTGCTGGCGCTGTTGGATGACGCCGATGCGGCCGGTGTCATGCGGGCGTGCAACGTCGATATCGAGAAGATCCGCCGCCGCGTGACCGAGTTCCTCGACGAGGAACTCGACATGCATGTGTCGAAGAATACGGTCGAAGCCGCGCCGACGACAGCCTTCCAGCGCGTCATTCATCGCGCAGTCGTGCACGTGCAGTCCTCGAGCCGCGAGGAGGTGACGGGTGCGCAGGTGCTGGTCGCGCTCTTCGCCGAGCGTGAGAGCCATGCCGCGTTCTTCCTGCAAGAGCAGGAGATGACGCGCTTCGACGCCGTCCAGTACATCAGCCATGGCATTGCCAAGCGGCCCGGCATGAGCGAGCCGCGCCAGGTGCGCGGTGTCGACGAGGAGGGCGGCGCGGAAGGTGCGAGCGGCGACAAGAAGGCTGGCGCCGACGCGCTCAACACCTATTGCGTGAACCTCAACAAGAAGGCGCGCGACGGCAAGATTGATCCGCTCATCGGGCGCTTGCCTGAGGTTCTGCGCACGATCCAGGTGCTCTGCCGGCGCCAGAAGAACAACCCGCTGTTCGTCGGTGATCCCGGCGTCGGCAAGACGGCGATCGCCGAAGGTCTCGCGCGCAAGATCATCCGCGGCGAGGTGCCCGAGGTGCTGCGTGACGCGACGATCTTCGCGCTCGACATGGGCGCGTTGCTCGCCGGCACGCGCTATCGCGGCGACTTCGAGGAGCGCCTCAAGGCGGTCATGAAGGAGGTCGAGGCCTATCCGGGTGCGATCCTCTTCATCGACGAGATCCACACGGTCATCGGTGCCGGCGCGACGTCCGGCGGCGCAATGGACGCGTCCAACCTGCTGAAGCCCGCGCTTCAGTCGGGGGCGGTGCGCTGCATCGGCTCGACGACCTACAAGGAGTACCGCCAGCACTTCGAGAAGGATCGCGCGCTCGTCCGCCGCTTCCAGAAGATCGACGTTAAGGAGCCTTCGGTCGAGGATACGATCGAGATCCTCAAGGGCCTGAAGCCGTACTTCGAGAACTTCCACCGGTTGAAGTACACGCGCGGCGCGATCAAGGCCGCGGTGGAGCTGTCGGCGAAGTACATTCACGACCGCAAGCTGCCGGACAAGGCGATCGACGTCATCGACGAGACCGGCGCCAGCCAGATGCTCGTCGAGGAAGGCAAGCGCAAGAAGAAGATCGGCGTCGCCGAGATCGAGGCGACGATCGCCACGATGGCGCGTATTCCGCCGAAGACCGTTTCCAAGTCCGACGCCGAAGTCATGTCGAACCTCGAGAAGGACCTGAAGCGCGTCGTGTTCGGCCAGGACAAGGCCATCGAGGCCCTGTCGAGTGCCATCAAGCTCGCGCGCGCGGGCCTGCGTGAGCCGGAGAAGCCGATCGGCTGCTATCTGTTCTCGGGTCCGACGGGTGTCGGCAAGACCGAGGTCGCGAAGCAGCTCGCGAACCTCATGGGCATCGAGCTTCTGCGCTTCGACATGTCCGAGTACATGGAGAAGCACACGGTCTCGCGCCTCATCGGCGCGCCCCCGGGCTACGTCGGTTTCGATCAGGGCGGTCTCCTGACCGACGGGATCGACCAGCATCCGCACAGCGTCCTCCTGCTCGACGAGATCGAGAAGGCGCATCCGGATCTGTTCAACATCCTTCTGCAGGTCATGGACCACGGCAAGCTGACCGACCACAACGGCAAGTCCGTCGACTTCCGCAACGTCATCCTCATCATGACGACGAATGCGGGCGCGTCCGACATGGCCAAGGCTGCGATCGGCTTCAACCGCTCGAAGCGCGAAGGCGATGACACGGAGGCGATCAACCGGCTGTTCACGCCGGAGTTCCGCAACCGTCTCGATGCCGTGGTGGCGTTCAGTGGCTTGCCCGAGGATGTGATCACCAAGGTCGTCGAGAAGTTCGTTTTCCAGTTGGAGGCGCAGCTTGCCGACCGCGGCGTGACGATCGAACTCGGCGAAAACGCCACCAAGTGGATCGTCAAGAAGGGCTACGACGAGAAGTTCGGTGCCCGGCCCATGGCGCGGATCATCCAGGAGTACATCAAGAAGCCGCTCGCGGAAGAGCTGCTCTTCGGCAAGCTCGAGAATGGCGGCATCGTCAAGATCGCGACCGAAGGCGAGGGCGAAGATCAGAAGCTCGCCTTCGAGTATCTGCCGGCTGATCCGGCGGCGCGGCAGGCCAAGATCAAGGCGGAAGAGGAGGACGACGACGATGACGTCGTCGATGACGATCCTCCGGCCGACGCGCTGGTCGGGGCTGGTCCGAAGCGCTCGCTGTCCGGCCCCAAGAAGCCATCGGGTGCCGTACCGAGCGTGCCGCGGCGGCGCAAAGACGATTGAGGGTTCGCGCCTGACCACGTACACAGGAAATGCCCGCCGTTGAGGCGGGCATTTTCGTGTTTGGGGGCAACCATGATCCTGGGCAAGCGCGGTACCGCGCGCTTTTCCCCTCCCCCTTGTGGGGAGGGGCTAGGGGTGGGGGGAATCCCTACCGCTATTGTTCTGCAATCCCCCCCTCCCAACCTGCCCCACAAGGGGGGAGGAATTCTGTTGGAGATTGGGGGCTGCGGTTCATGATCGAACCCGCTCCCACCACGCCCGAGCCGATGACACGGATGGGTGCATTCTGGCGCGGGACGCTCGCCATGTTCGGCGTCCCGGCGACTGTGCTCTACGCCGGCATACTCGGCTATGGCGCTTTCGCGCGCGAGGCCGGCCTCACGCTTGGCCAGGCGCTCGCGCTGCCCATCTTTCTCCAGGCATTACCGGCGCAGGTCGTGCTTGCCGATCATGCCGCGCGCGGCGCGTCGCTCGCCGCGGCAGCCCTCGCTGTCAGCCTGACGGCGGTGCGTTTCCTGCCGATGACTGTCGTGATCATGCCTTGGCTCAAGGGGCATGGCGGCCCGCGCTGGCATGAGCTTCTGGTCGTGCACTTCGTCGCCGTGACCGTGTGGATCGAAGGGCTGCGCCGTCTCCCGACGGTGCGCCCGGAGGTTCGTCTCACGTACTACCTCGGCATCGGCGTCGGCATTCTCTCCGGAACGCTTGCGGCAACGGCGCTCGGCTATCTCGCGGCGGGCACAGTCCCCGAATGGATGGCGGCCGCGCTGCTCTTCACCATGCCGCTGACCTTCCTGCTGGCCATGATCGAAACGGCGCGCTCACGCGCCGACCACCTCGCCATTGGTGCGGGCATCGCGATCGCGCCGCTCGCCTATGCTTGGCTGCCGGGCTTCGATCTCTTGCTGACCGGCCTTGCCGGCGGCACGCTCGCATGGCTGCTCGGCCGATGGAGGCGAACGTGAGTGGTCTGCCGGGTGTGTGGGGCTTGTGGGGCGGCTATCTGCCGTTCTTCATCGCGGGCTTTCTCGCGAGCGAGCCCTGGCGTTGGGCCGGCGCGCTGATCGGGCGCGATCTCGATCCGCAAAGTGAGTTTTTCATCTGGGTGCGCGCAGTGTCCTCGGCGATCGTCGCGGGCCTCGTTGCGCGCCTCGTCGTCTTCCCCACCGGGGCCATGGCGGCGATAAGTGCCCCGACGCGCTATGGCGCTGCGCTTATCGGAATCGCCGCATTCTTCGCAATCAGAAAAAACCTCGGCGCCGGCGTTGCGATCGGTACGCTCGCGTTGATCGCGGGACACTTCTTGATCGGCTAGTCTGGCACGTCGCTTAGCTTGCAGCGAGCGCCTGACGCAGCTTCTCGGCGTTGACGGCGAGGACTTCGGGCTTTTCCATCTGGCCCGTATGCGGCTGCAGCTTCTGGCTGTTCCAGCGCGGCAGCACGTGAAAGTGGAGATGGAACACGACCTGGCCGCCGGCCTGCTCATTGAACTGCTGCAGGGTGATGCCGTCCGCATCAAAGGCCTTCATGGCCGCGCGGCCGATCTTCTGTGCCGTCACAAGGCATGCCGCGAGCTGGGCTGGGCTCGCATCCAACAGATTGCGCGCGGGCGTCTTCGGGATCACCAGCGCGTGGCCCCTCGAGCGCGGCATGATATCCATGAAAGCGAACGTGTCGGCGTCCTCGTAAACCTTGTGCGCCGGTAGCTCGCCGCGAAGGATCTTCGCGAAAATGTTGCTGCTGTCGTAGGCGGTGCTCATCAGGGCATCTCCATCAACCACTTTGCGTGTTAAGCCCGCATGCAATGCGGCGTCAAGGGCATGGGTGAGCGTCCGCACGCGCAGGGGAGCACACTTGCAGTTCAATGCGCGCAGTGCCATCGTCGTTTCAACACACGCGTGGAACACCTGAACGAGGAGCCGAGCAATGGCCCAGAACATCACCAAGAGCGTCATGACCATGGTCGCGGAGGCCAAAAACGCGATCGAGGAGATCGAGCCGACCGACGCGATCAAACTGGTCGGGAACACTGATATCGTCCTCGTTGATATCCGCGATCCGCGCGAGCTCGAACGAGATGGCAAGGTGCCCGGCGCCTTTCATGCACCGCGCGGCATGCTCGAGTTCTGGATCGATCCGGCGAGCCCGTACTTCAAGCCGATCTTCGGCGAGGACAAGAAGTTCGTCTTCTTCTGCGCCGGCGCGTTGCGTTCGGCACTCGCCGCAAAGGTCGCACAGGATATGGGCCTCAAGCCTGTCGCGCACATTCTCGGCGGCTTCAAAGGGTGGAAGGAAGCGGGCGGCCCGGTTGAGGCGTACGTGCCGAAGACGCACAAAGCCTGATGGCCGATTTTCCCGTATCCGTTCTCGACCAATCGCCGATCATAGGTGGTGCGACGCCGGCCGACGCGATCCGGTCGACGATCGAGCTCGCGCGTCTTGCGGACAAGCTCGGCTACCATCGCTACTGGCTCGCCGAGCACCACGGGCTCCTCGGTCTTGCCGACGCGAGCCCCGAGATCCTCCTGGCACGGCTTGGCGCCGAGACCGAGCGCATCCGCATCGGCACGGGCGGCATCATGTTGCCCTACTATGCGAGCTTCAAGATCGCCGAGCAGTTCAAGATGCTCGAAGCCCTCTATCCGGGCCGCATCGATCTCGGTCTCGGGCGCGCACCGGGCGGTCACCCGCGCACGGCACGCGTGCTGTTCGACGGCAAGCCCATGGACAGCGAGGAAGGCTTCGTGCGTCAGCTCATGGAGCTTTCCGCGATCTTCAAGGGCACGGTGCCGGACGGCCATCCGCTGCACGGCGAGATCGCCAATCCTGTCGGCCCGACAAGTCCGGAGATGTGGGTGCTCGGCTCATCGACAGGCGGCGCGTCATTCGCGGCGCACCTCGGTATGAACTTTGCCTTCGCACATTTCATCAATGCCTATACGGGCGCGCAGGTCGCGCACGCCTATCGAGAGCACTTCTGCAAGGGCCATGACGAAGCGCCGCGCCTGGCGCTCGCCATGATCGCGCTCTGCGCCGACAGCCCGGAGGAAGCACAGCTCATCGAGAAGGCGATGCTGATCCGCTGGGCCTGGGCAGCCATGGGCATCAACAAGCCACTCCTGACGCTCGAGGAAGCCGCGGCTTATCAGATGTCCGAGCGCGAGGCGGCTATCGCGGCGCGCGAGCGCCCGCGCGCGACGATCGGCTCAGTCGATGAGGTGTCGACGCGCATTGTCGATCTGAAGACGGAGTTCAATGCGGACGAGGTCATCGTCGTCGCGATCGCGCCGTCCTACGAAATACGCACGCGCACGTTGACGCAGCTTGCGACGGCACTCGGCCTTCAGGAGCAGACTGCGGCGTAGCGCGCTCTCAGCGCGAGGGCGACTTCTTGCGCACGGGCGCCCGGCCGATGGTGAGGGGCTCGATGCGCTCGCCGAGGCCGAGCGCGGTGGCGGCCTCGGTCAGCGGCGCCCACAGCTCGCGTCTCAGAACAAGCGACATGCGCTTGGGCCGTGGCGTGCGATCGAGATGGGCGAACGACTGCCCGCCCATCCAGGCATGAACGGCCTGCCACACGGCCGGCGACGCGCGCCGATTACCGATGCCTCTGAGCTGCACGATGAAGGGGACACCCACTTCATCGTTGCGCAGGCCGAGCTCCAGCGTCGCAATGGGCTTGCCGCGGCTGCGCACGCTGAAGAGCCGCGAGCGCATGTGCCCAAGCCGGAGCGCGTAGAGGTCGAGGCAGTTGCGCATTGAGGCGCACTCGGCGAACAGGTCCTCAGGGCTCTTCAGCGCCACGAAGTCGTAGCCCATGGCCGTACCATCGGCGAACCACGTGTTCGGGAAACCGGTGCCGAGCGCCAGAAGCCCCTCGATGCGCTTGCGCCAGTTGGCGGCTTCCTCGCGCGCCGAGCGCGGTCCGGTGCGCGGCGTCCATGCGAGACGCTGGATGCGCCCCGCGAGTGTGTCCGGGCGCTTGGCATAGAAGGCCCAGGCGAGCGTCCACAGCGCCTCCGCCGCTGACGTGGCGGGCGGCACGAGCCGGCCGTGGCGCGCGAACCAGAGGGCGACGTCGCGCCCTGCGAGCCGATCGGCGAGGCTGATGAAGTCGAGCCACGGCAGCATCGCCTCGGGCTGGCGCGGGAGCGCCGGAACCGCGGCGAGCGCGAACTCCGGATCATCGGGCAGGACGGGGAGCGGGGCGGTCAGCGCGGCCGGTGGAAGGCGGCGGAGCCAGAGCGGCAGACCGAGCCTTTGCGCGGCGGCCTTGAGCTTCTTGCCGGCGAGAATGGCTTCGAGCGCGTCGCTTCGTTGCTCGGGCGTCGCGTAGTCGGTCGCGAGCGCGAACAGCAGCGCCGGGAAGGACGCGGCGAGGTCCTCGAGATTTCGGTGGCTCGTTGTGAGCGCGGCGATCTGTGCGCGATAGGGGGCCGGAAACATCAGCCTTTGCGCATCGGGCCGCACGCCGCCATCGTCCGCGTTGGACGCGTGCACCTCGGTGCAACGCAAGACCATGCCCGCCGCCTCCGCTTGCCGCCTCGGACGAACCGATGGCCCGTCCACCTTGCGGGGAACGGGTAGTGGTACAAGATGGCGAAAGCCGGTGCACCCCGGTAGGGGCGAACCGTTTTCTACAGCCCAGGCATGCAGCATGGGGCTGGCATGAGCCGGCAACCTACGGGCGTCATTAGGGCTAAAGCATCATTCCTGCGCTGATTGCGGCACTTGATCGCGTCTTGGATCTGTCGGAGAAGAGGCGGGAACAACCAGGGATCCGCTGATGGCCATTCTCGTCGACAAGAGCACCAAAGTCATTTGTCAGGGCATTACCGGCAGCCAGGGCACCTTCCACACCAAGGCCGCAAAGGCCTATGGGACTCAAGTCGTTGGCGGTGTGACACCAGGCCGGGGCGGATCGAAGCATCCCGATCCCGATCTCGCCGACGTCCCGATCTTCGACACGGTCAAGGAGGCCAGGGAGAAGACTGGCGCCACGGCGACCTCGATCTACGTGCCCCCGCCATTTGCGGCTGATGCCATTCTCGAAGCCATCGACGCCGAGTTCCCGCTCATCATCTGCATCACCGAGGGCATCCCGGTGATGGACATGATCAAGGTCAAGCGCGCGCTCTCCGGGACTTGGTCGCGCCTGATCGGGCCGAACTGCCCCGGCGTGCTGACGCCGAACCAGTGCAAGATCGGCATCATGCCCGGCAATATCTTCAGGAAGGGCAACGTCGGTATCGTGTCGCGTTCCGGCACGCTGACATATGAGGCCGTCAAGCAGACGAGCGACGCCGGGCTCGGCCAGTCGACGGCCGTCGGCATCGGCGGCGATCCGGTCAAGGGCACCGATTTCATCGATGTGCTCGACATGTTCCTGTCGGATGCCGAGACCGAGGCGATCATCATGATCGGCGAGATCGGCGGCTCCTCCGAGGAGGATGCTTGCGAGTTCATCCGCCGCGAAGCTGCCAAGGGCCGCTCGAAGCCCATGGCGGGGTTCATTGCCGGCGCGACGGCGCCCCCGGGTCGCCGCATGGGCCACGCGGGCGCCATCATCTCAGGTGGTAAGGGCAAGGCCGAGGACAAGTTCGCGGCCATGCGCTCAGCCGGCATTGCCGTCGCTGACAGCCCGGCAAGCCTCGGAACGACGCTGCTCGCCGCGGCTAAGGGCTGATCCGCCAGTTTCGCGAACGCTAAAGCAACGGACTTGAAATTCACCTCAGTTCGCGGCGAGGCGGGGAGTGAATTTCAAGTCCAAAGTTGCTTTAGAACACCATGACTCTAAAGCGTCTTTGGACCTTGAATGCGACTTTGAGATCTGCCCAGGCCTGGGTCGCATTTAAGGTCCGACGCTCTAGTTCACTGTATGTCAGGGTTTGCGCGCGTTTCGGTCTCTTGTTCCGCGCAGTGGTGCACGCGCGCCTGAAGAACGTGCACCAAAACGTCACGCGTGATCAGTAATGTCTGGTGCCCGTGATGGAATCGCGGCACGCCCAGCCATTGCATCCTGCGATGGGGGCACCGATGTAATGACTACTCACGCGGTCGGATATGGTCTAAGGAACGCCGCAATCTTGAGCCGGATGCGCCGCGGACCGGGCCGCTCGTGCGCCCGGACATGAGGCCACAATAGGACGCAACTGCCGATGTCTCGCCAGGAATCCAATCAAGCCTTTGCTCTCACTTCGTTTTTGAATGGCGTGAATGCCGCCTACATCGAGGAGATGCAGGCCCAGTACGAGCGCAACCCGGGCTCGGTCAGCGATCAGTGGCGGCTGTTCTTCCAGAGCCTGCAAGAGGAGCAGGCCCGCCAGGCGGGCGAAGGCAACGGGCATGGCGGCCCCTCCTGGGGGCGCACTCTCGAAGAGCTGCAGGCCTCTTCCGCGGGCGCTTCGAGCGATCTGGTCGCGGCGCTGACCGCCGACTATGGCGCTGCCGAGCGCGACGTGAGCGCGAAGATCGGGCAGCGGGCGCAGGCCTTCGGCTATGAGCTGTCACCGGCCGCCTCCTATCGCGCCACCCAGGACAGCCTCCGCGCGTTGATGCTGATCCGCGCCTACCGCGTCATGGGCCACCTCGCTGCCGACCTCGATCCCCTCGGCATCAGCGAGCGCAAGATCCACAGGGAGCTGCGCCCCGAGACCTACGGTTTCACCGAAGCCGATCTCGACCGCCCGATCTTCATCGACAAGGTCCTCGGGCTCGAAACCGCGACCATGCGCCAGATCCTGCGCATCGTGCGGCGGACCTACTGCCGCCAGATCGGCGTCGAGTTCATGCACATCACCAGCCCGCAGCAGAAGGCGTGGCTGCAGGAGCGCATCGAGGGCCAGGACAAGGACATCACCTTCACCAACGAAGGCAAGCGCGCGATCCTCAACAAGCTCATCGAGGTCGAGTCCTTCGAGAAGTTCGCCGACCTCAAGTATACGGGCACGAAGCGCTTCGGCCTCGACGGTGGCGAAGCCATGGTCCCCGCACTCGAGCAGATCATCAAGCGCGGCGGCCAGCTCGGTGTGAAGGAGATCGTCATCGGCATGGCGCACCGCGGGCGCCTCAACGTGCTCGCGAGCGTCATGAGCAAGCCGCTGCGCGCGATCTTCAACGAGTTCAAGGGCGGCTCATTCAAGCCCGACGAGGTCGAGGGCTCCGGCGACGTGAAGTATCACCTCGGCGCCTCCTCGGATCGCGAGTTCGATCAGAACAAGGTGCATCTCTCGTTGACCGCGAACCCTTCGCATCTCGAGATCGTCGATCCGGTGGTGCTCGGCAAGGTCCGCGCCAAGCAGGACCAGCATGGCTGCAAGCCGGGCGAGCGTCAGGCCGTCCTGCCGCTGCTCATCCACGGCGATGCGGCCTTTGCCGGCCAGGGTGTGGTTGCGGAGTGCTTCGGACTTTCCGGCCTCAAGGGCCACCGCACGGGCGGCTCGATCCATTTCATCATCAACAACCAGATCGGTTTCACGACCAACCCGCGCTATTCGCGTTCCTCGCCCTACTGCACCGACGTCGCCAAGATGGTCGAGGCGCCGATCTTCCACGTCAACGGCGACAACCCGGAAGCGGTCGTGCACGTCGCCAAGATCGCGACCGAGTTCCGCCAGCGCTTCCAGAAGCCGGTCGTCATCGACATGGTGTGCTACCGCCGCTTCGGCCACAACGAATCCGACGAGCCGGCATTCACACAGCCGCTCATGTACCGCAAGATCCGCTCGCATCCGACGACGGCCACGCTTTATGCCAAGGCGCTCATCGAAGAAGGTGCGATAACGGCCGACGATGAGGCGGCTCTGCGTCAGCAGAACCGCACGCGCCTCGATGAAGAGCTTGCTGCGGCGGAAAGCTACAAGCCGAACAAGGCCGACTGGCTCGATGGTCGCTGGTCCGATATCGGCTTTGCCGAGGACGAGGCGCGGCGCGGCAATACGGGCGTCGATCTCGATGTGCTGCGTGACGTTGGCCGGCGCATCACCAGCATCCCGCAGGACTTCAACGCCCACAAGACGATTCAGCGCCTGCTCGACCGGCGCCGCGAGATGATCGAGACCGGCGAGGGCATCGACTGGGCCATGGCGGAGCACCTCGCTTTCGGCACGCTGGTAAAGGAGGGCTTTCCGGTCCGCCTTTCTGGCCAGGACGTCGAACGGGGCACGTTCTCGCAGCGCCATTCCGTGCTGATCGACCAGGAGAGCGAGCGGCGCTACACGCCGCTCAAATACGTCGCGCCCGATCAGGCCCGGTTCGAGGTCATCAACTCGATGCTCTCAGAAGAAGCGGTGCTCGCCTTCGAGTACGGCTATACGCTCGCCGAGCCCATGGCGCTCGTCATGTGGGAGGCGCAATTCGGCGACTTCGCGAACGGTGCGCAAGTCGTGTTCGACCAGTTCCTGTCATCGGGCGAGCGTAAGTGGCTGCGCATGTCGGGCCTCGTCTGCCTGCTGCCGCACGGCTACGAGGGCCAGGGTCCGGAGCATTCCTCGGCCCGCCTCGAGCGCTATCTGCAGATGTGTGCCGAGGACAACTGGCAGGTGGCGAACTGCTCGACGCCGGCGAACTACTTCCACATTCTGCGCCGTCAGATGAAGCGCAAGTTCAGGAAGCCGCTCATCCTGATGACGCCGAAGTCGCTTCTGAGGCACAAGCGCGTGATCTCGCGCCTCGACGATATGGGGCCTGGAACGACGTTCCACCGCGTGCTCTGGGATGACGCGCAGTGCCGCCAGGGCGAGAAGATCAAGCTCGTCGCTGACGAGAAGATCCGCCGCGTCGTGATGTGCTCGGGCAAGGTCTACTACGACCTCTACGAGGCGCGCGAGGCCGCCGGGATCGACGATGTCTACCTGCTGCGTATCGAGCAATTCTATCCCTTCCCCGCGCGGGCGCTGATGAGCGAGCTTGCGCGCTTCCCGAAAGCCGAGATGGTCTGGGCGCAGGAAGAGCCGAAGAACATGGGCGCGTGGTCGTTCCTCGAGCCCAATCTCGAGTGGGTGCTGGAGCAGATTAAGGCCGAGCGTCCGCGCGCGCGTTATGCCGGGCGACCGGCTTCGGCGGCGACGGCGACTGGCCTCGCCAAGAAGCATGCCCAGGAGCAGAAGAATCTGGTTGATCAGGCGCTGCTCTGAAAGTGGGGCGTTTCAGGATATTAAAAACGGATGTGCGCGGCCGATCCGCTGCCGCGCCGTAAGAGGCAGATGAGATGGCGATCGATATCAAGGTGCCGACGCTCGGCGAGTCCGTGACCGAGGCGACGCTTGCCAAATGGTTCAAGAAGGCCGGCGAGGCGGTCGCCGTCGACGAACCGCTTTGCGAGCTCGAGACGGACAAGGTGACGGTCGAGGTTTCGGCGCCGGCGAACGGCGTGCTTGCCGAACTCGCCGTCGATGAAGGCGCAACCGTTGCCGTCGGCACGGTGATCGGCCGTCTCAACGAAGGCGGCGCGCCAGCCGCCAAGGAGCCGGCACCGGCAAAGGCCGCCCCTGCGACGGCGCCCAAGGCCGAAGCAAAAGCACCGCCGAAGGCGGCTTCCGCTTCGTCGGGTCCGGCGATGCCGCCTTCACCCGCGGCTGGTAAACTCATGAAGGAGAAGGGGCTCTCCGAGAACGACGTGGCGGGCTCCGGAAAGCGTGGTCAGGTCCTCAAGGAGGATGTGCTCGTCGCGGAGGCCAAGCCCGACAGCAGGCCCAAGTCTCAGCCGGCGCCTGCCGCGGCCTCGACAACCGTCGCCTACGCGCCGTCGGTCCCCGCCGTCGCGCCCCAGCAGATGCGGCTTCCCTCCGCGCCCAATGACGAGGCTCGCGAAGAGCGCGTGCGCATGACGCGCCTGCGCCAGACCATCGCGCGCCGCCTCAAGGATGCGCAGAACACCGCGGCCATGCTCACCACGTTCAACGACGTGGACATGAGCGCGGTCATGGGCCTGCGTAACCAGTACAAGGACCTGTTCGAAAAGCGCCATGGCGTGAAGCTCGGCTTCATGAGCTTCTTCGTGAAAGCGTGCATCCAGGCGCTCAAGGAAATCCCGGCCGTCAATGCCGAGATCGACGGCGCCGATGTCATCTACAAGAACTACTACCACATCGGCGTTGCCGTCGGCACGGAGAAGGGTCTCGTCGTGCCGGTCGTGCGCGAAGCCGATCGCATGAACCTTGCCGAGATCGAGGCGAAGATTGCCGACTTCGGCCGCCGCGCCCGCGACGGCAAGCTCTCTATCGACGAGATGCAGGGCGGCACATTCACGATCTCGAACGGCGGCGTCTACGGCTCGCTCATGTCGACGCCGATCCTCAATGCGCCGCAGTCCGGCATCCTCGGCATGCACAAGATCGAGGAGCGCGCGGTCGTGCGGAACGGTCAGATCGTGATCCGGCCGATGATGTACCTGGCCCTCAGCTACGATCACCGCATCGTCGATGGCCGCGAAGCCGTGACGTTCCTCGTGCGCGTCAAGGAATGCCTCGAGGATCCGCAGCGGTTCGTGCTCGAGCTGTGATCGCGACCTTCGCCTTTCCCCCGCGCGCAACGTCAACAGGTGGCGCGTGCGCGCATCACCTGACTATGTGAGCCTGTCATGAGCGCTTCCTACGATCTCGTCGTCATCGGCACCGGCCCCGGCGGCTATGTGTGCGCGATCCGCGCGTCCCAACTCGGCATGAAGGTCGCCGTCGTCGAGAAGCGGGCGACGCACGGCGGCACCTGCCTCAATGTCGGCTGCATTCCCTCGAAAGCGCTGCTGCACGCGAGCGAGCTTTATCACGAGGCGGGACATGGCTTTGCTGCCATGGGCATCGACGCCAAGCCGACAATCGATATCGCGCGCCTGCAGGCCTATAAGGACGAGGGCGTTAAGGGGAACACCAACGGCATCGAGTTCCTCTTCAAGAAGAACAAGATCACCGCCTATCACGGGCTCGGCCGTATTGCTGGCGCGGGCAAGGTCGAGGTCGTCCTGACGGCGGGCGGCACGGAGACGCTCGAAGCAAAGAACATCGTCATCGCGACCGGCTCGGACGTCGCGAAGCTTCCCGGCATCGAGATCGACGAGAAGCAGGTCGTGTCCTCGACGGGTGCGCTGGTGCTCGACAAGGTGCCGGAGAAGCTGCTGGTTGTCGGTGCGGGCGTGATCGGGCTGGAGCTGGGCAGCGTCTATCGCCGCCTCGGCTCAGAGGTGACAGTCGTCGAGTTCCTGGACCGCATTCTGCCGGGCATGGACCTCGACGTGGCGAAAAGCTTCCAGCGCCTGCTCGCCAAGCAAGGTTTTGCGTTCAAGCTCAGCTCGAAGGTGACGGGCATCACGACCAACAAGAGTGGCTGCACGGTCAAGGTCGAACCCGCCAAGGGCGGCGACGCCGAGGAGATCAAGGCGGATGTCGTGCTGGTCGCGATCGGCCGCGTGCCCTACACGACGGGTCTCGGTCTCGAAGCAGCAGGCGTGAAGCTCGACGAGAGGAAGCGGGTCGCCGTCGACGAGCACTATCAGACGAATGTCCCCGGCATCTACGCGATCGGCGACGTGATCACGGGGCCCATGCTTGCGCACAAGGCGGAGGACGAAGGCGTCGCCGTCGCAGAGATCCTTGCCGGGCAGGCCGGTCACGTGAACTACGACGTCATCCCGAGCGTCATCTATACAGCGCCGGAGGTTGCCTCTGTCGGAAAGACCGAGGAGGAGCTGAAGGCGTTCGGCATCCCCTACAAGATCGGCAAGTTCCCATTTACGGCGAATGCGCGCGCGAAGGTGAACCGCACGAGCGACGGCTTCGTAAAGGTGCTCGCCGATGCCGCGACGGATCGCATTCTCGGCGTCCACATCATCGGCGCCAATGCGGGCGAGCTGATCGGCGAGGCGACGGTGATCATGGAGTTCGGCGGCTCGGCCGAGGATCTCGCGCGCACGTGCCACGCGCATCCGACGCTCTCCGAGGCGATCAAGGAAGCCGCCCTCGCCGTCGACAAGCGCCCGATCCATATGTGAGGGCGTTACTCCCGCCGCCACTTCGACTTCAAATCGCGGATGATCTCGCGGGCCGCGTTGTGTCCGGGTGCGCCTGTGACGCCGCCGCCAGGATGGGCGCCTGACCCACAGAGATAGAGCCCCGGCACCGGCAGGCGATAGTTCGCATGGCCGATCACGGGCCGCGCGGAAAAGAGCTGATCGAGCGAAAGCTGCCCGTGGAAGATGTCGCCATCGACGAGGCCGAAGCGCATCTCCAGGTCGAGCGGCGAGAGTACCTGCCGCGCGACCACGGATGCTTTGAAGTTCGGCGCGTGCTTCGTGACGGTATCGATGACGAGATCGGCAAACTGCTCCTTCTCGTGCGCATTTGCCCACGTGCGCGGCGTCGGGAGATGCGGCGCGACATGCTGCACGAAGAGGCTCGCGACGTGCTGTCCTGGCGGCGCGAGGCTATCGTCCAGCGTTGATGGGATCAGCATTTCGACGACGGGCTCGCGTGACCATCCTTCGCGGCGTGCATCGAGATAGGCCCGGTCCAGGTAATCGATCGTGGGGCCGATGATGATGCCGGCACCATGATGCGCCTGCTGGTTCGTGCCCGGCCGGCAGAGGAAGTCCGGCAGCTCGGAAAGGGCGACGTTCATGCGGAACGTGCCCGAGCCGGTCTTGATGTTGAGAAAGCGCGCGCGCAGCTCCGGTGCGACCGCGTCCTCCGGCACGATCGAGCGGAACAGCAGCTTCGGACCGATGCCGGACGCAACGGCCCGCGCGCGGATTTCCTCGCCACTTTCCAGCACGACCCCTGCGACCCACCCCCCGGCCATACGCAGCTTGGCGACGCGCTCGCGCGTGCGGATCTCGGCGCCTGCAGCGCGGGCAGAGACCGCGATCGCTTCCGAGATTGCGCCCATGCCGCCGATCGCGTGGCCCCACACGCCCGGCTTGCCATTCACCTCGCCGAAGCAGTGGTGCAGCAGCACGTATGCCGTGCCGGGCGTGTGCGGCGAGGCATAGGCGCCGACAATGCCGTCGAAGGCGAAGGCCGCCTTGACGATCTCGCTCTCGAACCACTGGTCGAGGAAATCGGCGGCGCTTTTCGTAAAGAGATCGGTGACGAGGCGCCACCCCTCCACATCGAGGCCGCGCAGCCGCCGCGCGAGCCCCGCCCCGCGAACCAACTCCGTGATGCCGCCGCCGACGTTCGGCGGCGTGCGCAAGACGAGGTCGCGGAGGAGGTCGGCGGCGCGCTCCAGCGCCGCGTCGTAGGCCGGCAGCCGCTCGGCGTCACGGGCGGAGAAGGGCGCGATGGCGCGCTGTCTGTTCGCGAGGCCATAGGGCATGAGCAGGCTGCGGTCGGCGTCGATCGGCCAGAAGTTCGCGGCTGGACGCTCGACGATTTTGAGCCCGTGACGGGCCAGCTCCAGGTCGGCGATGACCTTCGGATTGAGCAGGCTGACGGTGTAGGAGGCGACGGAGTTGCGGAAACCAGGCGCGAAGCTCTCGGTAACGGCCGCGCCGCCGACCACGTCGTGCGCTTCGAGCACGACCACGCGGAGTCCGGCGCGCGCGAGATAGGCGGCACAGGTGAGGCCATTGTGGCCCCCGCCGATGATGGCGACGTCATAGGTGCGATCGGACATGGGCGCGTGTTTTCTCCGACGGCAGTGTCAGCAGGAATCGCGCCCACAAACAACAAGGTCCTCCCAGTTACGGAAGGACCTTCCTGCCCGACTCGCCACGCACTCGGCCCCGCACCAAGTGCCCATCGGGCCCTCTCGCGGCGGTCGATATACTCAATTAACCATAATTGCCGAGCGGCGCGCAACTCCCGCTAATAGGTCTGGGCAATTGCCTGAATTCGGAGCGGACGACAAGTCTGCCCGAGGGTTGTCACCTCATGACAGCGATGCGATGCTATCGCCTGTCTCATGCCCACGTGGGCCTTCCCCCAGGAGCCGAAATTCTTCCATGTCCAAGCCCGTAATCCTTTCAACCGGCTGGATGATGCCGCT
This sequence comes from Hyphomicrobiaceae bacterium, assembly GCA_035565975.1. Taxonomy (GTDB): domain Bacteria; phylum Pseudomonadota; class Alphaproteobacteria; order Rhizobiales; family Hyphomicrobiaceae. The sequence goes on from DATMRT010000117.1 coordinate 19,859, forward strand.
TGTCACCCGCCAGATCGACGAAGCCTTTGAGGTCCACTGGCTGAACAAGGTTTCCGACTGGGATCGGCTGTTCGACGAAGTCGGCTCGCGCATCGAGGGCGTGTGCACCGGCGCGTTGACCAACGTCCCAACCACCGCCGACATGATCAAGCGGATGCCGAACCTCAAGATCATCAGCAACTATGGCGTCGGCTACGACAGCATTGATGTCCCGGCGGCTAAGGCCCAGGGCGTCGTCATCACGCACACGCCGGAGGTGCTGAACGAGGAAGTCGCCGACATGGCGGTCGGCCTGCTCATCGCCACCGTGCGCGAATTCAACTACGCCGAGGCCTACCTACGCTCGGGCGAATGGGCGACGAAGGGCGAATTCCGCTATACGGCTTCGCTCCGCGACCGCCATGTCGGCATGATCGGCTTCGGCCGCATCGGCAAGGCTATCGGACGGCGGCTCGAAGGATTCGGCGTGCCGATCAGCTACTTCGGCCGCACCAAGCAGGACGTGCCTTATCCCTTCTACGACGATCTCGTCGCCATGGCGCGGGACGTGGATACGCTGATCGCGATCCTGCCGGGCGGTCCGGCGACGCAGGGGCTCATCAACAAGGCGGTACTCGAGGTGCTCGGTCCGCGCGGCATCGTGATCAACGTCGCGCGAGGCTCGGTGGTCAACGAGGCCGATCTGATCGCGGCGCTCAAGAGCCGCACGATCCACAGTGCCGGTCTCGACGTCTACCTCAACGAGCCGAAGATCGATCCTGCCTTCCTGGAGCTCGACAACGTGACGCTGCTGCCGCACGTCGGTTCGGGATCGCAGTTCACCCGCGACAAGATGGGACAGCTTACGGTCGACAACCTGCTTGCCTACAAAGAGCGCAAGCCGCCTCTCACGCCGACGCCCGATACGCCCTTCAAGGGGTGGTAAGGCGATAAGGCCCATCGCGCGCTCGCAACCTTAGTCCCCTCGCCCCGCGTGCGGGGAGAGGGCCACGCCAGAGGCGTGCTTCCAGCACGACGTGAGGGGCGTCGGCATACATGAACGTCGACAATTGGCGCCGCCCCTCATCCCGGCCTTCTCCCCGTGAGAACGGGGAGAAGGGGAAGAAGGCGTCGCGCATTGTCGCGACCTATCGCTTAAAAATGCTGGCTGCTGCCGCCTCGTGCGCCTTCTTGCGCGTGATCTCGGCACGCACGCGCACGATCTCCGCTTCGAAGGCCGTGATGCGCGCCTCGAGATCGGCGATCGATAGCGTGTCGAGGTTTTCGCCGACCTGGGCGCCCTTCGCCATTTTCTGCTTCGCCTCGTCCCAGTCCATCGACATGGCCGCGTCCTCTCTTGCCGGTGTCGCGGTGCCCTCGCTTGTCCCCGTCGGCGCCGGAGGGCGCACGATCGAGGCATGCATGGTCTACCGCGTCATCTGAGATCTCTCCCCTGGCTCATGGGAGCTCCGCCTCTCGAACTCGCGGATCGTTCATACTATGGCCGGGCGGCGCTGATCGCCAAGCTCGCGCGTGTGCTCGCGGCAGAGCGCCGGCGCGGTCTGGCCGGACACTGGACGTACGAACTGGCCCGCCATCGGGCATTGCTTGCCATTTACCGCTGCGAGAAGGCGGCCTTCCGCCGGGACTACGGCTGCGATGCGGAAACCCTGCGGCCTATTGTGGCTGGTCCGCCTTCGTGAGGCTCGCTAAGCTTGCCAAAAATGAAACAATTGCGCCCGGCCGCACACACCAGCGCCGCGGCAGGGGAGTGAGGCGAATGCCCAAGGACGACGCGGGTGGCACGCCGCCGCCGCAGGGCTGGCAAAGCGAGCTCGACGAGCTGCGACAGCGCGAGCACTTCGCCAAGGAAATGGGCGGCACCGAGAAGGTGGACCGTCAGCACCGCGAGGGCCGCCTCACGATACGCGAGCGCATCGGACGCCTCGTCGATCCGGGCACCTTCAATGAGGTCGGCACGCTCACCGGCCGCGCCGAATACGATGCGGCCGGCCATCTGGTGCGTGTGACGCCGTCGAACCGCGTCACCGGAAGGGCGCGGATCGACGGCCGCCCGGTCATTGTCAGCGGCGACGACTTTACCGTGCGCGGCGGCTCGGCTGACGCGACGATCCCTGAGAAAACCGTGATCGGTGAGCGCATGGCGAGCGAGCTGCGCCTGCCGATCATCCGCATCATCGAAGGCTCGGGCGGCGGCGGCTCTGTGAAGACGATCGAGACGACCGGGCGGGCCAACCTGCCCGGCGGACTCGGCGGCTCGTCCATGCGCTACAAGTATCTCGCAGACAATCTCGGTCTGGTGCCGGTGGTGGCGCTGGGTCTCGGCTCGGTTGCCGGGCTCGGTGCGGCGCAAGTGTCAGCGAGCCACTACTCGCTGATGACCAAGAATACATCCGCGATGTTCGTTGCGGGGCCGCCCGTCGTCGCGCGCATCGGCGACAAGCAGCAGCTCTCCAAGCAGGGGCTCGGCGGCTGGGAGATCCAGTGCGCGGCGGGGGCTGTCGATGATGCGGTGGACAGCGAGGAGGAGGCGTTCGAGCGCGCGCGCCGCTTTCTCTCGTATCTCCCGTCATCGTGTTATGAGGTCGCGCCGTGCGGGCCTCGCATCGATCCACCAGCGCGGCGCGAGGAATGGCTCTTCAATGCTATCCCGCGCGATCGCAATCAGCCGTACAAAATGCGGCCGATCATCGAGGCGCTGGTCGATCGCAGCTCGTTCTTCGAGATGGGGCGCATGTTCGGCCGGCCGGTCATCACGGGGCTTGCGCGCATCGATGGCCTGCCCGTTGCCATTCTGGCGAGCGATCCCTTCCATGTGAGCGGCGCGTGGACGGCCGATGCGTGCAGCAAGGTGATACGTTTCGTCGATCTCGCGGAGACATTCCACGTGCCGATCGTGCATCTCGTGGACTGCCCCGGTTTCATGATCGGCCTCGAGGCTGAACGCGCAGCAACCATACGCCTCGGCGTGCGCGCCATGGCCGCGATCAATCAGACGACCGTGCCGTGGTGCTCGATCATCATCCGCAACGTGTTCGGCGTCGCCGGTGCGGCGCACGTGCCGGCGGGGCGTTTCTCCATGCGCTATGCGTGGCTCTCGGCTTGGTGGGGCTCGCTGCCGCTCGAAGGCGGCATCGAGGCGGCCTACCGCGCCGAGATCGATGCGGCCGCAGATCCCAAGGCCAAGCTCGCCGAGATCGAGACGCGCCTCAATGCACTCCGCTCGCCCTTCCGTACGGCCGAGACGTTCGCCGTCGAGGAGATCATCGATCCGCGTGATACGCGCCGTCTATTGTGCGAGTTCGCCAATCTTGCCGAACCCCTCCGCAAGCCCGGCCCGCGCACGTTCGGCATGCGGCCTTAGCCGCCGTTACATCTCAGGCATTGGGAATTTCGCGTTCGGGTCGAGGAAGCGGTCGAGCACGTTGCGGATGACGCGCGACACGTTGTTGTCTCCTTCATTGTGCAGCAGCGACCCGCAGAACGTGATTGAGCCCGTCGAGAATACCGCACCATTGTTCGGCGTCTCGAAGAACGTGAGATCGGCGCGGATCAGCTCGTCCGCCGGTTTTCCGGCCCAGGTCGTGATGTGCGTCAGTTGCTCCTCGGGTACCAGGACCCACGGTGCATCGGGCTCATGGCCCTCGGATGAGGCGAGCACGACGGCGTGCGCGGGCGTGCCGAGGCGCTTGTCCGCGCGATCGAGCTCGAAGCCCGCGGCGCCATGCCCCGATAGACCGAAGCCGCCGATCATTTCGTCAGGGCCAATGCCATCGAGAATCCATGCAGCACGCGATGCGCGCGCTTCGGGGCGTTGGCGATAGTGCGAGCCGACGAAGTTGCCCTGTGCCGTGAAGCCGACGCCGGCGAGCCGCTGCGGCGGTCGTCCGTTGCGGCGCCAGAGGCCGCCGTACTCGCCGTCGAAGGCGTTATAGTACTCGCCTGCCTCCGCAGCCCAGGCGCGGATGCCGCCCTCGCCGCGGCGAATCTCGATGACGCCCGGCACTTCGCTATGACGCGCGACCTTCCAGTAGAAGCCGTTCCCGCCGAGGTACATGAAGCGCCCGCCGCCGTCGCGGTACGCTTCGAGCGCATCAAGCATGGCGCCGGTGTGGTACTCGGGATGGCTCGCCGTCGTGACCGCGCGATAGGGCCTTAGAAGCTCGACACCCTCCGCGTCGAGCTCGGCGTCGGTGATGATGTCGTAGCCAATACCCTGCTTCTCGAGCCAGGCAATGAGGTGCGTATCGGCGGGATAATGGCGCAGGCCCGAGGCCCGTACCGTGGGCTCAGGATAGGTGATGTAGCCGATCCGCACATTGAGCATGGGCCTCAGCCAAGAGGCATGACAGATGCCGCTGCCATCCGTGTGGAAGTTGTACGTCGAGAGGCCGTACTCGCGGTGCTCGCCGGGATTATGAGGATAGGCACCCCACGCATTCGCCTGTTTCTTCCATGCCTCAAGCCACGTCGCGTTCCAGGATTCGGGACGCGCGTGGTTGTGGTAGACGGTGTAGGTGTAGGTCGAGATGAGCAGCGCGAGGTCGGCCGTCTTCGTGCCCTTGGGCGGCACGACGAAGAAAGGGACATTCTCCTCGCGGCCCTCGCTCGACAGCCGAACGGCATAGGCGCCCGACCGCGTGCCGGCGGGCACCGTCCATGTGAAGTCCGTCTCCCAGCCACAGTCCGAGAGGTCGTCCTCGTGGAAGTGGATGGCGCCGTACTGCTCAGGCGCATGGCGGAAGCACATCTCGCGCCCTGTCCAGTTCGCGCCGGTCATGGCGCGGGCGGGAAGGTTGACCAGACGCCCATGATGCGCACCCGGCCCGGCATCGACGATGCGGGTCGATGACATTTCCCGCGAGAAGTCCCAGCTCGCGATTATGCCAGGCGCGGTGGCGTCCGCAGCGAGCTTCTCGATCATTGCGGGATCGGCGGCGCCCGCCGCGATCACGGGGCGCTCGATTTTGCCGTTGAAGTGCCCTTTCACCGGGGCGCCGCCGAGCGCGCCGATGATCCACGGCATGCCCGCGGCCGGAAGCGCCGCGGCGCCCGCTTCGATCTTCGTGCTGGCCGTGCGCGGGGGCCCCACCGGCCGGCCGGTCTCCAGCCGCACATGTCCCGCCGTGAGCGTCGCCGTTGCCGCGTCGTAGACCGCGAATACGCGATACCAGTGGCGCTCCTCGAGCGGCACGCGGGTCTTGATGCGAGTCGCGCCGAGAAGTGCTTCGACGCTGCCGTCCTCGCCAATGGCGAGGGCCAGTCCGCGCCTGACGGCCGGATCGTAGACCGAGAGCACGCCCTGGCGCCGCCCGATGCCTGGCCGCGTCGGCCAGATGGTGGCGACAAGGCTCAGGCTGCCTTTCGTGCCGAGGTCCACGCTTTGCTCGACGATACCGTAGGAGCCCGCATGAACCGGCTGGAAGCGCCCCTTGTGCGTGCCGGCGAAGTCCGCCTCGACCGGCTCCTCGACGAGACCGGGACCGGCCGGATTCGCGTCGGCCGAGATCACGCGTACCAGTCGCGCCGCATAGGGTGTGTCGTCCATGCTCGAGACCTTGAAGGCGATGGTCTCTCCCGGCCGGACGGACAAGCGGTCGGCATAGGCGGCAAGTGGCAGCATGGTGTATTTCCCCGAATGCAAATCAGAACAGGAATGGGGAAGCCGATCTCGAGCGAAGTCAAGGAATACACGGCGCACGCCGCGCTTGCCGGGCACGCAGGGCTATGGATTCTGCCGAACTTTTGGGCGCAACCTAAGTCCAGATTGCCAAATTGCTGCCGAGGCCCCAATACTTGCCGCGGACACCGCCCAAGGCTTGGGCGGCTCGGAAATCATCCGCACGCGTCCGCTCAAGTCCAGGGAGAAACACAGAAATGTCAGACGCACCGAAGACGATGAAACGGCGTCAGTTCCTCAAGGGAACTGCTGTCGCAGGCGCCGCCGCGGGTACCTCCGCGCTCGTGACGCCGGCCATCGCCCAGTCGCGTATCGAATGGAAAATGGTGACCACTTGGCCGAAAAACTTTCCCGGCCAGGGAACCGGCGCCGTGCGCTTCGCAAACTCTGTCGAGGCCGCGACCGAAGGGCGCCTCAAGATCCATGTCTACAGTGCGGGCGAACTCGTGCCGCCGTTCGAGAGCTTCGACGCCGTGACCCGCGGTGCCGCCGACCTCATGCACGCGACGCCTTACTACTGGCCGAACAAGCACAAGGCCTTGATGTTCTACTCGACCGTGCCGTTCGGTCTCACGACCAACGAGCAAGAGGCGTGGATGCAGTACGGCGGCGGCCAGCAGCTCTGGGACAAGATCCTCGATCCGTTCGGCCTCAAGGGCTATCACGCCGGCTCGACGGGCGTGCAGATGGGCGGCTGGTACAACAAAGAGATCACCGGCCCAGGTAGTGTCAACGGCATGAAGATGCGCATTCCGGGCCTCGGCGGCGAAGCGCTGAAGAAGCTCGGCATGACGGTCGTCAACCTGCCGGGCGGCGAAATCTTCGCGGCTCTCCAGTCAGGTGCCATTGACGCGACCGAGTGGGTCGGCCCCTGGAACGACTTGACGTTCGGCTTCTACAAAGTCGCCAAGTATTACTACTGGCCCGGCATGCATGAGCCCGGCACGCAGATCGAGGTCACAATCGACAAGAAGAAGCTGACGGCACTGCCGAAGGATCTTCGCGCCATCCTGGAGGCCTGCATCTATCAGGAGAACCTCAAGTTCACTTCCGAGTTCAATGCGCGCAACGGCGCCTCGCTGCAGACGCTGATCCAGACGCACAACGTGCAGCTCAAGCGCTTCCCGAATGACTTCCTGCAGGCTTACGGCGAGAAGTGCGGTGAGGTCATCCAAGAGCTGCGTGATGGCGGTGATGCGTTGACCAAGGAAGTGATCGAATCCTTCCTCAAGGCACGTCGTGAGCAGGCAAGCTGGAACCGTCTCGCCGATCAGGGCTTCATGAACGCCCGTCTGCTCGACTATAAGTTCCCGACCTGATCAACGCTGCACGGCAAACAAAAGCCCCGCGACAGAGAATGTCGCGGGGCTTTTTTTTTATCCATCGTTTCGCGTGTTACTCGAAAAATCCGGAGCCTTTGACGAGCATGCTGACCGCGATGATGAAAAGCAGAATATGGGCGAGCATGAAATGCTCGGTCACGAGCTGACCTCTGATGATGCCCGGGTGGCCGGGCCGGTCGACGGTCTTCAAAAGCACGACGAACATAACTGCCCACAACACCAGCAGGCCCACGCCCCACTCAATCTCGGTCCAGTTCATGGGATTGCGGTCCTATTGCTTCGGGGCGAATGGGTTGTCCGATTCGATCGGCATGCCGTCTTTGTCGAACTTGGTTGTTCCCAGGATCGAGTCCAGGCTGCGCGGTGGCGGAGCAGCGCCGGGCTTTTCTCCAGCTGTTGCCGGACCGTGAATGGCCGGCTGCACCGAGCCGCCGAAAAGGTACTTCGGTAGCCACGTGGCGGTGCCCGGAAATGCCCACACGAGGCCAAGCGCGAACATCTGCAGCCATGTCCACGAGATCGAGCCGATCCAGATCTCCCCCGTCGTGACGCTCGGGGGGGCAATGCTGCGCATATAGAAGAGTGTGAAGCCAAAGGGCGGCGTCAGGAAGCTTGTCTGGAGGTTCACGCCGATCAGGATGCCGAGCCAGACCGGATCCACGCCTAGAGAGAGCAGCGCTGGGCCGCACACCGGCAGCATGATCAGAATGATTTCGAAGGTGTCGAGGAAGAACCCGAGAATGAACATGATGAACATCACGACGACCAGCGCGCCGGTGATGCCACCTGGAACGTTCCTGAGCGCCTGCTCCACCATGTGCTCGCCACCGAGACCGCGGAAAACCAGCGAGAATAGCGACGCGGCGAGCACGATGACGAAGATGACGGCCGTCGTCATCATCGTGTTCATCGACGCGTAGCGCAGTGTCGCAAAGGACATCCGCCCGTTTGCTGCCGCGAGAAGCATGGCGCCGATCGCGCCAACCGACGCCGATTCCGATGGTGTGGCAAAGCCCAAGAGGATGCTGCCAAGCACCGCAAGCACCAGCAGCAGAGGCGGAATGAGCGCTGACACGACACGCCAGGACAGACCCTGCCTCTCCTCCTCCGTCATCGTCATGGCGGGCACTTCATCCGGCTGGAAAATCGCCTTGTAGACGATCCAGAGCAGATAAAGGCCGACCATGATGAAGCCGGGGATGAGCGCGCCGGCAAACAGGTCACCGACCGAAATAGGATCGGGCGTGAAGTTGCCGCGGCGAAGCTGCGCTTCCTGATTGATGCCCGCGAGCAGATCGCCCACGAAGATGAGAACCGTCGACGGGGGGATGATCTGAGCAAGTGTCGCCGAGCCGCAGATGACGCCTGTCGATATGCGGTTGCCATATCCGGCGCGCATCATCGTCGGCAGCGCGATGAGGCCCATGGTGATCACGGTTGCGCCGACCACACCTGTGGAAGCTGCCAGCAGGGCACCGACAATGATGACCGAGTAGGCAAGGCCGCCGCGAAGTTTGCCGAAGAGCTGTCCCATGGTCGTCAGGAGCTGCTCCGCAATCCCTGATTTCTCGAGGATTAGCCCCATGAATATGAAGAGCGGGACGGCGACGAGAACGTCATTCGTCATGCTGCCGAGATAGCGCGACGGGACGCCGTTCAGGATCGAATAGTCGAAAGCGCCGAAGGCATGGCCGAGGAAGGCGACGATGATTGAAGTGCCGGCGAGTGTAAACGCGATCGGATAGCCGAACATCAGCGTAACGCAAATGCCGACGAACAGCACGATCGAGAGAATATCGCCGGTCGAAAGGGCGCTCAGCATAGGCTCACAGACCTGTTTTGAGGGAGCGTATTAGGAGGTGCTCATTTCGCCGAGACCGGCGATCTCTCGCTTCGGCGCCAAGTGCTCGGCGTCATTCAAGACAAGAATGGCTCGAGCGCAGTTCGCGAGGCCTTGCAGGCTCATCAGCACGACGAAGCCCATGATCGCCCCCTTGAGGACGTAGAGGCCGGGCATGCCGCCGACCTGCTGGGAGGTCTCATTCAGCCAGAGGGAGTCGAGGAAGTAGCCCCAGGTGTAGTAGCCGACGATCCCGAGCCACGGGAACAGGAACACCAGGGAGCAGAAGATCTCCATCTTCGCCTTGAACTTCGGCGTCCAGTGCGAAGAAAGAATGTCGACGCTGACGTGCCGCCCTGCGAGGAAGGCATATCCGGAGCCCAGCATGAAGGAGAGGCCGTACGTCCACACGTACATCTCCTGCATCCAGACATAGCCCGTGTGAAGCACGTACCGGATGACGACGACGACAAAGCAGATCAGGACGGTTGCAAGGCTTAGCCAGCCGACAGCTTGGCCAACCTTCTCATTTACCCACTCGGCAAAGCGGACGTAACTGGCTAGTGCCCCCATCCAATTCCCTCCCTCGCCAGTCGTGCGCTGGCGCTTCACTTTTTCGGGAGGTGGTCTAGCAGCATAATTCAGTCCCGAAAACTGCAAATATTGGGCACGATTGGCCGGAGCCGGCGGCGAATGGTGCTTAATTGGCCTTCGACGGCAGGGTGAGGTGGCCGAGGAGATCGGTCATCCGATCAATCACCAGGTCGGCGCCGAGGGCCGCGACCGGGCCATGCGGATAGCCATAGCTGACAGCGATCATCGGACAGCCCGCGGCCCGGGCGGATCCGACGTCGGACTTGCTGTCGCCGACGACGAGGCCGGCAACAGGAGCCGCACCAAGTTCCGCGAGCACCTTGAGCAACATATCGGGCGCCGGCTTACGCGGGATGTCGTCCCGCGCGCCGATCACGGCCGAGAAGAATGCCCGTATTCGGAGCGCTTCGAGCGCGATCTCCGTGATATGGGCCGCCTTGTTCGTGCACACGCCGATCGGAATGCCACGCTCGCGAAGTGTCGTTAGCGTTTCGACGACGCCGGGATAAAGGCCGTTCCCTTCCTTCGAGACTTCGGCGTAGACCTCGTAAAAAGCCGCGAGCACATTCTTGAACGCCTGATCGTCGAGGTCCCGGCCGCGCACGGTGAGCGCGCGCCGCAGAGCCACCGCGGCGCCGCCGCCGACGAACCCTTGAACCTCGCTGAGCGGAAATGGCTCGATCCCGACGGGGGCCAGCGCCGCGTTGAGCGCGGTCCTGATCTCGGGCGCGCTATCGACGAGCGTGCCGTCGAGGTCGAAGACGATCGCCTTCGGCGCGAACTTCGGACGATCGCCGCTCATCGCGCGAGCGCCGTGATGCCCGGGAGTTCTCGCCCCTCGAGCCATTCGAGGAAGGCGCCGCCTGCCGTCGAGACATACGTGAAGTCGTCCGTCACGCCGGCGGCATTGAGGGCAGCGACCGTATCGCCGCCGCCGGCGACCGAGACGAGCTTGCCGGCCTTGGTCATCGCCGCCGCCTGGCGCGCGAGCGCAAACGTGCCTTCGCCGAATGGCGCAATCTCGAAAGCGCCGAGCGGGCCGTTCCAGAGTAGCGTCCGGCAGCCCTCGATGATCTTGGCGAGATGAGCGATCGACTTCGGGCCGACGTCGAGAACCATCTGGTCCGCCGGGATCGAGGTCACATCGACGACACGGCTAGCCGCACCCGCCTTGAACTCGGCCGCAACGACGCCGTCGACCGGAAGCGCGATGGTGCATCCCTTGGCGGCGGCCGCGTCCATGATCTCGCGGGCAGTGCTGGCGAGATCGGGCTCGGCCAGCGATTTGCCGATCGCGTGGCCCTGCGCGAGCAGGAAGGTATTGGCCATGCCGCCGCCAATGATCAGGTGATCGACCTTGGCCATGAGGTTTGTGAGGACCGGGATCTTGGTCGAGACCTTGGCACCGCCGACCACGGCCGCCGTCGGGCGCTTCGGATGCTCGAGCGCGGTTCTCAGCGCATTGATCTCCTCCATGAGGAGCGGACCCGCGTAGGACGGCAGCAGGCGCGTGATGGCATCCGTGGAGGCGTGCGCGCGGTGGGCGGTGGAAAAGGCGTCGCCGACGAAGATGTCGCCGAGCTTGGCGAGTGCTGCGGCCAGTTCCGGATCGTTCTTTTCCTCGCCCTTATGAAACCGCAGGTTCTCGAGGACCAGGATGCCGCCATTGGGCAGGCTGGCGACGGCCTTGGCGGCGACGTCGCCGACGCAGTCCTCGGCGAAGGCCACGGGCCGGCCCAAAGCTGTGCCGAGCGCCTCGGCCACGGGCTTCAGCGACATTTCCGGCACGCGAGCGCCTTTGGGCCGCCCGAAGTGGGAAAGAACGATGACCTTGGCGCCTCGCTTCGCTAGGTCCTGAAGGCCGGGCACGAGCCGTGTCAGCCGCGTCGCATCCATGACGCGGCCGTCCGCGACCGGCACATTGAGGTCGGCCCTGACGAGCACGCGCTTGCCGGCAACGTCGAGCCCCGCGGTGGTCTTCAGCTTGTCGAGTTGCATGGTTCCGAGCCACTCAATGGAAGGTGATTTTGGCGCTTCGCATGCCACGCCGGACGCCGTTTACGCAACAGCTACGCACGGCTGATAGCCTTGGGGGCGCATTGCACTCCGGCGACAATCGACTAAATTGTCGTCTGCAAGGACGCGCGCACCGGGTTTGCCCGGCATATCGGCTCGATTCCGGCGCAAAACCCGACTACAGGTCTCAGAATGTCCAATCTCGAATACGCGCGCACGACCGCTCGTCGCGACGGCCAGATTCCCCTTCATGGGCCCGAGGCTTTTGCCGGTATGCGCCGGGCCGGGCAGCTTGCCGCCGAGGCGCTCGACATGCTGACGGCCTTCGTCAAGCCCGGCGTGACGACTGAACGCCTCGACGATCTCGCCTTCGAGTTCGCCATGGATCATGGCGCACTTCCGGCGACGCTCAACTACCGGGGTTTCACGAAGTCGATCTGCACGTCGGTCAACCATGTCGTCTGCCACGGCATTCCCGGCCCCAAGCCGCTCCGTGAGGGCGATATCCTCAACATCGACGTCACACTGATTGTCGATGGCTGGCACGGCGACACGAGCCGCATGTACGGCGTCGGTCAGATCTCGCGCAAAGCCGAGCGGCTGATCGATGTGACCTATGAGGCGCTCATGCGCGGCGTCGCGGCCGTGAAGCCCGGCCACACGACAGGCCACATCGGCGCGGCCATCCAGGCCTATGCCGAAGGCGAGCGGTGCAGCGTCGTGCGCGATTTCTGCGGCCACGGCCTTGGTCGCGTCTTCCACGACCGTCCGAACATCCTCCACTATGGCACCAAGGGCGAGGGTCCCGTCCTGCAGCCCGGCATGCTCTTCACCATCGAGCCGATGATCAACCTCGGCAAGTCGACTGTGAAGATCCTTCCCGATGGCTGGACGGCCGTTACGCGGGACCGTGAGCTTTCGGCCCAGTTCGAGCACACGGTCGGCGTCACCGAGGAGGGCTGTGAGGTATTCACGTACTCCCCGCGCGGCCTGCACTGCCCGCCGTACAAGGTCGACTGATCGGCCGGCAGTGGGAGAGGTGAGGCCCGCCGATGGCACGTCGCAGCAGGTCCGGCCCGCCTTCGCACTCAACCTTAGAAAGTGATGGCGCGCCGCCCCAGGGCGCACTCTGGGAAGCGGCTGCTGGCACTGCCCCGCCGCCTCATCATGTTGGCCACCGCAAGCGCCTGCGTGAGCGCTTTCGCAAGGGTGGCGCCGATGCTCTTCCCGACTACGAGCTCATCGAGCTCATTCTTTTCCGCGCCTTGCCGCAGGGCGATACCAAGCCGCTCGCCAAGGCCCTGCTTGCGCGCTTCGGCTCCTTTCCGGAGGTGCTCAATGCCAGCGAGGCTCGCTTGCGCGAGGTGTCGGGCGTCGGTGAGCGCGTCGTCGATGAATTGAAGCTCGTGCGCGCTGCCGCGCTGCGCCTCATGCAGAGCCAGATCGTCGGGCGCCAGGTGCTCGGCTCGTGGCAGGCCGTGCTCGACTACTGCCGCGCGGCACAGGGTTTCGCCGAGCAGGAGCAGTTCCGCATTCTCTTCCTCGACAAGCGCAACCAGCTCGTCGCCGACGAGGTCCAGCAGACGGGCACGGTCGACCATACGCCGGTCTACATCCGGGAGGTGGTGAAACGGGCGCTCGAACTTTCCGCATCGGCGCTCATCCTCGTGCACAATCATCCTTCAGGCGATCCCACGCCCTCGGGGGCCGATATCAGCATGACGAGGCAGATCGTCGACGCGGCCAAGCCCCTCGGCGTCGAAGTGCACGACCACATTATCGTCGGCCGCACCGGCTACTTCAGCATGAAGGGCAAGCGGATCATCTAGCGCGGCCTGCGCCCCGCGAGCATGGCGGCGATGGCGAGGCCCTGGAAGGCGGCCGCGGCAAGGAATACCCAAGGTGCTGCGCCGGTGCTCGCGCCCTGTGCGGACGGCGTCAGCTCGCGAATGATGCCGAAGGTCGCCGGCGCGAAGGCATAGGTTGCCTGCCCCAGGGCGACCATGAGGGCGATAACGCGCAGCACTTCCTCCTTGACGAAGTCGACCTGTGCGATGAGCGGTGGCAGCGATGTCGCGTTGCCGAACCCGATGCCGAACAACGCAATCCCTGTGAGAAGCAGCGGCACATTCGACCCGCCCGCGGCGAGCAGGGTGAGCGAACCCGCGAGCTGTGCGCCATAGCCCACGCATGCGACGATGCGCCGGTCCGCATGGATCGGCATGAACCAGCCGATGAGCGCCCGCCCGGTGATCGCCATCACGGTCACGAATGCCATGGCGAATCCGGCGCTCTGCGCCCCGAGTGTCGGCAGCAGCAACGAGAAGAGGTGTGTGACCAGACCAAGCTGCGCAAACAACCCGAGCGCATTGCCGATCGACAGCGTGAGGAAGGCCCGGTCGCGCCAGAGGAGAGCACCAGGCAGCGGGCGCGCGTGCGGCGAGGTGACATTCACGGGCGCGGCGCCCTCGGCGTCGCCATCGGCGGTGAGGCCCATCTGCTCCGGCGTGCGCGCGAAAAGCGTCGACGAGATCAACCAAATGGTCAGCGCCGCGATGAAGCCGATGCCGGCTGCGGCCATGGGGAAGCCAAGCCCGCTTATTGCGGCCACCCACAGCGGCGAGAAGATCACGCCACCGATGCTCGCCCCGTTGTACGCCCAGCCGAGGGCTGCGGGCCGGGCTCGAACGAACCACGGCGCAATGATCGCGTTGATCGTCGCGGCGCTCGTTGCGCTCCAGCCGAAGCCGCTGATGACAGCCGCAAGAAAGAGGTGCCAGGGTTCAGCAGCCAGTGCCCATCCGAGCGTGCCGAGAGCGAGAACGAGACCGCCGAATTGCGTGAACGGCGCCAGACCGAAACGCACATAGAGCGCGGGAAGGCGCGTGACCAGCGCCGCGCCGACGAGATAGTGGAGTGTAATGGCAGCGGATATCAGCCCGAGTGACCACCCACGCGCCTCGTGGAGCACGCCGAGAAACACTGGTGGCCCGTAGAATCCAAGCCCCCAGCCGAACAGCGCGAGTACGAACGCGCCGCCGGTCACCCACCAGCCGAAGAAGGTGCCTGTCGATGTCGCGGATGGCGGCATGATCGGATTGTCCCTGCTCACAGGCCCCTTTTCATCTCCAGGCGGTACTTTGCCTTGCCGCGCGCCGCAGATGCTACGATCCTCACCGAAGCCTCGTCACTGCGATGACCGGCGCCCCAGCAGCATGGCGGCGATCGCCAAGCCCTGAAGTACTGCGGCGGCAATGAAGACCCACGGCGCGGCGCCTGAGCTTGCCCCTTCCATTGGGGCCGACAGCTCGCGGATCAGGCCGAATGTCGCCGGCCCGAAGGCGAAGACTGCCTGCCCGATGCCGACGACGAGCGCGACCACGCGTGGCACTTCCTCGCGCACGAATTCGATTTGCGCAACGAGCGGCGGTAGCGAAGTGGCATTGCCGAACCCGGCGCCGAACAGGATGAGGCCGAGCAGCAGCAGAGGCACGCTCGTCCCGTCTGCGGCGAGAAAGGCGAGCGATCCCGCGAGCTGCGTTCCGTAGCCTATACAGGTCACGACCCGCCGGTCAGCGTCGAGCGGCATCAACCATCCGATCAACAAGCGCCCGACAACCGCCATCGCTGTGATCAACGCGACTCCAAGCCCCGCATAGTAGGTGCCGAAGGCAGGGATCAGCAGCGAAAACAGGTGCGATACCAGACCGAGCTGCGCGAGCAGGCTCAGCGCCATGGCGGCGGTGAGCGTCAGAAATCCTCGATCGCGCCAGAGCAAGCGGCCGGGCAGGGGCCGCGCCAGCGGAGAGGTCACCTGAACAACGGTCGCACCTTGCGCGTCGCCGTCGGGGCGAAGGCCCATCTGGTCGGGTGTTTTCGCAAAGAGCGTGGCGGCGATCACCCAGATGATCAGGGCTGCCGCGAGGCTCAGCGTTGCGGCCGCGTACGCGAAGCCCAAGGTGGCTATGGCGAGCACCCACAACGGCGAAAAGAGAACGCCGCCGATGCTGCCGCCGTTGTAGGCCATGCCGAGCGCTGCGGGGCGCGCGCGAATGAACCAGGGCGAGACGATTGCGTTGATGGCGACTGCGCTCATCGAGCTCCAGCCCGCACCGCTCAGAATAGCCGCGACGTAGAGCTGCCAGGGCTCCCAAGCCAAGGCCCATCCGACGAGGCCCACCGAGATGAGCACGGCGCCGAGCTGCGTATAGCGCGCGAGGCCGATCCGCGCGTGCAGCAGCGGCAGGCGCGCCGCCATGAGCGATCCGACGAGCAGGTGCAGGGTCATGGCGCCCGAGATCGTCCCCAGGGGCCAGCCGCGCGTCTCGCGAATTGTGCCGAGAAAGATCGGCAGCGAATAAAAACCGAGGCCCCAACCAAAGATCGCGAGAACGAATGCGCCGGCGGTTACCCGCCAGCCGAAGAAGGTGTTCCTGAACATTCAGAAAATCGACCGTGGCTGCTCCCCAAGGGGCGCAGATTGCATGGAGCTGCCGCGGATTGCTACGATTTTGATCGAAGCATTCAACGTGCGCGATGGTGCATTGTCTCTGCTGCAATTCGAGGATCAGCCATGCCCACCACCGCCAGGATCGCCTCTGTCGCCGCCCTTCTCGGTGATCCGGCACGTGCCGCCATGCTTCAAGCCATGATGGACGGTCGCGCACTGACGGCGACCGAGCTCGCCGGCGTCGCGGGCATCACGCCGCAGACGGCGAGCAGCCACCTCGCGCGGCTCACCGGTGCCGGCTTGCTTGCCATGGAGAAGCAGGGCCGCTACCGCTATCACCGCCTCGCGACGCCTGCCATGGCACGACTGATCGAGGATCTCATGCAGGTCGCCTCCGAGATCGAGAAGCCGGGACGGCCGGTGGTCACCGGCCCGCGTGATGCCGCCCTCCGCGACGCCCGCACATGCTACGACCATCTTGCCGGGCGCCTTGGTGTGGCGATTGCCGACGCGCTCGTTGCGGCGGGCCACGTCGAGCTCGACAGTGATGCGGGCGTCGTGACTGCCTCGGGTCTCGCTCTCTTCGACCGCATCGGCCTCGAGGTTGCACGTTTCGCGCCGAACCCGACCGCCGCAAAGAGCCGCCGGCTGCTCTGCCGCCCCTGCCTCGACTGGAGCGAGCGCCGGCCGCACCTCGCCGGTCGGCTCGGGGCCGCGCTCTGCCGCACGAGCTTCGACAGGGGCTGGATTCGACGTGTCGAGGGCTCTCGCGCGGTGACAGTGACGCCGAAGGGACAACGCGCCCTTCGCGAGATGCTCGGCGTGCGCCTCGGCTGAGAGGCTATCGGCTTACTGCGAAGCGTACTTCGCCAACACGCGGCGCGCCTCGGCCACCACGGCATCGGCCATGGCGGCCTGTCCCTCGGCTGTCGGGTGGAAGGCGCCGGAGTAGATGCTCGCAAGCAGGAGCTGGAAGGAGGAGAAGCCCTGCAGCTTGAGCACCTTCTGCATGAGCGATTCACTCACATGGAAGTTGCCTGTCATGAAGGCGTCGTTCGGCGTGCGGAACCAGCGCTGGCGCGGCGCATAGGCCTGCCAGTCTGCCGGGTTGAACGGTTCCCATTTGCGGCCCGTCCAGCGGGGCAGGCGCAGATCATCCGCGATCGTGAAGGCGTTGTCGGTGTAACCCGCGCAGATGCCGCGGCCACGGAACTGCTCGCGATGGCTGGTCACGAACGTCCAGCCATTCTGCTTGCTCGTATCCTCGAGCACGGCATCGAGCCGCTCGCCGGCGGCCATGGACTCGCGTGCACGGTTCTCGCTCAGCAGGAAGTCCGGCGTGACCGTCATGCCAGCGCGTCCATCCGGACAGACCTGGCGACCATCGGGCAGCAGCGCAAGGCTCGGGTAGGCGACCAGCATGATCCGGTCGGCTTCTTCCCAAGGCACGTGCAACAGGCCGTGAATGGCGCGCTTCAGCGCGAGGAGACGGGCCTCCAGTCCATCCAGCAGCTTGGAAGCCGCGAGAAAACCGTGGACCTGCCCGAACCAGCCGCTGAGGCTGCGCAAAGAGGATTCGTCGGCCAGAATGGCATTGGCGAGCAGGCGTGCGAAGCCGATGTCGTTGCCGCCGATCGAGACGAGGACGAGGTCGATCTGGCGCGCTTCGTCGCTGTCGCAACGGCGGAGCGTGAGGCCGCCCTGGAGCTCGGGGACGCGTCCTCGAATGTGGAATGCCTCCGGCATTTCCACATCCCTGGCCCGACGCGACCCGCACTGTGCCTGTGCGATTGCGGAGAGCTGCGAGAGGTCAGGCGGATTGGGGACCCACTCATGACCCTTGTAGCGGCGAAAGAGCCCGTCCACGATCTCGGCGCCGGAGCAGGCATAGCCGACAAATGTCACGGCCCGGTGCGGATCCTCGACAGCAAGCTGCAAGGCGGCGCGTATCTGATGCGAATAGAGTGAGCGGTGGCACGCCTGATCAGTCCAGCGCGCATTGTTCTTGATGAAGGCGCTGTCGCCGATCGATTGCCATGGTCCGACACGGGCCGGATAGCCACTGAGTTGCGCACTTCCATAGTCCGCACGCCGTTCGCGCGAGAAGCGGACGGGAACATCGGGATTGCCCTCGCCCGAGGCGAAGCTGTCGCCCATGCCGACCACCAGAAGGTCGTCCACCTTGGCGAGTGCCGCAGCGACCTCCCGGCCGCCGACCTCGACGCTCACGCGCGCGCCGACGGGATACGGGATCGTAAGCGTGACGCGTTCATCGCAGCGTGCCGTGATCGAGCCGCCGAGCCCCGAGCGTGCAAGCGGCGTCGTGAGCCAGGTGCAGTCGATGCGATCGGCGTCCGGAACATCGTGCAGGGTGAGCTGGATGCGGTGCGCGCGCGGGTGCAGATAGTCGGTCGCCTCCCGACAGCCATAGCGATTGCGATCCGCCGACCAGCACAGGTGGTCCAGCATGCCGGCGGCCCAGCCGTCACGCGGATGGCGTCGCGCCAGGGCCCGCTCCGCGGAGAGAACGGGCGTCGCGCGCTCGGCGTCGCCCAAGTCCCGGTATGTCGCGCGATGCACTTCGGTGTCGGACGGACGCGAGAAGAGGCGGAACGGATTCTCAACCTGCCAGGTGATGCGCGGCTCCGCATCGGCCCGGCCCGAAAGGAGCGCCAGCAGACCCGCCGCCGCAACGAGTGCGCGAAGCAGCAGGCTCGGCGCGATCGCCCGACGCTTGCGTGTGCTCCGATATTGGCGTGGTGTCATGGCCCACCGGATCAAAAGCGCCCGCGCGCATGTGCCCACGTGATGCGCAGCAGGCGGCTGATCGGCAATGGCTCGATCGAGGCGGTTCCGCCGCGCTGCACCCATGTCTCTAAGGCGCGCAAGTTGGGCCTAACCATGGCCAGGGGCACGAATGGCAGACGCTTTACCCGTGACATCTTTGCGAGTTGCGGCACGACGTCCGACAGAGCGGCCCGCGCGCGATGGCCGAGTGCCGAAATCGCAGATGCAAGGCGTGGTGTAGCGGCGCCTGTGCCCACCTGGTCAAGATCATCATCCGAGAGCAGGGAGCGCGGTATCGGAAGCCTTGCGACGCCTTCCGCGGGGAGGCGAACGAGCGTGCGCGAAATGCCGTAGGCGATCCCTGCGGCTTGCGTGACATCGCGGATATCACCCGCATGGTCTGAGCCGGCGATTTGTGCCGCGAGCCAGAACAGTCCGCCCTCGCGCGCGGCCATGTGCGCCGCGAGAGCGGCCTCGTCCGCCGGCCTGTCACCGTGGAGCGTATCGGCATAAGAGTCGATGACTGCATCCAGGATACCGGCGGGAAGCGCGTGCCGCGCGATGACCGCGCGCAGTGGCACGGCCACGGGATGTCCGGCTGCGGTCCCCGCGCCATTCGCCGCCAGGGCGTCCCGCCACCATTGGAGGCGGATCTCGCCCGCAAGAGGCTCGCGCACCTGCAGGGGGATATTGGCAAGCTCGGCGGCGAAGGCCGCCAGCACGACAAGGTCGTAGCGGATCGCGGCCGGCGCGAGCGTGGCGGCGAAGTATCGGTCTGACTCGCGCGCGACGGCGGTATCTCTCAGCGCGTCGAGCGGCGCCTCGCTCATCGTCAGAAGAGGTGCGCCGCGGCAACCATCAGCACGGTCACCGGGATCGCCAGCAGGAGGTTGGCCCGTGCATAGAGCGCGACCGTGGCGCGAGCCGCGGCCTTGGCTTCCGCATTACCGGGCTTCTCGCCGAGCACGATCTGGAGGTTCGGCCAGATCAGCATGTGCACGAAGGCCCACATGGTCACGGCGCCGGCGGCAGCGCCCCACAGCAGCAGCATTTTCACCAGCGGCATGTGAATGGGCGCGCCGTAGACCCAGCTCGCGAAGAGATAGCCCGTCGGCAGCAGGAGCAGAGCGCCCGAGAGCAGCACGAGGTGCGATGTGTGCCGGAAAGTCGTCGCGACTTTCGGGACGACGAGGCGAAAAAGCGTCCCGCGTCCCGCATCGTCGGCGCCGACCACCGCCGGATGCTGGATGAAATTCACGAACCAGATCATGCCGACCCAGATGATGGCAGCGATGACATGGATCACACGCAGCACGAATGAGGTGAAGCCGAGCCAATCGGCGCCGCTGGCGATGATCGCTGCCAGTATGGCCACCGCCGCGAGGGCTATTCCGGCGAGAAGCGCATTGCGGGCACTCGAGAGGATGGCGGGCATCGGCATCACCGGGCTGGCTCGGAGGCGTGAAGCAGGGACAGATAGAGCACGATTCAAGTGCGGCGCGGAAGCCCAGCCTTGGACGGGGCTTCAATCGACGGCGATCAGAGCCGCGCCGACGGGGCGCCCTTCAGCGAGGAGCACATTGTAGGTCCGGCACGCGGCGCCCGTATCCATGGGCTCGATCCGGATGCCGGCTTCGCGCATCCCGGAACGCAGCACCTCGGAGGGCAGAAGGAAATCGCGTCCTGTGCCGAGCAATAGCAACTCGATGCCCGCTGGCTCGGCCAGTAGAGATGAGAAATCGTCGAGCGTGAGGCCCTCGGCGGTCGTTGCGGCCCAGCCGACGATGGCCTCGCCGAGACAGAGCAGCGATCCGCGATGGCTCATGCCGGCAAAGCGGAAGCCGCCATTGCCATAGGCCTCGATGGGCGCGCGGCCCGGGTAGCGAGGCGGCGCGGGCTGCATGAGCGCACTCCTGCGGGGGGCTCCGATCGACCGATCAGCTTCGTGCCCGAGCGCCCGCCGGTGCCTTCTCCGAGCCGGTGACGGTCTCGCGCTTCACGCCGAGATACTCGAGAACCGGAGCCGCAATGAAAATGGAGGAGTAGGTGCCGACGAGGACGCCGAGCAGCATGGCGAACGTGAAGTAGCGCATGACCGAGCCGCCGAAGACGAACAGCGAGATCAGCACGACGATGGTCGTGACGCCGGTCAGGATGGTGCGCGACAGTGTCTCGTTGATGGAGAGATTGAGTATCTCCCGTAATTCCATGCGCTTGTACTTGCGCAAATTTTCGCGGATGCGGTCGGACACGACGACGGTATCGTTGACGGAGTAGCCGAGAATGGTCAGCAGCGCGGCGACGATGCCGAGGTCGAAGTCCAGGTGAAAGAACGAGAAAACGCCGACCACCACGAGCACGTCATGGGCAAGCGAAAGCAGCGTGCCGACCGCGAACTGCCACTCGAACCTGAACCAGACATAGGCCATGATCGCGAGAATGGCCGCGACAACAGCCATCGTGCCTGTGCGGCGTAACTCCGCGGAAACGGCAGGCCCCACGACCTCGACCCGGCGCTGGACAAATCCATCGCCGAGCGTGTCGAGCACCTTCTTCATGGCCGCCTGCTGCGCTTCCTCGTCGCCAGGCTGCGACTCGAGGCGGATCAGCACTTCGTTCGACGTCCCGAACTCCTGAATCTGCACGTCGCCGAGCCCGAGGCCACCAAGCTGGTTGCGCATGGCCTGGATGTCGGCAGGGGCGCCGGACTTGGTCTGCACCTCCAGCATGGTGCCGCCCTTGAAGTCGACGCCGTAGTTGAGGCCCATGGTCAGGAACAGCGCGATCGAGACGGTCATCGAAACGATCGAGCCCCAGAAGCAGATATCGCGGAAACGCATGAAATCGATCTGCGTCCCGTGTGGGAAGAAGTCGAAGCCCTTGAAGTTCGGAACGAAGCGCATGGTCGTCAGTGCCTTTCGAGATCCCTTCGCGCCGTCCTCAGATCGGAACAACGATCTTGCCGGGCTTGGCGCGCTCGCTCCGCAGCCAGAGCGCGATGAGCAGGCGTGTGACGGTGACGGCGGTGAAGATCGAGGTGAATATACCGATCGAGAGCGTAACGGCGAACCCGCGTATCGGGCCGGAGCCGAGCCAGAACATGATGATCGCCGCGGCGAGCGTGGTGAGCTGGCTATCGAGAATGGTGGTGATCGCGCGTGAGAAGCCCGCATCGATGGCACTCACGGCCGATTTCCCGGCACGAAGCTCCTCGCGTATGCGCTCGTAGATGATCACGTTCGAATCGACGGCCATGCCGACGGTCAGCACAAGGCCCGCAATGCCGGGTAGCGTCAGTGTCGTTCCGGCCACCGACATCAGCGCGACGACCATCGTGCCGTTCATGATCAGGCCGATGACCGCGAATACGCCGAAGGTGCCGTAGGCGATGATCACCATGATGATGCTGATGCCAGCGCCAACAAACGACGCGAGCTTACCGGCTTGAATCGAATCGGCGCCCAGTGACGGGCCGACAGTGCGCTCTTCGGCGATCGTCAGCCTGACGGGAAGCGCGCCTGACCGGAGCTGAACGGCAAGCGTATTGGCACTCTCGACCGTGAAGCTCCCCGAGATCTGGCCCGAACCGCCGAGAATAGGCTCGCGAATGACCGGCGCCGAGAGCACCTTGTCGTCGAGCACGATTGCGAATGGCCGGCCCACATGGTCCTGTGTGAAGCGGGCGAAGCGCCGTGCGCCCGCCTGGTCGAAGCGGAACGAGATGATCGGCTCGTTCGTGCGCTGGTCGAAGCCGGGCTGGGCGTCGACGAGGTTTTCACCGGGGACGACCGGCGTCTCACGCAGGAGATACGAGACACCCTGCTCATCGCCGCGATCGCTGCCCGGATATATACGGAAGCCCGTCGGCACCCGGCCCTGGCGCGCCTCCTCCGCGGTCATGGTCGGGTGAACTTCGTGGAAGGAGAGCTTGGCCGTCTGGCCGAGCAGATCCTTCAGTACTTTGGTGTCGGTCAGACCCGGATACTGAACGAGAATACGATCGGCGCCCTGCCGCACGACCGTCGACTCCGCCGTGCCGAGGGCATTGATGCGGCGATTGACCGTCTCGATGGCAGCGCCGGCCGCATTGATCACGCGTTGCTGCAGGCCTTGCTCCGACGGCGCGAGCTGGATCGAACCATCGGCGCCCTTGGTGATCGTCAGATCGTCGGCACTGGAGCCGAGGATGGCGCTGCCGATCGGCTGCACGAGCTTCCTCAGCTCGCGCACAGCCGCGTCCGCCTCCTCGGGCTTCGCCAGCCGCACCTGTACGTGATTGCCGACGACGCCGACGCCTGTCGGGAAGATCTTGGCGTCCCGGAGTGTGCGTCGCGCATCATCACGCAGCGTCTGCAGCCACTCCTTCCGAAGCTCCTCGGTGTCCATGGCGAGCAGAAGATGGGCGCCGCCTTGCAGGTCGAGGCCGAGCGGCATCTGCTTCGTCGGGAGGAAGCGCGGCCAGGACGCGAGCTGCTCCTTCGTGAACAGGTTCGGCAGCGCGAACAGGATGCTCACCAGACAGGTGAGCAGAATCGCGATCATCTTGAAGCGCGAAAAGTGGAGCATCTCGTTCCCGGACCTCTGAATTCAGGGCGGCGAGCCGTCGCGTGTGGCGTCTCAGCCGACCTTCGCAACCTCACCTTTGACGCGCACCTCGGAGACCGTGCCACGCATGAGGCGGACCCGGGTATTCTCCGCGATCTCGACCTCGATCTCGGCGTCGCCCTCCTTCACGCGCGTAACCTTGCCGATAATGCCGCCGCCCGTCACGACGATGTCCCCGCGCCGGATATTGGCGACCATGTCGCGATGCTGCTTCACGCGCTGCTGCTGCGGACGGAGCAAGAGGAAGTAGAAGATCACAAACATGAGCAGGATGGGCAGCAACTGAATCATGAAGTCGCTGCCGCCGGCTTGAGCGTAGACCAATGAAGTGGACATGCGCGCTATTCCCAGGGGTCTTGGATGTGAACGGGGGCGAAGACTGGCTTCCGTCGGTCGTGCCCGCCGCATCGACCGTCCGCCGAGATTTCGGGCGGACTATAGTGTGCTCGCCCTCGTTTGCAACCGAATCCACCCTTAAATCGGCGTAGGATCAGTCGCCGGATTGTCGGCCGATCAGGGCAGCAGACGAGCCTCGCGATAGCGCCGGAGGTGGGCGAGTATCCGGGCCTCGGTATCGACGGTGTCTTGAAAACCCGCGAGCCTGATCTTCGTCATGCTTGAGACGACGTCGTGCTCGAGACCCCATAGAAAATCACCGAAGTTCCAGGTAGCGACGGCCTCCATCGGCCGTGCTACGAGACCGTGCCGGTTGACGATGGCGTCCCAGAGCGGCCCCTTGTCGGCCATCCATTCACCAAGACGCAGCGGGCGCGGGCGGCCACATTCGAGGCCATAGAGTCGTGCGATCTTCGGCCACAGGCGCGACCAAGTGAAAAGTGAACTGTCCGTAAGATTGAATGCCTCGTTGCGTGCCGATGCCGTGGTGGCCATCCACTTCATGCCGCGGGCGAGTTGTGTCGCGTCGGTCGCCTCCATGAGCGCTTCATAGCACGCCGGCTGGCCGGGGAAGTCGAGCGGCAGGTCGAGCTCGGCACAGATGCCGGCCCAGGCGCCGATGAGCGGCACGAGGTTGCGCGGCCGCTCGGGGGCGAAGTCGTAGAGAAAGCCGGGGCGCGATGCCGACCACGTCCAGCGCTGACCCTCAGCACGCGCGGCGAGCAGATCCTGCTGGTCGTAATAGAAGTTCGGCGGCATATGGCGCGGGTCATCCTCGCGGGCCGGCAGGCGCATACGGCCGATGTGCATGCCGTACCATTTCGTGCCTTCGACGAGATGGACATGCTGTAGGCCGGGGCAGGCGGCCTCCGCACCATCGATGAGATGCTGGAGCATGGCGCGGTTGCCCGCCACGTCCTCGACGCCGACCGTTGCATCCGAGAACTGCGCGCGCGCCGTGTAGAAGACGTGAGTCGCTTGCGGGCAGCGTTGAAGCGCGGAACGCGTGCTCGCAGCGTCCGTGAGATCGCAGGCAATGAAGGTGAGCCGCTCGCGCTTCAGTGCCGGCGGGCGGCGGCAGAGGCCGACGACCTCCCAGGCCGGATCAGCGAGCAGGATTTCGACGAGCTGCTTGGCAGCGGCGCCCGTCGCACCCGCGATGACTGCGACGTGCTGCGCCATGGCCCTCCCCTATGCAGCGCCGAACACGCGCTTGAAGATCGTGTCGACGTGCTTGAGGTGATAGCCATCGTCGAACATGGCTTCCAGCTGGGCGTTGGAGAGATAGCCCGTCACGTCCTTGTCGGCCTTGAGGCTCGCCAGGAAATCGGCGCCGGTTTCCCAGGTCTTCATGGCATTGCGCTGGACGAGCGCATAGGAATCCTCGCGCGAGGCGCCCGCTTGCGTGAGCGCCAGCAGTACACGCTGCGAATTATGCAGCCCGCCAAGCTTGTCGAGATTCTTCCGCATGTTCTCCGGATAGACGACCAGCTTTTCCACGATTCCAGCGAGGCGGTTCAGCGCAAAATCCAGTGTAATGGTCGCATCCGGGCCGATGAAGCGCTCGACGGAGGAATGCGAGATATCGCGCTCGTGCCAGAGCGCCACGTTCTCCATCGCCGGCGTCGCGAACGAGCGCACCATGCGGGCGAGACCCGTCAGGTTCTCGGTCAGCACGGGATTGCGCTTGTGCGGCATGGCCGAGGAACCCTTCTGCCCTGGCGAGAAAAACTCCTCGGCTTCGAGTACCTCGGTGCGCTGCAGATGACGGATCTCGGTCGCCAGCCGCTCGATGGACGAGGCGATCACCGCGAGCGTCGCGAAGTACATGGCGTGGCGGTCACGCGGAATGATCTGCGTCGAGACTGGCTCAGGCGTCAGGCCCATGGATTTTGCGACGTACTCCTCGATGCTCGGATCGATGTTCGCAAACGTGCCGACGGCGCCGGAGAGCGCGCACGTCGCGACCTCCTTCCGCGCTGCAACCAGCCGCTCGCGGCCGCGCGCGAACTCCGCGTAGGCATAGGCGAGCTTGACGCCGAAAGTGGTCGGCTCAGCGTGGATGCCGTGGCTGCGGCCGATGGTGATCGTGCTCTTGTGCTCGAAGGCGCGCTTCTTGAGCGCGGCGAGCACGCGGTCCATGTCGGCGAGCAGAATGTCGCTGGCGCGTACGAGCTGGACATTCAGGCAGGTATCCAGCACGTCCGATGAGGTCATGCCCTGGTGCACGAAGCGCGCCTCGGGGCCGACGTGCTCGGCAAGATGCGTCAGGAAGGCGATCACGTCGTGCTTGGTGACGGCCTCGATCTCGTCGATGCGGGCGACGTCGAATTTGGCCTTGCCGCCCTTGTCCCAGATGATCTTGGCGGCTTCCTTGGGCACGATGCCGAGCTCGGCCATGGCGGTCGCTGCGTGCGCCTCGATCTCGAACCAGATGCGGAAGCGGGTCTCGGGCTCCCAGATCGCCCTCATTTCGGGGCGGGAGTAGCGCGGGATCATCGGCGGCCTCGGATTCTGCGAGTTAAGGCGCAGGCTTAACAGAAGCGCCGACCGCCATCAATGCGGCCGGCGCTCCGTGTGTTGAGAACGGTTAGGAGCCTGATGCAGGCTCAGAAATCGACCTTGTCGCCGCCCTTGAGGCTCAGGATCTCGCGCGCCTCGTCGGCTGAGGCGATCTCGAGGCCCAGGCCCTCGATGATCTGGCGCACCTTCGTGACCTGCTCGGCATTCGACTTGGCGAGCTTGCCGGGACCGATCCAGAGACTGTCCTCCATACCGACGCGGACGTTGCCGCCCATGGCGGCAGCCATGGCGGCCGTCGGGAGCTGGTTGCGGCCCGCCCCGAGCACACTCCAGCGGTACTGGTCGCCGAACAGGCGGTCCGCCGTGCGCTTCATCATGACCACGTCCTCGTAGTGTGGCCCGATGCCGCCGAGGATGCCGAACACCGACTGGATGAAGAACGGCGGCTTGATGATGCCGCGGTCGGCGAAATGGCGCAGCGTGTAGAGATGGCCGATGTCGTAGCACTCGACCTCGAAGCGCGAGCCGTTCGCCGCGCACGTCGTCAGGATGTACTCGATGTCGGCGAACGTGTTCTTGAAGAAGCCGGCGCGTGAGCCCTCGAGATAGGGCTTCTCCCAGTCGTATTTGAACTCCTTCTGGCGCTCGAGCATCGGGTAGAGGCCGAAGTTCATTGTGCCCATGTTGAGCGAGGCCACTTCCGGCTTGAACGTCGCTGCCGGACGCACGCGCTCCTCGATCGTCATCGTCATCGCGCCCCCGGTAGTGATGTTCACGACGCAGTTGGAGCGCTGCTTGATCACCTTGAGGAAGGGTGCGAAGGCCTCGGTCGACTGATCGGGGCGGCCGTCCTTGGGGTCGCGCGCGTGCAGATGCACGACGGCGGCGCCGGCTTCGGCCGCGCCGATCGCGGCATCCGCGATCTCCTCCGCGGTGATCGGCAGATGCGGCGACATGGAGGGCGTGTGGATGGAGCCTGTAACGGCGCAGGTGATGATGACTTTGCGGGATGCCTTGGCCATGGGAGCGTTTCCGGTTGTCGTTCTTGATGAAATTCCACGTCAGCCGGGGCTGAGACGCCCGAGCTTGGCTTCGACGAGGCGCGCATAGAGCGCCGAACCGAGCGGCAGGATCTCGTCGTTGAACTGGTAGGCGGGATTGTGCACCGGCACGCTCGTTCGCGTGCCGAGACCGCCGTTGCCGATATTGATGTAGGCGCCCCTGCACTTCTCCAGCATGAAGGAAAAGTCCTCCGACGCCATGATCAGACCGCGATTGCGCTCGACGTCGGCCTCACCGACAAGCTCGACCGCGCGATCCGCTATGAAAGCCGCTTCCTTCTCGTCATTGACGAGCGGCGCAAACTTCACGTCGAACTTCACCTCCGCAGAGGCGCCGAATGCGGCTGCCGTATTGGCCGCCGTGCGCTTCATCGCCTGCTCGACCTGCGCCATGACCTCGTGGCTGAATGTGCGCACCGTGCCGCGGATGGTCGCCGTTTGTGGAATGACGTTGTAGGCGTCGCCGGCGTGGATCGCCGTGCAACTGACCACGGCAGTTGCCGTCGGCCTGACATTGCGTGAAACGATGGCCTGCAGGGACGTGACGATGTGGCTCGCGACGAGCACCGGATCGACGGACTCCTCCGGTCGCGCGCCATGCGAGCCTCTCCCCGTGATGTCGATGTCGAAGAAGGCGCCGCCCGCCATCATCGCACCCGGGCGGATCGCGAACTTGCCGACCTCGAGGCCCGGCGTATTGTGCATGCCGAAGACGCTGTCGCAGGGAAAGCGCTCGAACAGTTTGTCCTCGAGCATCGCCAGTGCGCCGCCGATCCCCTCCTCGGCCGGCTGGAAGATGAAATAGACCGTGCCGTCGAAATTCTTTGTCTCCGCGAGATAGCGCGCCGCGCCGAGCAGCATCGTCGTGTGGCCATCGTGGCCGCACGCGTGCATGACGCCGGGCTTGGTAGACTTGTACGGCACCTCGGCGATCTCATCGATCGGCAGCGCATCCATGTCGCAGCGCAGGCCGATGGTCGGGCCATTGCCCGTCTGCAGCACGCCGACAACGCCTGTTTTGCCGACATTGCGATGGACGGTGACGCCGAATTCGCCGAGTTTCTTCGCCACGAAGTCGCTCGTACGGTGCTCATCGAAGCCAAGCTCGGGATGGGCGTGCAGATCGCGCCGCCAAGCGGTGAGATCGCTGTGATAGGCCTTGATCTTCTCGGGGATCTGCATGGGGCGAACTCACTCTCCGGCTGACTGCAATTATAACACTAAGCCCTGGAGCTTCGATGGCAAGGGCGCCGGTCGGAGCCCTAGCTTCCGGGCTTCACAAGGCCCTTGAGGTCGGCGATCTCCGTCCTCAGCGCGCGGATCTCGCTCATGAGCGCCTCATTCTGGCGGGTCTGATCCTTGGCGTCAGCGTGGAGCGTCTCGGCATCCTTGTGCAGCATCTTCGTGTCCTCCTTGGCCGCCTCCTCCATGGAGTTGACGATAATCGCGATGAACAGATTGAGGACCGCGAATGTGATGATCAGGATGAAGGGAATGAAAAAGAGCCAAGCATAAGGATAGACTTTCATGATCGGCCGAACGGCGCCATCGGCCCAGTTCTCGAGCGTCATGATCTGGAAAAGCGTGAAGAGCGATCGCGCGAGATTGCCGAACAGCTCTTGGAACTCCTGGCCGAAAAGCTTCGTTGCCATCACCGCCGCGATGTAGAACAGGATGGACAGCAGCGCGATGACGGCGCCGAGCGAGGGAATGGCGTGCAGCAGACCCTCCACGACGCGCCGCATGGCCGGCACCACCGATATGATGCGGACGGCGCGCAGGATCCTCAGCGCGCGCATGACGGAGAGCCCGCCGCCCATCGGCAGCACAGCGATCGCCACGATCGTGAAGTCGAAGACGTTCCAGGGATCCTTGAAGTAGCTCGAGCGGTAGGCGAGGAGCTTTGCCGATATCTCGAAAACGAAGATGAGCAAAGCGACGTTGTCGACAAGCCAGAGGAAGGGGCCGATCTGATCTTCGATGAATGGGATCGTCTCCATCCCGAGGCCGATCGCATTGATCGTGATGACGGCGATGATGAAGCGCTGGAACCAGTCGGTTTCCACCATGGAGCGAATTCGTGCGCGCCAAGGAGCGTCGCCCTGGATATCGGTCGATGTCACGGTCAATCCCTCGAGTTCGCAAAAACGGCGGCGCAACATCTTATCCAATCGCGGATTTGGCAAGGCCGCTGCGGGCCACGGGGCCGGGATCGAGCTTCTGCGCAATTTTCTGTCGGAAGGGCTATCATCGGCTTCGGGCGCAGCAGCTCTGGCGGGGCGTGGAATGACCGAGAGAGACGAGGGCGCGGGGGGAGAGATATCGCGGGGCCGGCCCGGCGCGCTGAGCGGGCAGGTACGGGCAGCCATCGCGGCTCTCGGCAATGCGCTTGCCCCTTCTCTTTGCCTCGCCTGTCATAGCCGCACCGCAGCGCACGATGCGCTTTGTGCAGGGTGCTGGCAGCAGGTCGCGTTCATCACACCGCCGCTCTGCCATCGGCTGGGCCTGCCGCTGCCCTTCGGCAGCGTCGGCCCGCAAATATCCGCCGCTGCGGCAGCGGACCCGCCCCCCTACGACCGCGCTCGTGCTGCGGCGGT
>DATMRT010000118.1:0-54072 GCA_035565975.1 Hyphomicrobiaceae bacterium
AGGAATTCGAGGCGCGTGCTGAGGAAGCGCATGTTGTCGAGCAGCGAGGCGATGTCGCGCTGCGCCGACTTGATCCTCTTGCTGATCTTGGAATCGCCACCGCGCTCGCGCATGGCGCTCGCAGCGAACGCCAGGACGCGATCGATCGAGAACGCGCTCTCCTGCACGCGCGCAACGATGTCGCCTTCCTTGCCGATCGTTCGCAGGGCCACATCGAGACGCTTGCCGCGCGTCTGTTGCCCGCCTTTGATTTCGAAGACACTCGGCGCGAGACGATCGACGTCGTCCTGTATGCGCTCGATGAGATCCGCCTGGCGATGGATGAGCGATTCGATGAGGCCGATCATGACGTCCGGCCCCGTCGCGCAGGGGGCATGTCCCTTTTCCGCGCGCGCCAGAAACATGGGAAAGGCCTTCGGCTCCGCGTAGCGCACCGTGACCAGCCGGTTGCCCACGATGATGAAGGTGATCGACGATCCGGCCGGAACGGTCTGCTCGATGGCATAGATGATGTAGGCCGTCATGTAGTAGGCGCCGCCTTCGACGTAGAGCCGGTTCGACGCCTCGATCTCGCGCATCTCGGCGCGCGTCGGCACGCCGATGCCGATGGCCCGCTCGACGGCGGCGTCCTCCTCGGGTGTGGGATTGAGCAGATCGATCCACACGCTCGCGTCCGTGAGCGCATCGATATTCTTACAAGTTTCGAGGCCGCTGCCGGAGGCGTCATAGATCGTCAGCATCGCCACGCGTCTCGCTGCTTGGAAGGCCGGACATCCGACGTCCCTATACCCTACCTGCGACAGAAGGGCGACGGGCCGCGATGGCGCGGGGCCTCAAGTAAGTGGAGAGGGTTGCGAAGGGGCGCGCCCATTGGGAGGGGGACGGTCCGTGCGCCAGAAGAGCCAGATGAAAGCCACGAGCGACAGGCCCACGAAAAGGCCAAACGTCCATGGCTCGGCCCCGGCGCCGAGGAGGCGGACGGCCCAATCGTTGATTTGCGGGTAGCGCAAAATCGCAACGGCGCTGGCGATCACGCTGGCGCCCTGGGCGATCATCTCGCGGTTCTTGTCGAGCCGGCGCAGGAAGAAGAACGGCAGCAGGATGGCCCAGGGGACGATGACGAGGCTCCAGCGGAGGTGCAGCCCGGCGTGCATCCGGCCGAAGAGCGCCATGCTCGTCTGCAGGTAGGCGTAGTCCATGAGCGGCCACGTGAGCATGGACAGGCCGCCGATGATGATGCCCCGCTCGATCACCGGCACGTACTCGGGATAGAGGATGTCGATCCGCTTGCGCCAGAAAGCGAGCAGGGCCGCAATGAGCACCATGACGGCCACGAAGAAGACCTTCATGGGCAGGAAGTACCGATCGAGCTCGGCTGAGCGCGAGCGCAGGCGCGGATCGGCCTGAAGCTCGGCGACGTCGGCGGCAAGGCGCGCCTGCACATCGCAACACTGCCGCGTGTCGAGCAGTGAGCCGGCCGGGAAGCAATAACGCTTCTCACGGTACTCGGGCGGGAGTTCCAGGAGCGCATCGGGATGGCAGTTGCGCGTGAATTCGGCGAGACCTACGCGCTGGCGCCCGTACGTGCGCAATTTCTCGAGCCCCTCGAGGATCGGCACGCGCTGGCACTTCGAGGTGACGCCATCGGCGGACGTGCAGGGGACTTCGCTGCCCTTGTCCTGCTGCAGGGCTGCGGGTTGCACCTCCCAGATGCCGCGCAGGCGCGCGCCGCCGATCTGCTGCGCCACCCACCATGAAGCGGCAATGACGGCGACGAGGCCTACGAGGAAGCGCAGCTTGCCGTAGGGGACACGCGTCTCCTTCGACCAGTAGAGGTGCGTGAAGATGACGGACGGCCAGTAGAAGGCAGCGAGAACGACGATGCCGAAGGTCGGAAAGAAAACGAAGAGATGGCTATGCGTCAACGCGAGCGACAGCCAGTCCAGGTCCTTGAATTCAAGGATGAGCGTGGCGGTCGAGGCAACGAAGCTCGCAGCGAGGGCCGCATAAACAACGGCCACAAATAGATGAGCCCCCCAGGCCATAACCCCTCCCACAAACGCAATTTACGACCGCCTGCTCCCCAGCAGGTGCCTGCGCCCTCCAGCCGATTACTACATCATGCCTGCGACGGGCGCACAACGGCCGCGGCGGCCCGACATGTCGTCCTTTGGCGCCGGTGTGTGCCCCCGGTGACGCGCCGGTAATCTCGTGCTGACGGTGACTTAGCAGCATCGTGGCCGCCGCCCCGATTGGCAGTATCGGGGCAGCGGCCAAAATCCGCGGTTGAGCCGCTGCGGTCGACCTTGTGCACTTCGAATGGACATGGAGGGACGCGTGGGATTGTCCACCGAGAGCCAAGATCTGGCGGGGGGTCGACCGCCTTCCGCAATGGGCCCATAGTCGCGGATCAGAGCGACATGGCGTCGTCGCACCTCCTTTCCCAGGTACGCGCAAACGTGCCGCCTGAAGCCGATCGCACGGATGCGTGCGCGATCGGCCGGCTGGTTGGGTAAGCGGCGGCCAGCCGGGCGCTTGGTGTGGTGTCGTCCGCCGCTAAGCGATTTTCGCCACACGCTCAGGTTGACATCAATCCCTGAATACACCGTAAACGCGCATAAGAAGCACTTATCAACCGATAGTTGCAATTCCGCCGCAGCCAGGGCCCCGATCGGCCGACTCAGGAGGCGGAGGCGGCCGCTGTGGATGCCGCTGCCGCAGGCTGCCGCGCCAATGGCCAAGAGCATTGCCAATCCGCCCGGCCGGGGCTATGGACAGCGCATCTTTTCGGCGCGCCCCGTCGTGCCACCCAGTGCCGCAATAGCTCAGCCGGTAGAGCATCGCATTCGTAATGCGGGGGTCGGGGGTTCGAGTCCCTCTTGCGGCACCACGACTTTCCTAAGTGGCTGGGAAGTCGTAAGCATTGAGCATCATTGGATATTCGGCCGCCCCACTGGCGCGCGCTCCACCGCCCGAACGCTCAGGCTGATACTTTCGACAACTCCAAAAAGCGTGTCTCCGCGGGTGCCCTTGCCAGCGCCCGCAGTGCTCGTCCGCTCAACGCACGCGCCGCGTTCTGTCGCGCGCCGGGGGAAGATGGGGAGAAACAGCCATGGTGGCTCAACAGCGCCGGAAGCATTGTTAACGCGCAAAACCACTCGGACCGCTCGGGGGCTCGGTCGTCGGGCATCCATAAGGTAAGAAAATGGCCCCAAGCCTGGATTGGGCGGGCCGCTGGCGCGAGTTTTGCGCCTCCACGTTGCTTCCCCTGGACCTCGGCAGGGAAGGCTAGCTCGACGCCATATTCGAGAACATCCAAAAGAAATGGCGGCGGCTCGATATCCTTCAGCACGCGATTGCCTTTGCTCCTAAGGAAGACCTCCAAGGCCGAGCCGTCGATGGCTCCAAGTCCGGATTCCTCCTCGCGATGGAGCTCTCCTGCTGGTCCTTCATCCGCATGACGAAGCTCGCGGTGCCACTCATGAAGGACGGCGCGTTGCATTCACGATGACCTATTACGGCTCGCGGATGGTCGTCGAGCACTACAACATGATGGGACCGGTAAAGGCCGCGCTCGAATCGGCGACGCGCTACATGGCCGCCGAGCTCGGGCCGAAAAAAGTTCCGCGTGCTTGCGATCTCTCCCGGCCCGCTCAAGTCGACTGAGGATGCGAGGCCTACGGCCAATGCAAGAAGAGGTGCGGGTTCAAACCGAAGTGCAATCGAGGAAAGTGCGTATTGCAGCAGATGTTGACCGTCCTGATGCTGCACGCGTGCCCATCCACGGAGGATTCACAATGACACGATCATGGACCAATGCACTCCTTCCGGCCGCAATCGTTGCAGTATCTGCAGCGCTTCTCCCCCTCAGCCAGAGCCAGGCTCAATCCAACCTCAGAGAGCGGGTCGCGGCAGCGGTCGAGACCGTCGAGGGTGCATGTGCCAAGGACATTCAGAACTTCTGCGGCAAGGTAACGCGCGGCGAAGGCCGGTTGATCACGTGCATGCAGGCGTTCGACGACCAACTGAGCCGCAGGTGCCAGTGGGCGCTCTATCGCGTGTCGCGCAATCTGGAGGGCGTCGTGGACCGTGTCGAGCGGCTGGCCGAGGCCTGTTGGAATGACATTCAATCGCAATGCGCCGACGCCGAGCGCATCGGGCAATGCATCATGGAGAAGCGCGAGAATCTTTCTCCCGCATGTGGCAAGGTCGCCGCGAGCCTGAGAAGTGCCATGCAAGGTCTGGCCAGCCTGAGAGGCTTGCCGGTCGTCGCGTCCGACAATTCCAACCTTGGCGAAGTCATCGACATCAAGCGAGGGCCGGATGGTGCCATTCAGGCCATCGAAGTCGAAGTGGACCGCATGCTGGGGCTCGGAACCAGAGTCGTAACGATCACCGCCGACAAGTTCGAGCAGATCGGCGACAAAGTGCGTCTGATGCTCGGCAGGGACGAGGTTAAGACCTTGCCGGAAACCAAGAGCAAATGAACCTGCGCGGTTGCGCGGGTGCGCTGGTATGGTGACCGCCTGAATTGGGTGGTCGAAGGTGCTCGCAATGACACCACTTCAAGCGGTCGCCAAACCGGATCACGTCCCGTTCTTCATTACGGGACCGGGACAATCGGACATTCTGTTCTGGATCGTCGCGCTGGTGCTCATCGGCGCGGTTCTCGCGGCAGGCATCCTCTTTTTCTGGCTCCACTCGCTGCCCGAGCGCATGGTCCACAACCGCGCTCAGTTCGATATCGTCGCTGTCCTCGCATTGCTCTCGCTGTTCACGCACATCCATGCCTTCTGGGTGGCTGCGCTCCTCCTGGCGCTCATCAAGTTTCCGAACTTCTCCGTCACGGATGTTTCAGGACCGCTCGATCGGATCGCGAAATCGCTGGAGCGCGTTGTCGATGACCGATCGATCGAGGAGGCGGCGCCCGCGCTGCCGGCCGCCAAGGTGCCATCACCGCCTGCTTCGGCGTCCGCTCCAGAACCGACCGCCGTGCTCACGCCAAAGGTGAAGCATGCTTGAGCTGCTGCTGTGCTCGCTCTTCACGATTTTTCCCGACTACCTGTACCGGCGCTATCAGGGCAAGCGCATCGGCAAGGAGATCACGATCTACTCCGTGTGGTACGAGTACCGGTACGGCATCACGACCTGCCTGATGCTCACGATCGCGCTGATCACGATCGTCTTTTACAATCACCCCTCGACGAGCAACGTCACATCCCTCTACCGCACGATATCCATTCTGCCGGAGGCCAATGGGCGCGTGTCCGAAATCCTCGTCGGCTCGAGCGCCGACGTGAAAAAGGGCGACCCGATTTTCCGTCTGGACAGCACGCGACAGACTGCAGCCCTTGAAGTCGCAACCCGCCGCATCGCCGAAATCGAAGCCGCCATGCTCATGGCACAGGCGGACATCGCTGCGGCAGAGGGCCAGATCCTGAAGGCCCAGGGCGCCTACGAGCAGGCGTTGGAGGAGCTCGAGACCAAGGAGACGCTGCAGCGTCGCAATGCCGACGTCGTTGCAGCGCGGGAAATCGAAAGACTTCGCAAGCTCGTCGAGACCCGCAACGGCGACGTGGTCGCGGCGACGGCGGCACGGCAAGCGGCGCAAACGAGGCTCTCGACCCTTCTCCCGGCCGAGAAGGCGACGGCCGAGGCCGCACGCGAGCAAGCTCAAGTCGAGCTTTCGAAGACAGTCGTCTACGCCGGCGTCTCGGGACGCATCGAGCAGTTCGTGCTGCGTGTCGGCGACGTGGTGAACCCTCTCATGCGGCCGGCCGGCATCCTCATTCCCGAAGGCGCAGGACAGGCGCGGCTCATCGCGGGATTTGGGCAGATCGAAGCGCAGGTCTTGAGACCGGGCATGGTGGCAGAAGCCACGTGCATGTCGAAACCCTGGACGATCATCCCGATGGTCGTCACGAACGTGCAGGATGCCGTCGCAGCAGGTCAGGTGCGGGCGACGGAGCAGCTCGTGGAGGCACCGCAGCTCGCCAAAGCGGGCACGATCACGGCCTTTCTCGAACCCATGTTTCCGGGCGGGATGGACGATGTCACGCCCGGCAGCAGCTGCATTGCCAATGCCTACTCCAACAACCACGACGCACTCGCCAGCAAGGACATCGGCTTCGGCAGGTGGCTCTACCTTCATATTGTCGATGCCGTCGCCGTGGTCCACGCCATGATCCTGCGCGTCCATGCGGCTGTCCTGCCCTTGAAGATCCTGGTCTTCTCCGCGCATTGAGTGATCGGCGCTCGAACGTCCGCGATGCGCCAATTAGGTTGAGGCTTCGAACTCCCGTCTGCGATTATCCCACTGCATATCAATAGATTATGCGGGAGTGGGCTCCGAATTCGCTGCGGTCTCCCGCTCTCTCCGTCCCATTTTCGCTACCAGATCCGTGCACAGTATCCGTGAGGGTGTGGGGTCCATGCACTGGCGGCGCGTCGAGACTGCGCCAATAGTAACCCTTGAGCATCGCCACTCTCGTCACGAGCTCTGTCATGCGCACGCGCCGCGCCATCCGTGCAGTCGCAGCCGGTTCAGTGCTGTGGGCTTGGCTTGCCCCCGCCGCATCCGCCCAGAGCGATATCGTCTGGGAAAAGGACGGCTGGCGCGTGCAGATGCTGGTCTCGGCAAAATCGGCGCTCGGATGCCAGGCCATCAAGGGCTTCGCCAGCACGCACGATGCCAGCCGCTCTGCAGCCTGGGGCTTCATCAGCACCGTCAAGGGGCAGTGGGGGCTTGCCATGATCGGCCCGGCCGCGGACCGCATGGCCGGCAAACGGATCACGATCTCGGTCGACAATGAGGTTCTCCAGGTCGCCCACCCGCGCCGCCTTCCGAATGGTCTCACGATTATTGGGCTGCTACCTGTCGGCCGAATGAGCGCTGTCGCGTCCGGGCGCTCGCTGACCTTCACCGCACCGGCGACGAGTGCTGAGTTCTCGCTGGCAGGGGCGGCGGCAGCGCTCGCCGCAGTATCGAAGTGCGCCGTGGCGGTGCGCGAGGCTGCCGCACGCGCTACGGACAGCACGCCCAATACCGGCGGCGCGACATCAAAGCCGTCACCCCGCCTGTCGGCCGGCACCGGCTTCTATGTCTCCAAGGCCGGCGACGTCCTCACGAACGCACACGTCGTCCAGGGCTGCGGCAGCATCGCGATCAAGGGTCATGGCGATGCGAGCTCTCGTCCGGCGCACGTCCGCGCGACCGACGCGAACCGCGACCTCGCGCTCGTCACCGGCGAGACGCCGCCGAGCCGGCCACCGACCGTGCTTTCGTGGCGCCGTGAAACGCGCCTCGGGGAACAGATCGCCATCTTCGGCTTCCCGTATCTTGGCGCGCTCGCTTCCTCGGGCACATTCACGCGCGGCGACGTGACGGCACTCGCCGGCATCGCCGACAATCAACTACACTTCCAGCTCTCGGCTCCCGTGCAGCAGGGAAACAGCGGCGGGCCCGTCGTCGATGAGCGGGCTCAGGTCGTCGGTGTCGTGGTGGCGAAACTCAATGCGCTGGCCGTTGCACGGGCGGGCGGCGACATCCCGCAGAACGTGAACTTCGCGATCAAGTCCGCCGAAGCCATTTCGTTCATGGAAGCGAGCGGGATCACTGCGGCGACGTCCAGCCCCGGCGCCGCGCCCCTCACCGGTCCCGATCTCGCCGAGCGGCTCAGAGACGGCGCTGTGCTCATCACATGCTCTGGCGCCACCAACGCCAAAGCCCGGCGAGCTGAGGGGGAAAAGCTCACCGGGCCGGGCTGAGAGGAACGCCCATCCGACGGGGGGCGGCGGGCGCTCACACTGCCTAACAACGGAGGCCCCTCTAAGTTTCCGTCGCACGGCCAATTTTTTTTAGCCGCGGTCGCGCCGGTCAGGCTCAGGCGCATCGAGTGTCCCGCGCACGTGCTCGGCAACGCCGTTCGAAATGGCGTCGAGCACCGTCCGCAGCTCGTTGAGCGCGCGCTCGGCATCGCCCCAGCGCTCGTCTTTAACGGCCGATGCGAGCGCGCTCATCTTCTCCATGGCCTCGTGCGCTTGCTGCAACATGGATCAAACCCGCGCGCACCGTTCCGCCGCCAAGTCGTAAATCGTTGCACTCGGCATCGTCGGCCGGCGCAGCTCCTGAAGCAAAATGCCCGTCTGGATATGCATTTCCTGAATCACTCGAGCCGCCGACGCTGTATCGCCCTTCCCGGCCGCATTTCGCGCCAGCTCTATGACGGCCTGCAGCTCTTCGATCTTTCTCAGCGTATTCGCCATCGCCGCACTCCCAACGCTCTGGCTTTTGCAACGCACGCGGTGCGCGCGCGGTTCCTGCGATCATTTGCTGTCGCAGCGCACAAACGGGAGCGCGAGCGGAAAAGCCAGCGAGCAGAGTGCACGTTCGCGCCGCACGAGCGCCCCACAATCGCCCCATGAATCAGTTCAACTCACTTCATTCGGGCAGTTAAGCCATCAAGCTTCCCGGCATTCAGGAACCCTGGGCTATGACGGCCCAGGGTTCTGTTGGTTTGAGAGCCCGTTCGACGGGAGCTTGTGAGTGATGGCCGGGCAGCCGCGAGCACCACGCGCGAAGTCTCACGCGCACAGGTGACGCGATCCTGAAGCTGCGCCCCTTACCAGTGGGCGATTGCCTGCCCGACACTGCTCAGCATGACGAAGACAAGACCCGCCAGAAGGGCCTGACTCCACGCAGCCCGCTTGGGCATAGCCCGCACGCTCGCGGCTGGGAGCGGGGTCGGTACTTGCCGCGGTACTGCAGCCTCGCCGTCATCATCGGCGCTTCCCACAACCCGCAAGGGTGGCCAGCGCGTCTCACGGTTCAGGCGCTCGCAGCGCACCAGTGCGTCGTTTCCCCCAACCACACGCAAATGCGGCCGTCTATCCCCCGTCATGTGTCGTCCTGCCCCCTGAAAATATTCTGATATGTTAGGGCAAACAGCGGGCATCGTCAGCGCCCGGATTTCGAATTTTCCACAGCAGTGGCGCGCACGCCTGCAACGAGCGACG
The DNA here is from genome assembly GCA_035565975.1 of Hyphomicrobiaceae bacterium. Taxonomy (GTDB): domain Bacteria; phylum Pseudomonadota; class Alphaproteobacteria; order Rhizobiales; family Hyphomicrobiaceae. The sequence goes on from DATMRT010000118.1 coordinate 9,016, forward strand.
TGCGCAACTTCCCTCGCTCCGAGAATGACGAAGAGATGAGCGGAAATCGTGGCCTCTCGCTCCGAGGCGAGCGCTGCGCGCAATCGCGCCGCACGCTGCTTCCCACTCCGACTGACGCTCCGGTGGGATCACATTTTCGTAAAGTTGCCTCATCCACAGAAACTTCGCGCTTGCTACGCCTCGACCATTGCTGCAGCGCATCCACTCAATCCGATGGCAAGGCTCTGTTTTTTCCCCTTATCGTCTCATTGAGGACATCTAAGTCGGATAGACGTGGTCCCAACGAAGCGCGTGCACTGCACGCCGACTGGGTTGACTCCAGGTTGTGCGGTCTCGCTAGCTGTGAAGACGAACGCGACGGCATCGAACAGGGGTACTGCGATGATGATGCGTTTGAAGGGCCAGTCCATCCTGGTCGTTGAGCACGAACCGATAGTGGCCCGCGAGCTCGAGAGTGAGTTCACCCAAGCCGGCGCCAAGGTTTTCGCAGCGGATCAGCTCCGCGACGCGCTCTATCTGGCGGAATATCCGGCGCTCTCGGCGGCCGTCATCAATCTCCGTCTCGGCAGCGATACGACGGCAGCCGTCTGCCGCCGTCTCGATGATCTCGGCATTCCCTTCATGTTCTATACGAAATTCGATCCGACCGAGTTCGCCGCCGCGTGGCCGAAAGCGCCGGTGCTGACAAAGCAGTCCGGCAGCGCGAAAGTTGCCGAGACGATCGCGGACATGCTTCACTGAGCAGAAGCCAAGCACGCGATTTTGGATTTCTCCGGGAATAAAACGCGCGCTGGCGCGTTACCCATGAGGTGCACCTCTCGGTGCGCCTCATGACCCCCTATGCGGAGATCCGAATGCACCGACTTCTGTTTTCACTTGCAGTAACCGCACTCATGACGAGCCCGGCATGGGCCGACCGCCCCGTCACCGACGAGGAGCGAGCCCAGCTCACCGCCCTCCTGAAAGCTGAAGGCTGCACGGGCGGCGAGATGGAATTCGATGACGGCAAATTCGAAGTCGATGATGCGCGCTGCGCCGACGGGCGAGAGTGGGACTTCGAGTTCAGCCGCGACTTCAAGCTGATCAAGAAAGAGCAGGACGATTGACGGCGCGGCCGGCACGCGGCGCTCACCGCCACGGCTGCCATTGATTGGCACGCCATACGTGCGGCACGTACGATGGCACGACGGCATCGCCCTTGGCATCGAAGCGCACGGGACCGAGACGCGTCGCGTGCGGCCTTTCCCTGAGCGCTTCCGCGACGCGCTCGGGCGCGGGGCCGCCCGCCTCGGCGAGCGCGGCGGCCCATGCTTCGACTGCCGCCCGCGCTAGCGTGCGCTCGCCGCTCTCCCTCGTGGCTTTCTGTGCGTCCGCGCCCATGCCCGGCCACGGCAGCATGACGAGGAACCTCTCGACAGCCGCGAGCAATCGCGCGGGCGGCGCGTCGGCGGCGAGAATATCCGTTCCGATGGCCGTCGTGATCCGCGCGCCTGCGCGGCGCGCCTGATCGAGGATCATGGACGCCTCGATGGCCTGGCCCGGAAACACGACGAGATCGGCCCGCGCCGCGGCAAGCTCACGCACAAGCGCCGCGTGATCCTTGGTGCCGGACACATACGTGGCGACCAGCACCGGCGTCACCTGTGCCGCCGCAGCGCTGCGGCGTATCTCATCCGCCATGCCGCGCCCCTGGAGACTTCGGTCGTGGACGATGGCAACGCGCGCCAAGGGGAACGAAGCCGCAATCAGCGCCGCGATGCTGTCGGCCTGGCGGTCGTCGCGACCCGCCAGGCGATGAATGCTTGGACGGTCGGCAGGTGTCGTTAGCCGTGGATGACGCGGTCCCGTCGCGATCATGACGATACCGGCGGCGGCATAAATCGCGGCTGCGCGGATGGCACCACTCGGGCAGACATGCCCGATCACCACATCGACGCCCTGCGCGACGGCGCGGCCAGCGACGGCAGCCGCTTCATCGCTCTCGCAGCGGTCATCCTCATCGACGATGCGCAGTCGCCGGCCGAGTACGCCGCCCTGCTCATTGAGCAAGCGCGCCGCTTCATCGACGCCTTCCCCCACGGGGCGCGGTGCCGTTTGGTGGCGGCGCTCGTCTGGCACGGGGAGGCGGCTCGAGTCCACCGCCATGACCACGATCTCACCTTCGCCGGCTTGCGCAGTTGCCAGCGCGCCGGACAGCAGGGCGAGCGCCATCAGCAACGCCTCAACCCGACGAAGCTGAAAAATGCCGAAAGGCAGCCGCGCGGGCTGCCTTTCGCATGTTCTCCTGAAGTGTCGCGTCACGCGCACGCCGCTCAGTTCTGCACGTACGTGATCTTGTCGCCCTCGACCTTCTTCCACGTGTACATCGTGTAATCGGGCACCGTGACGTCACCCTTCTTGTCGAAGGCGCGCGAACCGAGGACCGTCGCGAACGGCTTTCCGCTGCGGATGACCTCAGCGATCTTCTTGGGGTCGTTCGACTTGGCCTGATTGGCGGCCGAAGCGATGACCTGGATCACCGCGTACGCATAGAGCGTATAAGCTTCGGGCTTGAAGTTTGCGGCGAGGAACTTCTTCACGACGTCAGCCGCCTCTTTGCGACGCTGCGGATCGGGCGCGAAGGTCATGAGCGTCCCAGCAACACCCGGACCGCCGATCGCCGCGAACTCGTCGGTCGCGATGCCGTCACCCGACATCAACGGCGCCTTGATGCCCTGGTCGCGCATCTGACGCACGATCAAACCGCCTTCGGTGTGCAGCCCGCCCCAGTAGACGAGATCCGCGCCCGACACCTTGATCTTCGATGCCAGCGCCGAGAAATCCTTCTCGCCGATGTTCACGCCCTCATAGAGCACTTCCTTGAGGCCGCCGGCGTTCATGGCCTTCTTGGTCTCGTCGGCGAGGCCCTTCCCGTACGTCGTCTTGTCGTGAATGATCGCGATCTTCTTGCCCTTGTAGTTCTTCAGCAGATACGCGCCGGCGACCGCGCCTTGCTGATCGTCGCGCCCGCACATGCGGAACGTGTTCCAGAGCTTGCGCTCGGTCAGGCGCGGATTGGTCGAGCCCGGCGAGAACATGAGTGCGCCGTTCTCGGCATAGACCTCGGAGGCAGGAATCGAGACGCCCGAGTTGAAATGACCGGCTACGATCCTGACGCCTTCACCGATGAACTTGTTGGCCACGGACACGCCTTCCTTGGGATCAGCGCGATCGTCGCCCAAAACCAGCTCGATCTTCTGGCCATTCATGCCGCCCTTGGCGTTGATGTCGGCAACGGCCTGCTCGGCGCCACGCTTAAGCTGGGCACCGAACGTGGCATTGGCTCCCGTCAGAGGAGCTCCGAGACCGATCTTCACCTGCGCGTTCGCGACACCCGACATCGCGAGCAGGGCCGCAACGGCCACCCCCGACCACATGAGCTTTCTCATCAACGCTCTCCCTTCTAGCCAACTGGCTGCTGAAACTTGCGGATTTGATCGAACGTAGCCGCACCGGCGCGACAGTCCGCGCCCGTGAACTGAGGATTCACCGAAAGTTGGGCAAAGTCACGCCCAATCCACAGCTCCAGAGACCAAGGATTGGGCGGTCCAAAACCCTCAACGATCGCCCCGGCGCAACGCAGGCTCGGCCGTGCCGGACGCGAGCCAGTCGTACTGCTCGCGCATCTGGCGCGAGCGCGTGAGCCGGAAGCCGAATGCGGCCGCCACAACAAGGACGACGAGATCAACCACATAGCTGCGTGGCGCGATGAACGGCTCGTCGAACAGCGCGTGATGAATGAAGCGCACGGCACCCGCAATGAGAAAACCGTAGACGACGAGTTGCCAGCGCGGCCGCCATGTCGACGCGATGGCGCCGCCCGTCGCGTACGCGGCCATCCCGCCCATGATCACGGTCACGAGCAGGAAGACCCAGTCGCCGTTCGGACCTGCATCGTAGAGCCAGTCAGGCATCGTGTCCCTCCTCTAGTGCCGCCCGCCTTCGAGGTAGGCCGCGCGAATATCGGGACGCTCCAGCAGCTCGGCTCCCGTGCCCTGCATGGTGATAACGCCATTGACCATTACGTAGCCGCGGTGCGCGAGCTTCAGCGCATGATAAGCATTCTGCTCGACGAGGAAGATGGTCATGCCCTCGCTCCGGTTGAGCTCGCGGATGGCATCGAAGATCTGCCGCACGATGATGGGGGCCAGCCCCAGCGAGGGCTCATCGAGCATGAGGAGACGCGGCCGCCCCATGAGCGCGCGCGCGATCGCCAGCATCTGCTGCTCGCCGCCCGAAAGCGTCCCGCCGCGCTGCGGAAGGCGCTCCTTGAGCCGGGGAAAAAGCCCGGTGATGCGCGCGAGATCCTCCTCGAAATGTCGCGCCCGGTCGATCTCCGCGCCCATCTGCAGGTTTTCGAGCACGGTCATGCGCGGGAAGATGCGCCGCCCTTCCGGAGACTGCGCGATCCTGAGGCGCGCGATCTCGTGGGTCTCGAGCCGGGTGATGTCCTGACCGGCGAAGCTGATCGTCCCTTCTCGCGCCCGCGGATTGCCGCAGATCGTCATCATCAGCGTGGACTTGCCGGCGCCGTTGGCACCGATCAGCGCCACGATCTCACCTTCGGCAATCTCGATATCGACGCCCTTCAGCGCCATGATGCTGCCGTAGTAGCTCTTGACGCCACTGACGCGGAGAAGAGGCGCGCTCATGGCAGCTCTCCCCGCTCGACAGCCGCCACTTCCTCATCCTCGACGCCGAGATAGGCGGCGATCACCTTGGGATCGTTGCGTACGTGCTCGGGCGAGCCATCCGAGATCTTGATGCCGTATTCCAGCACGATCACGTGGTCGGAGATCTCCATAACGACGGACATATCATGCTCGATGAGCAGGATCGACGTCCCGTGCTCGCGCTGGATGGTCTTCAGCAGCTTGCCGAGCTCCGCACTCTCGCGCGGATTGAGGCCCGCGGCCGGCTCGTCGAGACAGAGCAATAGCGGATCGCTGCACATGGCGCGCACGATCTCCAGGCGGCGCTGATCGCCATAGGGCAGACTGCCGGCCGGATCGTCGGCGCGCGCGGTCAGCCCGATGAGGTCGAGCCAATATCGTGCGCGCTCGATCGCCGCCTGCTCGGCGCGCGCATAGCGCGGCAGGCCGATCAGACCGAGAACCGTCCATCCTGATGCACTCATCAGCGTGTTGTGCTGGGCGACGATCAGGTTCTCGAGTGTCGTCATGCCCGTGAAAAGGCGGATATTCTGGAAAGTGCGCGCTACACGTGCCTTGGCCGCGATCTCGTAGTCGGGCATCCGCTCGAGCAGGAAGAGCGTGTTCGCGCCGTGGCGCACGAAGCGCGCGTCGCTGCGGGTAAGCGCTGCGACCTGCTCGGCATCGGCATTGCCGGCGTGGCTCATGACCATGCGGCCCGAGGTCGGCTTGTAGAAACCCGTGATGCAGTTGAAGACCGTCGTCTTGCCGGCCCCATTCGGCCCGATGATGGCCGTGATGTCGCCGCGGCCGGCGCCGAACGAGACGTCGTTGACGGCAACGAGGCCGCCGAACCGCATGGTCAGATGCTCGATCTCGAGAAGCGGCGCCGTCTCCCAGCGCATCAGCCGTGGCCCTCCTTGACGAGATCGCCGGAGATCGCCCTACGCGACGTCAGGAATAGCGTCGGCTGGCGATTGGCGATGAGGCCGCGCGGCCGCCAGATCATGATCATCACCATGGCGAGGCCGAAGAGCAGCATCCGGTACTGCGTCGGATCGAAGTCGGCGCCGAATATGTGCTTCAGCCAGTCGAGCTCGCGCAGGAGCTCAGTGCCGCCGATCATCGCGATCGCGGCGATCGCGACGCCGATCTGGCTGCCCATGCCGCCGAGCACGACGATCGCGAGGATGACCGCGCTTTCGAGAAAGGTGAAGGACTCGGGGCTGATGAAGTTCTGACGCGCCGCGAAGAAAGCCCCCGCGAAGCCGCCGAAACCGGCGCCGATGGCAAAAGCGGTGAGCTTCGTATTCGTCGTGTTGATGCCGAGTGAGCGGCACGCGATCTCGTCCTCGCGCAGCGCCTCCCAGGCGCGCCCGACTGGCAGGCGGCGCAGGCGGAGCGTCACGGCGTTCGTGAGCAGGGCGAGGACGAGGATCAGGTAGAAGAGGAAGATCGTGCGGTGAAGCGGCGTGAACTCGATGCCGAAGGTCGCCGCGAATCCCGTGTCCGAAGCCGTGAACGGCAAACCGAAGAAGCTCGGCCGCGGGATGCCCGAGATACCAGCATAGCCCCCGGTCACGTCGACCCAGTTGATGAGGACCATGCGTATGATCTCACCGAAGGCGAGCGTAACGATCGCGAGGTAGTCGCCGCGCAGCCGCAGCACCGGAAAGCCGAGGATGATGCCCCAGAAGGCGGCGAGGATGCCGGCGACGGGCAGGCAGATCCAGAAGGCCCATGCCGGCCAGAAGGCGGGGCCGATCAGCTCGGCCATGAAGTCCTTGACGACATCGTTCGACGCCAGCAGCGCATACGAATACGCGCCGACCGCGTAAAACGCGACATAACCGAGATCGAGCAGCCCCGCGAGGCCGACGACGATGTTCAGGCCCCAGCCGAGCATCACGTAGATGAGGATCTGGATGCCGAAGTTGTCGATCCACTTGATCGATCCCGCCGGACCGACCAGCGCCAGCGCAAGCGCGGGATAGGCAAAGAGAAAAATGAGCCCGCCGACGGCGAAGCGGCGCGCCGCCTCTGGGCTGACGCTCATGCCGGCAAGGATCGGCACGCGTGTCGCGCGCGCGGGGCGGCTCTTGTGCCAGTCGGCGATGAGCAGCCAGACGAAGCGCGCGACGAACGCGATCGCGACGAGCGAGAGCGTCAATCCGACGCGCGGCTCGAGAATGAGCTGGTTGGAAAAATCCTGATCCGTGCGCAAGAGCACGATCGGGACAGAGAGACCGAGCGCGAGCAGGGCCGTCTTCACCGCATCACGCGCCGCGCCAAGAATTCCGATCCGCTGATGCGTTGCTCCTGCCATGGGACTCAGACTTTCTCGACTTCGGGTTTGCCGAGCAGCCCCGAGGGCATGAAGATGAGCGTGATGGCGAGGATCGAGAAGACAGCGACATCCTTGTAGTCGATCGAGAAGTAGGCCGACCAGAGCGCTTCGATGAGGCCAATGAGAAGACCGCCGAGCACGGCCCCCGGCAGTGAGCCGATGCCGCCGAGCACCGCGGCCGTGAAGGCCTTGATGCCCGGCACGAAGCCATCGGCAAAATTCACGACGCCGTAGTAGATGAGATAGAGGACACCGGCGACAGCGGCGAGTGCGCCGCCCATGATGAACGTGATCGAGATCGTGCGGTCGACATTGATGCCGAGCAGCGCCGCCATTCGCCTGTCCTGCTCGCAGGCGCGCTGCGCGCGGCCGAGCGGCGTATACTGCACCACCCACCAGAAGATCGTGAGCAGCACCGCCGTTACCAGCATGATGATCATCTGCTTGTAGGAGATCGTGACCGCATAATTGACGCCCTGCTTGAGCGTGATGACGTCATTGAGCATGGGCGCAATCGGCTTGTTGCGCGGGCCTTGGGCGAGTTGCACGAGGTTCATGAGAAAGATCGACATGCCGATCGCGGAGATCAGTGGCGCGAGACGGAAGGAGCCGCGCAGCGGCCTGTACGCCACGCGTTCGATGGCCCAGCTCCACAGCGCGGTCAGGAACATGCCGGCGAACAGCACCACCAGCAGGGCCATGGCGACCGACGCGACACCGAGCACGGTGGTCAAGAGCAGGAAGAAGATCAGAGCGATGAACGTCGAGACCATGAACAGGTCGCCATGGGCGAAGTTGATCATCCCGATGATGCCGAAAACCATCGTGTAGCCGATGGCGATCAGGCCATAGATCGAGCCGAGCGTGACGCCGTTGATGATCTGCTGGAGGAAATATTCCACCTATGGCTCCTTCGTCGCCTCATCGGCTGCTCACGAACCCGGCTACGCGCGGCAGCCGGAAGCTCAGACCATGGGCAACGAATCGATCCAGCGGAATTGGACCGGAAACACTTTTCTCCAGATAAGTGCGCTCGTCCCCAGGACTGGACGGGAGTCTGCGGGGAAGGCGCGGCGGTGTAAAGCACGCTTGCGCCGCAACTCGGCCGCGAACGCCCATTCTCCGGGCATCCTGTGCCGCCCTCGTCACAGCGCCCGCGAACGGGCGCTCTCAGAGCATGTTATGCGTGCCGTCGCAGAAGGGCGCGTCGTCCGTACTCTTGCAGCCGCAGAGATTGAACGTGCCGGAGCTCTCCGCGACGAAGCGCAGCGGCAGAAACGAGGTCCCCTTGTGGCCGGCGGAGTCGCAGAAGGGCTGGCGGGACGAGCGCCCGCATCGGCACCACAAGTAGGCCCGGCCTTCTTCGAGCTCGACCTGATAGGGGCCGAGTTGTGCGACCACGGGTTCATCGCTCATCGATCGGTCTCCTTGCCAGTCCCCTGAGATGCCGGATCGGGGAGCCGCCTCGAGGTCGACTCCTTGCTCGTATCTGACCCGGAATGGAAATGGAGGCAAGGGCGCGGTTGGCACACCGCGCGCCATAAGTGCGGAACTGGCAGCGCCACGCTACTCGATGAGCTGCAGGCGGTCACGGACGACCATGCCGCGCGCGGGCTGGCGATCGGCCGGCGCATCCTCCCGGCGCTCGTAGCGCACGCCTGGAAAGAGGATCACCTCGGCCGAGGATTGGACGCGGCGCGACGGGCGGCGGCGCGCGGGCACTTGCATCTCGGGAAAGTCCAGTATCGTCGCCATGGCTCGTCTCCAACCGAGGGCGCTCTGATGAGATACGCGGCACGGCCGGAGATTCCGGCGGTCTGACGGATTCGATCTGGCGACTGATGCGGTTAACAAAAGGTTAACGCGCGAGTCCGCGGTGTGCTGGCGCGCGAGGCCGGTGCAGCAGCGCAACAATCACATGCGATGACGTCTAAAGCCGTCGATGGCTCGCGACGGGAATGAGGCCGCGCACACGCGTGATCTGATCGCGCTCGATGTTCGCCGTCGCGTAGCCGATGCCGTCCGACACCTTGGCGATGACATGCCCCCACGGGTCGGCAATGAGGCTGTGGCCGTACGAGAGCCGCGTCGCGCCGCCGCCATCGACGAACGGCCCGTACTGGCCCGGCGCCACGATGTAGGTCTGCGTCTCGATGGCGCGCGCGCGCAACAGCACCTCCCAGTGGTCCTTCCCCGTCTGCAACGTGAAGGAGGACGGCACCATGATGATGTCGGCGCCGCGCTTGGCGAGCGCGAGATAGAGCTCGGCGAAACGCATGTCGTAGCAGATCGTGCAGCCGACCTTGAAGCCTTCGAGATCGTAGAGAACGACCTCCTCGCCGGCCTTCACGGTCGCGCTCTCGTTGTAGGGCGTGCCGTCGGGCGCGGTGATGTCGAACATGTGGATCTTGCGGTAGCGCGCGACCTCGCGACCGGTGCGGTCGAAGACGCAGGTCGTGTTGTAGACCTGACTGTCGCCCGGAATGTGCTCGATCATGCTGCCGCCGTGAACCCAGACCTTGTGCGTGCGCGCAAAGGTCTGCAGCGCCTCGTAGGCCTCGCCGCCCGGAATGCGGTCGGCATTGGCGAGCTTCACGGCCGTGGTGCCGCCGCGCCAGTTCCACACCTCCGGCAGCACCAGCACGTCGGGCCGGTCGGTCTCGACCGCGCGCGCCATCAGGTCGGTCGCCTGGGCGATATTGCGCGCCTTGTCGTGCATGGAATTGGTCTGGACGACGGTAATGCGCATTCCCTTTGCCCTCGCCTGCTGGGAAGGCCATTTTAGCAACCAACGCCGTAGCATGGCGAGGGCCACCGTGCGGACAGGTCGCCGCTCGTCACAGGAGCATCTTACTCCTGATCGAGCGCGACGGCCTCCCGTTTCGCGCGGAGCGCCGGCAGCAGCGGCATGATCAGCATGGCGGCTGCGAGCAGCAGGCATACGAGCGAGATCGGCCGCTCGACGAAGATCGAGAAATCGCCCTGCGAAAGGATCAACGACTTTCGCATGTTGTTCTCGACCATCGGTCCGAGCACGAAGGCCAGCACCAGCGGCGCCGGCTCATAGCCGAACTTGCGCATGAGATAGCCGACGAGGCCGAACACCGTCATCACGAACACGTCGAAGACGGCACTCCCGGAGCTGAACACGCCGACGATGCAGAACATCAGGATCAGCGGGAAGAGCAGTTTGTAGGGCACTTTCAGCACCTGCACCCAGATGCCGATCAGCGGCATGTTCAGGATCAGCAGCATGATGTTGCCGATGTACATGCTGGCGACGATGCCCCAGAAAATCCCGGGGTTCTGCGTGATCAGAAGCGGACCCGGCTGGATGCCGTGGATGATGAACGCGCCGAGCAGGAGCGCCATGACGACGTTCGGTGGAATGCCGAGGGTGAGCAGCGGAATGAAGGCGCCGCCCGCCGCCGAATTGTTCGCCGCCTCCGGCCCGGCGACGCCCTCGATGGCCCCCTTGCCGAACATCTCCGGCCGCTTGGAGAGCTTGCGCTCGAGCGCATAGGAGGCAAACGAGGAAATGACCGCGCCACCGCCCGGCAGCACACCGAGGAAGAAGCCGAGGATCGTGCCGCGAACGATGGCCCACTTCGAGTGCATCCAATCCTGCGCCGTTGGCCAGAGGCTGCCGATGCGGGAGGCAACGACCTCGCGATTGACGCTCTTCTCGATGTTGGCGAGGATCTCGGCGATGCCGAAAAGACCCATGACGACGGGGACAAGGCCGACGCCGTCGATCAGCTCCAGCCGGTCGAACGTCAGGCGCGGCGCTGCCGTGATCTGGTCGATGCCGACGAGGCCGAGCGTGACGCCGACGCAGGCCATGAGCAGCGACTTTGCCATCGAGCCTTGCGTGAGAAAGGCGAGCACGGTCAGGCCGAGCACCATCAGGCTGAAATATTCAGGCGGTCCGAACGCGATCGCAAAACTGGCGAGCATCGGGGCGACGAGCATCAGCGCGATGATGGCGAATGTGCCGGCGACGAAGGAGCCCATCGCGGCAATGCCGAGCGCCGGTCCCGCGCGGCCGTTCTTGGCCATCTGATGGCCGTCGAGGCAGGTGATGACCGATGCGGCCTCGCCCGGAATGTTGACGAGGATCGACGTCGTGGAGCCACCGTACATCGAGCCGTAGTAGATGCCGGCCATCATGATGATGCCGGCTTCGGGCGAACTCGAAAGCGTGACCGGCAGCAGGAGCGCCATGGCCGACACCGGGCCGATGCCGGGCAACACGCCGACCAGCGTGCCGATGAACACGCCGAAGAAGCACGCCATCAGGTTGATGGGCTGGAGTGCCACCGCAAAGCCGTGGCCGAGCGCCGAGATGATTTCCAAGGGTCCCTCCTCAGCCGAGCCAGGGGCTCAGCCACCCATTGGGAAGCTGGATCAGCAGCAGCTTGTTCATCGCGTACCAGATGCCGAACGTCGCGCCGAACGAGACGATGAGGGCGGTCGGCCACGGCACCGGATCGACGACGCGCATGAGCACGAGCAGAAGCACGAGCGAGCAGATGACGAAGCCGATGCGTTCGAACAGGAAGCCGAAGATGAGAAGGAGGGCGATAATCAGCAGCACCTTCGCCCAGCGCGTGCCCTGCCAAAGACTGGCGATGTCCTCGCTGCCATTCTTGATGGCGCCAAAGACGATCGAGGTCGCAAATGCGGCCATCAGCAGGCCGATCCAGAAAATGGCGAAGCCCGAGCCCGGCTCGCGCGCTTCGCCGAGGCCGAGATCATAGCCCTGGTATGCGATGAAGATGCCGAATGCGAGCCAGAACAGGCCGCCCCACATCTGAGCGTTCCGAAGTAACGGAATCGTTCCCTCCTGATGTCGTTCTCTTGGGGCGCGCCCGTCGGATTGCCCCTCCCCCGCTCGCGCAGGGGAGGGAAAGGCGTCTCAGTCCTTCTTGAGAAGGCCGATCTTGCCGAGCGCCGCAGTCTCCTGCTTGATCACGTCGCGCACGGCCTGCTCATAGTCCTTGGTATTCATATACCGCGGCACCATGTCGTACTTCTGCAGCGTCGCGATCACAGCCGGATCCTCGAGCGCCTTCTTGAAGGCATCGTGCAGGACCTTGACGACCTTCGGATCCATGCCCTTCGGGCCGGCGATGCCGAACGGGCTGTCGAAGACAAAGGGATAGCCCAGATCCTTGAGCGTCGGCGCATCCGGCCAGTTCTTGCTGCGCTCGGCCGTCCAGATGGCGAGGAGACGCGTCTTGCCGGCATCGACCAGCGGCTTCCATGCCGTCGAGTCGGCCTGCAGCATCGTGTGCCCGCCGAGGACCGCCGCATTGGTTTCGGCGCCGCCCTTGAACGGCACCTGCGTCAGCTTGATACCGGCCGCATCGGCGATCTGCTCCATACCGATGTGCAGCGAGGTGCCTGAACCCGGCGTGGCATACGTCACCTTGCCCGGATTGGCCTTGGCGTAGTCGACGACGTCCTGCCACTTCTTGAACGGCCCGTCCGCCTTGGTCGTGATGCCGAACGTATAGCCGGTCAGGTGCACGATGTACGTGAAGCTCTTCTCGGCATCCCAGCTCACTTTCTGCATGAGCGGGAGCCGCATGACCGTGATCGGCATCTGCGCGATGGTGTAGCCGTCGGGCTTCGCCGTTGCCGCCATCGTCGCCGGACCGAGCGTACCTGAAGCGCCGGCCTTGTTGTCGGTCACGATCGGCTGGCCGAGGTGCTTGGACGCGGCCTCCGCGATCGCGCGCATGGCGATGTCCGTCGAACCGCCCGCAGGCCACGGCACGATCATCGTGATGGGCTTCGTCGGATAATTCTGCGCCATCGCAACGGTCGCGGTTGCCGCAACGGCAACCGCCGCCAACGACGCTGTGACAATATTCCTAAGTCGCATTCGTTTCCTCCGGTAACGGCTTGTTTGACGCCGGCGAGATTAGCCGCGTACGCCTTGAAAGCGCATCGCCGCAGCCGCTCTCGAAAACGTGATCAGGCCCCAATGCCCCATAGCAGCACTACTTGGCAAGCCCAATTCGTTCCAGCGCCTGCTTCTCGTAAGCCGTGGTTTGCTTGATGATTTCCAGGTAGCCCTTCTGATCCGCGTAGTTTGGGGTCATGAAGAACTTCTCGAGCACGCCGAGCGTCTCCGGATCCTCGAGCGATTTCTTGAAGGCGTCGTGAAGCACCTGGACGTGCTTGGGATCCATGCCCTTCGGGCCGGCGATACCGAACGGGCTGTCGAAGACCCACGGATAACCGAGATCCTTGAGTGTCGGCACATCCGGCCAGGCCTTGGCGCGCTCCTTGGTCCAGATCATGAGGGCGCGCATCGTGCCGTCCCCCACGAAGGGCACGAGCCCGCTGCCGCCGACGGCCATATCGATGTGCCCGCCGAGCACGGCAGCGCGCTGCTCCGCATCGCCCTTGAACGGTACGTGCGTGAGCTGGATGCCCGACTTGCCGGAAATCAGCTCCATGCCGATGTGGAGTGAAGTGCCGGCGCCCGGCGTGCCGTAGCTCACCTTCCCCGGATTGGCCTTCGCGAAGTCGACGACATCCTGCCACTTCTTGAATGGGCTCTGCGCTCTGACGCCGACCGCGAAAGCGTAGCCGGTCAGGTGCACGATATAGGTGAAGTCCGTATCGGGATTCCACGTGACCTTCTGGTTCTTCATGAGCGGCAGGCGGAAGATGGTGATCGGGATCTGGGAGATCGTGTAGCCGTCCGGCTTTGCCGTCGCTGCCATCGTCGCGGGACCGAGCGTGCCCGAGGCACCGCCCTTGTTATCGACGATGATCGGCTGTCCGAGGTGTTTCTCGGCGCCTTTGGCGATCGCCCGCATGGAGATGTCCGTCGAGCCGCCCGCCGGCCACGGCACGATCAGCGTGACCGGCTTTGCCGGATAGGTCTGCGCGAGCAAAGGCGCGTGATGCGCAAAGGTGGCAGGAAGCAGTACGGCGGCGATAGCAATGAGTGCCCGGCGAGGGGTCATGAGTGTCCTCCCTTTGAAATGCCCGCTTGGGTGCGGGCTTGTCTTCCATTGACGGATCGTCGACCCGGCCGCAGCCGCAATAAGGCCGCTGCCGAGCGCGCGCTTGCGCAATCGTGTTCGGCGCGTTGGCCGCACGACGGATTGTTATTGGAACTGACAGTGACCTGCCGAGCGGCGCTTGTCCAGCGAGCGACGCAGGCCCGGTGCCTATGATCCGATGGTCACACCGCCATCGGCGACGATCACCTGACCGGTGATGAAGGCGCCGGCCGGCGCCGCGAGGAAGGCTGCGATGCCGCCGATGTCATCGGGCTCGCCGATACGCCGCAGCGGCGTTGTCACGAGACGCTTCTTGAGGTTCGCCTCGTCCTCCCAGAGCGCCTTGGCGAAGTCCGTCTTGACGAGGCCTGGCGCAATGCAGTTCACGCGCACATTCTTCGGTCCCCACTCGACAGCGAGCGCGCGGGCGAGCGCAAAGTCCGCCGCTTTCGATATCCCGTAGGCACCGAGGATGCTCGATCCCCGAATGCCGCCGATCGAGGAGATGATGGTGACCGTGCCGCCGCCGCGCTCCGCCATGCCGGGAATGGCGAGGTTGGCGAGCCAGAGATTCGATCGGATATTGGTCGCCATGATCTTGTCGAACTGATCGTCGGATATGCCGGCGAGCGGCCCGTAGTACGGGTTCACGGCCGCATTGCAGACCAGCGCGTCGATTCTGCCGTACTTGTCGAGCGTGCCCTTGACCAGCGCATCGACCTCTTCCCGCCGTCCGATGTTGCAGGGAATGACGTGGGCCTCTCCGCCGTCCTTGCGGATCGACGACGCCACTTCCTCGCACGCATCCGCCTTGCGACTCGAGACAACCACCTTGGCCCCCATCGCCGCCATCGTCTCCGCGATCGAGCGGCCGATGCCGCGGCTCGAACCGGTGATCAGCGCGACCTGGCCCTTGAGGTCAAAGGGGTTCTTCATGATGGCATCTCCTCGCTCGGGAATGGCGTTTGCCGCATCTGAGCAGGCTTGCGGACGGGAGGCAATGGCTCTGGACAGGACTTCTGCTGCGCCCTACGCATGCGGAACCCAAGAAAATCCCTCAGAGGAGTGAAAGCCCATGAAGCTCGTTCGCTTCGGTGCGCCCGGCGCCGAGAAGCCCGGTCTCGTCGGTCCTGACGGCACGATCCGCGATCTTTCGGCCCACGTGAAGGACATCGACGGCAGCACGCTCAGCGATGCGAGCCTCGCCAAGCTGCGCGCGATCGATCCGGCCTCGCTCCCTGCGGCTCCTGCCGGCGCGCGCCTCGGCGCCCCGGTCGGCAACGTGAAGAACTTCATCGCCATCGGCCTCAACTATGCCGATCACGCCAAGGAGGCCGGCCAGCCCATCCCGGCCGAGCCGATCATCTTCTACAAGCTCACGAACTGCATCTGCGGCCCCAATGACGACGTCATGATCCCGCGCGACTCCCAGAAGCTCGACTGGGAGCTGGAGATCGCCTTTGTCGTCGGTAAGCGCGCGCGGTACGTCGATCTCAAGGACGCCGCGAGCCACATCGCCGGCTACACCATCTGCAACGACGTCTCCGAGCGCCACTTTCAGCTCGAGCGCGGCGGCCAGTGGATGAAAGGCAAGTGCGCCGAGACCTTCGGGCCGCTGGGGCCGTGGCTCGTCACGTCCGACGAGATCAAGGACGTGAACAGCCTGCCGATGTCGCTCGACATCAACGGCAAGCGCATGCAGACCGGCTCGACGAGCACGATGATCTTCAAGTGCGACTTCATCCTGCACTACGTCTCGCAGTTCATGGTGCTCGAGCCGGGCGATGTCATCACGACCGGAACGCCGCCCGGCGTCGGCCTCGGCATGAAGCCGCCGACCTTCCTCAAGGCCGGCGACGTCATGAAGCTCTCGATCGAAGGGCTCGGCACCCAGCAGCAGAAGGTCGTGCCGTTCAAGCTCTAGAGTCATCTGTGCCGGCGCACCCGCGAAGATAACAAGAGGCGCGCCGGCTTTCCCGGAGGCACGCCCATGAAAGCGCTGGTCTATACCGGCCCGAAGACGCTCGTCTTTCGGGACGAGCCCGATCCGCAGGCCAACGAGGACGTCGTCGTCAAGGTCGACGTCTGTGGCATCTGCGGCTCGGACATGCACGCGTATCTCGGCCATGACGAGCGCCGCCCACCGCCGCAGATCCTCGGTCACGAGGCGGCCGGCGTCGCCACGTCCGGCCTCTACAAGGGCAAGCGCGTCGCACTCAATCCGCTCGTGACCTGCGGCACGTGCGATGCCTGCCGGAGCGGACGACCGCACGTCTGCCGCTCGCGCCAGATCATGTCCATGATGCCGCGCGCGGGTGCCTTTGCCGAGCTCGTCCGTGCGCCCGAACCGAACCTCGTCCCCATTCCGGACAATCTCCCGACCGACACCGCCGCGCTCACCGAGCCGCTCGCCGTCGGCTATCACGCCGTCAATCTCGGGGAGCGTGCGCTCACCATGCCGCTTGCCGCCGCGCGCATTGCTGTCATCGGCGGCGGTGCCATCGGGCTCTGCGTCGCGCAGGTGCTCGAATCGCGCGGCGCGCGGAACGTGCTCATTGCCGAGACGAGCCCCATCCGCCGCGCACGTCTCGATGCCAAGGGCCGCTTCGGCGCGTACGATCCGACCGGCACTGGCGCACCCGCTGCTTCATCCATGGATCTCGTGCTCGACGCCTACGGCGGCGTTGCCTCACGCAACGAAGCGTCGCGTCTCGTGGCGCCGGGTGGCGTCATCGTCCACATCGGGCTCGGCTCGGCGGAAGGCGGCATCGACGTGCGCAAGCTCACGCTGCAGGAAGTGAAGTTCATCGGCTCGTACTGCTACACGCCGGTCGAATTCCGCGAGACGCTCGCCGGGCTTGCCGCCGGCATCTTCGGCGCCATCGACTGGACCGAGGCACGGCCGCTGTCGGAAGGCGGCGCCGCCTTCGCCGAACTCTCTGCCGGCAAGGTCGCCGCCGCCAAGATCCTGCTCAAGATGTGAGGACGGTATGTCCGATACGACCATCGTCAGCCTGAAAACGACGCTGCTCAGCGTGCCCTGGCGCGGCGGTCCGCCCGCTGCCGGTATTGTCGATCCGACGCCGCGCCAGTTCGTGGTCGTGGAGATCGCGACCAAGGGTGGCCTCTCCGGCATGGGCTATCTGCATATTCTCGGCGACGGTTCAGCCACCATCGATGCCTGCCTCAAGGAGATGGTTGCACCGCGCATCCTCGGCCGCGATGCGACGGAGGTCGAGGGCATATGGCAGACGCTCTGGAAGAGCACCTACCGCGTCGGCCGCGCCGGCGTCGCCATCTTCGCCATGTCCGCTGTCGACATCGCGCTCTGGGACATCGTCGGCAAGCACGCGGGCCTGCCGCTGCATCGTCTCTGGGGCAATGCGCGTGCGTCCGTTCCCGCATATGGCTCCGGATGCTGGCGCGGGCTCGGCCGCGACGGCATGATCGAGCGCGCCAGGCACTTCGTCGGCATGGGCATGAAAGCGATCAAGATGCAGGTCGCGCATCTGAGGCCATGGCGCGAGGACGTGCGCAATGTCCACGCCATGCGCGAGGCCCTCGGCCCCGATATCGAGATCATGATCGACGTCAACATGGGTTGGACGGCCGATACCGCCATTCAAGCCGGACACCACATCGACGAGGCCGATCCCTACTGGCTCGAGGAACCGGTGGTCCCGGAGGATTACGACGGCTACCAGCGCGTGGCGGCCGCATTGAAAACACGCGTCGTCGGCGGCGAAAGCCACTTCACGCGGTATGACCTCAGGCCCTTCTTCCGGACGCCCTCATCACCCATTCTTCAGCCCGATCCCATGCGCGGCGGCCTCACCGAGCTGCGCAAGATCGCGGCCATCGCCGACACTTGGGGCATCCAGATCGCGCCGCACCTCTTCCACGAGTTGAACGTGCACGTGATGGCCTCCATCCCCAACGCGGACTACCTCGAGTACATGGACTGGAACGACGACCTTTGGGTGCAGCCGGCCGTTCCCGTCGATGGCGTGCTCAAGCCCGGCGAAGCGCCGGGCCACGGCGTCGCGTTCAAACCGGAAGTGCTGAAGGACCATCGCGTCGGTGGCAACGAGGTGACGACGCGCTGACGGACGGCGGCGGATCTTCGGAGCCTAATCCGGATCGGACGTTTGCCTTTCCTTCACCAATTGGTGGCTAACTCGGCAAGGAATATTCCGCTTCGCCCTGCCGAGGATGGTCACTCATGCTTGCCAAAGCCGTCTGCCGCTTCACCTACGCGGCTATCGCGCTGGTTGCCCTCGTCCCGGCCGCCGCCGCCGGCGACCTCATCGTCAAGTACGACCAGTCGCAGCTCCTGCGCCTGCCGCGCGCGGTAACGCACATCATTATCGGCAATCCGAGCATCGCCGACGTGACCGTGCAGTCGCCGAACCTGCTCGTCGTCACCGGCCGCACATTCGGCATCACGAACGTGATCGCGCTGGATTCGGACCGCAATGTCATCCAGGACCAGCGCGTCGTCGTGGTCCGCGACGGCACGAGCCAGGTAAGCCTCTATCGCGGCGTGAAGCGCGAGACGTATAACTGCGCGCCGCACTGCAATCCGAGCCTGATGGCCGGTGACGACGCCAAGTACTTCGGCGAGGTCAAGAGCGGCTTCGAAGGCAAGACCTCCTACTCCGACAAGGCCGCGGACGGCGGTGGCGGCGGCAGCAACTGAGCGGACGCCCGGTCTCGCGTCACACTAGCAGGCTTATAATTCTAGCGTTCCTTTTGATTCCGAAGTCCGCTTGCGACGCCAGCACCGACGTGCGGCGAACGTCGGAATCGGGACGCTAGTGCTTCTTGATTTCGACCTCGATGAACGCCACGGCGTGGTCGGTCGGGTTGATGACATTGTGCTCGACGCCTTCGCCGCGATAGTACGGCACGCCGTTCGCCAGGGGCACGACACGCTCCGTTCCGCCCGGCTCCTCGAGCTTGAGCGCGCCGTCCGTCACGGGCAGCACGACATAGTCGTGGCCGTGGCGATGCCAGCCCGTCTCGGCACCGGGTGCGAAATCCCACCTCGTCGTGATCACGCGCTCATTATCGATAAGCACCGTCGGGACGGCCTTGGGGCGGGCTGAGGTCATTGTTTTTGCTCCGGAATGCTTCTTCTGAGGTGCAAGTCTAGGCCGCCATGGCCGCTTCCCGCAATGCGCTACGCAGCATGACCGGTGCGCCTTCCATCCGAGCGCGCTTGCCTCTAGGCTGGTTGCCATACGTATCGAGACCCAGCGAGGCGCCGATGATCTTCGACCACCGCACCTACACCGTGAAGCCCGGCATGGTCCGCGCGCATCTCGCACAGTATGAGCAGTACGGGCTCAAGCCGCAGACGCGCCATCTCGGCCAGCCCTTCCTTTACGCGACGACCGAGGTCGGCGACGTGAACACCTACGTCCATGTCTGGGCCTACAAGGACCTTGCCGACCGCACGACCCGGCGCGCCGCCCTGTGGGCCGACCCCGAATGGCTCGACTATGTGAAGCGCTCGCAGGAGCTCGGCGCCCTCATCAAGCAGGAGAACAAGATCCTGCTGCCGGCATCGTTCTTCAAGCCGTCGGCCACGTGATCGGGCGCTCCACCCTCGACAAGAGGCCTCGCCTTTATGACCACACTGTTGCTGACGCATCCCGTGTTTCTCGAGCACGATACCGGCCCCGGTCATCCCGAGCGCCCGGATCGCATGCGCGCCATCGACAAAGTGCTCTCGCACGAGATCTTCCAAACTCCGGCGCTCGCGCGCGAGGAGGCGCCGCTGCGCGATGACGTCGAGCAATGGATCGCGCTCGCGCACCCGCAAAGCTATATCGATCGCATCAAGGAGCTGCGGCCGGCACCGGGCGAAGGCCCCATCCACCTCGATGGCGATACGCTTCTGTCCTCCGGATCATGGGAGGCGGCGCTTCGGGCCGTCGGCGCGGGATTGCGCGCCGTCGATGCCGTGCTCGACGAAACCTTGGGGCTCGCCAACGCCTTCTGCCAGGTGCGCCCGTGCGGACATCACGCCGAGACGGCCCGCGCCATGGGCTTCTGCATCTTCAACAACGTGGCAATCGCCGCCATGTATGCCCGCCAGAAGCACGGTGCCGAACGGGTCGCCGTCGTCGACTTCGATGTCCACCACGGCAACGGCACGCAGGACATCTTCTGGAGCGACAAGGATCTGTTCTTCGCCTCGACGCACCAGATGCCGCTCTATCCGGGCACTGGCGCCCTTGGCGAAACCGGCGTCGGCAATATCTTCAATGCGCCTCTCCGGCCGGGCGATGGCGGCGAGCCGTTCCGTGAGGCCATGGAATCACGCATATTGCCGGCCTTGCGGAACTTCGGCCCGGACCTGGTGTTGATTTCCGCAGGGTTCGATGCTCATCGCGACGACCCGCTGGCCAATCTGGAGCTCGTCGAAAGCGATTTCGCCTGGGCGACCGGGGCTTTGGCAGAGGTTGCCCGCCGCCAGGCACACGGCCGCCTCGTCTCGATGCTCGAGGGGGGATACAATTTGACCGGCCTCGCCCGCTCGGTCGCCGTTCACGTGAAGGGCCTGATGGACGCTGGATCATAGTGTGATCATTCGGCGCCAGGCCCCCGGGAGACCATCCATCATGCAGACGACAAAACCCCAGAGCCGGCCCGAGGGCCGGCACACCGACATCGCGGAGATGTCCTTCGAGCGCGCCCTGAAGGAGCTCGAGGCCATCGTCGGCCGCCTCGAGCGCGGCGACGTCGAACTCGAAGAGTCCATAAGCATTTACGAGCGCGGCGAAGCGCTGAAAGAGCACTGCGACCGCCTCCTCAAGCAGGCCGAAGCCAAGGTCGAGAAGCTGACGTTCGCCGGCGACGGCACCCCCAAGGGCACGGCTCCGCTCGATCCCGACAAGGACACGTGAGGCGCCGCCCGGAGCTTACGCGGCCTCCAGCATTACGTGGCCCCTCTCCCACCCGACGTGCACCCGCCGGCGCTTGATGCCCGGCGGACACACTGTCCGCGCTCCGAGCGACACGCGCGCATTCGTGCGGCAGATTGATGAGAAATCCTGCGGCAAATGCCTGGGGATAGGCGCCCCGCTAGTACTTGCGCACCCGGAATCGCGCGAAAATGAACCCGTAGCCAAAATCCGGGTTGAAACGAATTTTCCCGGGCTGAGTTGGATGGACAATCCTGTCGAGAAAAAGCTGATGAATTGGGAGGGAGCACGGTGAGCGGATAACCCACGAGGTCACCATGCGACTGAGATTTGCAATTCTCTTGGCTCTAATGGTTCCCGCGCCCGCAAGCGCACACGACTGGTACCCCATCGAATGCTGCAGCGGTCTCGACTGCGCTCCAGTCGATCAGGCCGAGTTCCAGGGCGGTGATACGCTGATCGTCACCTCCAAGCACGGCACCGGGATCGTGCCAGCCTCGATGGCCCGGCGCGAGTCGCGGGACAATCGAATGCACGTCTGCATGCGCAAGAGCTGGGACGGCCAGATGCGCGTGATCTGCGTATTCCTTCCTCCCCCATCCTGAAGCCTCAACCCACCGGGCCGCCACTCCTGGGCACGCCTCGGCGCGTATTGCGACCATTGGCGCTATCGCGGACGGCCGCGCACGGCGTACGATGGCTTTTTCTTCGTGTATGGCCCGTGGCTTCTGCTACGCTCCGGACCGTGATAACGAGGCGCCGAGCGCCCGAGATCCCAAGCTGGAAATTTGATGTCCAATCCCGATACCAAGACGCCCCTTCTGGACAAGGTCCGCACGCCCAGCGACCTCCGTGGGCTCGCCGAGAAGGACCTCCGCCAGCTTGCCGATGAGCTGCGCACCGAGACCATCGACGCGGTCTCCGTGACGGGCGGCCATCTCGGGGCCGGTCTCGGCGTCGTCGAGCTCACCGTTGCCCTCCACTACGTCTTCGACACCCCCCGCGACCGCCTCATCTGGGATGTCGGCCATCAGGCCTATCCGCACAAGATCCTCACCGGGCGGCGCGACCGCATTCGCACGTTGCGGCAGGGCGGTGGCCTCTCCGGCTTCACCAAGCGCGCCGAAAGCGAATACGACCCGTTCGGCGCGGCGCACTCCTCGACCTCGATCTCCGCCGGCCTCGGCATGGCCGTCGCCCGCGATCTCGACGGCGGCAAGAACAACGTCGTGTGCGTGATCGGCGATGGCGCCATGAGCGCCGGTATGGCCTACGAGGCCATGAACAATGCCGGCGCCCGCAACGAGCGCCTGATCGTCATCCTCAACGACAACGACATGTCGATCGCCCCGCCGGTCGGTGCGCTCTCGACCTACCTCGCGCGCATCACCTCGAGCGGCACGTATCTGCACCTGCGCGAGGCCGTGAAGCAGCTCGCCAAGCGGCTTCCCAAGCAGTGGGAGCTGCGTGCCGCGCGCGTCGAGGAGTACACCCGCACGTACTGGACCGGCGGCACGCTCTTCGAGGAGCTGGGCTTCTACTACGTCGGCCCGATCGACGGGCACGACCTCAACGTGCTGCTCCCGGTGCTCAAGAACGCGCGCGATGCCGACCACGGGCCGATCCTCGTGCATGTCGTGACCAAGAAGGGCAAGGGCTACCCACCGGCCGAGGCGTCCGACGACAAGTATCACGGCGTGAACAAGTTCAACGTCGTCACCGGCGCGCAGGTCAAGGTCAAGCCGAACGCGCCGAGCTATACGAAAGTCTTCGCCGACAGCCTGATTGCGGAAGCCCGCAGGGACCCGAAGATCGTCGCCGTCACGGCCGCCATGCCCTCGGGTACCGGCCTCGATCTCTTCGGCAAGGAGTTCCCCGAGCGCACGTTCGATGTCGGCATCGCCGAGCAGCACGGCGTCACGTTCGCGGCCGGTCTCGCGACCGAAGGCTACAAACCGTTCGCCGCCATCTACTCGACCTTCCTCCAGCGCGCCTACGATCAGGTCGTGCACGACGTCGCGATCCAGCGGCTGCCCGTCCGCTTCGCGCTCGACCGTGCCGGCCTCGTCGGCGCCGATGGACCGACACACGCCGGCGCCTTCGACCTCGCTTATCTCGGCTGTCTCCCCAACTTCGTGATCATGGCGGCCGCTGACGAGGCCGAGCTTCGCCACATGGTCGCGACCGCCGTCGCCATCGACGACCGCCCGAGCGCCTTCCGCTATCCGCGCGGCGAGGGCGTCGGAGTCGACCTCCCCGAGGTCGGCATTCCGCTCGAGATCGGCAAAGGTCGCATCATCCGCGAGGGCTCGGCCGTCGCCATCCTCTCGCTCGGCACGCGCCTCGCCGAGAGCCTCAAGGCCGCCGAACAGCTCGCCGCGCTCGGTCTTTCGACCACAGTCGCCGATGCGCGCTTCATGAAGCCGCTCGACGAGGACCTCGTGCGCCGCCTCGCGCGCAACCACGAGGTTCTGATCACCATCGAGGAAGGCGCGGTCGGCGGCTTCGGCAGCCACGTCCTTCAGTTCCTCGCGACCGCGGGCCTGCTCGACGGCGACCTCAAGGTGCGCCCCATGGCGCTGCCCGACGTCTTCATCGACCACGACAAACCCGAGCGCATGTACGAGCAGGCTGGCCTCGGCGCTGCCGGCATCGTCGCGACGGTGCTCGGCGCTCTCGACCGCCCCGTCCAGGCCAACGAGGCCGGCGAACGGGCTTAGCGATAAGTTTGCCCGCGCGTCTCCGAGCCCTTCACCGTCCATCGACCGACGTGCGCGAGCCCGCTAGCGGCCCGCGCAATCCTTTCCCGCCCCTTAACAAAATGCCTCGAATGCGACGCAACGCATTTACCCGCGGGTCATATTAATTGACGTCAATGATGGCATTGAAAGTGTTATTCCGGCAAATTTGAAGCATCTGGCGCGCGAACGGAATGAGGCGCCGGTAAGAGCGCCAGGCGCGGGGTTCCGCGGCCGCTGGGTGGCTTTTCGCTATTTTCTGGAGATGCTGCATGTCCGCAGTCATCATGGAAGAACAGCTCCTCGTAGCGCTCGGCACCGATGCGGATCTCACTGCGGCCGGTTGCGCCGCCGAGGCCGCGAGCCCGGACGGCATCATCGTCCGGCGTGGCCCGCACTATCGTGGCGCGTGGCGCTGGGATCGTGGTGCGTATGCCTTCACGCCCGCGGGCTACAGCGAGGCAACGCTCAACGCGGACACGATCGACGAGGCATTACTCGTCACGCGTCAAATGGCGCTGAAGTAAGATCGCTCGCGCGCTCGTCGCACGACTTTACTTCCCAGGTGTCCAGCCGGGCGGCGCCATTTCGAAGCCGCTGAACTCGAACGCCGGGCTGACCGTACAGCCGATGAGCGTCCACTCTCCCGTGCTCACCGCACTCTGCCAGATGCCCGCCGGTACAATCACTTGAGGCCGTGCGCCGGTGAGAAGCCCATTACCGAGCGTGACGACATCGAGCGCAACGCCGTCTGGTGAGAGCGACATCTCGAGCGGCGCACCCGCGTACCAGTGCCAGATCTCGGCCGCATCGACGCGGTGCCAGTGGGACCGCTCGCCTGCCTGCAAGAGAAAGTAGATGGCCGTGCCCGCACCGCGGCCGCCGTCCGGATGAACATGACGCCACGTTTCGACGAAATGGCCGCCTTCGGGGTGGGGCCGCATCCCGAGCATCGCGATGATCTCGTTCGGCGTCATGCTTGTTTCTCCGCGGGCTGTCGGGAACGGGTTCTCCGCAACTTTCGTGATGCCGCACCCGCGGGAGCGATACCCTGACGTCGCGCCCATAGCGCGCTCATCGGCATCCGAGCGCCTTCTCGCGCGCCTGCAGGCTATCGACCTCGGCCCGGCTTGCCGGCGACATGGCCGCCTGAGCTGCCCGCTGATCGCGGAAACAGGAGGAAGTGTCGAAGACCTGACGCGCCCGCGCCGTCGTGAAGCAGTAGCCGTAGCTGTGCCAGATCGCATTGCGGCGGAACCAGAGATCATCGCAGCTATCCGCGGCGGAAGGCGAAGCGGCCGGGACGCGTGGCGGGGGAACGGGAACTGCGGCAGGCTGAGCGCGGGGCACTGCCATGGTGCGGCAACACGCAATCCAATTGCTGTGCGCCCAGCCGGTCATGCCATCGATCAGCTCGACGCGCCGCCAGGGTCCGCGGCTCTCGCGCACCCTGAGGAGCGTGTCCGGCCCCATGGTGGCAATGCGCACGTCGGCCGGCGTGGGCCCCGTCCGCAGCGCCAGGAAGTTGTCGCCTTTCGGGTCGAGACCGGTGACGTAGTGGAACTTCTCCATCACGGGCGGCGCCATCGGCATACCGCGCGGATCGGAGCGCGGCGCGGGCATAGGCGGCGCGTCCGCCATTTGCCGCGGCGGCGGCGCGCCCGTGCCCGCAAAGGCCACCTCGTCGACGAGCGAGGAATTCTCCCAGGGGATCTGCGCCTCGTTCGTCTCCTGCTGAACGGCCGCGCGGACCCGCCGCATGACCGCGTGCACGTCGGCGCCCGCGAGCGGCATGTACTCGAGAAGCGCCCGCGTGAAGGGACTGTTGCGGCCGCTGCCGTCGAGCGCGACGTTGCCCGGCTGCGTCGAGTACACGATGAACGAGCCGACGCCCGCATAGACGCGCGCGAGGCCTTTGACGGCGCCCAAGGAGCGGGTCTTCCCGCCCGCCGCGATCCCTTCCGCGAACGGGTTGTCGCGGCAGGCATCGAGGATCACGATGCGCGTGCGCGACAGGCGCGAGAGGTCGGCGAGAAGCGCATTGAGCGGGACGAACTGCCGCTTTACACCCTCTTCGCTTTCGATGCGCGCATCGACCGGCGCGAGATAGTTCTCGCCGCCCATCTGCAGGGCGTGGCCAGCGAAGTACACGAGCGACATGTCGTCCGATTGAAGCTGCTGGGTGAATGAGGCGAAGGCCTTCAGCATCTCGGCGCGCGAGACGTCGAGTTGCACGGTCACATCCCAGCCGAGATCGCGCAGCCGCGCCGCCATGTCCTGCGCGTCGCTCACGGGATTGGGCAGGACGGACGTGAACTGGTAGGCGGAATTGCCGACAATGAACGCACGCCGCGTTGCCGCTTCAGCCGACGCGGCAATTGCAGTCACCAACGCCAGCGGAGCGAGCAGATAAATCGCTGCGCGCCAGAAGAAACGAGCCCCCATCAGCTCACCTCCATGAGTTCGAGAGGCAAGCAATAGCCGATGCGGGCCCGCTTTTCTATTCGGCCGGTATGGCCGCCTCGCTTTCGGCCAGGGCGGCGTGGGACTTGGACGTGGCTGCCTCGGCAGCCCCACCGAACGCGCCCTCATTGAGGCGCACCCAGTTGTCGAGTTGCGCCACGCCTTCGGCAACGCTGATCTCGGGTTTCCAGCCGAGCACGCGCTCGAGCTTGCGCACGTCGCTGATGTAGACGCGCTGATCGCCGGGACGCCAGTCGTCATAGCGCAGCGGGATCTTGCGGCCCATACGCTGCTCGAGCAGCTCGATCAGATCGACGAGCGACAGGAGCTGGCTCGTTCCGCCGCCGATGTTGAAGGCCTGACCCTTGACCTTGTCGGGCGCCATGATCGCGGCCTCGTAGGCCCGCACGAGATCGTCCACGTGAAGCACGTCGCGGACCTGCTTGCCGTCGCCGAAGATCGTGATCGGGCGGCGCAGGCGCGCGGCGATCGTGAACCACGCGACCCAGCCCTGATCCTCGATGCCGAACTGTCGCGTGCCGTAGATGCAGGACTGGCGGAACGCCGTCGCGGGAATTCCATAGATCCGCGCGAAATCGAGCGTGTATTGATCGGCGGCCCCCTTCGAGCAGCCGTAGGGCGAGAGGAAGTCCAGCGGCTGCTCCTCGTCGATGCCGTGCGGACGGTCGACATAGGCGTAGCGGCTGCCGCTGAGCTCGTAGCGCGCGCTCTCGATCTTGCCGTAGACCTTGTTCGTCGAAGCGAAAATGAAGACGGCCTCGGGCGCATGACGGCGCACGGCATCGAGCAGGTTGAAGGTGCCGAGCGCATTGATCATGAAATCCGTGCGCGGGTCCGTCACCGATGTCGTGACAGCGACCTGGGCCGCCAGATGGATCACCGCATCGTAGCGCCGCTCAGACATTACGCGCTCGACGGCCGCCCGCTCGCGGATATCGACGCGCTCGAAGTCGAAGTTCGTGCCATCACGCAGCCAGTTGAGATTATGCTCGGTGCCGTCCCGCGAGAGGTCGTCCAGCACAGTCACTCGCCAGTTTCGGGTCCCGAAGTATCGCGCCGCATTGCAGCCAACGAAACCGGCCCCCCCGGTGATCAAAACCCTCTTACTGCGCATTTCTCCTCCTAGAGAGACGTGAAAGCAGACCCGGCGGCCCCAACCCAACCGCGCAAGCCTGCCTCGCTGGTGCCACCGTCGGCTCAGACGCGGCGCCAGCTGAAAAGGTTCAGATCGCGGACAGTACCCTATCGTATATGAACGAACACCGCGCAGCCCTAGAGCGCTGTTTTGCAAGGCAGTCTGCAAGTATTGCAAGCGTGCATCATGCGAGCAGGCAACGTCGCAGCGACGGAACTTTCGCACTTGCGGCGTTGTTCATAGCTGGTTCATCTGCGGTTCCGCAGGGAGCGACGTCTATACAGCCACTGCGCACCGCACGGAGCGTCCGCATCTATGAGAATTCTCGTCACCGGGGGGGCGGGCTTCATCGGCTCCCACCTCACCCGGCGCTTGCTCGCCGACGGCCACGAAGTCCATGTCATTGATAATGAATCCAATGGCTTACGGAGCACAGTTCCGTCTGGCGCGCACTTCGTCCATGGCGATGTCATCCGCCCTGAGGACTTGGAGCCCGTCTTCGCGAAGAAGCTCGACGCCGTCTGTCATCTTGCAGGCCAGGTCTCGATCATCCGAGCGTTCGACAACCCGGTCGGCGATTTGCGCACGAACACCGAAGGCACGGTAAATGTCGTTCAGCAATGCGTGAAGCATCGTGTACCACGACTCATCTATGCGAGCTCGATGACGGCCTATGGCGACTGCGAGAAGGTCCCGACGCCTGAGAGCGAGCCCTGCAAGCCCGACTCCTACTACGGCATCACCAAATTTGCGGCCGAGCGCTACGTACACGCCACCGCTGTGCGGCCGGACCTCGGCTTCGACTTCCGCGTCACGTCGCTACGTATGTTCAGCGTCTATGGGCCGGGACAAGCTCTCGACAATCCCTATCAGGGCGTGCTCGGTATCTTCATCGGCCGCCTGATCCGGGGCGAACCGCTCATGATCTTCGGCGACGGCAAGCAGACCCGCGACTTCGTCTACATCGGCGACATCATCGAGGGCTGGGTCACCGCACTGACGAATGACAAGGCCGCCGGCGGCATCTTCAATCTCGGCAGCGGCCGCTCGACGTCGATCAACGACCTCGCGGCGTATGCGGCCGGTGCGTTCGGCCATAAGCCGGGCGCGTACGACATCCGCCACATGCCCTCCCGCCCAGGCGAGCAGCGGCGCATCCAGGCCGACATCTCGCATGCGCGCGCCGTACTCGGCTGGGAGCCGCGCACGATGCTTGCCGAGGGTCTCGCAGAGACTGTCCGCCAGGGACGCGCGCTCACCAGCGCCTGAGGACGCCATGAAGCTTCTGCTCGTCACCTCGTGCGATCCCTGGACGCGCAGCGTCTCGACGGTCCATCACTACGTGGCAGCCGGGCGTGCGCTCGGCCACGAGATCGCGCTTTTCGGTCCGCCGAACCCCGACCTGCCGACACTCCCCTACACGACCGACCTCGACGGCGTCGATCTCGCCCTCTTCGTCATCCAGGTGCCGGGCGATTTCCCGCAGATGCCGCACCTCGCGCACCTCATCGATACGATCCCGCGCGAGAAACGCGCGGTCGTCGATCTCTGGGGCCGCTATAACGAGACGATCTACGTCGATCACGATTTCAATCATCTGGAAAAGCTCGACGGCCACATGGGCTGGGAGTGGGATGAGGCGTTCCGCGCCATATCCGACACGATCCTGCAACCGACACTGAGCCCGCTGCGCACCGACGCGGGCTCGTTCCTCTTTCATGGCTTTGCGCCTGACGCCGTTATGGCGCCCGAGACGAGCGTCGAGAAGGCTGCGGCCCGCTGGCGCGACAGCGAGCGCTGGTTCGGCGTCGCCTATGTCGGGAGCAACTGGCAGCGCTGGGAGCAGGTCCGCGACTTTCTCACGGCCCACGCGCCCGTCCGCAAGGAAGTCGGCTGGGCCGGCCTCATTGGCTGGGACTGGAAAGAGCGTCCTGAATGGGCCGTCCAGCAGGGCATTGCCGGCGTCGACACCGATCCCGAGCTGCTGTTCGGTATGGACGTCACCGTGAAGAACGGCGTCCGCTTCGATGAGATCTTCCGTTATCTCAACCAGTCGAAGTTCGCGCCGATCCTCCATCGGCCGCTCTTTCGCCAACTCGGACTGGTAACGGGCCGCACGTTCGAGACCTTCCACGCCGATACGGTGCCGCTGCTCATGCTGCCGAAGCCGTTCGTCGAGACGATGTACGGTCCGGCAGCCCTGGCGCTCGTGCCCGGCGATGACATCGCGGCCTATCTCAAGAAGGCTCTCAAGGAGCCCGAGCCCATCTGGGACGCCGTGCTCAAGACGCGCGCCCATCTTTCGGCGCACCACTCCTACGCCCGCCGCTTCGACGAGCTGGCCACGCTGATCGCCGGACGCCCGCGATGAACATCCTGTTCGTCATGAAGCATCGCGGCAACGCGGGTAATACCCACGCCGTGGCCGACTACATGCGCGTTGCCCCGCAGTTCGGCCATCACGTAGCGATCTTCGGCCGTGCATTGCCCTGGCTCCCCGAGATCAACTTCTCCGACCGTGCGAGCGAGTTCGACAAGGTCGTCCATCTTTTCGAGTCGGAGATCTATCGCCTGAGCCCGGTCCACGAAGCGGCACTCATGGGCCATTTCCCGCGCAAGGATCGCATGATCCTCGATATGGACGGGATGTATAACCCCGTCATCTGCCTCGACGGCTACGACCGCAATCACGACACGGAGCCCGAGCGCGCGGCATGGATCGAGTACTATCACGCACTCGCCGACCGCGTACATAAGCCGACGATCGCGCATCTCGCGAACCCGCGCGAAGTCCCTCTCACGTTCTACGGCTACGACCCTGCCCTCGAGACCGATCCGAAGACGGCGCCAGAGAAGATCTACGACATCCTCCACGTCGGCCATAACTGGTGGCGCGGGCGCGATATCGAGAAGGTTCTCCTGCCCACCGTCAGCAGGCATCGCGACAGGATCGGGCGCATTCGCTTCATTGGCCTCTGGTGGGACAAGCCACCGACCGAGCCGGGCTCCGGCAATCCGCTCGCGTTTGCCTTCGATGCCCAGGCGTTCAAGCGCTTGAATGTCGAAACGCAAGATTCGGTGATGTACGACGAGGTCGTGCGCACCATGAGCATGGCGAAGATCAACATCTTCACGCAGCGCCCGGTCCTCCATCACCTCCGCCATCTCACGCTCAAATATTTCGAGATCTTCTACGCCGATACGATCCCGCTGCTCGTGCTCGATCCCGATCACGCCGCCGATGTCTACGGGCCCGCGGCGCGGGAGCTGACATTGACGGCCGGCCGTGCCGACGAAAAGATTCTGGATGCGCTGGCTCGCCCGGCGCACTATCGCGAGATCGTGCAGGACGTGCGCCGGCACCTCGCCGCGCACCATGGCTACGAGCGGCGCATGGGTGAGCTTGTAGCAGCGCTGCAAAGCTGATGGCACCACGGTCGATCATGGAGTGCCGCAAGACATGAAGCTGGTGTTCGTCTACTGGGGCTTCGAGAACGCCGGCAGCATGCTGGACCTCAAAGGCTACGCGCGCGCCGCCGAGGCTGCCGGACACCAGGTCACGGTCTACGGCCCGCCGGGGCACGTCTTCGCGCTCGACTATTCCAAGGATCTCAGCAACGCCGACGCCGTCGTCTTCGTCGTCGAATGGACGACCGATCTCCAGTTCGGCGACCGCCTCGACTGGCTGCGTCTCATATCGGCGGTCCCGCGCAGCCGGCGCGTCGTCATCGACTGCGACGGCGCGTACAACGACCCGATCGCCTTCCGCGGCGACTACAATCACAAGACGCCCGAGAAGAGCCGCACCTGGATCGACATCTGCGACAGCATTGCCGACAAGATCTGCCAGCCGACGCTCAAGCCCGAGCGGGCCAATGTGATCCCCTTCCTCTTCCACATCTACGACCCGGCCTGGGAGACGCCGCTCGACTTCTCCGCCAAGGAGTTCGGCATGATCTACGTCGGGCACACGAAATTCCGCTGGCACGGCATGTCGCAGGTGCTGCGCGGCATCGAGCCGATCCGCGACAAGCTCGGCCGCATCGGACTCGTCGGCGAGGGTTGGGACGCGCCTCTCGAATGGACGCAATGGCAGGAGATCCGTGACGACTACTATGTCGACCGCGACTATCTCAAGCGGCTCGGCGTCGAGGCGCTCGGCGCGGTCAAGTATAACGAAGTGATCGCGACCATGAGCCGGGCAATTTTCAATCCGGTGATCTACCGCCCCCTCTTCGAGCGCCTCGGCTTCGTCACCTGCCGCACGTTCGAGACACCGGCCTCTGGCACGATCCCGCTCTTCCTGCTCGACGCCGAGTATGTCCGCGGCATCTTCGGCGATGCTGCCGAGGCCCTGCTGCTCGGCGCGCATCCAGACGAGAAAATCCTCGATGTCGTCAACCGCCCGCAGCACTACGCTGATATCGTCACCGGCATCCGGGACGATTTCCGGCAACGCCACAGTCCCGCTGCGCGCCTCCGGGATCTGATCGAGATCATCGAAGCCTAATGCCATGAGTAAGGCGCCAGAGCCCAACGCCATATCCGCGAGCCCGGCAGGCGCGGGTCAAGCTGCCGTGCGGCGCATGGGCCTGCGGTATGGCTTCAACGAGATCAACGGCTGGTGGCATCTGTCGGAAGGTCCGCACAGCGCCGAGATACGCCGTCGGCTCCGCTTGATGGATACGCGCCTCGTCCGCGTCTTCGTCTTCGACCCGCAGGTGCCGGATCCCTTCAAGGATTGGCGCAGCTTCAGCGTCTGCATTCAAGGCGTGCTGGATGCCGGCGCCATCCCCATGATCACGTTCGCTCGTTTCGAGAAACCCTTCGACAGCGCCGGCAACATCCGCACGTTCGTCGCACGCTGCCGCGAGATCGTCTGGAGCGCGATCGAGCAGTGGGGCGGCGCGCGGGTCAAGGACTGGTACTGGTGCATCTGGAACGAACCGAACAACCCGATCATCGGCGGCGGCCTCACTTACGCGCAGTACCGCCGCATCTACGTCGAGACGGCCGCGCCCATCCACGAGTTGCTGGTGCCGCACCTTGGCGGACGGAAGGCACGCATCGGCGGACCTGCCATCGACGGCAATCACCGCCCCTATTGGATGGACTGGATTGCCCGCATCGTCGACGACGTCGACAATGATCTTCTCGGCTTCGTCAACTGGCACCGCTACGGCGACTGGCGCCCGGCGGTTCCCAGTCATTCGCTCGGTCTCGAGATGTGGGGATCGCCCGACGCGCCCACGGGCGCCACGCTCGAAGCGTTGCTCATGGCGCAACTCCCGACCTACGAGGGCCGCGCTCGCGGCGTGGCACGCCTCATCAAGGGCCGTGACATCTTGAATATCTGCGGCGAGTTGAACACGATCTCGCATCACGAGAACTATTACACGCTCGGCCTCAACCAGAACATGGTCGGAGCGGCCTACTACATGTCCGCCCTCATTCACCTGATCCGCGGCGGAGCCGATGCCGAAATGCGCTGGACGGCAACGGCCCATGGCGACGATGCCTACGGTCTTCTCTCCATGGAGGGCAAGCCGATGGCGCCCGCGCTCGCGAAGCAGATCTTCGCTCAGCATGTACGCTTTGGGGATCGCGTGCGCCTTCCTGAAAAACGCCTCGACTATCCGGAGGTGGACACCGTCGTCACCTCAGATGAGGGCGGCCGGATCAGTGCCGTATTCGTCAACGCGTCCGCCCGGCCGATCGTCCTCGACGCCGCGGAATGGGACGATGGCCTCGGCGCCTGCGACGAGGTCCTGCGCCTCGACAGGAGCACCGGCGGAGGGGTGACGCGTACGCCCTTCGACGGCATGGTGCGCATCGATGGGCATGGCATGGCGATCGTGACCAATCGCGCATCCTCGACCATAATCGACTGACAACACGGGCCTGGGCTGAGGGAGACGACGGGTGGACAAGGCATTCGGCTGGATCGGCGAGATATTTCAGACGCTGCTGCGGCTGCTGCCGTGGCTCGTCATCGTGCCGTCAACGCACGCCGGCGTCGCCTTCGTGCACGGCCACCGTGTGAAGAAATGGGAGCCGGGCCTGCACTGGTACTGGCCGGTGGTGACGACGTACAAGCTCATGATGACCGTTCGTCAGACGCAGAGGATACAGGCCAAAGTCATCATGAGCAGGGACCAGCAGACGATCATCGTCGGCGCCCTCGTGACGTACTACGTCGACGACATTGTCGCTGCTCTCGCGCACATCGCCGATCTCGCCTCGGATGTCATCGAGCGTGCGCAGGGTGCTATCCTCAACGAGGTCAGCAAGCATACGCTCGAAGAGATCCAGGCCGACCGCTGGGGCTTCAACAACAAGCTGAAGGACGTCGTCGGCGCGAACCTCAACGGCTACGGCGTGCAGATCCTGCAGATCCAGCTCACCGAGCTCGCGCCTACCCAGTCGATCGCCTTCAACGGCCACGCCGCGCTCGGCAACTACGCATTGTGGAGTGGATTCTAACTATTTCCCTCTCCCCGCGCGGGGAGAGGGCACTAAGTTTTCACCCAGTACGCCCCCCACTCGTCGATGCGCTGAATGGGATCGTCGATGCCATGCGCGGCGCGGTACTCGTCGACAGCCGTGCGGTGGGCCTCGAAGAGATGGTAGTCGTCGGCGATGAGCGTGCCGCCCGGCGAGAGCTTGGGATAGAGGTTCACGATCCCATCACGCGTGCTCTCGTACATGTCGCCATCGAGGCGCAGCACCGCGAGCCGGGCGACCGGCGCCGTCGGCAACGTGTCCCGGAAGAGCCCCTTGAGGAACACGACCTGATCATCGAGCAGGCCGTAACGCGCAAAATTCCCCTGCACTTCCTCGAGTGACACCGCGAAGTCCGTCCAGGTGTGGAACTCGGCACCCGCATCCGGCGCCACGCCCGCCGTCGGCGGCGGCAGACCGGCGAAGCTGTCCGCCGCAATAACGCGGCGATCCGTGATGCCGTATGCCTTCAAAACCGCGCGCATCATCATGACGGCGCCGCCGCGCCAAACGCCCGTCTCCATGAAATCACCCGGGACGCCCGCCCGGATGACGCGCTCGCATTCGCTGCGCACGTTCTCCATGCGCTTGAAGCCGATCATCGAAGGCGCTGCCGAGGGCCAATCCCAGCCCTGTTCCCGATAGGCCTCGTAGTAGGCATCGACCTTCGAGGACGGCAGCGGCGGATCGCGATTGAGCCTTCCGATGAGGCTGTCGCGCATGAGATCGAGGTAGGCCGTGCGCAGGTGGCCGAGGTCGGCAAGCGCGCCATTTTCGCGCACGTCTACACTGGGCTCGGCCATGTTCATCTCCCTTCTTTGGCATCACCCGCGTCCGCGCCGCCTGTGGCAGGCCGGTGAACGGCTTGTTAACGATCCCTGGCTCACTTCAGGCAATCGAAAGCAGCCTGCGACTGAGTGAACTTTACTCAATCCTAAGGGCAACCGGTCATAACCGCGGCAACTATTGTCGAGGATGCTTGCCTCATGATCCATACTACGCGTGCCGTTCCGTTTTCTCCCGATCTTCCCGCGCCGCACCGTGGCGCCTTCGATCGCCTGCTCACAGCGGAACGACTTGTTGCCTATCCTAAGATCCTGATGAGCATCTTTGCGATTGTCGTCACGGCTTGGACCGTGCTCACACTCGTCAATCCGAGTATGGTGGATCCAGCCGGAAAGCCGTTTGGCCACGACTTTATTTCGACGTGGTCCGCCGCGCGCCTCGCGCTGGAAGGACGTGCTGCCGACGCCTACGACATCCACGCCATCTTCGCCATGCACAAGCAGGCCGTTCCCGGCGCGGCGACAATCTACCTCTGGCCCTATCCACCGTGGACACAGATGCTGGCCATGTCGCTCGGGCTCCTGCCCTATCCGCTTGCCCTCATCCTTTTCATGAGCGGAGGCCTTGCTCTTTGGATCCACGTTTTGACCCGCATCGTTACCGATCCGCGCGCGCAATGGTGCGCGTGGGCGCTACCGGCCGCCTTGATCTGCTTCCTGTTCTCGCAGAATGGATTCATTTCGGCAGGGCTGATGGGCACGGCTCTGCTGATGCTGGACCGCCGGCCCTGGCTCGCCGGCGTGCTGATCGGTCTCCTCGCATTCAAGCCGCACCTCGGGATCCTGGTTCCGATTGCACTGCTGGCTACGGGACGCTGGCGCACCATTGCCACCGCGAGCGTAGTGGTCGTCACGCTTGCTGCAGCGTCCGTGGCTATCCTCGGTGTCGATCTCTGGCACGCCTTCCTCGAGAATCTGCCGCAGACGCGGGCCAACGTAGATTCGGGTTTTCTTCCGCGCGGGATGATTCCGACGCCTTATGCCTTCGCGCTCTCGGTAGGTGCCGGGTCACAGGTGGCCATGGCGCTGCAAATCCTCTCCGCGCTTGCCGCTGCCGCATGCGTCTGGACCGTCTGGCGCAAGGAGACTGCCCCGTTCGCCATCAAGGCTGCAACGCTGTGCGCGGCGTCCATGCTCGTTTCTCCCTACATGTTCCACTATGACTTAGTGATGCTCGGCCTTGCCATGGGCTTCCTTGGAATGGAGGCTCTTCGCACCGGCTTTCTCCCCTACGAGCGCTCTGCACTGATCATGGCTTGGCTCGCGCCGCTTCTGATCATGAATTGGTATGGCCTCACGGGCACTCAGATCGGTGCGGCTGCGACCATATTCATGCTCGTCGTCCTGGTCCGGCGTGCGCTTGGCACGCACGTGCCCGTTGCTGGCCTGAGCAGGGCCTGACGCGTCCGGCCGAGCGCGCGCCGCGCCCTGCTTGCATCACGCCGATGTGCGTGCCAGCTTGCGCACCCGCCCTCATTCTGCGTGGTGCCCATGCCTCAGATCACCGAGATCGCCTCCGGCTTGCGTTTTCCCGAAGGCCCCATTGCCATGCCGGACGGCTCCGTCCTGCTCGTCGAGATCGAGCGCGGGACGCTGACGCGCGTGCTGCCGGACGGGCGCACGATAGTCGTCGCTGAAACGGGCGGCGGGCCCAATGGCGCGGCCATCGGTCCGGACGGCGCCTGCTACATCTGCAACAACGGCGGCTTCGCGTGGGTGCGCGGCGATGGCACGCTGCGCCCGCACATGCAGGCAGAGGACTACAAGGGTGGCCGCATCGAGCGCGTCGATCTCACAACCGGCCGCGTCGATGTCCTCTATACGCACGGGCCCAACCACAAGCTCAATGGCCCGAACGACCTCGTCTTCGACGCGCATGGCGGCTTCTACTTCACAGACCTCGGCAAGGTGCGCGAGCGCGAGCAGGATCGCGGCTGCGTCTATTACGCGAAGGCCGATGGCAGCCAGATCAAGGAAGTGGCCTTTCCGCTGATGACGCCGAACGGCTGCGGTTTGTCGCCTGACGGCCGCACGCTCTATGTCGCCGAGACCTGGACGGGCCGTGTGTGGGCCTATGACATCATCGCCCCTGGCGAGGTGGCGAAAGCACCCTGGCCGGCGCCGAACGGCGGCCACCTGCTCGCCGGCGTCGGCGGTTTCAATCTCTTCGATTCCATGGCGGTAGACGGCGCCGGCAACGTGTGTGTGGCTACCCTTTTCAATCCCGGCATCACGATCATCTCGCCGGATGGCGCCCGCGTACGACACGTGCCCCTTGCCGGCGACCCGTACGCGACGAACATCTGCTTCGGCGGCAAGGACTTGAGAACGGCCTTCATCACGCTCTCCATGACGGGCCGGCTCATCAGCCTTCCGTGGGACGGCCCGGGCGCGAAGCTCAACTACCTCAATATCTCGTGATTTCGCGCGAACAGGGCGGCCAGCTGCCTTGCGGTTTCCGCGACTGGCTGCGGCGCGCGATCCCTGAAAGAATGGCTGCCATCCAGCCGGCGAGGTCGCGCGCTCGCGCCCGTCACGGCCATCAAAAACCATGGAGATCGCACATGAGCAACGGCGTCGAATACACGCCGCCCAAGGTCTGGACCTGGGACAAGGAGAGCGGCGGACGCTTCGCGAACATCAACCGCCCCATTGCCGGGCCGACGCACGAGAAGGAGCTCCCCGTCGGCAAGCATCCCTTTCAGCTCTACTCGCTGGCGACACCGAATGGCGTGAAGGTCACGGTGATGTTCGAGGAGCTGCTCGCGCTCGGCCATAAGAAGGCCGAGTACGACGCGTGGCTCATTCGCATCGGCGATGGCGATCAGTTCGGATCAGGCTTCGTCGCCATCAATCCGAACTCCAAGATCCCCGCGCTTCTCGATCGTACGAACCCGACCAAGCCGCGGCGCGTCTTCGAGTCCGGGTCGATCCTTCTCTATCTCGCGGAGAAGTTCAGCGCCTTCCTGCCCAAGGATCCGGACAAGCGTACCGAAGCCCTGAACTGGCTCTTCTGGCAGATGGGAGCCGCGCCCTATCTCGGGGGCGGCTTCGGCCACTTCTACGCCTACGCGCCCGCGAAGTGGGAGTACCCGATCAACCGCTTCGCCATGGAGGTGAAGCGCCAGCTCGATGTGCTGAACCGCCACCTTGCCGACAACGCCTACATGGCCGGTGACGAGTACACCATCGCCGACATGGCCATCTGGCCCTGGTACGGTGCGCTCGCCAAGGGCCTGCTCTACGGCGCGGGCGAATTCCTCGACGGCGCGAGCTACAAGCACGTGAACCGCTGGACGGAGGAGATTGCCGCGCGCCCTGCCGTCAAGCGGGGGCGCATGGTCAACCGCGCGCAGGGCGATCCGGCAAGCCAGCTCCACGAGCGCCACGACGCCAGCGACTTCGAAACAAAGACGCAGGACAAGCTCGCCGCCAAGGCATGATCAAGTGCGTGGGCGGCCTCCGATAGGTCGCCCACGCTCATTCTATTTTCTAGCTCGAGGGTGTGCCCTTCGGCACCTTGAAGAACGGCGCCGGCACGAGCAGCTTGTTCTCCACCTTGACGACGAGCGGCCTCATCTTCTTCGCGTAGGACTGCCACTCAGGTGCCGCGAGCAGGCGCTTGCGGCGCTCGAAGCGGTCGTCGAGGCTCTCATATCCCCACATGTGGACGATCTGATTGAGCGGCCCGAAGTCCGTGTAGTAGTAGCCAACCATGTTGCCGAGTATGCGCACCTGGCATTCCATGCCTTCCTCCTCATAGAGCTTCAGGAAGACCGGAACCTGCCCGGCATTCAGCGTATAGATCCGCTCATCCACGAACATGCGTAAACCTCGCTCGATTGTTGACCGGGAGCGAACATAGTCGATCACCGGCGAAGCGCGAGCGCGTCCTGGTATCAGCGGGATTGCATTTCCGGCCGCCTGAAGCAGCGGACTCGAGAAGTCCGACGCTTTGGCTATCGCGCGCGTGGCGGCACGACATCCTTGAAGGCGTCGAAGCCCTTCCAGGCGGGCTCGAGCGGCGCAACGCCTTCGCAAGGGACGTAGGGGGATGCCTCGCCTTTGCCCAGATTCGGAATGTAGCGCGGGCAGTTCGGAAAGATGTGCTCCGGTACGACGCGCACGATGATCTGCGCGCCAGGCTTGCTGCCGATCAATGGATCGTCGAGGCGTACGCTCGCGCGGCCATTGACCCGCAGCCGTTTGGGCTTCTCCCCCATCTCGATGAAGAGCATTCCGACCTGCGGATTGGTGCGGATATTGCCGATGCTCTTGAACATGCCGTTGCCGTCATAGTCGGGAAAGGCGAGCAGGTCCGGCGCCTCGATGCTGACGAACCCTGGCGGCCCGCCCTTGAACGAGCAGTCCGGGTGCCCGTCCGCGTCAGCCGTCGCGAGAAAGAAGTAATTCACGCCTTCGATGAAGGCCTTGTCCTCGTCCTTGAACCTGTCGCGCCAAAGGCGCTCGACGAGACGATCAGCAAGCGGCCTCGAGCCGAAATGATCCTGAAGCTCGCGATTGCCGTCATGGTACATGGGCATGGCCTGCACCTCCGACACTGGGCGACTAGCGATTTTATCCTGCGTTCAAACCTTCCGCCAGGGATGAACGCTTGAGCGATATCTCCTTTGGTGCGGCCGCCGGATCACGATCCATGCATATCCACGTTCATAACGACGTGCAGAAATAATCGTGCTGGCGCCGCGAAACTTTTGGCTCGACATTCCTGGTATATGAGATGGGAGGGTCTGCAAATGCCGCATCCGAGCATGATTGACCTTGACGTCGTACGCAACGCCCCGCTTTCCCACGAGCCTTACGACTTCTTCTGCGCCTCACACTTCCTCCGAGAGGAGGCAGTCAGCGACCTGCGGCGGGATTTCCCCGACATCAGCAAACCCGGCTATCTGGCGGTAGACGAAGTGCTGATCAAGGGGCGCTTCAAGACCTTGATCGACGAGGTCGAGAGCCCTGAGCTGACCGAGACGCTGTCGCAGAAGTTCGGCATAAATCTGCACCCTTATCCGCGCCTCACGACCATCATGGGCCGTTCGCAGGCCAAATACGGCGCCATTCATACGGACGGCGCTTCCAAGGTAATGACCATGTTGGTTTACTTGAATGACGGCTGGGAGGTCGATGGGGGCGGCCGGCTCCGCGTACTCTATGACGGCGAGCACTATGAGCCTTATGCGCTCGAGGTGCCGCCGACCATGGGCCAGATCTTTGCATTCCTGCGCGCCGACAATTCCTGGCACGGGCACAAACCATTTATAGGCCCGCGCAAAGTCGTGCAGGTCGCCTGGATCAAGAACCAAGCGGAGCTCGAGCGGAAAAGGAAGCGCAACATCGCAGCCCAGTTTTTGAAGGCCATTTTCGGCGGATAGAAGCGGCGCCGAGTTGGCCCGAACCACATTATTCGTTGCCGGATCGGCCGCGCCAATTTCCAGCCACCCGCCGTCGCGGGAACTGGTCTCTTTCTGCACGCAAGCAGTGCACGCCAACGGCCAGTCGGCTCGGCCATGGACATGAGGGAGACGACGGTCATCACCGTCATCTCCCCACCGAACCTAGCAGCGGTGAATGCGCATGCAGCGACGAAAACGCCAGCCAGCGCCCCAGCGATAGCGGCACTCACGGTACCAGCGCCGGCAATAGCCGTAGTAATGGACCTTCTTAATCAGGGGGCTATCCACCGCTGGATGTATAGGCGTAGCGGGCGCGGCTCCAGCGGGAGAGCCAAAGAGCACGACACCGCCGAGGGCCAGCAGAGCGGCAGTCGGCAATGCGAAAGAGCGAAGGGTGCGTTTCATGGGATCCCCATCTGTGAGTTGGTGAGGATCGAATGGTGCCGCTTCCGTTTTGCACGCGTTCTTCAGGTTCTTTTCAGTTTGTAACAGCGCCAACAAGACCTGGGTTGAGCCTTCGCGGTGGGATGCCACCCTGCGCGCCATTCGCGCGGGCGCTGGTCCGAATGGATGCTCGAGGTCGAGGCGCGTGCCATGATCGCCTGATCTCAGCACCGCCAAGGGCCGGCCAAGCCCTTGGTGCCTCAGGAGGGACTCGAACCCCCACGCCCTCGCAGGCAACAGATTTTGAGTCTGCCGCGTCTACCGGTTCCGCCACTGAGGCAACGGCGCGGCACTATAGCGGCGGCCAGCCCCCCGTCAACGGAGCGCAGTTCCCTCGCCGCATTCTCCGCCCGCTGAGCCTGCAGACTTGCGGCTGGCGGGTGTGACCTGCATACAAAGTCAGCAAGCCAGTGGCCTCGGGGGCACCGGCCACAGGCTGTCGTGCGCAGCCAATCCCTTCATTGCCGAAGCGGCGCTTGGAGAGCCAGGTGGAAAGCATAACGACATCACTATTTCTACTGCTTGCCGTCGTCCTCAGCGGCATTATTGCCCGAGCGCTACCCTTCGCATTGCCGCTCCCGCTTGTGCAGATCGGCCTCGGCGCGGCGATCGGCAGCGTCGCACACCTCCGCGTCGAGCTTGAGCCGCACATCTTCTTTTTGCTGTTCCTGCCGCCCCTCTTGTTCCTCGACGGCTGGCGCATCCCGAAAGAAGGCCTCTTTCGCGACAAGGGAACGATCCTCGAACTTGCGCTCGGCCTCGTCGTGCTCACGGTGCTCGGCGTCGGGCTGCTCATCCACTGGATGATCCCGGCCATGCCCCTCGCGGTCGCCTTCGCGCTGGCGGCAATCCTTTCGCCGACAGACCCTATTGCAGTATCCGCCATTGCGGCACGCACGCCCATACCGAAGCGCTTGATGCACGTCCTTGAAGGCGAATCCCTTCTGAACGACGCATCCGGCCTCGTCTGCATGCGCTTTGCCGTCGCTGCCGCGCTGACGGGAACTTTCTCCCTCTTCTCCGCCTTCGGCACATTTCTGTGGCTCGCGATCGGCGGCATCGCGATCGGCGTCGGCGTCACGTGGGCCACCATGATCGCCAAAGACTATGCGTCGCGGCGTCTTGGTGAAGAGAGCGGCTCGCAGATCCTCATCAGCCTGCTCATTCCATTCGGTGCCTATCTGCTTGCCGAGCACCTTCACTGCTCGGGCATTCTCGCGGCCGTCGCGGCGGGCATCACGATGAGTTATGCGGAGCAGAGTGGCCAGGCGCTCGCCGTCACGCGCGTCCGTCGCACCGCCGCCTGGGACCTCCTGCAGTTCTCGCTCAATGGCATCATCTTCGTCCTGCTAGGCGAGCAGCTCCCGGCCATCGCCGGCGAGGCCGCCGACGCCTTGAGCGAGGCGGGGCATCAGCATTGGATCTGGCTGCCGATCTACGTCCTGGTGATCAATTTCGCGCTCGCGGCCCTGCGCTTCGCGTGGGTGTGGGTGTCCTTTCGCTTCACGATGTACCGGGCGCGGCGCAACGGCGACACCATTCAGTATCCGGGGTGGCGGCTCGTCGCGGCCACCTCGCTGGCGGGCGTCCGCGGCGCGATCACGCTCGCCGGCATTCTGACCTTGCCCCTGAGCATGCCGGACAGCACGCCGTTTCCTGCTCGCGATCTCGCGATCTTCCTTGCCGCGGGTGTCATCATCGTATCGTTGGTGGCCGCGAGCATCGGGCTCCCGCACCTGCTCAAAGGCCTGAAGCTGCCTCCTGAACCTTCAGTAGATCGTCGCGAGAATATCGCCCGCCTCGCAGCGGCCCGAGCGGCGATCAAGGCCATCGAGCGCAAGCAGCACGAGCTTGGGCAGGGACGTAGCGACGCGAATCTCTACGCGGAGGCCGCCGTGCGCCTCATGGACCTCTATCGCCAGAGGATCGACGGACGGACAAAGACCGGAGAAGATGCCGAGCTCGTGCGCCATATCGAAGAGATCGAGCACAAGCTTCGCGTCGAAGGCCTGAAGGCGGAGCGCGACGAACTCTTCCGGCTGGGCCGGTCACAGCGTGTTCCGCAAGACGTCATTCGCAAGCTGGTGCGCGAAGTCGACTACATGGAAACGCGCTACGTGCACTGACTGCGGGCCTCGGCCGCTCAGCCGCGCGCGCCCTCCGGGTTCAGCGCCACAGCCGTGCCGATCATGCTGTCGCGCGTCACCAGCCGGGCGAGTTCTTCCGCGCTCCAGCCATCAGTGCCCTCGGGTCGCATGGGCATGACGAGATAGCGGCAGTCGGCCGTCGAATCGACGACACGCACCTCGACGCTGTCGGGCAGCTCCGTGCCAAACTCGGCCAGCACCGCGCGCGGCTCGCGCACGGTCCGCGTGCGGTAGGCGCGCGACTTGTACCAGAGCGGCGGCAGACCGAGGATCGTGCGCGGATAGCAGGAGCAGAGCGTGCACACGATCATGTTGTGCACCTTCGGCGTATTCTCCAGCACGACGAGCTTCAAGCCCGGCAGATCCATGCCCATTTCCTGGACGCCGGCATTGCCGTCTGCCAGCAACCGCGCCTTGAAGTCCGGATCAGTCCACGCACGCGCAATGACGCGGGCACCGTTCTCCGGCACCTTGCCGTCCCATTCCTCGATCATGTCCTCGACTTCGCGCGCGGTGATGATGCCCTTCTGGATCAGCAGCTCGCGCATCGCGATTTCGAGAAACTCCCACTCCTCGGTCGGCTCCTTGATGTCCGGCTGAAAGGGGCCGTGGTCGTGCGGATGGTCATGATCGTGGTGATGCTCGTGTTCATGATCGTGTTCATGATCGTGCGTCATGCCGCCCTCCGCGATTTCGCGTCGTCGTCCGCTTCCAGCCACTGCTCGTAGATCTCGACCACCAGGCTGTCACTCGGACCATACGTACCTTCGCCACTCCAAAGCTCATCCATGGTGAAGCGGACCCAGTACAGCGTCACTTCCGGCGTGTCGTAGCGCCCGACGGCGAGGTCCTCGGGATTGTGAAACTCGCCCAAGCGGCGCTCGACCACGCCGTGCTTGCCGCGCAGGTACCACGGCGTGCGGATATGCACAGGCTGCGGTTGCAGAGGATGCTCGGCCCGCACTTTCACCGCCTGACCGATCTCGAATGCCGCCATCAGCACTTCTCCGCCTGTCCCGCGAGCCGCGCCTTAACCTCCGCGAGCTTGGCATCGATCTCGCGCTCGGTCACGACGCCCTTCTCGATGAGCAGGCCCCGCAGCGCATAGGCCCATTTCTCGTAGTAGCCGGCGGCGTTGTAGTGCTCGGGTGTAAGGCTCTCGATCGTGCGGCGCATCTCGTCCACGACCCAATAGCTGCGCGGGTTCGAGCGCATGAGTTGCATGAGGGCGTCGACGCGGCGCTCGGAGAGCGTCGGCACGTGCTCGTGATTGTCGACTGGCCCGCCGGGCTCGCCGCCCATGTCATGCACGCCGCGCTCGGCCATACTCGCCTCCTCTTGCCTGCTTACCCGGCATCCTTGCGGCGACCGGGGTGGTCCGTCAACCACGACCAAGCAAAAATGCCGCGGCCCGAAACCCCAAGGGCATTGTCCGGCCCGCAACTTGCAGACTAAATCAGTCTCCGATCAGGGAGGGATTATGCTTCGCCGATTGTATGACTGGACGATGGCGCTTGCCGCCCGCAAGACCGCGGAATACTGGCTGGCCTTTATTGCTTTCGTCGAGAGTTCGGTCTTTCTCATCCCGGCCGACGTGCTGTTCCTCCCGATGGCGCTCGCCCGCCCGGACCGCGCGTACCGCTATGCCATCGTCGCGACAGTGGCCTCCGTACTCGGCGGTATCGCGGGCTGGTACATCGGCTATTACGCCTTCGACGCGATCGCC
Source organism: Hyphomicrobiaceae bacterium (assembly GCA_035565975.1). GTDB lineage: Bacteria > Pseudomonadota > Alphaproteobacteria > Rhizobiales > Hyphomicrobiaceae. The sequence continues at coordinate 53,442 of DATMRT010000118.1, forward strand.
AAGCCCGCCCTCGAGCTCTATGGCAAGTACGACGATTTCCTGCGCCTGCGTGAATCCGCCGATGCCGACCTCGTGCTTCTGCTGCTGGTCACCTCCGGCCTGTCGCATCTCCCGCCGATCAAGGTGGTGACAATCCTGTCCGGCGCACTGCACATCAACATCTGGCTGTTCATCGCATCGGCGATCGTTGCACGTGGCGCGCGCTTCCTGTTCCTTGCCTGGCTGCTCAACCGTTACGGCGCGCCGATCCGCCACTTCATCGAGGAGCGTCTCGGCACGATCGCGGCGCTGGCCTGCGCCGCGGTGATCGGGTTGTACGTCGTGGTGAGGTATGTGACATAAGAGACCGGCATGTGCGCACGATCCGCCTCATGCCTGCTTCTCAACAGGAAGGGCGATCGGAAATGAGCGCTATCGAGCATCCTCACGTCGACGGTCTCTTCAAGAACCCGGCCTATTCGCACGTCGCGATCGCATCGGGCGCCCGCACGATCTACATCTCGGGGCAGGTCGCGATGGACAGCCAAGGCAACCTGGTCGGTGCCGGCGATCTCGGCGCGCAGACCGAGCAGGTCATGCGCAATCTCGGCTTGGCGCTCGCGGGCGCAGGCGCGAGCTTCGCCGACGTCGT
>DATMRT010000119.1:0-74995 GCA_035565975.1 Hyphomicrobiaceae bacterium
CCGAGGCAGAAGTGCATGTTCTGCTCGGCGATCAGCGTCGTCGCTCCCGTTGCGCGCAGCGTCTTCAGCAGATCACCGATGCGTGCGACGACGATCGGGGCGAGACCCTCGCTCGGTTCGTCGAGCAGGAGCACGATAGGATTGCCCATGAGCGTGCGCGCGATTGCGAGCATCTGCTGCTCGCCGCCTGAGAGCCGCCCGCCCATGCGATAGCGCAAGGGCTCGAGCAGCGGGAAGACCTCGAAAACGCGCTTCAACGACCACGCATCCTCACCGTTGGGGCCTTTCTTGGCGCCAATCTCGAGGTTCTCCTCGACGGTATGCTCGGGGAAGATCTGGCGATCCTCCGGCACGAAGCCGATGCCTGTACGCGCGATGATGTGGGGCGCGCGGCCCGCAACGTTCGTTCCCGCAACCTCGACGACGCCCCGACGCGGCGGCGCGACGCCGGCGATCGCCTTCATGGTCGTGCTCTTGCCGGCGCCATTGCGGCCGAGGAGCGCCAAGGTCTGCCCCTGCTTGAGCTCAAGGCCGACGCCGAACAGAATCTGACTCTTGCCGTAGAAGACGTCGAGGCCGTCGACGCGGACGATCGCGCGCTCGCTCATACCGCCGCCTCCTCGTGGCTCGTGCCAAGATAGGCTTCGATGACGGCGGGATTGGTCCGGATCTCGTCCGGCGTGCCCTCGGCGAGCAAGCGACCGTAGCAAAGGACCGAGATCTTCGGCGCGATCTTGAAAACAATGTCCATGTCGTGCTCGATGAAGATCAGCGTGAGTTTCTCGCGCTCCCAAAGCTCGTGCACGCGCTCGATCATGCGCCAGCGCTCGTCCGGGCCCATACCGGCAGTCGGCTCGTCGAGTAGGAGCACCTTGGGGTCGAGAACGAGCGCGAGGGCGATGTCGAGCAGCTTCTGATCACCGTGCGAGAGGTTTGCCGACGTCACGGCGAGCTTCTCGGTGAGGCCGAGCATGTCGGCGACCTCGAGCATGCGGTCGCACATCTCGGGCAGTGGAAAGCGATGTGTGATGTTCTGCGCACGCTGCCGATGAGCCGTCACGGCGCCGAGCAGGCTTTCTTCCACGGTAAGCGTCGGGAAAATGCGCGCGACCTGAAAGGCGCGGCCGATACCCGCATCGATGATCTGCGCCCGCGAGCGGCCGACGAGGCTCGTGCCATTGAAGGTGACCGAGCCCGCATCCGGCACAAGCCCGCCGCTGATGAGATTGAAGAACGTGCTCTTGCCAGCGCCGTTCGGTCCAATGATCGCCGTCAGCGACCCCGTCGGGAAGTCGATGCTGACGTCTGAGATTGCCGCAACACCGCCGAAGGACTTGAAGAGACCTTTCACCTCCAGCATGACGTCAGCTCCCCGTCCTGCTTGCGGCTTCGCGGCGCACGCGGAACCAGTCCGCAACGAAATCCGTGACGCCCTTCCTCAGGCCCAGTGCGAACAGAAGGATGACCGCGCCGAGGAACAGCCCGTGATGCTCGGTGCCGCGCGTGATCACGTCATTGAGAACCGAGAGAATGAGCGCTCCGGCGGCGGGGCCGATGAACGTTGAAAAGCCACCGAGCATGATCATGAAGATGCCTTCGCCCGACATGGTCCAGTTTACGAACTCGGGATAGGCGCCCGAGACGAAAAGCGCCATGACCATGCCGCCGATCGCACCGAATACGCCGGCGATCATGAAGGCGGTCAACTTCGCGCGGAAGACGTTGATACCGAGGAACGTCGCGCGCTCGGTGTTGTCGCGGATCATGCGCAGCGTATAGCCAAAGGGCGACTCGACGATCTGGCGGAGGATGAGCAGGCCGACCACCATGACCGTGACGGCGAACGCATAGCGGTGCGATTCGATCGAAAGATCGATACCGAGAAACGGCGGGCGCGGGATGCCGCCCATGAGGCCCTGGTCACCGCCGGTCAATGGCACCCACGCGATCACCGTGCTGTAGAGCAGCATCTGGAAGGCGAGTGTGATGAAGGAGAAGTAGATGTCCTTCAGGCGAATGCTGATGGCGCCGACCACGAGGCCGAGGAGCGCGCTCGATACGATCGTAATGAGGAAGGCGACTGGAATCGAAACCCCGAGCCGCTGCATGGAGAGCCCGAAGGCATAGGCGCCGAAGCCGAAGAACATGCCATGGCCGAATGAGACCATGCCGGTGTAGCCAACGAGCAGATTGAGTGACGTCGCGAACAACGCGAAGGCCGATACGCGGATCACGAGATCGTTGATCATTTTGCTCGGCCACACGTACGGCAACAGCAGGAGGATGACCAGCACGGCGGCGGCAATGGCAACGTCGCGCGCGAGATTAGGACGGGCCGACAGCATGGCTTCAACCCTCCTTGCCGAGCAGGCCGCTCGGCTTGAGGATGAGGATGATCGCCATCAGCATGAACATCAGGCCTTCGACGAACAGCGGAAAGCCGATCGAGCCAAAGGACCGCACGAGGCCGATCAGAACCGAGCCGAGCAGCGCACCGGGAATGGATCCCATACCGCCGATGACGGTGACGATGAACGACTCGATCAGGACCGAGAAGCCCATGCCCGCGGTCAGCGATCGCACCGGTGCCGCAAGTCCGCCCGCGAGCCCTGCGAGCATCCCGCCGAGGACGAATACGCCGCTGTAGACAAGCCCCGTATTGATGCCGAGCGCGGAGACCATGCTCGGGTTGACCGCCGCGGCGCGGACAACCGTGCCGAACCGCGTCCGCGTGATGATGAGCCCGAGCGCGACCGAGATGATGAGCGTGACGATGATCAGGAAAAGGTAGAACACCGGCACGATGCCGCCGGCAAAGAAGATCGGCGGACGCTGGAAGACCGTGGCCATGCCCATCGACTTGAATTCGGGACCCCAGATGATCTTCACGGCATCATCGAGGATGAGGATGAAGGAGTAGCACACGAGAAGCTGCATCAGCACGTTCGAGCCGTACACCTTGCTCATGAAGAACCGCTCGAACACCAGCGCAAACAACCCGACGCCGGCGGCAGCGGCCAGAACCGCAAGGAAGTAGCTATCCGTCAGGCCATTGACGGTGAGCGCGAAATACGCGCCGAGCATGTAGAACGAGCCGTGCGTGAAGTTGACGACCTTGAGCACGCCGAAAATAAGGGTAAGCCCCGCCGCAACGAGGAACAGCAGCATCCCGATGATGAGGCCGCTAGTCGTCTGAGTGACAAGGCAGGACGCGGACGTCAGGCAATCCGTGAGGGCGTCGAGATTCAAGCGTCACCTCGGGTGGTGGTCTGATAAAATCGGTCGCAGGGCCCAGGTGTTTGCCTGAGACCCTGCGACATTAGCTCGGATGGGGCGCAGCTCAGGTGTAGTTGTTGCGCTTCTTCCACTCGGCCTCGAGCTTGAGGATCGTATCCCAGTTCGCACCGGTCACCTCCGGCACGTAGGGCTCGCCTGAAATCGTAGTTCCCCAACCAATAGCGTAGCCGATCACGGTCTGGTCTTCGGCGCGCATCGTGACGGTGCCATCCGCACCGAATGGGCAGTCGATCTTGAGACCGCGCATGGCCTCGGCGATCTTCTTGCCGTCGGCGGAATTCGCCTTCTTCGCGGCCTCGGCGATGAAGTGGATGCCGACCCAGTTCTCCCACGACCAGTTGGTGGGATACTCCTTGAAGCGCGCGCGATAGGCGTCGCCCCACTCGGCGTTCGCTTTCGTCTTGGGATAGGTCTTGATATAGCGCGTCGCCGAGTGGATGCCCTTCGGCAGGTTCTTCACGGCGGTCAGCACCGTGTAGTCCGCCATATTGATGGCGAACACTTCCATCTGCGAGAACAGTGCGTAGATGTTCGCCTGATCGACCCACGACGTCAGGTCGCCACCCCACAGCGCCGAGTAAAGCGCCTGCGGCTTGTTCTGCAGCACGCGCGTAATGACCTCGGTGTAGTCTGGCTGGAAGAGCTTCGGCCAGGCTTCGGTGGTGACCTCGGCCTGAGGATAGAAGTGCTTCAGATACTCGACGAAAAGCTGTGTGTTGTCGCGGCCGTACGCATAGTCGGGAGAGCACGTCCCCCAGCGATTGAACTTCTTCGCCTTGGCGATTTCGGCAGCGTAGGCACCGCTCACCACGGCGTCATGAATACCCTGCCGGCATGAGCGGAAGGCGAGCGGAATGCGGATCTTCGGATCAGCCGTCAGCGAGGATGTCTCGGAGTTGGTGTGCATCACCAGCACGCCGAGATCCTTCGCGACTTCCTGCACCGCGAAGGAGCCGGACGAGGCTTCCGCGTCGAGCAGGATCTCGCAGCCGTCGCTATTGACGAGCTCGCGCGAAACACGCGCCGCTTCCTGGGGCTGACCCTTCGAGTCGCGAATGACCATTTCGATCTGCCGGCCGGCAAGACCGCCCGCGGCATTGATCTTCTCGACTTCCATCTGGATGGCGTTGCGCGACGACGTGCCGAGCTGCGCGACGCGGCCCGACAGGATCGTCGGCATGCCGATGCGGATGACTTTATTCTGGGCTGCGACGATGTTGGGCGCGAAAATCGTAGCTGCAGCGCCGGCCGCGGCGCCCTTCAGAACTGTGCGGCGGTCGAGATCGACACGCTTGCGAGCCATGGGCTGTTCCTCCTGACCAATTGTCAAACTCTTGACCGGACGGATCGGTCTTATTGTTGGCCTGAGTGTGCTTCAGGCAGCCGATCATCGTCAAGGTGATTTGCGACTCATGATTCATCTTGCTCCGTCGAGCGGCGTTCGGTCTCATAGACGGCCTGGGCCGCCGCGATCGCGCGCGCGACCCCGTTGACCGCTTGGACGTCGATGCTCACGTGAATGGCGCCCCCGCTCCTCTGCGCGCGCGCGACGGCGACGAGATCCTCGTCGCCTGCGGCGTGCGGAAACGTCGTGGAAAGGCTGAGGAGGCGCGGCGGAGCCTCGGAGATTTCAGAGGCAGAAGCCGTTGCCGCCGCCTCGATGAGCTTCAACAGAATGCCCCGACGTATCGCGCCATCCGCATCAAGGCACGCGTCGGTCACTTCGAGTTCGACGCGCGCTTCTCCGGGATCAGCCGACACGGAACGGAAATGAGCCGCATCACTGTCGAGGGCGCTCTTCGCCGATGGCGCGCTGCGGCGACCACGCCGGGGCCGCTCGGCCGTCCCGCCGTACATCATGCCGCCCGTCATGAGCTTCATATAAGCGCGGTCCACCCAGGCCGGGAGGCGACGAGACCGGCCATCCCGGAACAGATAGCGATAGCTGATGTAGTTGCGCGCCGCGAGCATGGTGTAGATGACCACCTCGAGCTCGCGCCGCTCGAAGCCGGGCAGCTCGCCCTTGGCATGGCTGCGCGAAAGCGCGCGCGTATAGCCCTCGGCCATGTTGCGCATGTGATCGTGGTAGGCCTTGGGCGCGAAAGTCTCTGCCTCGTTCAGAATGCGATAGAACTCCGGCCGCTCGGCAAGGAAGTCGAAGAAGGCGCGAAAGCCGATCTCCTCGCGCCTGAAGCTCCCGCTCTCACCAGCGATGCGGTGGCGAATGAACTCGAGCAGCTCGGTGCCGAGCTCGGGCAGAAGCTGGTCGAACAGATCCTGTTGCGAGGCGAAATAGTTGTAGAACGTGCCTTGCGCGATCTCGGCAATGGCCGTGATCTTGGCGACCGAAGCATTAGCATAACCCTCTTCGCCAACGACTTTGGCTGCCGCATCCATGAGTTTTCGCCGCGTCTCGATTGCGCGGTCGGCGCGCCGGCGTCGTCCCGGCGTCGCATCGCCGCCGCTCTCCGGAACATCCGCGCCTTTTTTCTCGAGCATCGCAAGCCTCGCCATCGTCAGCTTTTAGCGCAGCGCTCCGGCGTGCGTCAACGGAATACGAATCATGGCTCACTATTCATTTTCCTTGACAGCCTCGGCATGAGCTGCCGAGAATAGCGCGATCTTGGGCCCTAAATCTCGGGAGATCCCCCGGTTGACCGCGGCGGACATGGCTTCACCCCTCGATCTCTTGCGGACCATGCGGCTGATCCGCGAAGCCGAGCTGCGTCTCGCGCAGCTCTTCGCCGATGGCGAAGTGCCCGGCTTCATTCACCTCTCAGTGGGGCAGGAGGGCGTGGCAGCAGGCGTCTGCGCGGCGCTTGCGCGCACGGATACGCTCGCGTCCAATCATCGTGGTCACGGCCACGCGCTGGCCAAGGGGCTCGATCTCGAGCGCTTCTTCCTCGAGATCATGGGCAAGGCCGAGGGCATGTGCAAAGGCCGTGGCGGGTCGATGCATGTCGCCGATGCGGCCGTCGGCATGCTCGGAGCGAACGGCATTGTCGGTGCCGGGCTCCCGATCGCCGTCGGCAGCGCGCTCGCGCACCAGGTCAAGCGCACCGGTGCGGTGGCCGCCGTCTTCTTCGGCGATGGTGCGCTGGCCGAGGGCGCCATGCATGAGAGCTTCAACCTCGCATCGGTCTGGCGCCTGCCCGTGCTGTTCGTCTGCGAGAACAACGGCTGGTCCGAGTTCTCGCCGACATCGCGCCAGCTCGCGGCCGATCCCTGCGCGCTCGCATTGAGCCACCGCATCGAAGCGCGCTCGGTCGACGGCAACGACGTCATAGCCGTTTCCGAGATGGCGCAGACGCTGGTGACGGAGATCCGGCGCGGCAGTGGTCCGCGCTTCCTCGAATGCCGCACGACACGCGTGCGCGGCCACTTCGAGGGTGATCCGCAGAAGTATCGTGATGCGGCCGACGCGGCGCGCAGCGAGGACGATCCGATCGGCCGGCTCGAGCGGCGGCTCGCTGCAGATGGTGTATCCGCCGACGAAATCGAGGCAGCCGAGAGCGATGCCATTGCGCGCGTCGATGCCGCGGTTACGCGCGCGCGATCCGGCACGGCGCCGACATTCGGCTCCGCACTCCGCGACGTCTATGCCAATGCGGAGGTCCGGTCATGAGCGAAGTCCGCTTCGGCCAGGCCATCAATCGCGCCCTCGCCGACGCCATGGCGGCAGATGAAAGCGTCGTGCTCTTCGGCGAGGACGTGGCGGCGCCGGGCGGCCCCTTTGGGGTCACGCGCGGTTTGCTCGATCGTTTTGGTGCCGAGCGCGTGCGCGACACGCCGATTTCCGAAGCCACGATCGTCGGTGCCGCCGTGGGCGCCGCCATGAGCGGGCTCAAGCCCGTCGTTGAAATCATGTTCATGGATTTCGTCACGCTCGCCATGGACGCGCTCGTCAATCAGGCGGCGAAGGCACATTTCATGTTTGGCGGGCAGTATCAACTGCCGATGGTCGTGCGGCTCCCGCATGGCGGCGGCATCAATGCCGGGCCGCAGCATTCGCAGTGCCTCGAGGCCTGGCTTGCGCACGTGCCGGGGCTCAAGGTGGTGTGTCCAGCGACCGCCGCCGACGCCTATGCGCTGACGCGCGCCGCGATCGCCGATCCTGATCCGGTCGTCGTCGTCGAGAACAAGAGCCTCTATGCTCTGAAAGGTGAGTTACCTGAACCATTGCCCAGCGTGCCGATCGGCAAGGCGGATCTCGCGCGGCCAGGGCGCGATGTGACAATCGTCACCTACGGCGCCATGCGCGATGTCGTGCTCGCCGCGGCCGGCGTCCTTGCTAAAGATGAAATCGAGTCCGAGGTTATCGACCTTCGCTCGCTTCAGCCCTGGGACGACGGCGCCGTACTCACGTCGCTCGCGCGCACACACCGCCTCGTCATCGTGCACGAGGCGGTCGAGGCCTTCGGCGTCGGAGCTGAAATTGCAGCGCGCATGGCTGACATCGGTTTCGATGAGCTGGACGGCCCCATCGTTCGCGTCGGCGCGCCCTTCATGCCCGTGCCGTTCGCGAAGGAGCTCGAGGCCCGCTATCGTCCCGATGCTGCGCGTGTCATCGAAGCCGTACACCGCACGCTCGCCTAGAGAAGATCGAGGAACGCCCATGACCAGTGACGCCATTCTCACCGAGATCTCGGACGGCATTGCTGTCGTCACCATCAACCGGCCGAAGGTTCTCAACGCGCTCGACATCCCGACGCTGCTCGCGCTCGAGAGCGCATGGAGCAGGATAGAAGCCGATCCGGCGGTCCAGGTGATCATCATCACCGGCGCCGGTGATCGCGCATTCGTTGCCGGCGGAGATATCGCGGACCTCAAGTCGCGCGACGGCCTGCGCCACTACGAGGAATTCGGCGAAATCGTCCACCGCGTATTCCGCCGCATTGAACTCTGCGACAAGCCGACGATTGCGGCTGTCAACGGCTACGCGCTCGGCGGCGGCACGGAGCTCATTCTGGCGACCGACATTCGTATCCTCGCGGATAGCGCCCGCCTCGGCCTGCCCGAGATCACGCTCGGTCTTTTCCCCGGTGCCGGCGGAACTCAGCGCATGATCCGCCAGATCCCGCTCTGCCGCGCCAAGGAGATCATGTTCACGGGCGAGCAGATCTCGTCCGACGAGGCGGTGGCGATCGGCCTCGCCAACAAGGTCGTCCCCAAGGGCGAGGTCATGGCTGCAGCGCGCGACATGGCGAAGCGGATGGTTTCGAAATCGCCGCTCGTGCTGAAGCTCCTGAAGCGGACGCTCAACAGCGGCGGCGAAATGCCCCTGTCCGCCGCGCTCGCTCACGAGCAGGCCATGATCGGCCTTGTGCTCGATACCGCGGACTCCAAGGAAGGCTGCGGCGCGTTTCTCGAGAAGCGCGCACCGAAATTCACCGGCCACTGACTCATGGGCGACATCGCCGACCTGCTGATGCCGAAGCTTGGTCTCACGATGACCGAGGGCACGGTCGCGCGCTGGCTCGTCGGCCCGGGCGAGCGGTTCAGCGCGGGCGATATCGTCGTCGTCATCGAGACGGACAAGATCGCGAACGACGTCGAGGCGCCCGCATCAGGCGAAATGACGGCGCATCTCTCATCGGAAGGCGATGTCGTACCGGTGGGCACACCGATTGCGCAGTGGCGGCTCGAGGGCACGCGCACGACAGATCGCGCGACGCCCGGTGTCGCGCCAGGAGCAGCGGAGATCGAGAGGCCCGATGCCGTGCCACTTGCGGCCGTCTCACCTGCAAGCTCGCGAAGCTCACCAGCGCGCATTGTCGCGACGCCCTACGCGCGGCGACTGGCCCGAGAAGCAGGTCTCGACCTCGGGCAACTCAGCGGATCGGGCCCGCGCGGCCGGATCAAGGCCGCGGATGTCCTGCGCGCCAAGGAAGCGCCGGCAACGAACCGACAGCTCGTGCCGACCCCGCTTGGCGCGGAGCGCGCGACGGGAACTCCCCGATTACTCGCGTCACACGCGTTCCTGAGCGCCGACGTGGATGTCAGTGCCTTGCGTGCTCTCGACGCGCGCCTCGCCACAGCACGCGAACGGCCGTTCGAGCGCCTGTCGTACATTGCACTTGCCTGCACGAAAGCTCTCGTGGGCGATGGTGATGAGACCGTACGCCTCGGCTTCGAGTCGAATCGGACCCTGGGGATGATCGAATGCACGGCCCGCGACACGCTATCCGCTGTCGTCGCCCGCTCGGCGCGCGCACAGCCAGATACCGCTGGCGGCGACATTGCGATCTTCATCGTCGAAGGGAGAGCAGGTCTTTTTCTGCCCGTGATCCCACCGGGCTGGCGTATGGCCATCGGCGTCGGTGGCGTTCGCACGGCGCGCCGTGGCGAGACCACCCACGAGATGACGCTGGCAATCGCGTATGACAGCACTGCGCTGGATCACACATCGGCCGCGCGACTTCTCGACCGCATTGCCGCACTGCTGGAAGAGCCGCTCCATCTGCTGGCCACCTGAGCCCAACGGAAAGTGTCATGGATTTCGATCTGACTGACGAGCAGAAGATGATCGCGGAGAGCGCACGCAAGGTTGGCGAGCGCTTCGGCCTCGACTACTGGCGCGATCTCGACGCGCGCAAGGCTTTTCCGCAGGAGCTGTGGCGCGCCGTATGCGAGGCAGGCCTCTGCGGCGTCGCGCTGCCCGAGGCCCATGGCGGCAGCGGCCTCGGCATGGTGGAGATGGCGCTCATCATCGAGCAGCTCGCGGCGAGCGGCGCCGGCTGCACCGTCGGCCAGCTTTTCATGATCAATCCGATCTTCGGCGGCGTCTCCATCTCGCGCTTCGGCAGCGAGACCATGCGGCGCGAGCTTTTGCCGAAGATCATCTCGGGCGAGATCAACTGCTGCATGGCGCTGACGGAGCCGGATGCGGGCTCGAACAGCCTCGAGATCAAGACATTTGCGACGCGCTCGGGCAACGGCTGGCGGCTTTCGGGGCGCAAGATCTGGATCACGGGCGTCGAGTCCGCGCAGAAGATGCTTGTCATCGCGCGCACGACCAAGGTCGAGGACTCGCCGAAGCGCACGCACGGCCTCACCATGTTCATGATCGACGTCGCGCGGAAGGGACTGACATACACGCCGATCGAGAAGGCCGGCACCAATACACTTTCGGCCTGCAATGTCTTCTTCGACGACGTCGAGATCGACGGTAGCGAGCTGCTCGGCACGCTCGATGGCGGCTGGTACGAGCTTCTCGATGTGCTGAATACCGAACGCATCGTGACAACGGCCGGGCTCGTCGGTGCGGCCGATCTCGCCATCCGCCTCGCGGTCGACTATGCCAAGGAGCGCCGCGTCTTCGGCGGCAAGCCGATCGCAAGCTATCAGGGCCTGCAGTTTCCGCTCGCGCAACATTGGGCGGAAGCACAGTGCGCGCGACTGATGAACCTCAAGGCGGCCGCTCTTTTCGATGCGGGGCAGCCGTTCGGCACCGAAGCCAATGTCGGCAAGCTCATTGCCTCTCAGGCCGCATCGGCCGGCATCGAGCAGGCCATGCAGACCATGGGCGGTATGGGCTTTGCCAAGGACATGCATGTCGAGCGACTATGGCGCGATGCGCGCCTCTTCCGCTTCGCGCCGATCTCCGAGGAGATGATCCTGAACTTCATTGCCGGGCAGAATCTGGGGCTGCCGCGTTCGTACTGAGGGTGCAAGGAGCTTGTGCGATGCTGAACCTCTCGAGCTTCATCCGCTTCCATGCCCGCCGCACACCCGAGGCGCTCGCACTCGTCTACGGCAGCACGCGCCTCGACTATGCGACGCTCGCGGCACGAATCGAAAAGACCGCAGGACTTCTCGTGGCTCGTGGGATCGGCCCGGGCGATATCGTTGCGGTGGTGATGAAAAACAGCGCCGCCTTCATCGAGCTCGCTTTTGCGACGAGCCACATCGGCGCGGTCTTCCTCCCCGTGAATTATCGTCTTGCGGCCGAGGAAGTGAGCTACATCACAGGTCATGCAGGAGCGAAGCTCGTATTTGCCGATGAGGAGCTTTCCGCTCTCGTCGCCGGGCTCGAGAATGTGATGCTCCTCGATGCGGCCGCGCAATCGGATACGACGAGGCTTGCGCGCGACGCGGTGCCTGCCCCCATGCATGTCACCGGACCGGATGATCTGTTTCGGCTGATGTACACGTCGGGCACTACCGACCGGCCCAAGGGTGTCATGCACACCTACGGCAACTTCTACTGGAAGAACGCCGATCATGTCATCGCGCTCGGCCTGACGGCCGCGGATCGCCTACTCGTGACCGGGCCGCTCTATCATGTCGGCGCTTTCGATCTTCCCGGCATCGCCGTGCTCTGGGTCGGCGGCGCGCTCTGCATTCACCGCGATTTCGATCCGGTTGCCGCCATTCGCGCCATCGAGCAGGAGCGACTGACGGGGGCGTGGTTCGCACCGGTCATGCTGAGCGCCATTCTCGCGCATCCGCATCGCGACCGGCACGACGTCACGAGCATCAAATGGGTCGTCGGCGGCGGCGAGCGCACGCCCGAGCCGCGCATCCGGGCCTTTGCCGGTTATTTCACGAAGGCGCGTTATATCGACGCCTACGGCCTGACCGAGTCCTGCAGCGGCGACACCATGATGGAGGCAGGCCGCGAGATCGAGAAGATCGGCTCGGTCGGCCGTGCTCTCGCGCACGTCGAGGTCGAGATCCGCGACGATATGGGACGCACGTTGCCCGCGGGAGAGAGCGGCGAGATTTGCCTGCGTGGCCCCAAGATTACGCGCGGCTATTGGAAGGATCCCGAGAAAACACGCGCCTCGTTCTTCGGCGACTGGTTCCGCACGGGTGACGTCGGACACATCGACCCGGAAGGCTTCCTCTATCTGACCGACCGGAAGAAGGACATGATCATTTCCGGCGGCGAGAACATCGCCTCCTCAGAGGTCGAGCGTGTCATCTATCAGATGGCCGGCGTGCGCGAGGCCGCCGTGATCGGCTTGCCGGATGAGCGATGGGGTGAACGGCCCGTGGCGGTCGTCGTTCTCGAGAAGGACGCGTCACTCGATCTCGCGGCATTGACCGCCCACTGTCGTGCCAGCCTCGCAGGCTTCAAAGTGCCGAAGGATCTCATCATTCGCGAGCAACTTCCGCGCAATCCCTCGGGTAAGATCTTGAAGCGCGTGTTGCGCGAGGAGCTTTCGAGCTGAGCAACTGACGCTCAGCTCAGGCCGGCGATCACGGCATCGACTTTCGTCACGAGCGCGACGTTCTGCATGGCGTACTCGATCGAGGCGCGATGCCAGTCCGCGTTCATGGTCGAGCAGCCGTCTTCCGGAATGATCATGACGTAGCCTTTGTCGGCGCCCGTCCGCGCCGTGTGCTCGACGGACATGTTGGTCCAGGCGCCCGTCTCGATGATGATGTCGCGACCCTCGGCGCGCAGGATAGTCTCGAGATTCGTCCCCTCCCAGGCGCTCATGCGGGTCTTGCGGATCACGTGATCGCCCGGCTGAGCCTCGAGCCCCGGCACCGGCTCCGCGCCCCAGGTGCCTTCGACCATGGCGTTCGCATCGAGTGCGCCTTCGAACAGCGGCGCGTTGAGCGTCATGTTGCGGCCATCCGCACGCCGCGAGAACCAAACGTGGATCACCGGCACGCCGCGCCGCCGGCAGTGCTCGGCGAGGCGACGCACATTCTCGATCGCATTCTGCTCGCGGCAGTGGATCGGCGAGCCGGAGCTCGCGAACGCACCGCCCTCCATGACCACGTCGTTCTGCATGTCCTGGATGATGAGGGCGCAACGTGAAGCGTCGAGCTTGAGATCGCCTGACGTGGACATGCCGCTCGCTGCTGTCGCCGCCGGTGCAGCCTTGGGGGTCGATCCGCGGGCGCGCATGAACGGCTCGTTGCGCGGTCCGACCTTCACGTCGATGGCGTAGACCGAGGTCGTCGCGCAGATATAGAGCGTCCGCCAGTCCGGCCCACCCCAGTGCAGGTTCGCGCTGAGCTCGGGCACCGCAACCTTGCCGATATGCCGGCCATCCGGCGCATACACCCACAAACCGCCCGGCGCCGTCACCCAGATATTTCCCTCAGCATCGCACTTCATGCCGTCAGGCACGCCGGGCTTCATCACATCGCGAACGCCGCTCGCGAACACGCGCGCGTTCGCCAGCGTGCCATCGGGGCGGACATCGAAGATGCGGATGTTGGCTTGCTCCGTATCGTTGACGTAGAGCTTCGACTCGTCGGGCGAGAAGCAGAGCCCGTTCGGCTGCGAGAACATATATCGATCGACGAGCAGCTTGGGCTCGCGGCTGCCTGGGGCGAGGCGGAACACCCCCTGCCAGCCGAGCTGCCGTGGCCGCTCCACGCCGTAGTGCGGCATGCGCCCGTACCAGGGATCGGAAAAGTAGATGGCGCCGCTCGAATGGATGCAAAGATCATTCGGACTGTTGAGCTCGCGCCCTTCGAAGTGACTCGCGAGAACGTCGCGCGAGCCATCGGGGCGAAAGCGGGCAACCGAGGACGTCGCGTGCTCGCAGGCGATCAGGTTCAGCTCGGCGTCATAGGTGAGCCCGTTGGCCTTGTTCGACGGCCGCAGTACTTCGCGCACGCCACTACGATCGAGGCGGCGGCGCACGTCAGCCGACATGTCCGAGAACAGCAGGTATTGCTCGACGGGATGCCAGATCGGCCCTTCGGTGAACGTGAAGCCGCTACCGACTTGTCGGACGGGAGCGTGCTCGTCGATCAATCGCCGAAACGCAGGATCGAGCGCTTCGTGGGCCATGGCTGCAACCTCCCGAAATTCATTTTCTGCTTATGACGACGCGAGCAGCGCACTCACATCGGGAACCACTCACGCCGATGAACGGTCTGGCTGACTGGGCCGGGCACCGCGTAATCCATGCGTCCGACGACCTGTCCGCGCTCGATCTTCGCGGGTTTGTCGTGAATGGGCAGGAGGAATTTCGACGAGTTGAGCAGCTTCTTGATGGCGGCCTTCTCGGCGCGCTTCGTGGCGGCATGGTTGCCCGTCACCTGAACCTCGTGAGAGTAAATGACGTGGTAGGGCTCGATGATCTGATCCTGGAAGTCGTAGATGACGTCGCCGCAGATGGTGGCGATCCCCTCCGCCGTCTCCACATGGATGTTCATCGAGCCTTCGGTGTGGGCGTTGGCGGCCTCCATCACGACGCCGGGGATCAGCTCGATCGGGCCGGAGAGCTCGAGGTCCTCGAGCCGCAGCGCGTGGCGCGTGTGCAACCGCTCGATCAGATGCTGGATGTCGGGCTTGGGATACTGCGGATGCATCAAGCCCGAGACCGAGCATTCCAGCTCCCGCCGGTTCATGACGACCGTCGTGTTCATCGGGAAGTGATCGTCCTTGCCCGCGTGATCGATGTGCGCGTGCGTATGGCAGACATATCGGACATCACCGACCTTGACGCCATGCTGCGCGAGTTGACGCTCGATCATGTTCTCGTGGTGCTGCAGCCCGCGCATGCCGAGCGTTTCCATGATCGCGTTGTCGCGATAGCCGGTGTCGACGACGACCGGATACTGCCCGCCGAGGATCAGGAAGCCGTAAACAGGCACCCGTTTCGTCCGCCCGCAGCCTCGCCCGAGCACGAGGAAGCTCGACTCGAGCTCGATATCGCCGAAGTCCAGCAGCTTGATTTCCAGCGGCATACGTTCACTCCCTGATCTAAAGCCGGTAGACCCGGCTCGCTGTGTCGTAAAAGATCGCGCGCGCCGTCGCCTCGGTGACTTCCACCAATCCGAGGTCCAGCTCGTTGACGCCGCGCCGATGGGCAGCGATCAGACTCGCGTAGTCCGTCCAGAGCTTTTCGATCGGGAAGTTCGAGCCCCACAGGCAGCGCTGTGGCCCGAACAGGCTCACCGTCTCCTGGATGAGCCGCGCGATGTGGCGTTCGTCATTGCGATGGATGAACGTGCCGAAGCCGGAGAGCTTCGCGCAGACATTCGGCTCATTGGCAAGGACCGCCATGCCTGTGCGCCATTTGGACCAGCCGGCCGGCGATGTGTCCGTCAGCATGCCAGCGTGTTGCAGGACGAACGGGACGCCGGGACAAGCGCGCGCGAGCTCGGCCGCACCCTGCATCTGATCGTCGAAGACCTGCAGATCGAAGGACCAGCCATAGTCCGCCAGCCGGGCGACATTCTTCTGAACAGCTGGCCTGAGACAGAGATCAGGATCGGCAGCAAAGCGATAGAGCGTGTTCTCGTGCCAGTGGAATTGCTGGCGCACACCGCGCACGCGTGGATATCGTGCAAGCCGATCCAGCGCCGGACGCACATCCTCGACCGTCATGTCGGCATAACCGACAATGCCGTGCGGCCAGCCCGTCTCATGCGCGACGGTCTCGACCCAGGCGACTTCGGCCTCGCCCTTCTCGACGGGCCAGTTGGCCTGCACATAGACCGCCTTCTCGACGCCGACCGCCGAGGCTTCTGCCTTGTATTCGGACATGGGGTAGTCGCGGCGTATGGCCTCGTAGGGACCGAAGATGCGCGGCTGCATCGGACCGACGAGCCACGGCAGATCGGCCTGACGCCAGATATGGAAATGCGCATCGATCGTTCTCATCGCCGGCCCCCTTTGGCGAAGTGAAGGATCTCGCCGGCAATCGCCTGCGGGCTGGAGCCATCACCGAGCCTGTCGATCGTGGGCGCGATCGCGCGCAGCGCTTCTGTCCGGGGCTGGAAGTGAGCGTCCGCGGCGAGCGGGGTCAGCCACAGAACGGACCAGGCGAGGCCATCGATCCGCGTCATCGCCTGGCGCAACACCTCGGGACCGCCGCGCTCGAGTCCATCCGAGATCACGATGACAAACGCGCCGCGAGCAAAGCCCGCAAAACGCGGCACGGAAAGGAACACCTGAAGCGCCTCGCCGAGACGCGTGCCGCCATCCCAGTCCGCAACGAGGCCGGAAGCCATCTGCAGCGCCTGCTCGCGGTTGCGCCGTACGAGCGCGCGCGTGACGCGGGTCAATCGCGTGCCGACCGTGAAGACCTCGACCTGCTCGCCGGCTTGAACCAGCGCGTGTGCCAGCCGCAACGCGCCGTCGGTGTTGGACTTCATCGATCCGGAGATGTCGATCAGCAAGAGCACACGGCGCTGGCGCTCCTTCCGCGCTCGCCGCAGAAGGCGGGCGACTTCGCCGTCACGCCGCATCATATGGCGGAACGTGCGCCGCGGATCGGCGAGTCGGCCCTTACCGCGCATCAAGCGGCGCGCGCGCCGACGGGGCAGTGCTTGCGGAAGGCGCCTGGCAAAGTCGCGCAGCGCCTCGCTCTCATCATCGGCGAAACGCCGCGCGAACAAGCGCTCCGCGACCGAGGCATCCGCACCGGAAGGCTCCTCATCCTCGGGAGCAAGGATCGGCTCGAAGGCGCCGGCGTCGAAGGCGTTCGGCATGTCCTCGGGTTCGCCCGGCGCCGGAGCCGTCAGGACGCGGCCGAGAAAGATCTCGTCGAACAGCGCGTCGAACTCCTCGTGCCGCTCCGGTGGCGGGCCGAACGTTGCGTGCGCTGCGCGGCGCACGTCCATCAGGCTCTTGGGGCCGACGAGACCGACGGCGGCAATGAATGACTGCGTCTGCTCCGGCGCGGCCAGGAAGCCTGCTGCCCGCAGCGCCTGCGCGAAATTCAGAAACGGGGCGAGCGGCCGCGGCAGCGTCATGCGGCGCTCCCCATGATCAGCCTGTCGATGTTCGGCGCGACATAGGCAAGATCGTCCTGATCCTTCAGCACGACGCCGATGGCACGCGCGAAGGCGCGCGGCCACGGGACGCCCTGCTCGTTGAGGATGGTCGCTGCTTCAGCCCACTCCACGGTTTCGGCGACACCCGGCGGCTTGGCGAGCGGTTCGGCACGAAGCCGGCCGACGGCAGCGACGACACGATGAGCCGTGTCGCGCGCGACGACACTCGAGCGCATCATCACGATCTCGGCCTCGAGCGCGGGATCCGGATAGCCGATCCAGTGATAGATGCAGCGGCGCCGTAGCGCCTCGTGTAACTCGCGTGTCCGGTTGGACGTAATGATCACGACCGGTGGCTCGCTCGCGCGAATAGTGCCGCGCTCGGGAATCGAGATCGAGAAGTCGGAGAGGAATTCCAGCAGGAACGCCTCGAACTCGTGGTCGGAGCGGTCGAGCTCGTCGATCAGAAGGATGCGATCACGCGGGGTTTGCAGTGCAAGCAGCATGGGCCGCGCGATCAGATACTCGTCGGCGTAGAGATTGACGTAGTCCGAACCGGCCTGCCGGATGGCGAGCATCTGGCGGGGAAAGTTCCATTCGTACATCGCGGCCGATGCGTCGATGCCCTCGTAGCACTGCAGCCGCACCAGTTCGCGGCCCATCACGGAAGCGATCGCCTTCGCTGCCTCCGTCTTGCCGACACCGGGAGAGCCCTCGAGCAGCAGCGGCTTGCCGAGCGCCAGAGCCAGATAGGCGGCCGTCGCGAGACCCTCGTCGGCAATGTACTGCGCGTCACGCAGCGAACGAGCCAGCGACTGCGGACCATCGATACCGAGGATGGAACGACGCACCGGCATCGGTTAGCGCGCTCCTCGGGCGAGCCGCTGACGCGGCTTCACACCACCGTTGGCGCGGATGCCGCGCAGGATCTTCTCCGGCGTAATCGGGAGCTCGTCGATACGCACGCCGACGGCGTCATAGACGGCATTCGCGACTGCCGGCAGGACCGGGTTTGCGCACATCTCGCCCGGACCCTTGCCCCCATACGGGCCATCCGGCGCGGGACGCTCCAGGACCGAGATATGATGTGGGGCGATGTCGCCGGGGCCTGGCATCAGGTAGTGGTTGAAGTCCACCGGCCCATGACTGCGATCGGGATAGTACGGCTCGGTCGTCTCCCATAGTGCGTGGCTCATACCCATCCACGCGCCGCCGACGAGCTGCTGCTCGACGAGCTTCGGATTGAGCGCGCGGCCAAGCTCGTAGGCCGACTGCATATCGCGCACCGATACCTCGCCGGTCTCGTCATCCACCTCGACCTCGACCAGCAGCGCCGCGTGCGCGAAGCATGAGACGGGTGTCATCTCGCCGGTTTCCGGGTCCACCTCCGACAGCGGAATGAGGAAGATTCCGCGCCCGGAAACCGTGCGACCCTGCTTGAACTGGGCAGCCTGACAGGCCGCCATCGTGGTGATCGAGCGTGACGGCGCGCCATTGACGTGAATGTTGCCTTGCCCGTCCGTCACGAGATCGGCGGCGTCGACTTCGAGCTCCTCGGCAGCCGCTTCGAGCATCACCGCGCGGGCTTCCTTGGCCGCCTGAATGACGGCATTGCCGACGCGGTGCGTACCGCGCGAAGCAAACGAGCCCATGCAGTGAGGGCCGGTGTCGCTGTCGGCCGTGTCGACATAGACGTCGGCGACCGGCACGCCGAGCGTCTCGGCCGCGATCTGCCGCGTGACGGACTTCATGCCCTGGCCGAGATCGATCGAGGAGAGCGCAACGGTGAACTTGCCGTCGGGATTGGAATGCACGAGCGCCTGGGAGGGATCGCCACCGAGGTTCATGCCGATCGGATAGTTGATTGCCGCAAAGCCGCGGCCACGGTGCAGACCCATCAGCGCCTCCTGAGGCCGGAGATCGAGGAGAACCGCATGGCGCCCTGGCGCGGACGGTCGCCGGCATTGGCCGGTGCTGCAGGCGGCGGAGGCGGCGTGGTGCTCGACTGCGAGGGAGCGGCCGATGTCGCAGCCGCTGCGGGGCGCGGCGACGCCTGCGCAGGAGGCCGCGCCGCGCTCGCCGCTGCCGGCATCGAATAGCCCGGCATGGAAACCGGCTGCCGCGAGGCGCCGCCACCCTTGCGCGCATAGCCACCCGTATCGATGCCGGTCACCATGCCTTTCTGATCGAGCGCGGTATGGGCCGGCAAGCGGGCGCGCTCGCCGCCGCCATCGCGCAACGAGGACGCGCCGCGAGACGTGGCTTGCAGGGCGACGCCGGCCTTTTCCGCCACCACCTGACAGCACTCGATGAGCGCACAGTTCTTGGCTTCGCGCCGATGCGCCTTCATGTCACCGTCGCGGTAGGCATTGAGAATGCGCAGGTCGATCGGGTTCATGCCGACGACGTCGGCGACCTTGTCCATGTGCGCTTCGATGGCGAAGTCGACGCCGGTGATTCCGAAGCCGCGCATGGCCGTCGCCGGCGTGCGGTTGGTGTAGACGCAGTACACGTCGGCATACACGTTCGGGATCGTGTACGGCCCGGGCAGATGGCCGACGCCCTTGATGATCGCGTAGGAAGAAAGCCGCGTGTAGGCGCCGCTGTCGAAGTAACCGGTGAACTTGCGCGCGACGATACGGCCGTCGCGCATCACGCCATCCTTGATGTACCAGCGCTCGGCACCGCGCGGCGCGCCAACCTGCATCTCCTCCTCGCGATCCCAGGCGAACTTGCAGGGGCGCCCCGTGAGCATCGCGCCGAGGATCGCGAGCGGCTCGTGCAGGCTGTCGACCTTACCGCCGAAACCGCCACCGACCGTGCCGCCGACGAAATGCAGGCGGTTGGACGGCATGGTCAGCAGCTTCGCTGCCGTGCCGAGCGAGAAGAACAGGGCCTGGGTCGAGGTGTAGCAGACATAGCGGTCGTTGGTTTCCGGCGCCGCGATGGCGCCGCAGGTCTCGATCGGCGCCTGCTCGATGGGCGACATCTGATAGCGGCCTTCGACGATGTGATCGGCGCGGGCGAATGCGGCCTCGACATCGCCGTAGCGCAGCTTCTGATGGTCGTACTTGCCGTGGTAGATGAACTTGTTCCCCGGATAGACCTCGCAGACGACGGGTGCGCCCGGCTTGATCGCCTCCTCGACGTCGAGCACGTGCGGGCGTACATCCCAATCGACGCGCACCTTGGCGACGGCCGCGCGCGCCTGCGCCTCGGTCTCGGCGATGACGGCAGCGACCGGCTCGCCCTTGTAGGCAACCTTGGTCTCGGCGAGCAGCGGCTCGTCGTCGATGCCGAAATCGAGGAGGCTCAGCAGCGTGTTGAGATTGCGCGGCACATCGCGCCCGACCAGCACGCGCACGACACCCGGCATGCTCTGCGCTTCGGTCGTGTCCACCCGGCGAATGCGCGCGTGATGGTGCGGGCTGCGCACGCAACGGATGTGGAGCAGGCCGTCAAACAGGTGGTCGTCGAAATAAGGCGAGCGGCCCGTCACGTGCCCGAGGATGTCCTGGCGCCGGGTCGGCTTGCCGATCTCGTTCAGGTTGTCGTCACGCTCGCCGGCGAAGAACTCCTTGCGAAACTCCATCGTCATGCCCGCGCCCTCCCCTTCGCTACGGCAAGAATGGCCTCGATGATCGGTTCATAGCCCGTGCAGCGGCAAATATTGCCCGAGATCGCCTCCACCACCTCCTCGCGCGTCGGCGTCGGATTGCGGTCGAGCAGCGCCTTCGCCGAGACGAGCATCCCCGGCGTGCAGTAGCCGCACTGCGCGGCGAAGCCCTCCATGAAAGCTTCCTGCAACGGATGGAGCTGATTGCCGGTCGCAAGCCCTGCGGCGGTTCCGACGCGTTTGCCTGCGACGCTCTCGGCGAGCGTGAGGCACGACAGATGCGTCTCGCCATCGATGGTCACAGTGCAGGCGCCGCACGTGCCTTGGCCGCAGCCGTACTTGGGGCTCAGATCGCCGACGCCGCGGCGCAGGAACTCGAGCAGGTTCTGCCCGGGCTCGGCGAAGGAGGCCCGCTCGGACCCATTGAGCACGAATACTACGGGTGTCTTCGCCATCAGCCGCGCACCATCCGTTCGAGCAGGCGCTTGAGGTGCACACCCGCAACCTCGCGCCGATACCACGCCGACGCGAGCGCATCGGTCGGTGGATCGAGACCCTCGACCGCCACCTGAACCGCGCGTGCGATCGTGGAAGCATCCAGATTCTGGCCATCCAGCACGCGCTCTACGGCCGTCGCCTGAAGGGGCGTTGCCCCCATGGCACCGAAGGCCACACGCGCACCGCGGATGCGTCCGCCTTGGCGCGGCAGATGGGCAGCGATCGAAAGCACAGAGACGCCCTTGGGCTTGATACGGCTCACCTTCAGGAAAGTGAAGTCGGCAGGTGACTGTGGTCGTGGCACGTGCACCGATGCGACGAGCCCGACGCGGCCCCGCTCGCGCAAGATATCCATGATAGGGCGTGGCGCGCCGCTCTGGCTGACGACGGCCACACGCGCACCGAGTGCGAGAAGCGCAACCGCGAGGTCGCCATAAGGATGCGGCGCGAACAAGTTGCCGCCGACGGTCGCCATGTTGCGGATCTGCGGACCGCCGACGGCGCGCGCGACCGGCGCCAGAAACGAGAGGTCGCGATGCGTCGCAATGGCCGCCATGGTAACGCCGGCGCCAATTGTTACGCCGTCGCCGGAAAGGCGGATGTCGCCAAGCACCGGATCGCTGCTGCGCACGATCCGCGTCGCCGTCGCGCCGGCATTGACGTCCCGCATGACGAGCGTGCCGCCGGCCATGAATATCGCATCCGATCCCATGGCGCGCTGCGCCTCGGCAAGCGTGGCGTGCGTTTCGACGGATTGAATCATGGACGGCCCCCCTGCCGCGCCGCCGGGAGGCCCATGTGTTCGCGCACGGCGTCGAAACCTGCCCGGTAAATGTTGTGGGCGACCATGTCGCGCAGCTCGGTCTCGCGACCCGTCGGTGTGTCGAAGCGGCACTGCCAATGCCAGAACGTAAGATCGCCATCGGTCACCGGCGCGAGCCGTACATGGGCGACGTAATTCAGCAGCGGCACCGGCGTTTCCATGAGGCAGTACGAGAATGCCATATCGGCATCGGAGAGCGTCAGAAGCCGCTCGCGCAGTTCCGAGCCGTCCGCCAGATGGAAGCGGCGCACGCAGCCGATCTTGTCCGATGCGTAGCCGCGCTCGATGTGGCTGTCCGCGACGGCGGGATGCCACTTGTCGTGCCCGTTGAAGTCGCGCAGCACGGCCCACACCGCTTCGACAGGGGCGTCCAGGATCGTGCTCTCGACAATGCGCACCATGTCAGCCTGCCATCTGCCGCTTCAGCGCGTCGAAGCCGGCCTGAAAGACGCCGCTGCCGATGCCGTCAACGAGATCGGCGGCCACTTCCGCGGCACAATCGAACTCGGCGGTCCACTCGATGAAAGTCCGATCGCCATCGCTGATCGGCGTCAGCCGCAGCGTAGCAATATAGTCGGTGAGCGGCATCGGCGATTCGAGGATCGCGTACGTGCAGAACATGTCGTAGTCCGAAAGTCCGAGCAGCTTCTCACGTAGCCGGTCACCGTTCTGCAGGCGGAAGTCGCGCACGCAACCGACCTTGTCCGACGGCTCGCCGTTCTCGATGCGGCTTTCCCGGATGCGCGGATGCCAGCGCGGCAGTGCATTGAAGTCGCGGATCTTCTCCCAGACCCTCGCGGCCGGGGCATCGATCACGGAGGAGGCATAGACGCGCGGCATTTAGGTGCTGCCTCCCGTTTCACTTTTCGACCCTTCCGGCTTGGGCTTGCCGCCATCGCCACCACCACCCGACGAGGACCGGCGGGCTTCGGTGGCGATGCGCTGCATATCGGATGCCTCGCGCATGAGACCACCCTGCCGTGCGAGGTTGGCACCATCGATACCGATGTCGGCGAGCAGGCTGTCGATCATCGGCGCTTGCACACGATAGCGCAGCGCCGAATTGATCACCTCGTCGGTCGGACTGCCCGAGCGGCCTTCGCCGCCGGGACCGTTCATGCCGTCGAGCTGCATGATGCGGATGTCCTGGATCTTCTCCAGCGGCTTCACGGATGCTGCAACGATACCTTCGACATGTTCGAGCAGCTTGCGGCGGAAGAGCGACACGCGCGCCGGATCGGTGAGGACGTTTTCCGCTTCGTTGAGGAGCCGCTGTGCCTCGGCCTCGACCGTAAGGCGGACCTTCTCGGCACCGGCCGCGATCGTGCGCTCGGCAGCGGCCTTTTCCGCCAGCAGCACGTCGATCGCCTTGCGGCGATTGGCGACCTCGGTCTCACGGGCCGTCGCGATCCGCTCCTCGGCAGCAGCCGCGTCGGCGCGCGCCCTGTCGGCGTCGAGCCGGGCGGCGGATTCCTCGAGCGACTTGCGATAGAGCGTGATGGCCTTGTCCATCTGCGCCGTCTCGACCGCCTTCTCGCGCTCGACCTCGAGCCGGCGACGCTCGGTCTCGTGCGAGATCCGCACCTCGTCGAGGCCACGCTCGGACGCGACGCGGGCGCGCTCGATATCCTCGCGGCTCTCGATCTCGGCTTCGCGCAAGGCCTGCACGCGCGCGATCTCGAGCTGCTCGAGCGACTGGCGGCGCGCGACTTTCGCGGCCTCGACAGTGCTGTCGCGCTGGACTTCCGCCGTCTCGACAGACGCCTGTGCACTGATCTGGGCGCGGCGCACATCGGCCTCCGCGGCCGCACGTGCTGCCTTCGTCGATGCGAGCTCGACGACACGGGTCTCCTCGGCTGCTTCGACCTCGCGCTTGCGCTGGATGTCGATCACCTCGCGCGTCTGCTGGCTCGCGATGCGCTCCTGCTCCAGCTTGAGCTCGGCGGCGATCCGCGCCCGCTCGACGCTCTCACGCCGCGCGATGTCGGCCGCCTCGATCGCCTTGTCGCGGGCGATTTCTTCGGAGCGCGTCGCGAGCTCGGCTTCGATACGCTCGGCCGCAATGCCCTTCTCGCGCGCGATGCGCGCTGCGTCGATGGCGCGGCCGGCGGCGATCTCGGCGGCTTCCACGGCCTGCTGGCGCTCGATTTCGAGCGCGCGAATGCGCTGGTCCTCGCTGATGCGCGACTCGGAGATCTTGGCCGCTTGTGCGATACGCTGGCGCTCGGTCGCCTCGCGCGCCGCGATTTCGGCCTCTTCCAGGCCCTGCTGACGGGCGATCTCACGCCGACGTACGTCCTCCTCGCCGCGGATGCGGGTCTGCGCGAGAATCAAGGTCTGCGCCATGCGCGCCTTCTCGGTCTCCTCACGGGCGGCGATCTCCGCCTGTTCGATGGCGCGCTGGCGATCGATCTCCATGGCCTGCGTCTCGCGCTCCTTCTGGATGCGCGTCTCAGTCAGCACTTTCTCCTGGAGGATACGCGCGCGCTCGGTTGCTTCGCGTGCGGCGATCTCGGCTGCTTCCAGCGCGCGCGTACGCTCGATCTCGCGCGCTGTCGTTTCCTGCTCATTGATGATGCGCGCCTCCTTCAGGGCACGCTCCTGCAGGATGCGGGCGGTCTCCACCCGCTCTCGCGACGTGATTTCCTCGGATTCCACCGTCTGGGTCCTGGCGATCTCACGCCGGCGGACTTCGAGCTCAGAGGCGATGCGCGCCTCCGAAATGGCCCGATCATTCAAGATGCGCGCACGTTCGATGGCTTCACGAGCTGCAATCTGCGCGGATTCAGCTTCAGTCTCGCGCTCGGCACGCTCCTTCGCGAGCAGCGCTCGTTGCTGCGCGCGGCGGAACTCGACATCGCGCTCCTGTTCGAGCCGCGCTTCCTCGCTCGCACGCTCAATCTCGAGCGCCTGCTTCTCGGCCTCCAGGTTGCGCGTGCGGATCTGGATGGTCGCGTCCTGCTCGATGTCGTTGCGCAGCTTCCGGCGATCCTCGATGTCCTTGATGAGAACGGTGAGGCCTTCGGCGTCGAAGCGGTTCGAGGGATTGAAGAACTCCAGACTAGTCTGATCGATGTCGAGGATGGCGACGGATTCGAGTTCGAGGCCGTTGCGCGAGAGATCAGCTTCTACAGCCTGGCGAACGCGCTCCACATAGACCGTTCGGTTCTCGTGCATACCGCTCATGTCCATGGCGGCGGCGGCGGCCCGCATGGCGCTCTCGAACTTGCCGGCGAGGAGGGCGTGAATGCTCTCCGGTTCGAGCGTGCGGCGACCGAGCGTGGAGGCAGCCATCGCGACGGCGCGCCGCTCCGGCTGGACGCGCACATAGAACTCGGCCTCGACGTCGACGCGCATGCGGTCCTTGGTGATCAGCGCATCGTTGTTCGTGCGCGAGACCTTGAGGCGCAGCGTGTTCATGTTGACCGGCGTGATCTCGTGGATCATCGGCCAGACGAACGCGCCGCCGTCGATGACGACCTTCTCGCCGAGGAAGCCGGTCCTGACGAACGCGATCTCCTTGGTCGAGCGGCGATAGAGCCGCTGCAGGATCCAGAAGACGACCGCGATCACGATAACCGCGATGATGATCCAGAGGATCAGCTGGCCGATCACTTCGCCCGATATGGACATCACTCTTCCTCCTTACGCACCCTATCGGCAGCTACTGTTGGCCTCGACCGCGGCGGGCAATGCGCTTGAACATGCGCGTTTGTTCGGTCAGGGCGATTTCCGTCGGCAGGCGCTCCATGGAAGAAGCGCCGTAGAAGCCGTGGCAATTCGATGTGTTGTTCAGGATGTATTCGGCGTCGTCCGGCATGGCGACGGGTCCGCCATGGACGAGCACGATCGCATCGCGGTTGACCTTGAGAGCGGCTTCGGCCCAGCGCTCGACGAGCGCCGGGCAATCGTCGAGCTTGAGCGCGGTCTCGGCGCCGATGCTGCCGCCGGTCGTGAGACCGAGATGGCAGACGATGATATCGGCACCCGCGCGGGCCATAGCCGCCGCATCGTCCTCGTTGAAAACGTAGGGCGAGGTGAGCATGTCCTTCGCGTGAGCCGTAGCGATCATGTCGACCTCCAGCCCGTAGGACATCCCCGTCTCTTCGAGATTGGCACGGAACACGCCATCGATGAGTCCGACCGTGGGAAAGTTCTGGACGCCAGAGAAGCCGATGCGCTTCAGCTCGTCGAGGAACACATCCATCTTGCGGAAGGGGTCAGTGCCGTTGACGCCGGCCA
Organism: Hyphomicrobiaceae bacterium; assembly: GCA_035565975.1. Lineage (GTDB taxonomy): Bacteria > Pseudomonadota > Alphaproteobacteria > Rhizobiales > Hyphomicrobiaceae. The sequence continues at coordinate 26,175 of DATMRT010000119.1, forward strand.
GCACCGGCGTGTGGCGGACGACGGGCAGGACCTCCGCCGCCATGTCCACAACGATCTGGTTCGCATCGCCGTAAGCCAGAAGCCCGGCGAGCGAGCCGCGCCCGGCCATGCGATAGCGGCCCGAGTTGTAAATCACGATGAGATCGATGCCGCCGGCTTCCTCGCACTTGGCCGAAAGACCCGTGCCGGCGCCTCCGCCGATGATCGGGACGCCATCCGCCATCATGGCGCGAAGCTTATCGAGTATCTTCTGGCGCGGAATCACCGGTTCACCTCTCCACGGGTTCGCGCGCGGCCGTCGCCGTGCAAGTCGCGGAACGCGGCAACAAGAGCAGCCGCGAACTCCGGCGCATTGATGTGGTGCGGCACGCGAATGAGCTGGCGCGATGCTGTCTGGCGCACGGTCTCTGTGAGTGCTGCAAAGAGCGCAGCGCGCGCGGTCAGGTCGTGGAAGGGCTTGCCGGGCGCATCGAGCGCGGAGACACCGCCCTCGGGCAGGAAGAACCGGACCTGGCCTTCCATACGGTTGAGGCGCTCGCCGATCCAGCGGCCCATGCGTGTGTTTTCTTCAGGTGTCGTGCGCATCAGCGTGATCTGCGGATTGTGCTGATAGAAGAGCCGCCCCGCGTAACGCTCGGGCACAGTGTTGGGTGCACCGAAGTTGACCATGTCGAGCGCGCCGATCGAGCCAATATAGGGAATGCGCGTGCGAATGATTGCGCCGAAACGATCTTCGGTCGCAGGAAAGACGCCACCCATCAGGAGATCGCAGATCTCGGTCGTGCTGATGTCGAGGACGCCGACGATCTTCCCGCTGTCGACGAGCGCCTCCATGGCTTGCCCGCCGATTCCGGTCGCATGGAATACGAGGCAGTCGTGCGTCGGGGAAAGCGCCTTCGTGACCTGCTGCACGCAGGGCGTCGTGACGCCGAACATCGTGAACCCGATCGCCGGCTTCGTCGAGACGCGTGGTCGCGCGGCCTGGCGGGCGCTGACCATCCCGATCATGGCCTGAGCGGCGTTGGCGAGCACTTCCTCGGTGATGGCGTTGAGGCCCTGAACGTCGGCGACCGACGGCAGCAGCATGATGTCGGAGGGGCCGACGTACTTGCTGACCTCGCCGGATGCGACCGTCGATACGATGAGCTTCGGAATGCCGACAGGCAGAGCTCGCATGGCCGGCGCCACGATGGCCGTGCCGCCAGAACCGCCGGCCGACAGTACGCCCGCAATGCCTTCCTGCCGCAAGATCCATCGACGGAAAGCTTCCGTCATGCCGGCGACGGACTGGCCGCGGTCGCCGGTGAACACGCCGGCCGCGCCGCGCGGATGGAATGCCGCAATCTGATGGGCAGGGATTTCGGCCCCTGAGTGACCGCCGGTCGTCGAGAGATCGACCATGCGCACCGGGAGACCGGCGGCGCGGATCAGGTCGCGCATGTAGCGAAGCTCATCGCCTTTTGTATCAAGCGTACCGGCAACGAGGATAACTGGTCGACCGGTGCCGGCGAGCGGCCGGATCTCGACGCTCGCGGCACCGCCGCCAACCAGCGGCCGCGTCGTGACGACACGCGCGAGCTGCTCGAGGCGGTGCACCGACATCGGCTGCGACCATCGCGTCGGGATGACGGGATTCGAGTTGTAGATCTTGAGCGGCGCGGCTCCGGCACGCGCGCTGCCTGCCGGTACCGAGGTCGTCGTCGCGGGCACAGGTCCTGCGTCCTCGTGGCCGTGCCGGCCGACGCCGAGGAGCCTCTGCTGCAGATCGCGGTCGCCGGCAAGCTCACGCGCGGCCGAGATGCGATTGATGCGGCCGTTGACCATGATGGCGACATTGTCCGCCACCGCGCACGCGACGCCGATGTTCTGCTCGATGACGAGGACGTCCATGTCGCCCTCCTCGCCGAGCTGCTTCAGCATGTCCTCCACCTGCGCCACGATGACCGGCGCGAGGCCTTCCGTCGGCTCGTCCATGACGAGCAAGCGCGGATTGGCGAGCAGGGCGCGGGAGATCGCCAGCATCTGCTGCTCGCCGCCGGAGAGCTGGCCGCCGCCGTTCGACTTGCGCTCGGCGAGACGCGGGAACGTCGCATAGACGCGCTCGATCGACCACGCGCCCTTTCGGCGGCCGCTCACGAGCCGCAGGTGCTCGTCGACCGTCAGCGAGGGCCAGAGCCGGCGACCCTGCGGCACATACCCGATGCCGAGCTGCGCGATGTCGGCAGGCGCGAGACCGACGAGCGACTGACCGCCAAAGCTGATCGAGCCAGAGGCGACTGGAACAAGACCCATGATGGCCTTGCACAGCGTCGTCTTGCCCATGCCATTGCGGCCAACGACGGACAGCACGCCGTGATTGAGGCTCAAGTCGACGCCCTGCAGTGCATGTGAAGCGCCGTAGTAGACATTGAGCGCGCGGATCTCGAGGGTCGAGGTGCGGGTGCGTTCAGCCATGCCCGCCTCCGAGATAGAGTTCCTGCACTTCCGCGTCGTTCTCGATCTCCTCGGGCGTGCCTTCCTTGAAGACGCGGCCGTTGTGCATCATCGTGACGCTCTCGGCGACGCGCAGGGCCACGTCCATGTCGTGCTCGATGATGATGTAGCCAATGTGGTCGGGCAGGCCCGACAGGATCGCCACCAGCTCGGCGCGCTCCGCCGGCGATAGGCCGGCGGCCGGCTCGTCGAACAGGATGAAGCGCGGCGCGCCAGCGAGCGCGAGCGCGATCTCGAGCTGACGCTGCTGGCCATAGGAGAGTGAGGAGACGAGCGTGTCGCGGGCGCGAGTGAGGTGCACGGCATCGATCAGCTCATGGGCGCGCGCGACGATCGGATCGCTCGGCCGTGGCCTGAGCAGCGAGAAGCGACCACGCGACACGCCAAGGCACGCGAGATAGACGTTGTCGGCGACCGTCATACCGCCGAACAGCAGCGAGATCTGATAGGTGCGGCGCAGGCCGCGCCGAATGCGCTCGTGAGCCGGGAAATTCGTCAGGTCCTCGCCAAACAATCGGATCGTACCGGATGTGGGCAGGAAGTCCCCCGTCACGCAGTTGAAGAGCGTCGTCTTGCCGGCGCCGTTCGATCCGAGCACCGCGCGCCGCTCACCGGGGCGCACAGACATGGTCACGTCCGAGATGGCGGCCAGCGCGCCGAACATCTTGGTCACACCGCGAAGCTCGAGCGCATTGCCGGTGCTGACCGATCCCAGCCGATCGGCCGCGCTTCGATCGGTTGTACTAGCGATCCGGGCGCGCGTGCTCGTCATGGCCGGCGTCCTCCGCCCGTGAGAGGATCGCGGTTCGCATCGCGCCGCTCCTGATACTTGTCCCAGAGACCGAGCACGCCATCCGGGGAGAAGGCCACGATGGCCAGGAAGCCCAGGCCCACGACAAGCTTGAAGCGCTCTCCCGACATCCCGATCGCGTGCAGGATATCGGACGAGAAGACACTCAGAATGGCGTAGATGAGCGCGCCGATGAATGGGCCGATCGGACGCCTGAGCCCGCCGACCACGGCGATCACCAGAATGTCGATCACTTGCGGAATGCCGGCCGTTCCCGGCACCACCTGAGCATTCTGCCAGACGAGCAGGATGCCGCCGACCGCCGCGATGACGCTCGCAAACGTGTAGGCGAAAATGCGATGCGCGGTGACGGAGAAGCCGAGCGCACTCATGCGCCGTGGATTGTCACGCACGCCTTGCAGCGCGAGGCCGAACGGCGTGCGCGACATCCACACGACGGCGAAATACGAGAGCGTCGCGCAGGCGAGCGTCAGATAGTAGAACGGCACCGACTGTCGCCAGTCGATGTCGAACCACTTCGGCGGGATGACGTTGTTGAAGCCGGTGTAGCCGTTGAAGATCACATAGTTCTGGCGGGTGAAGTAGAAGAAGGCGGCGGCGATCGCCAGCGTGATCATGATCGTGTAGATGCCCTCGGTGCGCACGGCGAGCGCGCCGATAAGCGTGCCGAACAAGGTCGCAATCAGGATCGCAATGGGGATGTGCAGCCACCAGGGCCAGCCGAGGCTGATCTGTGTCACGCCACTCGTGCCGAGGATGGCGACGACGTAGCCGGCCGAAGCCCCGACGGTCAGCTGGCTCAGGCTCACCATGCCGCCGTAGCCGGCAAGCACCATCAGCGAGAGCGCGATCATCCCGAGGATGAAGCTCCAGCCGAATATCTGGTAGAGCACGAAGTTGCTGGCGAAGGCAGGCATCGCGAGCAGCAGCGCGCCGAGCACCCAGACCGCCGGCGGAATGCGTTCCAGCAGGATCAGTCTTCCGGGCGCTGTTCTGGGCAAGACGTCCGTCATGTCAGCGCCGAGCTCCGAGCAGACCCTGCGGCCGGAACGCAAGGACGACAGCCATGATCAGGAACGTAAATACGACCGAATACGTCGGCGCGTAAACGAGGCCAATCTGCTCGGCGAGCCCGATGATAAGCGCGCCGAGCGCGGCGCCGGGGATCGAGCCCATGCCGCCCACAATGACGACCACGAGCGAGGCGAGCAGGAAGCGCGTGTCCTCGCCCGGCGACAGCGACTGGAATGTGCCACCGATGATGCCGGCAATGCCCGCCAGCCCGGCGCCGAAGCCGAACACGGCGAGAAAGACGTACTGAATGTGCACACCCGAAGCCGCGAGGATGTCGCGATCGTCGACACCGGCGCGGATCAGCATGCCGAGCCGCGAGCGGTTGAGCACCAGCCACATGGCGATCCCAATCACGATGGCGGCAAACAGGATCGCGATGCGGACCTGCGGATAGGAGAGGTAGATCGCCTCGCCGTTCGAGCGGATCGCACTGATGAACGGCAAGGTCATCGGACCGCTCAACCACGGCGGTGAGAGCACCTGGTAGCTCTGACCACCCCAGTACCAAAGCATCAGATCGGCCAGCACGATCGAGATGCCGATCGTCACCAGCGTCTGGCGCAGTTCCTGACCTTCCATGCGCCGGAAGACCTGATGCTGCAACAGCAGGCCGAGCGCGCCGACAACGATGAAGACGACGGGAAATGCGAGGAGCCAGTAGCCCGTCGCGTCGACGACGCCGTAGCCGATATAGCCGCCGAGCAGATAGAGCGAACCGTGCGCGAGATTGACGTTGCGCATGAGGCCGAACACCAGCGTGAAGCCGGATGCAACGAGGAAATAGAGCGCGCCGAGCGTGGTGCCGGAGAGGATCGCGTTGAGGAAGATGCGCTTCCGGCCCAAGGCATGCTCGAGGCCTGGCGGCCACGGCGCGATGATGAGCCACACGAAGCCGATGACCAGCACGAGAACCACAAGGGTCCCGATCGGATGGCGCGAGCTGAAGTTCTGCAACGTACTCATGCTGCCACCAGCTATGATCGACCGACACGGTTCAGCGAATGACCGTGCAACCGCCGGTCCGCCGCCAGACCCGAACGCGGGATGGGCAGCGACCCGATCAAGGCCGCAAATCGCGACGGCCGGACATCCCAACCGACGAGTTCACCGGCGCCCGCAGCCGCCATCCGCCGGCTCCAAGCGCACCACGAAATGCCACGCGTTTGCCCGACAAAATAGTCGATCGGGGCAGCTGCGATCTTATCCGACAGTCTAATGATTTCACCGGCTTGAAAGCGCGGGAAGCAAACTTATGGTTCATCCGGATAGGGCGATTTGCGCGCTGCGCCGATAAGCACTCGGCGGAACGACGCCATTGGCGATGAAAAAACGCGAGAAGCTTGCCTGGCTGGAAAAGCCGAGATCCAGGCCAATTGCGGCAACCGCCTCAGTGGTCTTCGTCAGCCGATCGATCGCCCGCTCCATCCGGAGCGAGTTCAGGTAAATGTTCGGGGTGACGCCAACCTGCTGGCGGAACAGCTTGTAGAAGTGAGGCCGGGAAAGGCCGGTCTCACGCGCCACGCTGTCGAGCTCGACGGGCTCGCACACGCGCTGCTCCAAAAGGTGAATCGCCTTGCGCAGGCGAAAATCTCGAACGCTTGCGAAGCGCTCCATGGGATCACTGCCGTGCCAGGACCGATCGAAGCAGTACTGAGTGATGGACAGCAGCCAATCGTTAATCGCCGCTTCGTTCGGGTTGCGATCGAGTATGGCGCTCACATCTATAAGGCGCGCCAGCTCATGCGACACCTCGATGTCTGCGCGACCGAACCGCAGGCTGAACGTGCGACTGCCGACAGCGCTCCAGAACCATGTCGGTCGAATGTAGAGGACCAGAACGAGGGTCTGCCCGCCTGGAGCCGGCTGATGGTAGTAGTGCGCCTGCCATGGGTTCACGGCGACGGCCCGCCTCGGTCCTAGCGGTATAGGACATCCATCGACATAGACTTCGCCGGGATTGCCGTGGACGTGAAAGAGGAGGTGTCCCTCGCGATGCGCGTGCGACACCATCGTGCGATCCATGCAATAGATGCAGGCGCGCCCAAAGGCGCCATGGAGCACGGCAATAGCTTCACTCATCGTCCTCCCATCAGCATTTCGATAGATGCTGTTTAACGGCGACTATATCGGATTGCCGAGGGGTGGCAAGCGAGCGCATTGCGGCGCACAAAACGTACTTAATAACGCCAAGCACCAAACTTGCCGGCGCATTTGCCCGACACGATCGCGGGCAAGCCAAAGAGGCCCGGGAAAGAACCGGCGGTTCGATCCCAGGGCCACTGCGACGCACGTCTCGTGCGTTGATTGGCGCTACTTACCGCCGAGGGCTTTGCAGTCCGGCGTCGTGCGGGACGGCAGACCCATCTTACGGAAAGCCTCGGGTGTCATGCCGAGCGTCTGCGTAACATTGTCGACGCGAGCCACCATCTTGTTCGACATCGTCCCATCCGCGTTCTCGGTCACTTCATTGACGAACACCGAGCCGGTGGCCTGACGATTCTCGTTGAGGGTGACGACACCCAACGGGGTCTGGAGCTTCAGCTTCGACAGCGCGGCGTGGAACTTCTTCTGGCCATCACTCAGATCGCCGTTGACCTCGTTCAGCGCCGCAATCATCGCCAGTGTGGCCACATGGTAGCCGATGCCGAACAGCGACGGCGAGGGCAATCTCTGATCGGCAGGGAAGCCATCCTGGTAGGCTTTCACGTAAGCCTTCCACTCTGGTGCGGGATTGTCGGCGGCGAATGGCCCCGACGTCGGGGTGCCGACGAGAGCTTCTTTTGCCTTGCCCTTGGAGGTCAGCACCGTCTGGTCGGCCATGATGGTGCCGCCGATCAGATTGGCCTTGCCGCCAGCCTGCTGGTACTGGTTGAGGAAGTTGATGGCATCGGTGCCGCCGACGCCGAGATAGATGGCGTCGACATCATCCGGCAGCTTGGCGATCACGCCGCCAAAGTCGCCTGAGCCGAGTGGAACCCACAGACGCTCCACGATCTCGCCGCCGGCCTTGCAGAAATCGACCGCGAAGCCGAGGAAGTTCGTGTAGCCGAATGAATAGTCCGCCGACACGGTCGCGACGCGCTTCCACCCTTTCTTCTCCACGACATACTTGCCGAGGCCTGAGCCCCACTGCGCGCCGTCCAGATTGAAGCGGAAAAAGTTCGGGGATGGATCGACCCAGGTGGTTTCCAGCGCGCCGGAAATGCCGTTGATCACGGTCTTATCGGGTACGGTTTTCGAGTAGTCGCGCATGGCGATACCCTCCGAACCCGAAAGCGGACCCAGGATGATATCGACCTTGTCCTGCTCGATGAGCTTGCGCGCCATACGCGTCGTTGTGGCGGGCGTCGTATCGGTCGGTGCGACGACCGTTTCGATCTTCTTGCCGCCAGCCTTCCCGCCCGCGAGCTTGAGTGCGAGTTCGACATTGCGTATGCCGTCGGCGCCGCCGGCTGCGAAGGCACCCTCGGTGGCAACCAGGATACCGACTTTGATGGTGTCTTGCGCGACCGCCACGCCGGGCAGCATCAACGCCAGGGCGGCAGCCGCCCCGATAAGTCGTTTCATGCCGAATCCTCCCAAGGATTACTCATTTTCGGTGGCTCGAGCGGCCACACCAATCCGCCCGTCAGTTGTCCTGCCGCGACGGTTCAATCACCATGGCCGAAAGCTCGCGCCACTCGAGAACTACATCATAGAGTTGTAAAGCTGCCAACCGGGCGGATATCCGTGCGTCTGCTTTTTTCCCGGCAGGCTGAACATGCGGCCATCGCCACATGTATCCGAGTGCTGCGCAGCGCAGCCCATAATCCTCGCGGCGACATTTACGGCAGCACGCGTCGAAAACGCTAAGCCATCAACGCCTGCCGGGAGAATTTTGGCGGAGGAGGCAGGAGTCGAACCCACCGAAAGCCGTCTCGCGACCCTCTCCGGATTTGAAGTCCGGCCGCCCCACCGGGGACGTTTCTCCTCCGTCGCGCGACGCTGCCAGAGAGCCCCCGGCAGGCACGCGTGAAAACAGGTCCCGCTTATGCGGGTTGATGCGGCGAATGTCGCCGCGACGCATGGTCAGCCCCTGGCGATCGAAGAACTCCAGGATCTGAATCGCAACCTTGCGCCCATTCTGGACACGATCCCGGAACGCGATGACGGTGAATTCGCCGTCCGCATCGGCTGCCGCCAGCGCGCGCGCGATGTCCGCCATCTCGATCACGGTCGACCCGAGAAAATAGTGATCCTGTGCGATTTCGTCCACGTCTCCGCGACGCGCCGCGAGCTTGAAGAGGCGCCGGATGAAATTTTCGTCGATCCGCTGTGCCTTGGCGATATCGCGTACACGAGGCGGCCGGAAGCGCGCCTCGCCGCCGAGCACCGGCGCGATCCGCGACCAGAGCTGCTCCTCCTCGTCCGAGAGGCGGACCTCGTGTCCCGGCCGGCGCACCCAGGAGCGATCGAGCGTCACCTTTCCTTCTGCGACGAGTTGCTGGAGCGCGCGCGAGAACGTGGGCGCGGGCAGACGCGGGCTGAGCGCAAGCCGCAGGCGCTCCTGTCCGAGACCTGGAAGGTCAGGCTTCTCGGCGTGGAAGCGGTCGAGCGTATCGACCACATCGGAGGCGTACGCTTGCCACGTGCCTCGCGTGAGCGCGACAACGCGCTCGCCGTCGGCAAACGTCACGAGGTCGAGTGACTGCACGGCGGCCTCGACAAGTCCCGCCGCCGCAGCACGGTCGCGGAAGAAAGCGGTGAGGTCGACAAAGCTGCGGCTCGCCTCGAGAAGCCGGCGCAGCACGACCATGGGATCATGACCAGAGAGAATATCGAGCTCCGCACGGCGTGCCGGCGTGGCGCGATGGCGCTCGGGTGGACGCAGATCGAGGATCGTGCCGCCACCGATCGTGCGCGTCGCAGCGGAGTCGCGCAGCACGAAGCGGTCACCAGCCGCCATGGCCGCCGGGGGATCGAGCATGATCTGCGCGTAGTCGCCATCGCCGGGTGCGATACCGCCCGAGCGGAGCGCCAGCACGCGCGCATTGCGCTCAGCCGAGCCGTGATGAAACTTGACCGGCAGCCATTGCGAGAGCGCCTTGCGCTCGCTCGGCAAGAGCTTGAGCGTTACGTCGATGCGGTTTGCCGGGCTGTGCAGTGTCGGATCGAGCAGCACATCGCCGCGCCCCACGCTTTCAGGATCGATCTTCGGGCCGACGAGACCGATGGCACAGCGCTGGCCGGCGAGACCCAGAGTCGCGGCCGTATTCTGCGCGTGCACCGAGCGCACGCGCGCCTCGAGGCCGCCCGGCGAGCTCATGACCCGGTCCCCGACCGTCACACGCCCGGAAAGCACAGTGCCGGTGACGACCGTGCCGGCGCCGCGCAGCGAGAAGCTGCGGTCAATAGCAAGGCGAAAGCGCCCATCTGCCGAGCGAAGTCTCGTAGCCGCGGCCGCCTCATCGAGCAGCGACAGCAACTCGGCAATGCCTTCATCCGTGACGGTCGAGACCGGCACGATATCGGCTTCTGCAAGCCCGGTTCCGGAAAGCGCGCCGCGGATCTCGGCACTCACCTCGGCGCGGCGCTCCGGCGATACGAGATCGCACTTGCTCATTGCGACGATGCCCCGGCGAATCCCGAGCAGATCGATGATCGCGAGATGCTCGCGCGTCTGGGGCATGACGCCATCGTCGGCAGCGACGACGAGCAGCGCGAAGTCGATGCCGCTCGCCCCCGCCAACATGGTGTGCACGAGGCGCTCGTGGCCCGGCACATCGACAAAGCCGATGATGTCGCCGGTCGGTCGCGGCAGGTAGGCAAAGCCGAGCTCGATGGTGATGCCGCGGCGCTGCTCCTCCTTGAGGCGGTCGGTATCCACACCCGTCAGCGCGCGCACGAGGCTCGTCTTGCCGTGATCGATATGGCCTGCCGTGCCGATGATCATGGCGCGGCCTCCGCTTCGGGGAGGCGTCGCGCCAGATCTTTGCCAGCTTCGATTTCGGCAGGCGACAGCGAGGCAAAGACCGGGCTCAGGAAGCGCTCGGCGAGCTTGCTGCCACCCCAGCGGGCGCGCATGAGCCAGGCATAGGCCTTGACGCGATCCTGCGGCACACCCTGGCCAATGTGATGTGCTGCGCCGAGCATGGCCTGACCGTCGGCATCGCCCAGCGCGGCGGCCTTGCGCCACCACGCGATCGCGGCATCGGCATCGCGCGCCACGCCGAGCGCATTGTGATGGAAAAGGCCGATGCGCGTCATCGAGGCGGCGATGCCCTGATCGGCGGCGGCGCGCGCCCATTTCAGGGACTCGGTGTAGTCGGGCGTGCGCGCATCCTCATTGGCGAGCAGCCACGACAGCATGTCCTGCGCCGCCGCATCGCCCTTCTCGGCGGCGCGTCGATACCAGATCTCGGCATCGACATCGCTCTGCGGCACGCCTTCGCCCTTGAGATAGGCATCGGCAATCTCGCGCTCAGCCGGCGCGTGGCCTTGGGTGGCCGCGGCTAGGAGCCACTTGGCGGCAACAGTCTGATCGGGAGGTGCACCGAGCCCCTGCATGAGGCAGGTCGCGACGCCGTGCTGAGCCTCGGCATGGCCCGCCTGCGCGAGCGGCAACCACACGGCGATGGCGGCTTCGTGCTGCCCAGCGGCGAAGAGCGCTCGCGCCTCGCGAAGCTGATCCGCGATCGATGGCGCAGGCGCCCGCCGGTCGCGACCTAGCGTGAGACCGAGGAGCTTCATGGCTCGGCCTCGGCGTCATGAAGGACGAGCGCCAGTTTCTCGAGCTGCTCGACGAAAGCTGTCTCGTCGTCCAAACATCGGAAATCGAGAATGAGCGCCCCCTTCTCGATATGGCCGATCACGGGGATCGGAAGCCGCCGGAAAGCAGAGCTCAGCATGTCGAGCTGGCGCCCGGACTGCTTCTTCGCGCGCGGTGTGATCGCGAGGCCAGCGCTCGGAATTGTCTCCAGCGGGAGCGCGCCGGAACCGATCTGGCTCGTGCACGCGCAGCACGCGACCTCGAAGCCGTCGTCGAGCGCGCGCGCAGCTGGCGGCGCGACACGCTCGGCCTGGGCGCGGATATCGTCCACCGGGCGCGTGAGGAAACCGAGCGTCGGCAGGCGCTCAGGCAGCCGATCGGGATCGCGGTAGAGCTTGAGCGTTGCTTCGAGCGCGGCGAGGCGGATCTTGTCGAGGCGCACGGCCCGCTTGATCGGGTTCTTCGCGCAGGCGCGCACGAGATCGCGGCGACCGACGATGAACCCGGCCTGCGGGCCGCCGAGCAGCTTGTCGCCCGAGAAGGTGACAAGGTCGGCGCCGTCAGCCAACGCATCCTGCACCGTGCGCTCGCGGCGCAGGGCATACTTGCCGAGATCGATCAGCGTGCCCGAGCCCAGATCGTCGACGAGCGGCAAACCCTTGTCGCGCGCGAGCGCGGCGAGCTCACGCGTTCCGACCTCCTTGGTGAAACCCTGGATGAGGTAGTTGGACGTGTGGACCTTGAGAAGGAGCGCTGTCTCCGGCTCGATCGCGTCGACGTAGTCGCGCAAATGCGTGCGGTTGGTGGTGCCGATCTCCCTGAGACGCGTGCCCGCGCGCGCCATGATGTCCGGCATCCGGAAGCTGCCACCGATCTCGATCAGCTCGCCGCGCGAGACGATGCTCTCGCGGCCGAGCGCGAGCGTGTTGAGGACGAGCAGAATGGCGGACGCGTTATTGTTGACGAGGATCGCGTCCTCAGCGCCCGTCAGCTCGCAGATGAGCCCGCGCACGATGTCATCGCGCTCGCCTCGGCCGCCCACTTCGAGATCGAATTCCAGCGCTGCCGGCGCGCGCATGGCGGCGGAAGCCGCCGCAACTGCCTCCTCGGCGAGAATGGCGCGCCCGAGGTTCGTGTGCAGAACGGTGCCGGTCAGGTTGAGAACGCGGCGCAGACGCGGCTCGTCCTCAGCTTCCAGTACCTCGGCGGCGCGTGCGGCGATCGCGGCCGCCGTATCGGCGCGGCTGACGGCATGGCGGGGACCGGCGGGGCCGTTGGCGGCACGCAGCTCATCAAGGGCGCCCCGCACGGCGCTGAGCGTTGCGGCGTGGCCAAAGCGCGCGACGACGATGCGGCCGGCCTCGCCACGCAGCACCTCATCCACCGACGGTATCGGCACGCTTCCCTTGCTCACCACGCACTCCAGGTCAGCAATCAGTAGCCCATAAGGAACGGGTTCACCGAGGCCCGTGTCCACCCCTCCTTTGTGAGGGTAAGATCGAGCGCGAGGGACGCCACGTCATCGGCAAAGGGCTCGAGAGCCGCATCCTTGTGCTGGTGGAGCATCTTCACGTAGGAGTCGCAAGCTTCGCAAGTCTCGCCCATGACGGTCTCGCTGCCGCCCTCGATCGAGTGGTATGCGATACCCTTCTCGCTGCTGCACACGAGGCACTTAATGCGCACGACGTTCCATTGCGTGGCGCAGATCGAGCAGGTGCAGAAGCGCGTGCCGTGAGCACCCTGCCAGCCGACGATGGCGCTCGCGACAGGCGCCCCGCCGCACGAGGGACAGGCGCCGTCGGCGACCCGCTCGAGCGTTTCGACGTCGAGCTTCGCCGCAAGGCGCGTGAAGAGCACCTGCACGGCGGCGGCGGCGATCACGTGCTCGGCAATGGCGTCACCTGGGATCTGGTCGAGGATGACGGCCTGCATCATGAGGCGGCGTGCCTCGGGCCCTGCCTTCTCGACGGCCGCGACGGCAGCGCGGGACGTATCGGCCAGCTCGGCGGCGGCAAGCGCCTTCACGAGCGCTCCGAAAATCTTGTTCGCGCTATCCTCGAGCACGATCTGGCCGGTCGAGATCGGCGGCATGGTGTTCTCGCGCGCGAGCTGAAGTCGCTCGGGCGAGGGCAGAACCGGCTCGGGCAGGTCCGTCAGGATATCGTGCTGGGCGCGTGCGATCTGCGAAAGCAGACGCAGATAGGGCTCGAGGTCATGGCCCGGCGCGAGCGCAGCAAAGCGCTCGCTGCGTGTGAGGAAAACGCGGCCAGGGTCGGGGAGCACGGCGAAGGGCGGATTCGCGACTTCGCCGATGTCCATGGGTGCCAACGGGACGGCATTACCGCCCGGGCGTCTGGAACCGTCACGCGGCATCCAAGCCTCTGATTCCGTTCACTGTCTACTCAGCCTACTCAGCCGGTTGGGGGCCGCTAGGCTCCTTTCCGATCTCCTTGCGCAGCCACTTACGGTGGTGGCGCCAGGCCCAGCCACCGGTCACGCTGCCGCGCGTCATCGCGCTAATCGTACCACGAACCCAGATCGCCGCGTAAACATGTATGATCCAGATCGCGATCGTGAGCACGGCGGCGCTCGCATGGAGGACGGCCGCCATACGCCGCTGGTCGATCGTGGCCTTGAAGCCCAGAAGCTCCTCGACGTAGGCAAGCCCCGCCGGCCAGAGGCCGATGCCGGTCACAAACATGACCGCCACCAGGATGGCCTGCGACCAGAATACGAATTTCTGGCCAGCGTTGTATTTGCCGACCTCGGGCAGGTACTCCTCGCGCCCCGCCAGGACGTGGCGGAGACGGGCCAGCCAGACCCAGTCGGTCGTCTCGGGCAGGTTGGCCGTGAAGAAACGCAGGAACAGGCCGAGGAAGCCGACTACCAGTACCACCCCGAGCCAGGGGTGCAGCCAGCGCGCCGTCGCACCCCCACCGAAGAGTCCCGTCAGCCAGTAGAGGCTCGGATGGAACAGCGCGAGACCGCTGATCATCAACAGCACGAAGCTGATCGCGACGATCCAGTGGTTGACACGCGCGCTGCCCGAGTAGCGAGGCACCTGCATGTGCGGCTCGCCACTATTGTGCTCACTCATGCGCCACCTCCCCTCAGCTTCTCGGCGTTCTCCTCATCCTCCTCCGTGACGCGGTTCGCGCCAGCGAGGAGGTGGTGAACGACGCCGAAGGCTGCCGTGATGCCGAGCAGGGCAAGACCGGCGTACTTGCCGGCGCCTTTCCAGATCTCGACGAGCGGGCTGATCCGCGGGTTCTCGGGCAGGCCTGCGTAGAGCGCGGGCTTGTCGAGGTGGTGGAGGACGTACATGACGTGCGTCCCCTGCACACCGGGAGGATCGTAGAGACCCGCCTTCGACCAGCCGCGGTCCTTGAGATCGGCGACGCGCTCGGCGGCGAGCTTCTTCATGTCGTCCTTGGTGCCGAAGGTGATGGCCTTCGTGGGGCACGCCTTGGCGCACGCGGGGCCCTGGCCGACGGCAACGCGGTCCGAGCAGAGCGTGCACTTGTAGGCTTTGTTGTCGGCCGACGAGATACGGGGAATGTTGAAGGGGCAGCCCTTCACGCAATACCCGCAGCCGATGCAGTTCGCCGAGATGAAGTCGACGATGCCATTGGAATACTGCACGATCGCGCCGGGTGCCGGGCAGGCCTTGAGGCAGCCCGGATCCTGGCAGTGCATGCAGCCGTCCTTACGGATCAGCCACTCGAACTGACCACGCTCGGAGTTCTCGTATTCGGCGAACCGCATCAGCGTCCAGGTGTTCGGTGAGAGATCGTGGGGATTGTCGTAGACACCCACGTTCTCCTCGATGTCCTGGCGCAGATCGTTCCACTCCATGCAGGCGACCTGGCAGGCCTTGCAGCCGATGCACTTCGAGACATCGATCAGCTTGGCGACCGGCGTTTCCGCTTTTGCCGACGGCAGCGCGCCGGTGGTCGCGGAACGCTTGGTGAGGCCGAATGCCGGTTGAAGTTGAGACATGTCAGCCCTCCCTCAGCTTACGGCCGGGCCGCTGAGCGGCTCGATGTTGACGAGGAACGCCTTGTATTCCGGCGTGTTCGTGTTCGCGTCGCCGACGAACGGCGTCAGCGCGTTGACGCCGATCGCCTTCTTCGTCTCGCCGATGAACCCGTAGTGGATCGGCATGCCAACGTGATGGACCTTCTTTCCATCGACCATCAGCGACGAGATCCGCTTCGAGATTACCGCCTTGCCTTTGACCGAGCCGCGGTTCGACGAGACCTTCACCCACTGTCCGTTCGAGATATTCTTTTCCTTCGCAAGCTCCGGAGAAATCTCGACGAAGAACTCGGGTTGTACGATCGCGTTGAGCTTGTTGGTCTTGGTCCACCAGTGGAAGTGCTCGGTGAGGCGATACGTCGTCGCCACATACGGGAACTTCTTGGCGTCACCAAACTCCTCACGGTCCTTCTGGAAGACGCGAGCAACAGGATTGTTCGACGTCTTCGGATGAAGCGCGTTGACGACCGGGCTCTCGAACGGCTCGTAGTGCTCGGGGAACGGTCCTTCCGCCATGAGCTTGCGGGCGAAGAGACGTGCGACGCCCTCAGCATTCATGATGAAGGGGCCGGCGGCCTTCTCCGGCGCGAGGGTCGGGCCGTAATCCGGCACGTCCGCGCCGCCCCAACGCTTGCCATCCCACGTGATGTAGGATTTCCGCTCGCTCCACGCCTTGCCCGACGGATCGGCCGAGGCGCGGTTGTAGAGGACGCGGCGATTGGCAGGCCACGCGAAGCCCCAGTTCGGGAACACGTTCTTGCCCGACGGATCTGCGTTGTCACGCCGGGCCGTCTGGTTGCCGCGCTCGGTGTAGGCGCCGGTGTAGATCCAGCACGCCGCCATCGTCGAGCCGTCGTCCCGAAGCTGGGCGAACGACGCGATCTGCTGACCCGCCTTGTAGAGGGTCTTGGTCGCATCGGCCGGATCCGGGATGTCCGCAACGGCCTTTCCGTTGAGCTCGCGCAGGAGCTCGTCGGGCGTCGGCATCTTGGAATTGGCGTAGCTCCAGTCGACCTTCAGAACCGGATCTGCCGCCTTGCCACCGTCCTTGGCATAGAGATCGCGAATGCGGAGGAAGAGCTCCGCCATGATCGCGATGTCCGTGCGCGCCTCGCCCGGCCCATCCGCCGCCTTCCAGCGCCAATTGAGCGTGCGCGAGGAGTTGGTGAACGAGCCTTCGTCCTCCGCAAAGCAGGTGGAGGGGAGCACGAACACTTCGGTCTGGATCTTCGACGGGTCGACCGGATTGGCCTCGCCGTGATTCTCCCAGAACTTCGCCGTGTCCGTCATCAACGGGTCGATCGCGACGAGGAACTTGAGCTTCGAAAGGCCCGCCGTCATCTTGGCCTTGTTCGGGACCGAGAGCAGCGGATTGAAGCCCTGGCAGACGAAGCCGTTGACCTTGCCCTGGTAGACGAGATCGAAGATCTGCAGCGTGTCGTAGACCTTGTCGATCTTCGGCAGCCAGTCGTACCCGAAGTCGTTCTCCGCAGTCGCACTCGTGCCGTACATCGCCTTCAGCAGGCTGACGTAGAACTTCTTGTAGTTCTGCCAGAAGCTGACGGAGTTCGGCTGGAGCGGCCGGAAGTTGCGCGCCGCGAGATGGGCGGCGAACGTCGGCTCGCTTTCGCGCGGGATGCCGAGATAGCCCGGCGTCAGGTGCGCGAGCACGCCAATATCCGTCAGACCCTGCACGTTCGAGTGGCCGCGCAGCGCGTTGACGCCACCACCCGGAACACCCTGGTTGCCGAGCAGAAGCTGGATCATCGCCGCCGTGCGGATGTTCTGCGAACCGTGGCTGTGCTGCGTCCAGCCCAGCGCGTACATGATCGTCATCGACTTCTCGCCATTGGCGGTCGATGAAATCATCTCGCAGACCTTGAGGAACTTGTCCTTCGGCGATCCGCAGATGCGCTCCACCATCTCCGGCGTGTAGCGGGAGACATGCTTCTTCAGAAGCTGGTAGACCGAGCGCGGATGCTGGAGGGTCGTATCGCGCACGACAAATCCGTCAGGCCCGATCTCGTAGTCCCAGGTATCGCGGTTGTAAGACCGGCCATTGGCGTTGAAGCCGGAATACACGCCCTCCTGCTCGTCGAACGAGAAGCCATCTTTCACGATGAACGAGACGTCCGTGTAGTTCGCCACGTAGTCGCGATGAATCTTGTCGTTCGTGATCAGGTAGTTGATCACACCGAGCAGATAAGCGGTATCGGTGCCGGCACGGATCGGACAGTAGAAGTCCGAGACCGAGGCCGAGCGCGTGAACCGCGGGTCGACGACGATCAGTCGCGCCTTGTTATGGTGCTTGGCTTCCGTGACCCATTTGAAGCCGCACGGATGCGCTTCGGCCGCGTTGCCGCCCATGATGAGCACGACATCGGCGTTCTTGATGTCGGTCCAGGAATTCGTCATCGCACCACGCCCGAATGTCGGGGCCAGACTGGCCACCGTTGGGGCGTGTCAGATACGTGCCTGGTTATCGACCTGAACGATGCCGAGGCCGCGGATCGTCTTCCAGGTGAGCCAGCCCGCCTCGTTCGAGGTGGCGCAGCCGGCAAGGAAGCCCATGGTCGGCCAGCGGTTCACCGTGACGCCGTCGCGCGTCTTCTCGATGACGTTCGCGTCGCGGTCTTCCTTCATGAGCTTCGCGATGCGCTCCATCGCAAAGTCCCAGGTGACCGGCTCGAACTTATCGCTGCCCGGCTTTCTGTGCATGGGCCGGGTGACGCGCTGCTTCGAATGGATGAAATCGAGGACGCCGGCGCCCTTCGGGCACAGCGTGCCGCGGTTCACCGGATTGTCGACGTCGCCTTCGATGTGGAAGATGTCGGCCTTCTCGCCTTTCTTCACATCACCGCGGCTGTAAAGGATCATGCCACAGCTCACCGAGCAGTAAGGGCATGTGTTACGGGTCTCGGTCGCCTTAGAAAGCTTAAAAGAATGCGCCGCTTGCGCCAGCGCAACCTCAGCTCCCCCGAAGCCAAAGGCTCCAATCGCCGAACCCGCAACCCCCGCGCCCGCCCCTTTCAGGAACTGGCGTCGTGAGAATTGCACGTTCATGAGATACCTCTCCGCCTTGTCCATCGCGCCGACGTACGGAGATTGCCAGTCCCGCCATCAGCGCGCGTCGTACAAAGAAGACTAGTGTCTTCGAAGTCGACCACCACACGGGCGAGACTCCTCGAATTTTAGAACTGTTACACATTAGAATCCCATTGTAAACGCTGGCATATTTTGCGCCGCAGCAATCGTTTCCGCGCACGGAGCGCCATGCGCGATAACCCATTAATTGAACTGCATAATCATATGATCGGCTAACTCTATCAAAGACTGTTTTGCATCACGATTGACGCGCAGATCCGGCCTGCTAACGTCCGCTCATGACCGACCAGCCAGAATTCAAAGACGTCATTCCGACCTTCCGAATCTTCTCGATCGAGAAGGCCAAGGAGTTCTACGTCGAGTTCCTCGGCTTCACCGTCGATTGGGAGCATCGCTATGGCGACAACTTCCCGCTTTATATGCAGGTCTCGCGCGCGGGCCTCCGCCTGCATCTGACCGAGCACTACGGCGATGCGACCCCGGGGTCGGCAGTGTTCATATGGATGCGCGGCATCGTGGCCTTCCAGGCGGAGCTGGCGGGCAAGGATTACCGCTATGCCAAGCCGGGGCTCAACGATGCGCCCTGGGACGCGAAGACCTTCATGCTCACCGATCCGTTCGGTAACAAGCTGACCTTCAACGAGCCGCTCAAGGCTGACGATCCGCGCGCTTGAGCATCCGCCACCAAGCGGAGACTGGACGCATGCAAGAACCTGCTTTCCTTGCCCCGAACGTCGCGGTCTGCGGCCAGCTCAATCCCGCCGAGCTGGGTGACGTGGCGAAGCGCGGCTTCCGTGCGATCGTCAACAACCGCCCGGATGGCGAAGCCTGGATCGGTCAGCCGAAGGCGGCAAGCCTCGATCAGGCCGCGAAGGCTGCCGGAATGGCGAGCCACCACATCACGTTCACGATGCCGACGCTCACGGCTGAGCACGCGCGGCGCCTCAACGCGGTGCTCGACAGCGCAGAGGGCCCGGTGCTCGTGTTTTGCGCCAGCGGCTTTCGCTCGGCGCTGCTCTGGGCCATTGCGCGGGCGGCACGCGGCGAAACGATCGATGATCTCCTGAAGGCCGCTGCTGCCGCCGGCCAGCCCCTCGACAAACACCGCGAAACCATTGCGCGCCTCGCCGCCGAAGCGCGCGGGTGAGCGCGCGCGATCAGCCCTGCAACATCTTGTTGAGCTCAGGCCCCGGCACGGAGCGATCGAGATAAGCGAACGTACCCTGGTCGCGAACCTCGCGCGCCGCATCGATGAGCGCCGTCATGGCCGCGCGATGGAGCGAGCCGGCGAGACTAATCCGCTTGACGCCGGCCGCGGCGAGATCCGCCACCGTGAACGAGCGCCCCTTGATCCCGACCATGAAGTTGAAAGGGCGGGCGAGGCTCGCGCAGACTTGACGCACGGCGGCGATATCCGGCAGGCCCGGCGCGAAGAGCACGTCGGCACCCGCCTGCTCGTAGGCCTTGAGGCGGCGGATGGTGTCATCGAGGTCCGGGTTGCCGCGGATGAAATTCTCCGCGCGCGCCGTAAACACGAAGCGGAATGGCAGAGCACGCGCTGCGGCAATAGCCGCTTCGACGCGCCGGACCGCATGATCGAAGTCGTAGATCGCTTTGCCGGGCCCCGCGAAATCCTCGATCGAGCCGCCGACGAGACCGATACTGCCCGCCGCGCGAATGGTCTCGGCAACATCGTCGACGCCATCGCCGAAGCCGCTCTCGAGGTCGGCCGCCACGGGGAGATCGGTTGCCTCGACGACCGTCCTGGCGTGGGCGATGGCCTCCTGGCGCGTGACGTGACCGTCCGTGCGGCCGAGGACGCCGGCGCACGCCCCGCTCGACGTCGCCAGCGCTTCGAAGCCGAGCGCGGCCAAGACACGCGCGGAGCCGGCGTCCCAGGGGTTCGGGATGACGAATGTGCCCTCACGCTCGTGCAAGGCGACAAAACGACGTGATCTCTCGTCAACGGCAAGGGACATGGCACTCTCCGCTTACTCGGTCGGCAGGATCGTCCAATAGGATCTCAGCATCGCGCCCGAGATCTCCTGGGCGCCCAGCACGACAGACGTCGCACCGCAACTCTCGAGATGGGTCTTCTCGGCCTCCGAGTGCCCGCGCGCCAGGATGACCAGATTGGGCGCCATGGCGCGCGCCTGCTCGACGATCTGCCCGGCCTCGAAGTTCTCGTGGATAGCGACGAGAAGACAGCGGGCCTTCTCGAGGTTCGCCGCGGCGAGGTTCGTCACCGCATTCGCCGCGACGGCCTCCACGCCTTTCTCCTTGAGCGCATTCACGACGTCCTCGCTCTCGTCCATGACAAAGAGCGGCACACCAGCCTCGAGCATGGCCTCGCCGATGCGGTGCCCGACACGGCCGTGACCGATCAGCACGACGTGATCCTCGAGCTTCGTCGGCTCGATCTTTTCCGGCTCCGGCTCGCGCGGTTGCGCCGGATCCTCGCGCCCCTCCCGGCGATCCAGCCAGGGCTTGGCTCGATCGAGAGCGACGAAGATCAAAGGGTTCAGAAGAATGGAGATCAGCGCGCCGGCGAGGATGAGGGCTCGCGCATCCGTACCCAGGACGCCCAGAGCCACGCCGAGACCGGCGAGAATGAAGGAAAACTCGCCGATCTGCGCAAGGCTCGCCGAGATCGTCAGCGCCGTGCTCAAGGGATGGCCGAACGCCCGCACGATGAGAAGCGCTGCGAGCGACTTGCCAATGACGATAATGGCCACCGTTGCCAGCACCGGCCAGAAGTCACGCACGATGATGAAGGGGTCGAACAGCATCCCGACCGAGACGAAGAAAAGGACCGCGAAGGCGTCTCTGAGGGGAAGCGTTTCCTCGGCGGCGCGCTGGCTGAGCTCCGACTCGCTCAGAATCATGCCGGCGAAGAACGCGCCGAGCGCGAAGGATACGCCGAAAAGCTTCGCCGCGCCGAACGCGAAGCCGAGCGCGATCGCAAGTACGCCGAGGCGGAAAAGCTCGCGCGAGCCCGTGTGTGCGATGTAGTGGAGCAGCCAGGGTATGAGCCTGCGGCCGACGACCACCATCATCGCGACGAACGCCATGACCTTCGCGATCGTCAGCGCAATCGTACTAAGAACTTGGGACGATCCGAAACCGAACGCGACGTTGCGCTGCACGCTGCCGTCGATCAGCGGAACGATCGCAGGAATGAGCACCAGCGCGAAGACCATGGCTATGTCTTCGACAATGAGCCAGCCGACCGCGATGCGCCCTCTCTCGGTGGTCAGCAACCGGCGCTCCTGCAGGGCGCGCAACAGCACGACGGTGCTCGCGACCGAGAGGGCGACGCCGAACACGAGGCCCGCACCGATCGACCAATTCATCAAGTGCGCAAGCCCGAGGCCGAGCAGCGTCGCGACGGCCATCTGCCCGAGCGCTCCCGGGATGGCAATTGTCCGGACAGCCCACAGATCTTTCAGCGAGAAGTGAAGCCCGACACCGAACATCAGCAGGATGATGCCGATCTCGGCGAGCTCGTCCGCCAGAGCCTGGTCAGCGACGAAGCCCGGCGTAAAGGGACCGACCAACACGCCCGCGAGCAGATAGCCGATCAGGGGTGAGGTACGCAGCCGCTGCGCCAATGCCCCCAACAGAAAGGCCAATGAAAGGCCCACAACGATTGTAGAGATCAGCGGGGTGGCGTGCTGCATACGTGGCTGGTTGCTCCTGTGAAGAGATGAATGACCATCATCATCATGATCCGGCGGCGCATTGCAACCGCACGGATTGCTTCATGACAACTTGCGACGGCGCTATTCGCACGGCGCGCGGTGATGCTGGCGAGACCGTAAGCACGCTCGCCTAGGCATTCACAGGCGTGCGCTCCGTAACCGTCCAGTAGAAGCGGAGCATAGCGCCCGCGATCTCCTCTTCGCCGAGTACAACGCCATCGGCGCCGCAGCTTTCGAGGTGCGCTTTCTCGGCTTCGGAATGTCCGCGCGCGAAAATGAGGAGACCGGGACTGATCGCGCGAGCCTGCTCCACGATCTGGCCAGCTTCGAAGTACTCCGGCACGGCGACAAGCAGACAGCGGGCTTTCCCGAGATTGGCATACTGGAGGCTAGTCACGCCGTTTGCGGCGAGCGCCTCGGTGCCCTCCGCCTTGAGTTTGCTCACGACCTCGTCGTTTTCGTCGATGACGAACAGTGTCACGCCGGCGAGCAGGAGGGCGCCGCCCACACGCCGTCCGACGCGCCCGAAACCCACGAGAACCGCATGATCCTCGAGCTTCGTCGGCTCTATCTTCTCGGCCTCCTTCTCCTGCGTGGCCGCCACGGCTTCCATGACATCGCCCCTCTCGAGCCGCCGCCGCAGCCAGTCGGTAAGCAAGAAGTATCCCGGGTTGGCAAGGATCGAGATCAGGGCGCCAGCGAGAATGAGATCCCGGGCCTGGGCGTCCAGCACCTCGAGCAGGATACCGAGACCCGCCAGAATGAACGAGAATTCGCCGATCTGGGCAATGCTCGCAGAAATGGTCAGCGCGGTGCCTATGGAATGGCCGAAGAGCCGCACGATGGCGAATGCCACCAGCGGGCTCGTGATCATGATGATTGCAAGCGTAGCGACCAGCGGCCAGAAATCCTGGACGATGATCGACGGATCGAACAGCATGCCGACCGAGACGAAGAAGAGGACAGCAAAAGCGTCGCGCAGCGGCAGCGTCTCCTCGGCGGCGCGCTGGCTGAGCTGCGATTCGCTCAGGATCATACCGGCGAAGAAGGCGCCCAGCGCGAACGAGACGCCGAACAGCTTGGCGGCGCCGAAAGCAAAGCCGAGTGCGATTGCGAGCACCCCGAGGCGGAAGAGCTCACGCGACCCTGTATGCGCGATGTAGTGGAGCGTCCACGGGATGACGCGCCGCCCGACGATCATCATCATCGCGATGAAGGCCGCCACTTTCGCCATCGTCAGCAGGATCGTACCGACGATCTGGGACGAGCCAAACCCGAATGCCGCACTGCGCTCCAAGCTGCCGTCGAGCAGCGGCACGACCGCCGGGATGCCGACCAGCACGAAAACCATGGCCACGTCTTCGACGATCAGCCATCCAAGCGCGATGCGACCGCGCTCGGTCATGAGTAGCCGACGCTCCTGAAGCGCCCGCAGCAGCACGACCGTGCTCGCCACCGACAACGACAGTCCGAAGACGAGACCGGCCCCAACAGACCAACCGAGCAGCCAGGCGAGCCCCATGCCGATCAGGGTCGCGACGGTCATCTGTCCAAGCGCGCCGGGAACGGCGATCGTGCGGACCGCCCACAAATCCTTGAGCGAAAAATGCAGTCCAACGCCGAACATCAGCAGGATGACGCCGATTTCGGCGAGCTCGTTGGCAATCGTCTGATCCGCGACAAAGCCCGGCGTATAGGGCCCGACGACGACGCCGGCGAGCAGATAACCAACCAGCGGAGAGAAGCGCAGTCGCTGCGCCAGAGTTCCAAGCAGAAAGGCCAACGACAGGGCCACGACAATCGTCGAAATAAGCGGCGTGTGGTGTGCCATTCCAGACTGAGGCCCCCTCCTCCCCGGACATCGCGCACATCAAATCGGGCCCATAAGCTTATGGCGCCGCGCGGTATCCTCATCCGACGATGCTATGTAGTTCTCGCAGTATATTAACACCGCCGAGGATGAGCCAACTGAAATCGCGGGCGCGGCGCCACGGACAATGTCCGAAGCGGATCGGCGAAGCGTTTAGCCGGGAGGCGGCAGCCGCAATATCGCAAGTGCGAGAGCCTGCGCGCGCGGCACGATGGAATCGACCTCGAGATATTCCTCCGCCGTGTGGGCATTGCCGCCGACGGGCCCGACGGCACAGAGAGTCGGACAGCCAACACCGGCGGTGAAGCCGGAGTCGGCGCATCCGCCGGTGAACTCGCCCTTCACACTCATGCCGAGATCCTGCGACGCCGCGGCGTAGGTCTCGAGGAGCGCACCGGCTTCCGCCGATTGAGTGAGCGGCAGGAACTCGCCGAGGATCTCGAGCGTCGCCGATGTGCCGGGTACGGTCGCGCTATCGATGATCTTCTGAATGGCCGACAGCGCAAACTGGCGATCGGCTGGCTTGACGTAGCGCAGGTCGATGCGGCCCTCGGCCGACGGCGCCGTGGTGTTCACGCTCTGCCCGCCCGACACGAGACCGACATTGACCGTGAGCCCGCGCGGCAGGTCCGTCAGCGCATGCAGGGCGACGATCTTGTGCGCAATCTCGCCGATCGCGGAAATGCCCTTCTCGAAATTGCCGCCGGAGTGGGCCGCCTTGCCCAGAACCTCCATGCGCATGAAAACGCCGCCCTTGCGCCCGCTCACGACATTGCCCGTCGGTCGGCCGGGCTCCGAGTTGAAGACACACCGCGCCTCGCGCGCCACGCGCTCGATCACTGGCCGCGAGGATGGCGAGGCGATCTCCTCATCGGAGGTGATGAGGCCCGCGAGCGGCGCCGGCGCGCCGCCGTAGCGCTTGAAGGCTTCCAGCACGAACGCATTCATGACGAGACCGGCCTTCATGTCGGCCACGCCCGGCCCGTAGGCGCGACTACCCTCGATCTTGAAGCCGCGCCGGCCCGCCTCGCCCTTGGGAAAGACCGTGTCGCGATGGCCCATCAGGACGATCGGCTTCTCGTTCGTCGGGGTGTCATCGAGACGAATGTGGATGGCGTTGCCGTAGGTCTCGTGCGGCTCGATGCGCGTCAGGAGCCCGCGCGTCTCGCAGTGGCGCACGAAACGCTCGCCCACCGCGTCGACGCCCGATTTGTCGTAGCTGCCGCTGTCGATGTTCACGACCTCTTCGAGCAGGCTCAGCATGTCCTGGCGGCTCTCGGCAAGCCAGGCGCAGATTTTCTTCTCGAGATCGGTCCTGCCTGCCGCCGCGGCGCTCATGCTACCCTCCGTCATGCTGATGCACTGCACCAGCATAGAGGGGCATCAGCACTTGCCTGTCCAGGGCCACAGGCGCGCAACGGCCATGCGGTCGATCGCGACGGCCCGTCGCCGCCACGTCCATGCCCTGCGTCGCCCGCAACGGGGCGTGCAGGCGCACTGATTGGCAAAGCCACATCTTTGCGCAAGATTTGAGGTGGGAAACAGCCTCAAAACGAGGGCGCAGGCATGGCGGACATCGGTTTCATCGGACTCGGGATCATGGGATCGCGGATGGCAGCGCGGCTTCTGGCGGCCGGCCACGCGCTCGTCGTGCATGACGTCAGCGAGACGGCCGTGGCCGCGCTCGTCGAGAAAGGTGCGAAGGCTGCGGGCTCGGCAGCGGAAGTCGCGAGCCGGAGCGATATCGTGCTGCTCAGTCTGCCGAAACCGGATGTCGTCGAAACCGTGCTGACGGGCGCGGGTGGTGTCACCGAAGGCACGCGCGCGAAGACGGTGATCGACACATCCACCACCGGCTCGCAAGTGATCGCGCGCGCGGCACCGAAACTCGCCGCCAAGGGCCTGACGCTCATCGATGCGCCGGTGAGCGGCGGCGTGCCGGGCGCCGCCAATGGCACGCTCACGGTCATGGGCGGCGGCGATCCTGCCGTCTTCGAGACCGTGCGTCCGATCCTCGAGATCATCGGCAAGAACGTCATGCACATGGGCGACAAGCCGGGCTCGGGGCAGGCCATGAAGCTCGTCAACAACATGCTCTCGGCCGCCGGCACGCTCGCGGCCATGGAAGTGCTCGTCGCCGGCGCGAAGGCAGGCCTCGATCCGCAGAAGATGCTCGACGTGATCAACACGTCCTCCGGGCGCTGTTTCGGCACGGAGGTGAAAATCCCCGAGTGCGTCCTGCCGGGCACCTTTCCCATGCGCTTCTCGACAGACCTGCTGCACAAGGATGTCGCGCTCGGCGTCGCGGAGGCGGAAGCCATGGGGGCGCGCATGTGGGTGGTGAAATGCGCACGCGATCTGCTTGCCTATTCGAAAGAGCAGGGCGATGGCGCGCGCGACTACGCGCACATCATCACCTACTTCGAAGATTGGGCGGGCGGCGACGCGAAGGTGCGCACGAAGGACGGCGGCTGAGCTACGTCACACCGCCAGCAGATCGGCGAGTGTCAGCGCAATCACCTCGGTCGCCTTGTAGAGATCGGAGAGCGGCAGGCGCTCATCAGCGCGATGGGCGTTCGCCTCCTCGATCGTGCGCGGGCCGGCGCCGTAGAGCACGACCGGAACACCATGTGCCGAATAGTGGCGCGCGTCCGTGTAGAGCGGCACGCCGCTCGGCCTGATTGGCTCGCCCATGACCTCGCTCGCGCGCCGGCATAGAGCCTCGACCATGCGATCGCCGGCCGGCAGATGCTGCAGCGGCGCCGCGTACAGAATGCGCCGCACGTCCACGCGCGCCCCGTCGACGGACTGCACGGCTTTGCCAATAATCTCGCGCAGCTCGGCCTCGACAGTTTCTATGTTCTCCTCCGGCACGATGCGCCGGTCGAGGCGGAAGACGACACGGTCCGGCACGACGTTCGTGTTGATGCCGCCGCTGACGAGGCCGATGGTGAGTTGGGGCGCGCCAATGCCGGGCGTCTTCGACGTGCGCGTTTCGAGAGACGGGCGCCACGCGTAGAGCGCCGAGAGAATGCTCGTAGCGGCCTGCAAGGCATCGATGCCCGTCCAGGGCTTGGCCGCGTGCGCGGAACGGCCTGTCACCTCCACTTCGAGATGCAGACAGCCATTGTGCGCGGTCACGACCGCATAGGAAAAGCCCGCGCCGATGGCGAGATCGGGCTTACTCAATCCTTGTGCGAGCAGATAGCCCGGGCCGATCTCGCCGCCCGTCTCCTCGTCGTAAGTCAGATGCAGCTCGACCGTGCCGCCGAGACGCGCGCCGCTCGCTTCGAGCGCGCGCAACGCCCACACATAGGTGGCGAAGTCGGACTTGGAGACGGCGGCACCGCGCCCGTACATCCAGCCGTCCTTGATTTCCGCGCCATAGGGATCATGCGTCCAGCCCGTGCCCGGCGGGACGACATCGCCGTGCGCATTGAGCGCGATCGTCGGACCGGGACCGAACGTGCGTCGCACGATAAGGTTCGTGCAGGAGATCATGCCGGCGGCCTCGACGACATCGGCTGGCACGGGATGGCGCTCGACGGTCCAGCCAAAGGCCTCGATCAGCTTGGCGGCGCGCTCTGCAGCGGGACTGCAGTCGCCCGGCGGGTTGTCCGTCGGGATCCTCACGATCTCGGCGAGAAAACGGACCTGCACCTCCCGCTCGGCAGTGAGGAAGGCTTGCACGTTCCGCTCGATTGAATGACTCATGACCGTTTTCGCCGGAGGTTCGGAAGGCTTTGTGGCACGGTCAAACAGTAGCGCTCGCCGGCAGTACAAGGAAGACGCGACGGTACGCCGAGCCAAACCGAAGATCGCGCCGAGGCCATCGTACGGAGCGAGATGGGACTCGTCGCCGATCCGTCCGCCGAGATGCCGGTCAAGTCGGACAGAAGACATCGAAGCGCGGCAGCGGCGAAACGGGCCAGCTACTGCCGGCCCGCTCGTCGGTCTGCCCGGCGATTACCGAACGCTATCGAAGAGCCGCCAACCGGCCGTCAGTGCATGTCGACATTCTTGACTTTCTCGCCCGTCTGAATGGCGTCGATCACCATCTTGATCTCTTTCAACAGATCAGCGTCATCGGCGTTCTCGTCATTGGGCGACATGCCTTCGTCGGTCGACTCGAGGCGGCGTGTGACGTCCACCTCCCAGCGCCTCAGTGTTGCGATCTTCTGACCGCGTGTGAGGCCAACCTCGCTCTCGATGTCCGCCGGTCGATCGAAGACCGCTTCGGGATCCTGGCGGGCCTTCTCCGGCTCTATGCGCATGATCTCAGACATTTTCGTTCTCCGTTTCCTTGCCGCGGCAACGCGGCATCACCGCACCCGCAGGCGCGCGTTGCCACTTTGACAGGCAAAACCTCCAACTGAACTCGCCAGAGTGGAATCGGGTTCCACGTTCTCGATCAGGCGTTGGTTGCGCCAAGGAGCTGGCGCCGGCGCGGATTGAAATAGGCGGGTTCACCCTCTTGGGTCGCACCGAGCTTGACGTCAATCCGGCAGACCACGCCATTCGGATCGAACTCGAGGCGGGCCTGGAGATGCGGCAACCTGCCCGACCGCTCGAGCAGCAGCGTGCCGAAACCCCGTGCAACGGGCGGCGTCACCGGGGGCCCGCCGCGCTCGGTCCATAGCAGCACAATATGCGGTGTTTCGCGTATTTCTGTTGTCCAGGAAACGGTGACGCGACCCTCGGGGCGCGAGAGGGAGCCGTGTTTGACCGCATTGGTCGCGAGCTCATGGAGCATGAGCGTGAGCTGGAGCGCCGTCTGCGGAGGAACGAAAACATCATCGCCGATGATCTCGACATTGTCCGTCTCGCCGGCGCTCACTTCGATCTGCGAGGTGACGATCTCGCGCAGCGATGCACCCGCCCAGTGTGCCTCAGTGAGCATGTGATGCGCACTCGACATGGACTGGATGCGGCCATTCAGGCTCGTGACGAACTGCTCGATGGTCGAGGAGGTGCGCGCCGTCTGCGCGACGATGGCCTGCACGATCGCGAGCGTGTTCTTCACACGATGATTGAGCTCACCAACGAGCAGATTGCGGACGTCGTCGGCCTTGCGCCGCTCGGTGATATCGCGGTTCGTCTCGACGACAAGACTGCGCCCGCCCGTGCGTATCAGCTCGAGCCGGCTGTCGACCCAGATCTCGGCGCCGTCCTTCGAAGCCTGCGGCAGCTCACCGCTCCATTTGCCCTCGACCTCGAGATGCTCGAGCATGGCCTCAAGCGGCATCGGATATCGCGTCTTGAGCAGCTCGGCCGGTATGGCTCCGAGGGCCTCGTTCTTTTTGTAGCCGTAGAGCTCCTCGCAGCCGCGATTGAAGAGGATGATCCCCTCGCCGAGCTCCCATACGAGCATGGCCTCGTGAGAAAGCTCGATGACGCGCTGATGCTTGAGAAGGCGCTCGCTGAGCCGGCGCTGGTCGGTGATATCGGTATCGGTGCCGCACCAGAGAACGACCCGCCCTCTGTCATCGCACAGTGGCATGGCGCGCGAGAGGAACCAGCGGTAAGTGCCGTCACCGCCGCGCATGGGAAACGTGTCTTCCCAGGTTTCACCGCTGTCGAAAGCGCGCTTCAACTGGCGCACGACGCGTTCCGTGAAGTCAGGATGGATGACTTCGTGCCAGCCTTCGCCGGCGGACTCCACCGGATCCATGCTCGTGTAGTCGAACCAGCGCTGGTTGTGCCAGAACACGTAACCTGACGGGTAGGCCATCCACGCGAACTGGGCCATGTTGTCCGCGAGCGCGCGGAAACGCTGCTCGCTGGCCTTGAGCGATCCCTCGGCCATCTTCTGAGCCGTGACGTCCCGCGCAACCCAGAGAAGGTGCTCGATCCCACCACCGTCGCCGCGCACGGGACGGACGATCACGTCCCACCACTTCGTGGCGCCCTTGGCGGTTGGGGTCACGTCGCTGAAATGGGCGGCCTCTCCGCGCATGACGTTCGCGAAGGCACTTTCGATGGTCGCACGTGAGCCCTCGGGCCAGAGATCGACCCAGACGGCGCCAAGGACGCCTTCCGCGGCCGCGATCTCCATGTGGGTGCATCCGGCGGGATTGATATAGCGGACGGCACCGTGGGCATCGATGAGCGCCACGCAGTCGGGGCTCACTTCCAGCAGCGTCGCAGCGAGCCCAGAAGGAATTTCAAACGGCTTGTCGCCGACCCCTCCCCTTCTGCTCAACTCGTCCGCGCCGCCCTCGGGCCCATCGCGCCTATACGGCTGTTCTCGCGATGTCATCGCATGCACCGAACCCCTCTCAAACCCTTCGTCAGTCGCCGGCCTCGGCGCTCCCCCGTGACCAGCGCCCGCACGCCAGCGGCCACGACCACCGACGTTCCTCGGCCGACTATCACTGCTGCTGCGAAGAGTTCCACTTCGATCTATTCTATGGCTCCAAGTTGCAGATCATCGGAAAGAATTGCCCGATGCATCCTATTCGCTGTGGATGAGACTGGTTCAGCGCGTCCAGGTCCCTGCCCGTCGGCAACGCGTCCGCGTCATGCCGCTGCGCCGCGCGGTCGCCCACCCGCTCGCACATCGAAGAACAGCGCCTGGCTGATGACCGCCTTCACCATCTCCGGCTTGAAGGGCTTCGTGATCAGGAACGTCGGCTCGGCACGCTCGCCCGTGAGCAGTCGCTCGGGATACGCCGTGATGAAGATCACGGGCATATCGGCCCCCTTGAGGATATCGTTCACCGCATCGATGCCGGAGCTGCCGTCCGCCAATTGAATATCCGCCAGCACGAGCCCGGGCTTCGCCTTGCGGGCCACCTCACCCGCCTCCGCCCGCGTCGTCGCGATGCCGACGACGCTGTGTCCGAGATCGCTGACTATGCCTTCGATGTCGAGCGCAATCAGGGGCTCGTCCTCGATGATCAGCACGTCGGCGGAGATCTGCTCGGCGATCTCCGCGCCGGCGATGTCCACGAGGCGGCAGACCTGCTCCTCGGTCGTGCTGAGTATTTCGGCGATGTCGCTGGTCGGGAATTCCTCAAGTGCGGCCAGGAGGAAGGCCTGGCGTGGTAGCGGCGTCAGGGTCTCGATGCGGCGATCGACGACACCCCCGGGACCGGCCTCGACCGGCTCCGGCACCTGGTTGATCGGGAGCGCACCCCAGACCTTGACGAAGGTGTGGTAGAGCGACGCGCGCGGCGAGAGATCGCGGCGGAAGCTGCGCTGATCGGCGACGAGAGCCTCGAGCGTTGCGACGACATAGGCGTCGCCACGATCCTGGGAGCCGGTCAGGGCGCGGGCAAAGCGTCTAAGGTACGGAATCTGTGGCGCGACCAGATCGGCAACAGAGCTTGTCATCTGCAGCAACTCCCCCTGTTTTTCGAGGCTTAGCCGTCCTTGCGGATCAGCGTCAGTTTCAGCAATCCTGGAACGTGGACGTTCAGCCACGTCCATTGAGGCAAATAACGCACGCCGCGGCGGATGGTTCCTCGGACGGCTAAGGACAGCCGTCACCGGGCATTATCCCACGGCAAATCCCCGAGGACGAGGGGCATGCTCGCCACCGAAATCCTCGGCACCATCGACACCCATGAGCTCGGCGAGCTTGCCGCGCGCGCGGTTCACCCGGCTTTTCATGGTGCCGACAGCACAACCGCACATCAGCGCCGCCTCGTCGTAAGAGAAGCCTTCCGCGCCGATCAGGATGAGCGCCTCACGCTGTTCCGGCGACAGCAGCGCAAAAGCCTTGGTGAAGTCGACAAGATCCATGTGGCCGGACTGGCTGTCCTTGACGCTAAGCTGCTGCGCCAGCTCGCCATCGTGGTCCTGGACCTCGTACTTCCGCTTGCGCAACTCCGACAGGTACGTGTTGCGCAGGATGGTAAAAAGCCAGGCCTTCAGGTTCGAACCGGGATCGAAACTCGCCCGGCTCTTCCATGCCTTCACCAGCGTCTCCTGGACCAGATCATCAGCCTGGTCCGCGGCGCCGCAAAGCGATCTGGCGAAGGCACGCAAATTAGGGACGAGCGCGGCCAGCTGGGCCTGCAGATCCCCCGTGCTGCCTGCTGTCATTCCTTGCTCTCCGGCTTCGTCTCGGGCTGGGTTTCGGATTTGGCCAACTCTTCGAGCAGCTTCGTAAATTTGTCGGGCAGCGGCTCGGCAAGCACCCGGCGGTACTCCTCGCGCAACTGGTGCCCGATCAGACCCCGCGCCTCCGACGGCAGGCCCGACTCGGCCGTTGTATCGTCGGACGTCAAGCTCACAATTCTAGCCTCTTGCCGCATTTCCTTGTCACTTTGCTTTCGATCGTCTGCCATTCGTCCCCCCATTCCCCGTGCGATTGAGAGGCCAGAGCATCAGCCCCGCGTGCACCGCGCCTGCCAGCGGCTGCTAGCAGTGCGCGCGGATAGTGCCAACGCTTGTCAAAACACGCAAACTGCGCCGAAGTTCCCCATGCAGACGCAAAATGCTGCAGCGGTCCATTTCGAACTTTCACAAATGGTTAGCTATTCGCCGGGCTCCAGGGCGGCGCCGCTATGGCCATCGCGAGAAATTATGAATGCGGCAGCAGCTACGGCTGCCAGCAGCGGTAGATTACGGCCGACAGTGCGCACGAGGGCCGGAAGAGCGAGCGGGGCCGCCGACGTCAGTGCCGCCATAATCAGCTCACGATCGGTGTTCGAAAGGTCCGGTCCCTGGGCCCCCGCACTCGCGGAGGCCTGGGCCGGCTCCTCGGTGGCTCCAGCGGTCTCAGAGGGGCCTTCCGAGCTATGGTAAGCGAGCACTGCCAATAACCCAAGGGCTGCAAACCCCCCCGCCAATATGAGCGAGGTGATCTCCGGCCCATACTCGCGATTGAGCCTGAGCGCCAGGGCCGCCGTTCCAAAGCCACCCGCGATCAGGAACGGTATGGCGATAATGATCCGGTGAACGATATGATCGACGGCCCGGTCAACGGTTGCCTGCGCGCGCCGGAACAGAAACCCGAACATGACGATCCCTTCCGCGCTTCACGCGTGCCGACTTACGATTTCCACAGCGCGCCGAGGACGAAGCCAAGCGCGCCCACCACTGCGAGGGTCGCCATCGGCTGGTCCTTCACCGACTTGTCGACCGCCGACTTGAAATTGCCGGCAACCTCCTGCACGCGCTCTCCGGCCTCGCGACCCTGATCGGCGACCGAGCGCATCGCGCCTTCGGCACTCTCGACTGCGCGGTCAAACTGCTGACCGGCCTTGCCTGCGTACTCAGCGGCTTTGTCCGCGACCTGCTCTGCGACGTCGCTGGCACTCGATGCTGCCCGTTTGCCGCTCTCATGATGGGGATAGCTCTTCGACGTCTGCATTTGGATGAACTCCTTCGACATGCGGGTTTGATAACCTGTATCTGCCGAAGAAAACGTCCCGCTCGGGCGCCGAGTTCCCGATATGGACACAAAAGCAGGTGCGCAGAACCGCCGCAGAGGACGTCGTCCTAGCTGCTCCGTCGCGAGAAGATCGAGCGGACGGCGGACCCGATCGCGGATGCCGCCTGTCGGCCGGCGCCGATATAGTTTCGCTGGGCCTTCCTCCGGCCGAGCCAGCGCACGGCCTTTACGCGGCGCGCGTGGTCATGACTGCGGCGCAGAGCGTCGGCGAGGCGCGCACCATCCGCTTCGGGGTTAGCCGACTTCGGATCGATGACGATCGGCGTCATCACGATCAGCGCGTCGTCGGAAAGACTCGTCGTCGTCTTCTCGCCCGGTGCCGCTGACGTCGCGACGCCTCTGAACTCGACCGGCAGGACGGCCGGGGCGAGCAGGCTCGGCGTCAGCCTGAAGTGTTCAGAAATCGCGGCGAGGGCAGCACGCTGCTGTTCAGTCACAATGCCGCCCGGCAGCGCCCACACGACGATATCGGCACCATCCACCTCGTCGACGAGATGGCGCAGGTGCTTCCCGGCCGCGACATCGGCTTCGGAAACGCGGACCTCGAGGCCGACAAGATCCCAGGTCGATGACGAAGGATCGCGGCGATCGAGATTGGCCAGCATGGCGCGCGCCTCATCCTGCTCGACCATGCGCAGGAGCGCGGCCGTCGCCTCGCGCGCCTCCGCAGTTCCCCCGGCGACGAGCACCGTGATCGGCGTGCGTGTCATGGCGGCGACACTTTCGGGCGCATCCGCGGCTTCCTCGGAGGAGGCACGCGAAACACGCAGGCGGCCGCCGTAGAGGTCGATGGCGGCGCGGCCCACTTCCTCGACGTAGGCCTCGACGAGGCGGCGCATGACATGCTCGCGGCCCCATTGGAAGAGGGCGCGGGAAAGGCGCTCGCGGGCCTCATTGGTAATGGCGGTCGCCGGATTGACGAGACGCACCAGCCGCCAGATGTCGTAAGCGCGCTCGGCGGCATCGAGCATGTGGCGCCACTGATAGATGCTGATGAACTGCGACACCGTCATGCGGTCGCCGAAAGGGACGTTTGTCTCGATCATGCGGCCGAGGCGCCGGCTCACCCGCTCAGTGATCGCGAGCGCCTCGGGAAGTGTGAATTGCCAGATGGCATCCTCGCGCGTCGGATGAAGACGCTCTGCCACCACCTCGATCGTGTTGCGCCCGAGCGTGACGACGGCATCGAGGTCGTTCATCCGCTCGAGGTCCACGCGCGAAGCGACCATCTTCACGTCGGCCCAGGCCTTGGCTTCGAGCGGGCTCCAGGTCGGATCGGCAAGTGACGCCTCCTCGGGCTCGACGGACGCCTTGCGCTCCGCCTCGGGCGGCGGCCGGCGCATGGCGCCCGCTATGAGCACGCGCTGGAGAAGCGTAACGACGCCGATGCAAGCCAGAGCGGCGAGCGCCCACCAGAGAACGAGACCCTTTTCCCAAAGGTAGAGGCCACCGAGCGGCACCAGCGACAACGTCGGCAACAGCAGCGCCGTTACGACGAGGATGTAGCGTGCAGCACTGGTGGCTGGATTGCTCTTTGCCATGGCCAATACGAGCCTCGGAATATGACCCGCCGCGACACGGCGCGGCCGGCAACACGGGAAGCTTATGCCTCCGGCGATGCCGGCCGATAGCCCTGCGGTGGAACGGCCCAAGTGCGACGATCGATAAATTCGCCATAGCTCGCTGCAGGTGCCGAGCGAATTTCTGGATCTGCATCACACTAGCAAGTTTATGCCGCTAGTGTCCCTTTTGATTTCGAAGTTCGCACCGGACACCAGCACTGAGGTGAGGCGAACTTCGAAATCGGGACACTCGCGTCAAGCCCGCCGTATCCAACCTCCCACGAGCGCGATGACGAAGAGCACGATCGCGACCCAGAACAGGATCCGCGCACCTTCCATTGCCGTGCCGGCGACGCCCCCGAAGCCGAGGAAGGCCGCCACGAGCGCGACGATAAGAAAGACCACGGCATAGTGCAGCAGATTGCCCATATCTCAGCTCCCAATTTCTCAGTTCCTGAATTCGTCAGGGATGCCCCTTCAAACGCATCGTGCGGGCAATCGTTCCTTTCACCGCACAATGCACGCAGCGTTCCGGCGACGACGCCGGTTCAGCGGAGCGCCTGCAACCAGTAGGCAGAAGACCGCGTTTCCTCGGCATCGCGTATCGCGCGGTCCCGCCGCGCAACCTGCCGTGGGGTCAGCTCTCTCGAGGATCGCAAATAATGCCGCTGCTCGCCGACAGCCTGCGCAACCTCTCCGCATCCCTGATCGTCATTGCTCTCATCGTCGCCGCGCTTTACGTCGGCAGCGCGATTTTCATCCCGCTCGCTATTGCCATTGTCATCGCGTTCATCCTGGCGCCGCTTGTCAGATGGTTGACGGCCCATCAGGTTCCGCAACCCGTCGCCGCGGTGGGCGTACTGGGCGCCGCTCTTCTTCTTCTCGCCGCGCTCTCGGTCGCCGTCAGCGCCCAGCTTCTATCGCTCACGGCCGATCTCGGAAGCTACAAACAGAACCTCGTCGAGAAAGTGCGCACGGTCGCCGATATGGGACGATCGGATGGCCTGATCAAACGGGCGGTCACCGCAGTCGAGACGCTCGGCACGGACATCGAACGAGAGCTCGGTCGCGGTGTGGCTGCAAAGCCGGACCCACTGGTCGTCGCTCAGCAGCAAGGGACACCTGCTGAGATTGTCATGGGGATCGGCGTCGCCCTCGAGCCACTTGCGCAGGTGGGCATCACGATCCTTTTCGCCATGCTACTGCTGTTGCAGCATCATGACATTCGTGACCGCATCGTCAGGATCGCGGGTACGGACAGGCTGAGCGGCACGGCTGCCGCCATCAGTGATGCGGGCGGTAAACTGTCCGAGCTCTTTCTCGCGCTCGCGACCATGAATGCCGGCTACGGCTTTGTCGTCGGCGTGGCGCTCTGGATCATCGGCGTACCCAACCCCCTTCTCTGGGGCATTCTCGCCGGCGTGTTGCGTTTCGTACCATTCGCGGGACCGCTGCTGGCGGCGATCCCCCCCAT
Source organism: Hyphomicrobiaceae bacterium (assembly GCA_035565975.1). Lineage (GTDB taxonomy): Bacteria > Pseudomonadota > Alphaproteobacteria > Rhizobiales > Hyphomicrobiaceae. The sequence continues at coordinate 62,454 of DATMRT010000119.1, forward strand.
CGTCCTCGCGGCGGCGGTCGATCCGGGTTGGATGACGCTCATCTTCACGGTTGCGCTCTTCATCGTTGGCGAAACCATCTTCAACAACGTCGTCGAACCCTTCATGCTCGGCAGGAAGGCGGGTATTACGGCCTTCGGCATGGCCGTCGCCGCAAGTTTCTGGACAGTCGTGTGGGGACCGATCGGCCTCCTCCTCTCTGCGCCGCTGACGACGACCATCGTGGTGTTCGGGCATCACGTGCGCGGCCTCGAGTTCATCTCCGTCCTCTTTGGTGACGAGCCGCCGCTCGACCCGGCACAGGAGCTCTATCATCGCCTGCTCGCCGGTGATCCGGTCGCGGCGGCCTCGACACTGGCGGAAGAAGGCGAGGAGCTCTCCCTAGTGGAGATCAGCGACCGCCTCGTCCTGCCGGCACTGCGGCTCGCCGCCGCTGACCATCGTGCCCAGCGCGTGGATACGGAGCAGGCCGAAGAGCTACGGGAGACCATGGGAGAAACGGCCGATCTCTATTTCGATGCACCGAATGAGGAGACGAAGGCGATCGATGGCAAGGCGCCGCCGAGCGTCTGCGTCATTCCCGCACGCGGCATCGTCGATCGCGCCGCGGCAGATCACATCGCACGCCTCGTCAGCCTCAACACACCGTGCCGCGCCGTCGTTGCAACGCACTCCACAGGGCTGACGGCCATTGCCGATCTCAGGACGATGGAGGACTACCAGGACGTCGATACGATCGTCATCGCGACGGTCGGCGGCATCGACGAGAAGCAGATCCGGCTCATCGCGCGCCGCGCCGAGCGCGACTTTCCCGACGCGCACCACTTCGTTCTCGCGCCGACACGGCAGGGGTCGGCCGATGAAACACAACCACAAAAGGAAGTTGGCGCGAGCCGCTTTCATACGACGATCGCGCCGATCGTGGCGGCACTCGACTGCGCGCCGCGCCGCCCTCGAGACAAGGCAGAACAGGCAAATTCCCCCGAGCAGGAGCGGACGGTCGAGACGATCTCCTGAAAATGCTTCCGGCGCAGGTCCCGAGGCGCAACCAGTCCGTGCGGGCCAACGTTATTCGGACATGAGCGAACGGGCGCCGTGCATTGGAGCTTTCGGTCCGGCCCAACGCGATGCAATGGAGAAATCAGATGGCCAAGAACCTCATTCTTTGGATGCTCGGCGTGCCGATCTCCGTCCTCATCCTGCTCAACATCTTCGGATATCTCTGATGGCGGCAGGTGGAGTATTCGCGACGCTCTGCTCAGCCTTCGGCATTCTCGCGGTGCTCGGCGACCTCGCGATGCTCCGCAGGAGGTTCCGGCCCGTTGTGATCTGCAACGGGCGAGCTCGTCTTCGGCAAGTGTACCTCGTGACGTACGCCCGTGGGTTCGAACGTCGTTGAGATGCGACCGCCGAGGCCGCGCTCGATCGAGAACTTCATCACGTTCGTGCCGAAACCGCTCGTCGACGGCGCCTTCACAGGTGGGCCGTTCCGCTCCTGCCAGACAATGTGCACGCCTTCCTGAGCGCTCTCCGTTTCGCCGGCCGCCTCGGCCTCCACCTCCCGCCATGTCACCATGACCTGTCCGCTCGGTACGGACCAGGCGCCGTACTTGGTGGCGTTGGTGGCAAGCTCGTTGATGAGAAGGCTCAGGAGCACGGCCTGGTTCTGCGTGACCTCGATGGCCGGCCCCTGGGCGACGAGTGCACCCTGCCAGTGGCAATAGGGCGCCAGGATCTCGCGGACGAAGGTGCCGAGATCGGGCGTGTGCGCGGGATCCGGGCGCAGCAGATCGTGGACACGAGCGAGCGACGTCAGGCGTTCCCGGAACGATTTATTGAAGGCATCGACGGTCGGACTGTACCGGGCAGTCTGCGATGCGATGGCCGTCACGATCGCCAGGATATTCTTCACCCGATGAATGAGTTCGCGGTTGGCGAGCTGGGCCTGTTCTTGCGCGCGCTTGCGCTCCGCGACTTCCTGCGAGAGCTCATGCTCCGCCACCGCATAGCGCTCTCTGGCATAGGCGAGCGAGCCGACGATGCCGGCTATGAGAAGGCTGACGATGGAGCCGCCGAGCACCGCCATCCAGGCCTTGGAATGATCGACCATGGCCTCGAGCGCGGGCTTGGATTGAAGCGCGATCGTCCACTCATTGCCTGCAACGGTGATCGTGCGGCTACTCGTGAACAACGGCTCAGGTGTTGCTGGCGGTGGCGATGACAAGTCGCGATGTTCGAGTGTCCGGTCGTCGAACATGAGATCCGCTTCGGTGGGCTTGGCGCCATCGAAGATCTGCACATGGAGCCGCTGGAATGTCCCCGGAAGATTGCGGTCGATGACCCGTGGGACGAAATCGCCCATGCGGAAGACACCGTAGATGTAACCGACGAGCGCATTCTTTCGCGCTTCGGGTGTCTCCGGGATCACGCCATCGGCATAGAGGGGCAGGTACACGAGCACGCCCGCCTGAACGTCCTCGCCCGTCTCCTGCATGAGCGCGACCTTGCGGCTGAGCGCCGGGCCGCCGCTATCGCGCGCGCGCTCCATGGCGGCGCGGCGGCGCGGCTCGGAGAACATGTCGTAGCCGAGCGCGCGGCTGTTGCGCCAGTCTTCAGGCTCGAGATAGACAACGGCAGTGTAAGTATCGCGCTGGCCAGTGGGATTGAATTGATAGTCCGGCCGGCCGGCACGATGTTGCGCCTCGACGAAGGCGTCGATCTCCTCGTAGCTGAGCCGCTTGACGTAGCCGATGCCCTGAATGCCAGGAAAGAATTCATCGACGTCGAGGTCGCGGACGTAGTGCCGCCATTGCTCCCGCGTCATGGCCGGATTGGCGTTCATCGCTGCTACGCCGGACCGCAGCACCTGCTGATAGGAGCGCATGGCATCGACCAGGAGCCCCTCGAAGGCACTTGCCTGCTCCTCGAACTGACGGCGCGCCTTGTCGGTCGCATCCGCGACCAGGAGCCACGAAGCAAGGCCGGTCGCGCCGAGCAGCAGCAGCAGGATCAGCAGCGTCGACAGGTAGACGCGCAACCGCATCGATAGTCCTGCGAAATGTCAAAAGCATCGAGAGCGGAGGTCGCTTTGGCGGCCGGCCGGCAGGGCGTCTAGGCTTGTGGAAATCAACTCTCGTTCTTCCCCTAAGCCGCACCAGCACTCCCGGCCACCCGCACCAGCGCGCCTCGCCGTTCCGAGAATTAGCCATTAGCATTTGCTATCGCCGCTGTCGTCGATAATCCGACCTGGGACTTATCATGGTAAACCGCCGCATTCGGCGTCAGGTCTGGCGGCGCCGCGGCAAATCGACAGGAAGAAAATCCACGCCCGACTGCTGCACGGGCTGCGGATAGAGCTTCATAAGATCGAGGATCTCGTTCGGCATGGCGACCTTCACCGGTAAGCCGATCGCGCGCGCCTCCTCGGCCGTGAGCGCATAGTCATGCGTCCAATGGCCGCCGGCCAGCTTCTCGGCGAGGGCGCGGGCCGCTCCTTCCTCCATCTGCGGCGTGAGCAGCTCGACGGCGCCCCGCTTCACCTGATCGAGCGCCTTCTCGCTGACATCGGCGAGCACCAGCGTGAGATCGAACACCTGGTCGATGGGCTTCATCTTGGGCACCTTGGCGATGCTCGCCGCGGGAAAGCCGGCGATCTGCGGGTCGATGGGCCCGAGCACCGAGAACTCGCCCATGACGATCTCGTCCGCGGCGAGCGCGATGAGCGTGCCGCCCGACATGGCGTACACCGGTACGTAGACAGTCACCTTGGACGGATGTGCCTCGACTGCCCTCGCGATCTGCATCGCCGCAAGAACGAGACCGCCGGGAGTGTGCAGAACGAGATCGATCGGCATGTCCCGCGGCGTTTCTTTGATGGCCGCGATGATCGTCTGCGCATCCTCGAGATCGATGTGGCGGGCGACCGAAAAGCCGAGAAGACTGCGCCGCTCCTGGCGGTGGATCATCGTGATCACGCGCGAGCCGTGCGCCTGCTCGATGGCGCGGATCGCGCGCATCCGCTGCATGGCGAACCATCGTCCCATGAGAATGGGCTGCAGAGCCATGATGAGGATGGCGATCCAGATCAGCGACGAAAAATCGAGCGACATAGCGACACCTTGAGAAGAGGCCGAGGAAACGGCAACGGAAGATCCGTACTGCACACTCTAATGTAGGGTTTGCGGCTGACGCAATGCGGCCCGGGAAGGCTCAATGCCGTCCCGGGCCAAAAAGCTCACGCGAATGCGTCCGCGCTTACATGCGTTTCAGCCACTCATCGACTTCCTTGCGCGTCTGATCCTTTGCGTAGCCGTACCGCTCCTGGATCTTGCCCTCGAGCTGATCGCGACGGCCCTCGACCTGGTCAAGCTCGTCGTCAGTGAGCTTGCCCCACTGCTCCTTGACCTTGCCGCGGAACTGCTTCCAGTTGCCTTCAATCCGATTCCAATCCATCGGCTCAACTCCTTGTTCATTTCATAAATGACTGTCGTTCCTAGAGGCATCGCCTCCCGGAGCGATGGGCGAAGAACGTCGGCACCGGCCCGAAAGTTCCGCCCCAGCGACATCATCCAGTTCGCGCCAAAAGATGAGGAACCACGCGCAATTTCGGGCGTTCTTCGACCAGTGCTTACACAGACAAGCACCCGACACTTCGAACAACGGTCATGGAGATGACGTGATGAAATGGATTGTACCGGCCGCAGCGTCGCTGGCCCTCTTTGCAACGTCAGCGGCATTCGCGCAGACGACGGCGCCGAGCGGGACGCCGCCTGCGACTCCACCGGCTGCGACGGCGCCGAGCGTGCAGCCCACACCTGCCGACAAGGCGCCGATGCTCACCGAAGAGCAGGCCAAAGCCCTGATCGACGCGACCGTCCTCAGCAGCGACGATAAGAACCTCGGCGAGGTCGCGGCGATCCAGCGCGATAGCGAGGGCAAGGTCACGGAGCTGCAGGCCGACATCGGCGGCTTCCTCGGCATCGGCGAGACGCGCGTGCGCGTAGCACCGTCGCAGTTCACCGTCGTCGACAACAAGGTCCGGCTCACGCTGACGGCGGAGCAGGCCAAGGCCCTTCCGAAGATCGAGAAGAAGTAAGCCAAGCAAAGATCCAATCGAGCCCCGGGGCCTTCAAGTCCCGGGGCTGCCTCGGCCCGACGAGTTTGCCATGCCGACTCATCTCTCCACAGCGACACCAGCGACCGGACGCCACGTGAAGCCGGCCCGCCCGCGTCTCGGCAATACGTGGCAGGATCCGAGCTGGCGAACCGCTTATTCGATGACACCGGCGCCGCGTGCCCCCTTCGCGACGCACCGCGCGCCCACGAAGCCGCGCCGTAAGCTCAAGCTGCGGCCGAGCACTGTAAGTTAGTCAGCGTCATTTTTCCGATGATCGCGGCGGCGCAACGCTCAGCCTTGCGCGTCTTCATTTCCAATTCATCTTCGTTGTCGCTCCCTCCGCGTACGCTTAGCCAGCAAGCATTGGTGCGGCGCGCCGAACGTGCTAGACACGGCAGCGAGCCGAAGAGGAGCGCGCATGAAGTTCACGCCCCGGCATCTGGCTTGGCCAGTTCTGCTCATTGCCATCGCCATGATGCCCGCCAGCATCAAGCTCTCGGCCCAGGGTGGGCCCGAGGTGCACGCCGCAGCCGGAAAGCTGGTGGCAGAGACGACTAAGCCGAAGGCCAAGCCGGCCAAGAAGCTCGTGAAGAAGAAGGCGAAGGCGGCGAAGAAAGCTGCCAAGAAAGGCCCGCCACCGACACCCGCCAAAGTGCTGTTCGGCGCCGCCAAGTCACCGGCACCGCTGGCCGCACGCGCCATCGGCTTCTATGCCAAGGGCTGTCTCGCGGGCGCCAAGGCCATCCCTGTCGACGGCCCGGCCTGGCAGGTCATGCGCCTCTCGCGCAATCGTATGTGGGGGCACCCCTCGCTGATCGCACTCATCGAGCGGCTGGCCAAAGACGGCAAGGAAAACGACGGATGGTCCGGTCTCCTCGTCGGCGATATCTCGCAGCCGCGCGGCGGCCCGATGCTGACAGGCCATGCGAGCCATCAGGTCGGCCTTGACGCGGACATCTGGCTGACGCCGATGCCAGACCGCCGTCTTACGAACCGCGAGCGCGAGGATCTCTCCGCGACATCGATGCTGGCGGACGACAGGGTGAGCATCAACCCGAAGGTCTGGACGGAAGCACACGGGCGCATCATCACGCGCGCCGCATCGTATCCGCAGGTCGAGCGCGTGCTCGTGCATCCGGCGATCAAGAAAGCCATCTGCGAGAGCAAGTCGCTGCCGCGCGAGCACCTCAACAAGATCCGCCCGTACTGGGGACATCACTATCACATGCACATTCGTATGGCCTGCCCCAAGGACAGCCCAGGGTGCACGCCGCAATTCGCCGTCGGCGACGATGATGGCTGCGGCAAGGAGGTCGACGAGTGGATCGCGCGGATGAAGCGCATCTACGCGCCGCGCCCGCCGGCGCCGGAGCCGAAAGTCGCGCTGCCGAAACCAAAGCCCAAGCCGAAGCCGGAGATCACGCTCGCCGATCTGCCGACCGAGTGCAAAGCCGTGATCGGCGATACGTCGCCGCCGGGCCCGTCGCCGGTCGCCGACGTGACCAAGCCGCAGGCGCCAGCGAAGGCGGATGACGAGGCGGAGAATGCCGAGCCGTCCAGTGCGCCGCCTGCGAAGAAGCCTTCGATCGCGGGCCACAAGAAGTAGCGCGATGTATCGCGCTACTCTGCCGCCTTCGGCCGCTCGCCCTTGACGATCCGCCGGCCAAGGGAGTGGCGATGCACCTCCGACGGGCCGTCGTAGATGCGGAAGGCACGCACGTCACGGAAGATGCGCTCGACGACCGTGTCCGACGTGACGCCCATGCCGCCGAGGATCTGCAATGAGCGGTCGACGACGCGGAAGATCGCCTCCGAGCAGATGACCTTGGCCATGGAGCTCGCGGTCGAGGCCTTGTCGCCCTGGTCGAGCAGCCAAGCCGTGTGCCATATGGCGAGCCGCGACGTGTGAATGTCGAGCGCGTTGTCGGCGAGCATGAACGATACGCCCTGGTGGTCGCCGAGCGGCTTGCCGAACGATGTGCGCTCGCGCGCGTATGCCGTCGCGATGTCGTGGGCGCGGATCGCGGAGCCGAGCCAGCGCATGCAGTGCGTGAGACGCGCCGGCGCGAGGCGCACCTGCGCATATTTGAAGCCCTGCCCCACCTCGCCGAGGATATCCTCGCCCGTCACGCGCAGGTTCTCGATGTCGATGACGGCATGGCCGCCCATGAAGCTCGTGTCCATGGTGCCGAGCACACGGTTGATCTTGAACGCCGGGTTCGGAAGCTCGGTGAGGAACATGGTGCAGTCGGCAGGCCCATCGCCGGTGCGCGCCATGATGATGGCGAAGGCGGCGCCTTCCGCGCCCGTGATCAGCCACTTGCGGCCATTGATGATGTAGCCGTTACCGTCCGGCACCGCGCGCGTCTTGAGGAGCAGGGGATCGGCACCGGCACCGCCATCGGGCTCGGTCATGGCGAAGCATGAGCGTACTTCGCCGGTCGCGAGACGCGCGAGATATTTCTTGCGCTGCGCGGGCGTGGCGATCACGTCGAGCATGTGGATGTTGCCCTCGTCGGGCGCGTGGAAGTGCAGCGCTATCGGTCCGAGGATCGAGTAGCCCGCAGCCTCGAAGATCACGGCCTGCTCGAAATGCGAGAAGCCCTGGCCGCCAAATTCCTCAGGACTGTTGATGCCGAGGAGGCCCGCCTCCTTGGCGGCCTTATTGAGATCGCGGCGCAGGTCCTCCGGAATGCCATGATGGCCCCAGCGCGGATCCTTCTCGAAGGGAACGATCTTCTCGCGCACGAAGGCCGACACGCGATCGCGCAGCTCCTCGAGCGGCTTCGGGATGGTGAAATCCATGGCTTCCTTCCTGCATAAATCGGGCGCGAGTCAGTCCGCGCGCCCGTGAGCGACATCGGTTGCGTAGGCGAGCAGCTCGGTGGCGACCCGGTCCAGCTCGGCATAGTCGGCACCTTTGGCGGCGCCGCGTTGATAGAGCGCAAAAAGCTGCAGCAGCACGACAGCCAGCTTGAGCATGGCCAGCACGCGCAGGACCGGCCAGTCGGCGACGTCGATGGCCATCTCGCGTGCGTAGGCGGCCAGCACCTCGCGGCGCTTCGCAAAGCCCGGCGCGGTCGTTGGCATCTGGCGCAGCGCGTGCATGCACGGCGGATCATCGGGCTCCGTCCAGTAGCTCATGGTCGTCGCGAGATCGAATAGCGGATCACCGCGTGTGCCCATGTCCCAGTCGACGATGGCGACAGGTGCCAGCGTCTCCGGGTGCACGATCATGTTGTCGAGCTTGAAGTCCGAGTGGAGCAGCACGGGGGCGCGCGTCTGGACGGGCTGGCGCTCGAGCCAGCCGGTGACCTCGCCAAGGAGGCGCGCGGTCTCGGGCGCCACATCGAGCCGCTGGCCGCGACCGGCCCAGCCCTTGAGCGTGCGGGCGATGAAGCCCTCGGGCTTGCCGAGCGTGTCGAGCCCGATCGCCGCGCAATCCACACGATGAACCGAGATGAGCGTGGCTACGAGCATATCGCTCGTCGCGCGGGCGACGTCGGGCCGCCCATCGAAACGCGATCGGTCATCACCCTTGATGACGAGACCAGGGCGATAATCGATGAGCTGAAAGGGCACGCCGATGACGCTCGTGTCCTCGCAGAGGTGCAGGCTCTCAGGCGCCAGCGGGTGGACGCGCCAGAGACGCGAGAGAATGCGGTGCTCGCGGGTCATGTCGTGCGCGCCGGGCGGGAGGTCCCCGCTCGGCGGCCGCCGGAGCACGAGCCGGCGCCCGCCCGCCGTCAGGCGGTAGTTGATGTTCGCGAGGCCGGTGCCGAACTGACGCACCGGCTCGGATGTGTCGAGTGGCAGCCCGATACCGGCGAGATAGGCCGCAAGACGCGCCTCGTCGAGGGGCACGCTCTCCGCCGTCGGGCGGAACACATGCGCGTCCGAGGCGTTATGTGATGGGCGTTCGCTGGGCATGGCTTTTCAGGTCCGAATTCGGCGGCCACACTAACGACTTCCGTTCCAGGCGCAAACGCCCATCGATGACCGCCGATTGATAGCCGATAGCCGGTGCCCGACACGCGCAGTCAGAGGTCCCCATGTACAAGAACATTCTGCTCCCCGTGGACGGTTCGGAGTTCGCCATGGGATCGGTCCCCTATGCCCTGAAGCTCGCCAAAAGCATCGGCGCACGCATCACCGCCATCCACGTCACGGCACCCTACTCAACGATTGCGATCGGCGCACTGGCTTCCTTCCTGGCCGCCGACGACTACATCAAGCGGGCCAAGGCGAACGCGGCGGTTGTCCTCGACCAGGTGAAGCACGCGGCGCAGGAGACCGACGTCCTCGTCACGACCTGTCAGATCGAGCACGCCCACCCCTGGGAGGCGATCATCCGGACGGCAGCAGACCAGGGCTGCGATCTCATTCTCATGGCCTCGCACGGCCGCCGCGGCCTCGTCGGCGTGCTGCTCGGCAGCGAGACCAAGAAAGTGCTCACCCACACGACGATCCCGGTGCTGGTCTGGCGCGGCGCATAGCAGAAGCCTTCAGTCCCGGCTTGCCAGCGCCCCCGCTGCACGTATCCTGGCATCATGACCGGCGGCCAACCGCCGGCCCTGTCAGAACGCGCGCATTGCGAGCGCGGCACCGGAGGAAGCCCATGGCCAAAAGCGAGCGCTGGAAGCAGCGGCCCGAGAATTCCACCTGGGGGGACTATGGCCCCGACGACCAGCTCGGCCGCATGAACGAGCTCAACGCCGAGCGCCTGAAGGCAGCGGTCTCCGAGGTCAAGGAGGGCCGCGCGTTCTGCCTTTCCATGCCGCTCGACCTCCCCGGCGGCAACGTCCTCAATCCGCGCCGCCACCCGCCGCTGCTGCGTCCCACGGTGCGCAGCGACCGGCCGAACTGGATCTACCGCACTGAGTACGACCACGCCGGGCTCACCGACGTCGTCAACGACGACATGGTCCTGCTGCACCTGCAGTACTCGAGCCAGTGGGACACGCTCGCGCACGTCGGCGCATTGTTCGATGCCAATGGCGATGGCATCGCCGAGCCGGTCTTCTACAACGGCTACGACGCCGACACCTACATGGTCGGGCCACGAGAGGACACCAAGCAGGCAGGCGCCGTTCCCGGCACATTCGTCGAGGCCAAGTCGACGTCGCGCGCGACCAAGCTCGGCGTCGAGAACATGGCGCAGAAGTGCCTCCAGGGCCGCGGCGTGATGATCGACCTCTTCGCGCATTTCGGCCGGCGCAAGCACGCCGTGACCTACGACGATCTCATGCGCGTCATGGCCGCCGACGGCATCAAGGTCGAGCCGGGCGACTTCGTTTGTCTCCGCACCGGCTTCGACGAGGTCATCTTCGAGCAGAAGGGCAAGCCGACCGAAGAGGCCATGCACAAGACCTGCACGGGCCTCGACGGCAGCGACACCAAGCTCCATCAGTGGATCACCGAATCGAAGCTCGTTGCGCTCATCTCCGACAACTACGCCGTCGAGGTACACAACGCCCCGCTCAAGCCCGGCCAGTGCGCCGCCTTGCCGCTCCACCAGCACTGCCTCTTCAAGACCGGCGTCAATCTCGGCGAGATCTGGCGGCTTTCCGAGCTCGCGGACTGGCTGCGCGCCAACAACCGCAGCCGCTTCCTCATGACGGCGCCGCCGCTCAACCTGCCCGGTGCCGTCGGCTCGCCCGCGAACGCCATCGCGACTGTTTGATGCCTGCCGCGGGCTGCTGGGAAGGGGTGCTGCGCAACCAATCCCGAAGTGCGTCGCGCCTGAGGCGCGCTCCGACAAAGCCCGCGGCGTTTTCCCTTGCCTCATGCGCACCTGAGGTCGCCCGATGTCCATCGAAAGCCTTCAGCCGCTGCTGGCGCCGCGCTCGATCGCCGTCGTCGGGGCTTCCGAGAACCCGAACAAGATCGGCGGCCGTCCGCTCGCGTACTTGAAGCGCTTCGGCTTCAATGGACCCGTCTGGGCCATCAACCCGACACGCCAGGAAGTGCAGGGGTTCAAGTGCCTGCCGAGTCTCGACGCGCTGCCGGAAGTGCCGGACGTGGTCGTCGTCGCGGTGCCGGGAGACAATGCGGTCGCTGCCGTCGAAGCCTGCGCCAAGAAGGGCGTCAAAGGCGTCGTGTGCATGACGTCCGGCTTCGGCGAGACCTCCGATCCCGAGGGCAAGGCGAAGGAAGCGCGCATGGTCACAGCGGCGCGCGCGGCCGGCATGCGCATGATCGGGCCGAACACACAGGGCCTCGCGAATTTCGGCAATGGCGCGGTCACGAGCTTCTCCACCATGTGGATGGAGTCGGAGCCCGTCGACGGACCGGTCGCGGTCGTCAGCCAGAGCGGCGCCATGAGCGCGGTGCCGGTCGGGCTGCTCTTCGAGCAGGGCCTCGGCGTTCGCTACTCGCTCGCGACCGGCAATGACGCCGATGTCTCCGTGCTGGAGATGGCGACCGCCGCCGCGAGCGATCTGGCGATCAAGCTGCTGCTCCTCTACATCGAGAGCATCCCGCGCCCCGATCAGCTCGAAACCCTCGCGCGCGTCGCGCACGCACGCGGCGTCTATGTCGTGGCGCTGAAGTCCGGACGCACGGAAGCGGGTCAGCGCGCCGCCCTCTCGCACACCGGCGCGCTCGCCAACGAGGATCGCATCGTCGATGCCGCGTTCGAGCGCGTCGGCATCTGGCGCGCGCGCAATATCGGCGAGCTGGTTTGCGCCGCGCAGATCTATCTCAAGGGCTGGAAGCCGAAGGGCCGACGCCTCGTCACCATCTCAGGGTCCGGCGCGACTGGTGTCATGAGCGCGGACGAGGCGACGTTCGCAGGCCTCGAAATGGTGCGCCTCGAAGGCCCCGTGCGCGCGAAGCTCGACGCAATCCTTCCGACATTTGCCTCGGCCGCCAACCCGATCGACCTCACGGCGGCGCTCCTGCAGAACAACCGCCTGCTCTCCGACATCCTGCCCGTGCTCGCGCACGAGAATGCCGCCGACAACTTCATGATCGGCTTCCCCATTGCGGGCCAGGGATACGACGTACCGACCTTCGCGCGCGATACAGCAGCCTTTGCGGGCGCGACTGGCACCCCCGTCGTCGTCTCGGCATGGCAGAAGGCGGTCGCGGATGTGTTCAAGGGCGCCGGCGTGCCGACCTTCCCGCTCGAGGCCGATGCCATCGCGGCGCTTGCCCGCCTCATCGATCACGACGCGCTCATAGCGCGAGCAGCGGCACGCCCCGCGCCCGAATGGTCGCGCCCGAAAGGCGTCGGCTCGCACGCGGGCCGCGCGCTCAACGAAGCCGAGAGCCTCGACGTGCTGGCCGAAGCAGGCCTCGCCGTCGTGCCGCATCACCTCTGCCGTACGGCCGCGCAAGCGGCGACGGCTTGGCGCAATCTCGGTGGCCCCGTCGCCGTCAAGGGCTGCTCCGCCGATCTCCCGCACAAAAGCGAACATGGTCTCG
>DATMRT010000120.1:0-25590 GCA_035565975.1 Hyphomicrobiaceae bacterium
TCGTGTGGCCGAGCGGCACGTAGCAGGCCTTGCCCGGCTCCGTCGCGAGCGAGAAGCCGACGAGATCGGCGGTCATGGCATCGAGGCCGGTTGTCTCGGTGTCGAAGGCGAAGTGGCCGACCTCGCGGATTTCGGCAGCCCAGGCCTGGAGCCGGGCGAGTTCGCGCACGGTCTCATAGGCAGCGCGATCGATCTTCGGCTGGCGTGCGGTGGCGCGGCCGAACTCGACGCCAGCCCCGGGGGTCTCGGCGCCGGCCTTGGCGGAGGATCTGTCGTCGACTTCCTTTTTTGGCGCGCCCGTCGACTTCACGCTTAACCCGACGGAGCGCTCGAGCGGCGGCGGCGCCGCTACGCCGATGGCGTCAGCGATGCGCTTCGTCAGCGTGTTGAACTCCATGGTGCGCATGAACGTGAGCAGGGGATCGGCAAGCTGCTCCTGCAAGCCGAGGCGCTCGACCGGCACCTCCACCGGCACGTCGTCCTTGAGACGCACGAGCTCGCGGCTCATGCGCGCCTGCTCGGCGAACTCGATGAGTTTTTCGCGGCGCTTCGGCTGCTTGATCTCACCCGCTCGCGCCAGCAGCGAGTCGAGGTCGCCATACTCGCGGATGAGCTCGGCTGCCGTCTTGATGCCGATGCCGGGCACGCCCGGTACGTTGTCCGTCGAGTCGCCGGCGAGCGCCTGGATGTCGACGACGCAGGCGGGCTCCAGCCCGAATTTCTCGATGACTTCCTCGCGCCCGATCAGCTTGCCCTTCATGGTGTCGAGCATGACGATGCCCGGCTTGACGAGCTGCATGAGGTCCTTGTCGGACGAGACGATCGTGACGTCGCCGCCGGCGTCGAGCGCGGCCTTCGCGTACGTCGCAATGAGGTCGTCGGCCTCGAAGCCTTCCTGCTCGATCGAGGCAATGTTGAAGGCTTTCACCGCCGCGCGGATGAGCGGGAACTGCGGAATGAGCTCCTCGGGCGGCGGCGGCCGGTTCGCCTTGTAGTTAGGATAGATGTCGTTGCGGTAGTTGAGGCGCGAGGCATCGAAAATGACGGCGATATGGGTCGGCCCGCGTCCCGCCTTGGCATCCTGGATGAGCTTCCACAGCATCGCGCAGAAGCCGTGCACGGCGCCGACCGGCAGACCGTCGGAAGGGCGCGTGAGCGGTGGCAGCGCGTGGAAGGCGCGGAAGATGTATCCCGAGCCGTCGACGAGATAGACGTGACTGCCCTTGCCAACGGGCACAGGTTCGCCGTCGGGCACGCTGATGCGGTCTTTGGCGGGGACTTCGCTCGTCGTCATCGTGTCTGTGTTCATGGGCGCGGAGTATAGAAGGCGGACCTCGTCAGGTCAGCCAATTCTCATCGGCGTTGCCGCCAGCGGTGTGGCAGCAGTCTTGACATTCATTTTATACTTCAATGATGCGAACCTCCGAAATCGACATGCTGATCGTGCCGGGCTGGACGAACTCCGGCCCGGACCACTGGCAATCGCGCTGGGAGCGCCATTTCAAGACCGCGCGCCGCATCGAGCAGACGGACTGGGATACGCCGCGCCTCGCCGACTGGGTCGAGCGCATCGTCGAGGAAGTCTCGAAAGCCACGCGCCCCGTGGTACTTGTCGCCCACAGTTGCGGTGTGTCTGCGGTTGTGCACGCAGCGCCGCATCTCGTGCCAAGCCGCCTCGCGGGTGCCTTCCTCGTGGCGCCAGCTGACCTCGAAGGCACGGACACATGGCCTGCGAGAGAGGGCGGGTTCGCGCCCCTGCCCATGGTGCGGCTCCCGTTTCCATCGCGCCTGATCGGCAGCTCGGATGATCCGCACTGCTCCATCGAGCGCGCGCAGGCATTTGGCGCCGCCTGGGGTGCGGATGTCTCGATCATCGCCAACGCGGGGCATCTGAATACGGCATCGGGCCACGGACCGTGGCCCGAGGGCCTGCTGACCTTCGGGCTGTTCCTGCGCTCACTCGGTGATGTTCCGGGGCGCGCCTAACAGCTACCCGTTCTGCGCGCGATGGCGCAGGAAGTGGTCGGCGAGCACGAGCGCCATCATCGCCTCACCGACCGGGACCGCACGGATGCCGACGCACGGATCGTGGCGGCCCTTGGTGACGATCTCGGTGTCGTTGCCGTGCCTGTCGACGGTGCGGCGCGGCTGGAGAATCGAGGACGTTGGTTTCACGGCAAAACGTGCAACGACGGGCTGGCCGGTCGAGATGCCGCCGAGAATGCCCCCGGCATGGTTCGAGAGAAACACGGGCTTGCCGTCGTTGCCGGCGCGCATTTCATCGGCGTTCGCTTCGCCTGTGAGGGCTGCCGCGGCAAAGCCATCGCCGATCTCGACGCCCTTCACGGCGTTGATGCTCATCATGGCCGACGCGAGGTCCTGATCGAGCTTGCCGTAGATCGGCGCACCCCATCCCGCAGGCACGCCGTCCGCGATCACCTCGATGATGGCGCCGAGCGAGGAACCGGCCTTGCGCACGGCGTCCAAATCGTCCGCCCACAGCGCCGCAGTCTCGGCGTCGGGGCAGAAGAAGGGATTGTTGTCGACCTCGGCCCAGTTCCAGCGGCTCCTGTCAATGGCGCGTGAGCCGATCTGCACGAGCGCGCCGCGGATCGTCACGCCCTCCACCACCGCGCGCGCGACGGCCCCTGCCGCCACGCGCGCCGCCGTCTCGCGCGCCGACGAGCGACCGCCGCCGCGATAGTCGCGAATGCCGTACTTGGCGAAGTAGGTGTAGTCGGCGTGGCCGGGCCGGAATTTGTCGGCGATCTCGCCGTAGTCCTTGGAACGCTGGTCCGTGTTCTCGATCATGAGCGAGATCGGCGTCCCGGTCGTCACCTGCCGTCCGCCATCATCGTCGAATACCCCGGATAGGATCTTCACCGCGTCCGGCTCGCGGCGCTGGGTCGTGTAGCGCGACTGTCCCGGCCGCCGGCGGTCGAGGTAGGCCTGGATGTCCGCGGTCGTCAGCGCGATGCCCGGCGGGCAGCCGTCGATGACGCAGCCGAGGGCAGGCCCGTGGCTCTCGCCCCAGGTCGTGACGCGGAAAAGATGGCCGAACGTATTGTGCGACATAGGCTATCCGGTATTTGCGGCACTGCAGCAACAACACCTATAGCACAACTGTCTTACCGGCGTCGCTGGTCGAGATTAACAAGCGTTCATGTGATAGATTAACAACCATTCAAGTAGACGGCTACGGAATATGTGTGACTAGCGGGCCACGAGAGCGGTTTATATTGTGCATATATTCCGTGTTACTTCCTGTCGATAGAATAAAATGCAATGGTGTCGCCGACACCGAGGGTGATGAGGGTTCAGTTCTCCTGCGGCCGCGGTGTCTTGCTTGCAAGCTCGATGCTCACTGTGGAGGAATTGTCATGAAGTTCGCGAAGCTGGCTCTCGCCGGGGCGCTCGGCGCGTTCCTGTTCACCTCGGCGCAGGCCGCACCCGCGGTGGCGCCTGCCTCTAAGATCACGCCCGACAGCGCGATCGAACTCGTCGCCAAGAAGAAGGTGGCGAAGAAGAAGGCTGCCAAGAAGAAAGTCGCCAAGAAGAAGGTCGCCAAGAAGCCGGCGAAGAAGAAAGTCGCCAAGGTTGGTCCCGGCCGCTGCGGCGCCATGAAATACTGGAGCACGAAGCAGAAGAAGTGCCTCTCGAAGGGCTGATCTCTGCCATCAGCAATAGCAACGGGGTCAGGTGAGCGCCTGACCCTTTTGCTTTTTAGGGCAGGAAACGAGCTGCGGCGGCGCCTCAGCGCCAACCGAAGGCAATGCGCTCGACCTTGCTGTCACCGAGCACATCGAAGAGGCGCGCGATCGGCCGGCCGCCGCGACGCCAGTAGAAGTGGCAGGCCTGATCGTTCTCCGCGAGCGCCCAGACGACGAGGCCGGAGAGCCGCCTGACATCGAGCGCATGGCGCGCCGCCTCGAAAAGGTGTTCGCCGAAGCCGAGGCCCTGATGGGTCGGCGTCACATAAAGCTCGTAGATCTCGCCCTGGAAGCGACCCTTCGAGCGCGCGCGACCGAACGTCGTGTAGCCGGCGACGTCACCGCTGACCTCGAGCACCAGCATTCCCTCGCCGCGGCTCGCGACGCCACGCCACCATTCCACCGTGCGGCGCCGGATGATGCCCTCCAGATGCGCGTGGGGAATGATCCCCGAATAGGCAAGCCGCCAGGATTTGCCGAAGAGCTCCGCCAGTGCTTCCGCGTCGCCCGCCTGCGGTTTGCGGACGACGATGTCGATACGGGACTGAAGCATGACACCAGTATAGCCATCATTGTGGCAGCGGTCAGCTCACGTCGTTGCGATAAGGCTAAGCGGACGATCGGCCGCGGGCCGCACTGGCCATTTGCGCTGGCCGAGAGCTGTGCTAGACGGTCGCCTGTGCGTCGCGCCCTGTTTCGGCAACGAGCAGGGGCTCACCCGGGCGCATGTCCTCATCGGGGCGCGGTTTGCGCCGCCCGATGGTGTGGCGACGTGGCGGAGTGGTGACGCAGCGGACTGCAAATCCGTAAACGCCGGTTCGATTCCGGCCGTCGCCTCCAATCATTCCCTCAGCGCCAAACCTGTCCGTCTCACGAGGCCCTTATCGCAGGACAAACCTCGCGGTCGGTCGCTCAATTCTCGATTGTCATGGATTTACCTATGGCAACCGATGCGCGTGGGGCCTGCGACTTCTGTATATGTTTTTCGGGGATAATCGGCGTTCTTCGCTAACGGCGAAAAGGAGCTTATGCACGCGCTTGTGTAATTCTCGCGCGTCGTATTCGAGCGAATCAATTTTCGGGCGGGGGCCACATGCCGACAATTCTTCTGGTAATCGGACTGCTTTTGGCTGGATGTGCTGGCCGAGCACCGCAACCTATCGCTCTCATTCAAGCCACTGACGCGGCAATGGATTGCACGGCGATCGCCGCTGAGGCGCAGAATAACAATCAGAAGGTCGCTCAATTGGCAGAAGAGCAGGGCCTAAAAGTCGCGCAGAACGTCGCTGCTGGGGTGGCTGGTCTATTTATTCCCATACTCTGGTTTGGGATGGATTTTCAGGGGGCGGCCAGTAAAGAAGTCGAGGCGTTGCAGGCAAGGCAGCAATATCTAGCGACGCTTGCTCAGCAGCGTGGATGCGGGAAGCCTCCTACGACCGCTTCACTGCGCTGATGGTTGGCTTGACCATGCGCAAGCGGGGCGGGCAATAGTTACGGCGCACGCCGATCCTTGCTTTGCGCAATCCCCCTTCTCGCCTCCTGCGGTGCTCGCGGAGTGGACCGCCCCCCGCGCGCCGTGCGATGGAGGGGAGGAAATTCCCCACCAAGCCGACACCTCCCGGGAGGACGAATGATCCGTATCAAGGCCCAGGCGCTCGAGGATCTCGTGCGCGATATCTTCATCAAGGCCGGCTGCTCGGAGGCCGAGGGCAAGCGCATCGGCAAATACCTCGTGATCGCGAACCTCACCGGGCACGACAGCCACGGCGTGCAGCGCGTGCCGCGCTATCTGCAGTGGAAGGCCGAAGGCGCCTTCATCGCCGACCGTGAGATCCGAATCGTTTCGGAAACGCCTGTGATTGCTGTTGTCGACGGCCAGTATGGCTTCGGGCAGACCATCACACCGCAGGCTGTCGCGTTGGGCATCAGGAAGTGCAAGGAGATGGGGCTGGCGTGCGTCGCGCTACGCGATGTCGGCCACATCGGCCGCGTCGGCGACTGGGCGGAGATGGCGGCCGCCGAGGGGCTCGTGTCGGTGCACTTCGTCAACGCGGCCGGCAGCATTCTCGTCGCACCGTTCGGGGCGACGGAGCGCCGTTTCTCGACGGCGCCCTATTGTGTGGGCGTGCCGCGTCCGGGCCAGAGGCCCGTGATCCTCGATTTCGCGACATCCGTTGTCGCGGAGGGCAAGGTGCTCAATGCGTCGTTCGGTGGCAAAGCGCTGCCGGAGGATGCGCTCATCGGCCCCGACGGAAAGGTGAGCAACGATCCTCACGTGCTTTATGGCGATTACACGCCGACGGGGCTGCGCAACCACAGCCAGGGCAAGGGCGCCATCCGCGCTTTCGGCGACCACAAAGGCTCGGGTCTGGCGCTCATGTGCGAGCTGCTCGGCGGCTCGCTCACAGGCACGGGCGCAACCGAGCCGGGTCGCAAGTTCTCGAACGGTATGCTCTCGTTCTACGTCGATCCGAGCAAGCTCGATACGTCAGGCTTCTTCTCCAAGGACATGCAACGCTACATCGAGTTCGTGAAGGGTGCGCGGCCCGCAAAGGCGGGCGACGAGGTGCTCATTCCCGGCGAGCCCGAGGAGCGCACGAAGGCGGAACGTCTCGCCAACGGCGTGCCGCTGCCCGAGGATACCTGGGGTGCCATCGTCGAGGCCGCGCGCAAGGTTGGCGTCGACGAGCGGCGCATCCAGCTCGCCGCGCAGTAGTTTTGTCCGCCGGTTGCCGGTAAGAGGTGCCTCGCCTTCCCAGCTCTATGCCATGCCGGCAGGGGCCATCGATCAACCGTACCTCCCACGCAACCAAAGCTCGACCGAGGAACTGCCCATGACCACTGTTTCAGTAGAAACGCTTGAGTTTCTGAAGACCGTCGACACCCCGACAATCTGCAACGCGCTCGAGATCGTGGCGCCCGAGCGTCGTCTCACCGGCTATACGGTGAAGCCGTTCGTGTGCCCGTTCCCGGATGTGGTCGCCGTCGTCGGCTACGCACGCGTCGCTACGTGCCGT
Organism: Hyphomicrobiaceae bacterium; assembly: GCA_035565975.1. Lineage (GTDB taxonomy): Bacteria > Pseudomonadota > Alphaproteobacteria > Rhizobiales > Hyphomicrobiaceae. The sequence continues at coordinate 6,728 of DATMRT010000120.1, forward strand.
GCGACCCACCCGAACGAGCTCACCGGCGAAGCCGCCCGTAACCAGCGCATCGGCTACTACGAGTACATCGCCTCAGGCCCCGGACCGACGATCACCGTGCTGCAGGACCTCGACGGTGCCGAGGTCGGCTATGGCGCCTTCTGGGGCGAAGTGCAGAGCACCGTCCACAAGGGCCTCGGCTCGCTCGGTGTGATCACCGACGGCTGCATCCGCGACATCCCGCAGTGGGCGCCGGGCTTCTTCGCGCTCGCCGGCTCGCTGGCGCCGAGCCACGCCTGGACGCACCTTCACGACTACGGCAAGGAGGTGCGCGTGCACGGCATGGTCGTGAAGCACAATGATCTCATCCATGCCGACCGCCACGGTGCCGTGGTGATCCCGCACGCGGTTGCCGACAAGATCAGAGGCGCCTGCGATCTCCTCTCGCGCAAGGAGGCCGTGATCCTCGACCAGGCACGCGCGCCCGGCTTCAACATCGAGATCCTGAGGGCGGCACTCCGCAAGCAGGAAGAGATCCACTGAGCAGGAGCCTTTCCTGCGCATTGGTGCCGATGGGCGATGGCTGCCATGCAGGCGGTCATCGCCCAAGTCTTTTCCATTGAAGACACAGCCGATTCGGCCGAGAACAAATCCACTTTAGAACCAACACAGCAATTGCCCCCGTTGCTGCACCGCGTTAAAAGCCGGTTTGGCGGGTCTGATAGGGGCCTCGCCGCACCAGGGGCGCGTGTTCGGCTGGCAACGGACGGACGGGCGTCTGCTGACCCAGAGGCAAAAGGGACCGTTTCGAGCTTCGCCGGCGCCCGCCGGTGCCTTGATCCGGCGCCCAGCTAACGAGAGCCGAAAGTATGGCCAGCGCCAAGCCATCCGCCGGGACGCAGCGCCCGATCTCGCCACATCTCCAGATCTACAGCCCGCTCATCAACATGATGATGTCGATCGTCCATCGCATCACGGGCGTCGCTCTGTACTTCGGCACCCTGCTGCTGGCGTTCTACCTCGTCTCGGCGGCGAGCGGGTCGGCCGCCTATTACCACGCGAAATATATTCTCGGCACGCCGATCGGCCTGCTGATCCTCTTCGGCTATACCTGGGCACTCTTCCATCACATGCTCGGCGGCATCCGCCACATGATCTGGGATACGGGCCGCGGTTTCGATCTCGCGACGGTGGACACCCTCTGCTGGGGTTCCCTCATTGGTTCAATCTCGCTGACGATCCTCGTCTGGATCGCCGCGTTCATGTTCTGAGGGGCCGCCATGACCACGACGCTTCGCCCGACGCCCTCGCCCAATGAGGCTCAGATCCGCACCCCGCTCGCCCGCGTGCGCGGCCTCGGCTCGGCCAAGGAAGGCACCGATCATTTCTGGCGCCAGCGCGTGACCGCCGTCGCCAACCTCGTCCTCGTGATCTTCGCCGTGTTCCTCGTGCTCCGCCTTGTCGGTGCGAGCTACGGGCAGGCCAGCGAGATGCTGGCAAATCCGCTCGTGACCATTGCGCTCGGAATGCTCGTCCTGTCGGGCGTCATCCACATGCGCCTCGGCATGCAGACGGTCATCGAGGACTACATCCACTCGGAGGGGCTCAAGATCGTGCTCCTCATGCTCAACACGTTCTTCGCCATTGCCGTCGGTGCGACGTGCATCCTGGCGGTGTTGAAGCTCGCATTCGGGAGCTAGAGTTCGATGAACGCACAAGCCAACGGTGTCGCCAAGCCGGCGGTCAACGGCAAGGCCTATCCGACTACCGACCACACGTACGACGTCATCGTCGTCGGTGCCGGCGGCGCCGGTCTGCGCGCCACGCTCGGCTGCGCCCAGGCCGGTCTCAAGACGGCCTGCATCACGAAGGTCTTCCCGACGCGCTCGCATACGGTCGCGGCACAGGGCGGCGTCGCAGCCTCACTCGGCAACATGGGCAAGGACGACTGGCGCTGGCACATGTACGACACCGTCAAGGGGTCGGACTGGCTGGGTGATCAGGATGCGATCGAATATCTCTGCCGCAACGCGCCGCAGGCCGTCTACGAGCTGGAGCACTTCGGCGTGCCGTTCAGCCGTACGGAGGATGGCCGCATCTACCAGCGACCGTTCGGCGGCATGACCACCGAGTTCGGCGAGGGCCCGCCCGCGCAGCGCACGTGCGCGGCGGCCGACCGCACCGGCCATGCCATGCTGCACACGCTCTATGGCCAGTCGCTGCGCTACTCGGCGGAGTTCTTCATCGAGTACTTCGCGATCGACCTGATCATGGATCAGGAGGGAGCCTGCCGCGGTGTCATAGCGCTCTGTCTCGAGGATGGGACGCTGCATCGCTTCCGCGCCAAGAAGACGATCCTGGCGACCGGCGGCTACAGCCGCACGTACTTCTCGTGCACGGGCGCGCACACGTGTACCGGCGACGGCAATGCCATGGTGCTGCGCGCCGGCTTGCCACTCCAGGATATGGAGTTCGTGCAGTTCCATCCGACCGGCGTCTACGGTGCCGGCGTGCTCATCACCGAGGGCTCGCGCGGCGAAGGCGGCTACCTCACGAACTCGAACGGCGAGCGCTTCATGGAGCGCTATGCCCCGCACGTGAAGGATCTCGCCTCGCGCGACGTCGTCTCGCGCTCGATGACGATCGAGATCCGCGAAGGGCGCGGCGTCGGCCCGCTCAAGGACCACATCTACCTGCATCTCGACCATCTCGATCCGAAGATCCTGGCCGAGCGTCTGCCGGGCATTACCGAGAGCGCCAAGGTCTTCGCCGGCGTCGATCTGCACCGCGAGCCGATCCCGGTGCTGCCGACCGTCCACTACAACATGGGCGGTATCCCGACGAACTATCACGGCGAGGTCGTCACGTTGAAGGGGGGCAATCCCGATCAGATCGTGCCGGGCCTCATGGCCATCGGCGAAGCAGCATGCGTCTCGGTGCACGGCGCCAACCGCCTCGGCTCGAACTCGCTTATCGATCTCGTCGTGTTTGGACGTGCGGCAGGCCTCAAGGCGGCCGAGACCACGGAGGTGGGAAGCGCGCACCAGGACCTGCCGAAGGATGCCGCCGATCTCGCGCTCTCGCGCCTCGACCGCTTCCGCCATGCCAAGGGTGACCAGCCGACGTCGGCGCTGCGCCTGAAGATGCAGCGTCTCATGCAGTCGAACTGCGCCGTGTTCCGCGATGGTCCCGTCCTCAAGGAAGGCGCCGAGAAGATCGTCGAGATCTGGAAGGAGACGGGCGATATCGCGGTCTCGGACCGCTCGCTGATCTGGAACTCCGACCTTATCGAGACGCTCGAATACGACAACCTGATCGCGCAGGCGGCGGTCACCATGATCTCGGCGAACAACCGCAAAGAAAGCCGTGGCGCCCACGCGCGCGAGGATTTCCCCGATCGCGACGACAAGGAGTGGATGAAGCACACGCTTACTTGGGCCGATGACGCCAAGCACGAGGTGCGGATCGACTACCGGCCGGTGCACACCTACACGCTGACCAACGAGATGAAGTACGTCGAGCCGAAGGCTCGCGTTTACTGAGGGCCGAAGGCTCGCCTTCATTGGGCCGCGGCCGGTCTTGGGTTGTGCAGGAGGCGGTCTCGCGTACTGGCGAACCGCCTCTACGCACACTAAATACAACTCGCGCGCCGAAGCGCCGACAACCACAGGTGATGCCATGAGCACTGCCAGCAAGGCCGCGACGACTGACGCCTGGGCTCGCCCGCCGGCGACGGCGCGCCTCGTACTTGCCGACGGCACGGTCATCAAGGGCCGCGGTCTCGGCGCGGTCGGCACGGCCGTCGGCGAGGTCTGCTTCAACACGGCGATGACCGGATACCAGGAGATCCTGACCGACCCTTCGTACGCGGCGCAGATCATCACCTTCACATTCCCTCACATCGGCAATGTCGGCGCCAATAACGAGGACACGGAGACCTCGAACCTCGCGGCCCGCACCGGCGCGCGCGGGGCGGTGCTGCGCGCTTCGATCTCGGCGCCCTCGAACTATCGCGCGGCCGAAACGCTCGATCAGTGGCTGAAGGCACGCGGCATCATCGCCATTGCCGAGGTGGACACGCGCGCGCTCACGGCGCGCATTCGCGAGCAGGGCATGCCGAACGCGGTGATCGCCCACAGCCCCGATGGTAAGTTCGACCTCGAAGCGCTGAAGGCCGAGGCCGCCGCGTGGCCGGGGCTCGACGGCATGGACCTCGTGCCCGAGGTGACCAGTGGGCAGAGCTATGGCTGGGATGAAATGCGCTGGGTGTGGAACAAGGGTTATCCGCGCCAGGAGAACCCGGAGTTTCATGTCGTCGCAATCGACTATGGGTTGAAGCGCAATATCCTGCGCTGCCTCGCCAACTCAGGTTGCCGCGTGACGGTCGTGCCGGCGCAGACGTCCGCTGAGGACATTCTCGCGAGGAAGCCCGATGGCGTGTTCCTCTCGAACGGCCCCGGCGATCCTGCGGCAACGGGCAAGTACGCCGTACCCGAGATCAAGAAGCTCGTCGCGTCAGGCCTGCCGATCTTCGGCATCTGCCTCGGTCATCAGATGCTCGGCATCGCGGTCGGCGCAAAGACGCACAAGATGCACCAGGGCCACCACGGCGCGAACCACCCCGTGAAGGACTACACGACCAACAAGGTCGAGATCGTCTCGATGAACCACGGCTTTGCTGTCGACCGCGAAACGTTGCCCGAAGGCGTCGAGGAGACGCACGTCTCGCTCTTCGATGGCACGAACTGCGGCATCCGTCTCAAGGACAAGCCGGTCTTCTCCGTGCAACACCACCCGGAAGCCTCACCGGGTCCCGAGGACAGCCATTATCTCTTCGATCGTTTCGTCGAGCTCATGCGCGACCGCAAGAAGGCGAGCTGAGTTCGCGTGAGAAATGACAAAGGCCCGGGAGGTTCCGCCTCCCGGGCCTTCGTGTCCGGTTGCCGGTGATCGGCCTCAGGCGACGGCCTTCTTGATCGCTTCGGCGAGATCGGTCTTCTCCCAGGAGAAGCCGCCCTCGCTGTCGGGCTTGCGGCCGAAGTGGCCATAGGCGGACGTGCGCGCATAGATCGGCTTGTTGAGATCGAGATGCTTGCGGATGCCGCGCGGCGAGAGGTCCATGACCTCGTTGAGCGCGACCTCGAGCTTGCCTTCGTCGACTTTGCCCGTGCCGTACGTGTCGACGTAGATGGAGAGGGGCTTCGCGACGCCGATCGCGTACGAAACCTGGATGCAGCAGCGGTCAGCGAGGCCCGAGGCGACGACGTTCTTCGCAAGGTAGCGTGCCGCATATGCTGCCGAGCGGTCGACCTTCGTCGGATCCTTGCCAGAGAACGCGCCACCGCCGTGCGGGGCGGCACCGCCGTACGTATCGACGATGATCTTGCGGCCGGTGAGACCTGCGTCGCCGTCGGGACCACCGATGAAGAACTTGCCCGTCGGATTGATGTGCCAGACGGTATCCTTGCCGATCCAGCCATCCGGCAGCGTCTTGCGCACATAGGGCTCGACGATCGCGCGCACGTCCTTCGACGTCAGCTTCTCGTCGATGTGCTGGTGCGAGACCACGATCTGCGTCACGCCGACGGGCTTGCCGCCTTCATAGCGCACGGTGACCTGGCTCTTGCTGTCGGGGCCGAGCTTGGCGGCGTCGCCCTTGCCGGACTTGCGGGCGGTTGCGAGATCCTCGAGGATCTTGTGCGCGTAGTAGATGGGGGCCGGCATCAGCTCCGGCGTGTCGCGCGTGGCGTAGCCGAACATGATGCCCTGGTCGCCCGCACCCTCTTCCTTGTTGCCGCCCGAGTCGACGCCCTGCGCGATGTCGGCGGACTGAGGATGGAGGAGGACCTTTACGTCCGCCTTCTCCCAGTGAAAGCCGTCCTGCTCGTAGCCGATGTCGCGCACGGCCATGCGCGCGACATGGCTGATCCAATCATGGGTGACGGTGCTCGGCCCGCGCGTCTCGCCGGCAATGACGATCTGGTTCGTGGTCGCGAGCGTCTCGCAGGCGGCGCGGATGACCCAGGGGTCGATGCCCGCTTTGGGACCCTCGCGGTAGAAGAGGTCGACGATCTCGTCGGAGATGCGGTCGCACACCTTGTCTGGGTGGCCTTCGGAAACCGACTCACTCGTGAACAAGTACGACTGGCGCGACAAGGGAACCCCCTCGGGTTTGGAGTGCGGGAGAAAAACGCGCCGTTCTTACAGTCTTTTCCGGGGCGGTCAAGACGACTGGAATTCAAATACAATGCCGCAGCGGAGATATGCCCGCTGGGCGCCGCCCCCCGGCCGCGTGGTCGCCTCAATCCTCGCGGAATACCCGTTCGCGGCGCTCGTGGCGCTCCTGGGCCTCGATCGAGAGCGTGGCGATCGGCCGCGCGTCGAGCCGTTTCAGGCTGATCGGCTCTCCCGTCTCCTCGCAGTAGCCGTAACTGCCGTCATCGATGCGGGCGATCGCGGCGTCGATCTTGCCGATCAGCTTGCGCTGGCGGTCCCGTGCGCGGAGCTCGAGGGCCTTGTCGGTCTCGGATGTGGCGCGGTCGGCGAGGTCGGCATGCTGGGACGTGTCGTTGTGCAGCCCCATCAGCGTCTCACGGGTCTGGCGGAGGATGTCCTCCTTCCAGGTGAGCAGCTTGTTCCTGAAATAGAGCCGGTGCCGCTCGTTCATGAACGGCTCGTCCTCGCTCGGCTTGTAGCCGGGGCTCAGCGTGATCTCACTGTGGCGCGCATCGGGCCTGCCATTACTTCGGCCACCCTTCTTGGCGCCATTCCCATTTTCGAGCTTTGCGGATTTTGTCATGCGTTGCCACCCATCATGCAAACCCGATCGACCGACCCCCGTCTACGACTTCGGTCGTAGGGAAAAGTGCGCCACGTAATATTCGAGCCGTCTTCACAGTCAAGCGAATAGCGTCATAGAGTTATCCGAGGCCGCAAAGCCGGCCCGTGCGCGCCTCGCGGCCCGCCGGGTTGCTGCAGTGCGGGGGAGCCGTGGAGGTCTCGGCCCGCCGGTCGGGAAGAGGGGACGCCGGGGCCGCGTCCCGGGATCCCAGGCGGCCCCGAGGCCGTCGTGACGCCGATGGACTTCCGGCCGGCGCTCTGCTACAAGGCGCCCCAGAACGCAGGCCGCCGCCGTTGCCGAGGGCATCGGGGGCGTTTGCGCATTCAGTCGTCAATGCGGCAAAATCTGAGCTACGAGGAGCGGTACGCTTGCAAGTTCTCGTTCGCGACAACAACGTCGATCAGGCGCTCAAGGCGCTCAAGAAGAAGATGCAGCGCGAAGGCATTTTTCGCGAGATGAAGCTGCGTAATTATTATGAGAAGCCCTCCGAGCGCCGGGTGCGCGAGAAGGCCGAGGCTGTCCGCCGGGCCCGCAAGCTCGCCCGCAAGAAGCTTCAGCGCGAGGGTCTCCTGCCGAACAAGCCCGCTGCCAACAAGACGCCCGGTCGGGGCGGTGGCCGTGGTCCCGGCGCCGGTGCCGGCGCCGGCGGCCCGCCGCGGACCTGATCGGTTTACAATGTCGAGCGGGCCGGGTGGGCATCCATCCGGTTGAGCGGATTCCGAGCGCGGGGCGCACGCCTCGCGCTTTCGCTTTCGTGTGGCCTGTGAACAGGCCACGTCTCTCGAAGATAGCCGCCCGAAAACTACCTGATCACGCGCAGGTGGCTGCCAGTCAGGTTGGTCGGCGCGGTTACGCCGCCGCCCACGAGGATGTCCGACGTCACATTCTGGATGTCGCGGTGGCCGCAGAGCGCCATGGTGAGATCGAGCTCCTTGCGGATGATCTCCAGCGCCTTGGACACGCCTTCCTCGCCCATGGCGCCGAGCCCGTAGGTGAAGGCGCGGCCGATGTAGACGCCTTTGGCGCCGAGGGCGATCGCCTTGATTACGTCCTGCCCGGTGCGGATGCCGCCATCCATGTGCACTTCGATCCGGCTACCGACCGCGCGCACAATCTCCGGCAGCGCTGCAATGGACGAGATGGCCCCATCGAGCTGGCGCCCGCCATGGTTCGAGACGATCAGCGCATCCGCGCCCGACTCGGCGGCCAGCTCCGCGTCCTCGACGTCGAGAATACCTTTCAGAATGAGCTTGCCGCCCCATTCGTCGCGGATGCGCTTCACCTCGTCCCAGGAGAGGCGCGGATCGAACTGCTCCGCCGTCCAGGCGCCGAGCGCGCTCATGTCGCTGACGCCTTTGGCGTGCCCGACGATATTGCGGAACGTGCGCCGCTGGGTGCCGAGCATACCCATCCACCAGCGCGGTTTCGTGCCGATATTGATGATGTTGGGGATCGTGAGTCGAGGCGGCGCGGTGAGCCCGTTCTTGAGGTCTTTGTGGCGCTGGGCGAGAATTTGCAGATCGAGCGTGAGCACGAGTGCGGAGACGCCCGCGGCCTTGGCGCGCTTGAGCAGGCGGCTCACGAAATCCTTGTCGCGCATCACGTAGAGCTGGAACCAGAAGGGCTTGTCCGTGTTCTCGGCCACGTCCTCGATGGAGCAGATGCTCATGGTGGAGAGCGTAAAGGGGACGCCCGCCTTGTTGGCCGCCCGCGCGGCGAGGATCTCGCCGTCGGCGTGCTGCATGCCCGTCATGCCGACCGGCGCGAGCGCGAGGGGCATCGAGACGGGAATGCCGACCATCGTGCTCGCAAGTGTGCGATTGGTCATGTCGACGGCGACGCGCTGGCGCAGCTTGATGCGCTGGAAATCTTCCTCGTTGGCGCGGTAGGTGCTCTCGGTCCAGCCACCCGAGTCGGCATAGTCGTAGAACATCCGCGGCACGCGCCGCTGGGCGAGCACGCGCAGATCCTCGATGCAGGTAATGACTTGGCTCATGCGGCGCTTCCCCGGATGCTCGGCGCGTGACGCGATTATGGCTCTGGCTTAGCGCCTTTTGGGCCGCAACGGAACAGCGCAATGGAGAGGGAAGAGCGGGCCGCCGCCGTCAGGTGTCGACGTCGTAGCGGTAGAGGTCCATGCCGTGAATGCGGAGCCACGCCTTGGCTTCGCTGGTGCGCGGCATGATGCGGTCGACGAGGCGCCAGAAGCGCGGCCCGTGGTTCATGTGGACCAGGTGGGCGACTTCGTGGGCGGCGACATAGTCGAGCACGACCGGCGGCGCCAGCAGCAGCCGCCAGGAGAAGGAGAGCTGTCCGTCGCTCGAGCAGGAGCCCCAGCGGGTCTTCTGATCGCGCAGCGTAATCCTGAGCGGCTTCACGCCGAGCGCCTTGGCATAGCGCGCGACGGCAGCATGGAGATCGCGTGCGGCTTCGGCATAGAGCCAGTCGCGCAATCGGCGCGGTGCGTACTCGGCCGTTCCGCGCACGATCAGCACAGGCACGCGACGGCCAGCGCGCGCGACGATCTCGACCACACCGGCGCCACGCACGGCGGGCTCGAAGGCGATCTCATGCGGGACGCCGCGGAGTGGAAAAGACGCCCCCTCGATGAGCGGCACCGGCTCGGGGACGCATTCGAGGCGCTCGCGCACCCAGTCGCGATTGCGCAGAAGAAAGCGGTCCGCTTCGCTAAGATCGGAGTTGCGCGGCATCGTGAGGATGACGGCGTGCTGGGTGCGGCTGACGCGCAGCGTGAGCCGTCGCGCCTTCGGATGCCGACGCACTTCGACTGGTGCCGAGATTCCGTCGACCTTCAGCAGTTGGACCGAGGCCGTCGATTTCACAGTCCGCCGCTTCATGCGCGTCCTCGCTCGTCTCCCATTGTCCATAAGGGGATGCGCCGAATGCGCATCCGCAAGAATCCCCCATCGACCGGTGCCAGGTACACCACTCGACTGACGCGCTTCGCACTCGTTTGAGGCAGTCCTGCGGCGCACCCCGATGCACCACCGAGCAAAAAGATTCCTAGCAGGCCAGACGGACTGCGCGAACCCGTTCGGCAACGTACGATCGCATGAGACCAAATGTATGTGGCGTCAGCGCCACGCGGCGCATCGGCGCCACATATAAAACGCACGCGCGAGTCGCGAGATAACAAGCGCTATTGGTGCCAGACCCTGAGGCCGTCCAGAAACAGGCTACCCGCAAGCTGCAACATCGTTAGCTGTGCGAGCTGAGGAAGATAGAGCGCGTCGGCTGCGAACGCATGTGAGGCGCGTTTGGGCGCGGCTGCGTCGTTCCGCCGCTTGGCTGCGCGTACCGGACGCGCGACCGCGTGCGATCCGAACGTGAAGGCCGAAGAAGAAATTTCGCGCCGCTCGGGATCGCTTGTTTCATACATCGCGCGGCGATCGAGCGCGGGCGCTGCGATTCCCGCCTTTGTCCGCGGATCACGTGCGCGCGCGAAGGCGGCGATTCGCGGCGCGATCTCGCGACGGAAGCGCGAGCCGTTGAAGATGCCATAGTGACCGACGTGCGGGCACGTGAAGTGCATCTTGTCGCTGTCGGGTAGTGACGTGCAGAGGTCGTGGGCGGCGCGGCACTGGCCGAGGCCGGTGATGTCGTCCTTCTCGCCTTCGATGGTGAGCAGCCCGACGCGGTGGATGGCGCCCGGATCGACGAGCTGTCCGCGATGGCGCATCTCGCCCTTCGCCAGGAGGTGACGGACGAACACGGTATCGACGGTGTCGAGATAGAATTCCGCCGTGAGATCCATCACCGCGAGGTACTCGTCATAGAACTCGCAATGCTTCTCCGCGCTGTCGCCATCGCCGCGCACGAGATGGAAGAAGAGATCCTTGTGCGCATTCATGTGGCGGTCGAGGTTCATGGTCATGAACCCGCTGAGCTGCAGGAAGCCCGGATAAACGGAGCGACCGGCCCCGGCATTGGGCCACGGCACCGGCGTGATCACATTGCGGCGGAACCACTCCGTGCCGCGCTGCTCGGCAAGTTGGTTCACGATCGTCCGGCTGCGCCGCGTGTCGATGGGGCCACCCGCGAGCGACATGCTGTGCGGGACAGCCGGATCGCCTTCCGCTTCCATGAGGGAGACGGCGGCGAGCACGGGCACCGAAGGCTGGCACACGGCAAAGACGTGCACGTCGCCGCCAAAATGGCGGAACATGGCGATCATCGCGTCGGTGTAGTCTTCGAGATGGAAGGCGCCGGCCGAAAGCGGCACATCGCGCGCGTCCTGCCAGTCGGTGATGTAGACCTCGTGATCAGGAAGGAATGTTTCGACCGTCCCGCGCAGGAGCGTTGCGAAGTGGCCTGACATCGGCGCAACGAGCAGCAGGCGTGGATCGCGCGCGGCTCGCTCTGCGGAAATGGCGCGCTTGAAATGGACGAGGCGGCAGAACGGGTGCTGCCAGACGACCTCCTCGCTGACGCCGACTTCGGTGCCGTCGACGCGCGTGCGGTCGATGCGGTAGCCCGGTTTGTCGTAGCGGCGCGTGGTGCGCTCGAAGACCTCGAGGGCCGCCGCGGTATGCCGCGCGACGCTCGTGTGCATCAGCGGGTTGAAGGGGTTCGAGAGCAGGAGGCGGGCAGAGCCTGCGGCAGCGCGAACCGGACGCACGGCCGCATGGCCGAGCTCGTACCAGTGGTAGAGCATGGGTACTCCCCCAGTGTGTTTCCTCGAATGATCGTTGGCTCCGACGTGCTGCGCATCTTGCTTGCTGGCAGAGCGACGTGCAGTTCCGCTGGTTACAGCTTCACCGATAGCTCTGCCGGCGCGTTGTCGCGACGGAACGATCACTCAAACGACACAATCTCCCTCATGCAGTCTGTCCGGATTCGCGAGAATGTCAAACCATCTAAGGGCTTAGACCGGTCCCTTGGCACGCCGCGTCCGGCGTCGGATCAGCCGCCGGACCGGCGCTTCGGCGTGGCGTAAAGGCGGCCCGGCTTCCGGGGGCTTGATCCGCGGCGCGTGTCGCATGAGATCGCGTCCCGGATAATGCTGCCGGGCATAGGCGCTGAATGCCTCGATGAAGGTCTCGGCGTAGGCCGGAAGATGGCGCCGCCGGCTCCACGCGATCATCGTCCAGCGGCCGACCGGCAGTCCATCGTGCACAATCGGCAAGAGGCGCACCTGAGCCGACGCCGGCGATACGGCCGAGGGCAGGATCCCGACACCGTACCCGGCTGCCGCGAGGGCAAGCACGGCATTGTGCGATGCGCTCTCGAAGACCAAGGTCGGGTGGATGCCGGCTCCGCGGCAAGTCGTATCGAACCAATCACGCGAGCCGAAACCCGATCGCAAGGCCATGAGATTGAATTGTGCCACGCGCTTCAGTTCGACGCTGCGCGAGCGCGCCAGCTCATGGTCCTTCGCGACGGCCGCCACAACGTGGATGGGATAGAGAAGCTGATAATGGAAGCGGGCGTCGCCGGCCGGGACGTACGCGACATGCACATTGCCCGCGTGCAGGCGCTCGGCGAGGTCGGTGCCGCCATCTTCCACAAGGCGGATCTCGATCCCGGGATGCGTCTTGCGCCAGGTGGCCAGAAAGCCGGCGAGCGGCGCCTCGATCATTGGTGGCGTCGCGCCGACCTTGAGAACGCCCGTTTCGCCTGCCTGCAGTGCTCGCGCGCGCTCCCGAAGCGTCTCGGCTTCATCGAGGACGATGCGCGACCGCCGCAACAGATCCTCTCCGGCCGGCGTCAGGCGGAGGCGCCGCTCGGTGCGATCGAAAAGCGCGATGCCAAGTGCAGCCTCGAGCGTCTGGAGCTGACGAGAGAGCGCGGGCTGGCTGAGATGCAGTCGCTCAGCCGCGCGGGAGACGCCGCCGGCATCGGCGATCGCGACGAAGGCGCGAAGCTGGGCGAGGTCCATCTGCATAACCCAATTGCATCATTATGCAGAAAATAAATGCATTGGACGCATGGCGCAATCGGCCGCATGTTCCGGCGCAGCGAGGTCCTGCCATGCTTGCTCCCACAATTGCCGCCCTGCTCGCCGCCATCGTGGCGACGTCGTTCCTGTCGGGCATCTTCGGCATGGCCGGCGGCATGATTCTTCTCGGCATCCTGCTCGCTGTGCTCTCTCTGCCGGAGGCCATGGCGCTGCACGCAGTCACGCAGATGGCTTCCAACGGATGGCGCGGTTTGCTGTGGATCGGCTACGTGCAGTGGCGGAGTGCGGCGGCATTTCTCAGCGGTTGCGCCATCTCGTTCGCGGTCTGGAGTGTCTGGCGCTACGTGCCCGATAAGGCGATGACGCTCATCCTGCTCGGAGCGGCGCCGTTCATCGTGCGGCTGCTTCCCGCATCTCTTTCGCCCGATGCTGAGCGTCCGCTGCACGGGGTGCTTGTCGGCGGCGCGAGCATGATCCTCATGCTGCTCGCGGGCGTTTCCGGTCCGCTGATCGACACCTACTTCCTCGGTGGCAAGCTCGAGCGTCGGCAGATCGTTGCGACAAAAGCCGTGTGCCAGGTCTGCTCCCACGCCGCAAAGCTCCTTTACTTCGGTGGGCTCGTCGACCGGGCAGCGGCGATCGATCCGGTGCTCGCGGGGATGGCGATCGTGGCGACGATCATCGGAACGTCGATGTCGAGGCCGGTCCTCGAGCGGTTGACGGACACGCAGTACCGCGTCTGGGCCATGCGCATCATCACGGTCATAGCCTCCGCTTACATCGCTCAAGGTCTTTATCAATTCGCGGCCGCAACGAACTAAGAGGCTCGCATGTCTTCGATGACGGAACCGCTGATCCTGGATCTGGTCGAGTGGATCGCCAGGGAGCCCAGAACCTATGCCGAGGTCATGGATGCGTGGCGCACGTCATGCCCACGCCTGACCGTGTGGGAGGATGCCGTCGACCGCGGCCTCGTGAGGCCTGAGGGAGGGGCGATCAATAACCTCATGGTCGCTGTCACGGACGAAGGCCGCGCGCTGCTGCAGGTGCATGGACGGCTCGGCCGGTGAGAAGATCCGGCTGCCGGCGTGGGATTGCGCGTTCTTGGGGTTCTACGGGCACACAGGCTGCTCGATGCGGGTTTCCACCGAGGCCGCCACTCTGCGGCGAATGCTAGCGTTCCCTGGCCTGCATCGACCTACGATGCCTTCCCAACTGGAGCGCTGCCATGCCAAACGCCACTGCCCGGAAAATAGATGTCGCGCACGAGAGCCACTACGAGTTCGAACTCGGGTTTCCCAAGGGACGAACAGTCGAGCAGGCCTATGCCGACGCGGATCTCAATCGTGCCATCCAGGCCTATCGCTTCTTCTATCCGACCGTTTCCGGCGCAGCGATCGTGAAGGGCAACGAGCAGATCGGCGTCGTGCCGAACAAGGTGTTCGGCATCCTCGATTGCGGTCCCGAGCAACTCGTCTTCACGGCGAATTCCGACACGCCGTACGGTCCTCTCCTGCTCGATCTCGGCATCGGTCCGATGGTGGTGGAGTTGCCGCCCGGCCCACTGATCGTGTGCTCGATGGATATCAATCAGCGCTGGGTTGCGGACATGGGCCTGCCGGGGCCCGATGAAGGAAAGGGTGGCCGGCACCTGCTTCTTCCGCCGGACTTCAATGAGGAGGTGCCCGAGGGCTATTACGTTCATCGTGCCAGCAGCAATCGGCAGATCGTCGGTGCCCGCTCGCTGCCGGTCGGTGGTGATGTCAAGGCCGCCAAGGAGCGCCTTTCGACGATCAAGGTGCACCCACTCAAGCGCACGGCCGGATGGGCAGAGCCGAGATGGCTCGACGTCACCGGCAAGAAGCAGGACACGACGCCCCTTGCGTGGGAGGACAACCTCAAATTCTGGAAGGTGCTGCACGAAACGCTCGACGCCGAGCCTGCCTACAGCGGTTATCACAACTACTACGGCGAGCTCGCCGCGCTCGGCATCGAGAAGGGAAAGCCCTTCAAGCCGGACGCGCGCACGAAATCCATACTCGAGGAAGCTGCGCGCGTCGGCAATGCGCAGATGCGTGTGCAGTCGTTCGGTGACCGCCGGCCGGACCGCCTGCCGTGGCAGGACCGCCAGTGGCAATGGGCAAGCCTTCGTTACGAGGATGGAGACTTCAATACGGCGAGCCACACCGATGTCGATGCGCGCGAGAAGTGGTTCTATCAGGCGGTCGGCGCGTCGCCCGCCATGTTCCGGCGCGACGAGAAGGCTGGATCGCTCTATTGGCTCGGCTTGCGCGACAAGCGCGGAAAGTATCTCGACGGCGGCAAGAGCTATAAGCTCACCGTGCCGCTCCCGGTGCCGGGCAAGCTCTTCTGGTCGGTGACGGTGTACGATACCGAAACGCGATCGCAGATTCAGACCAAGCAGAAGCGGGCGGCGCTCAGGTCTCTATTCGAGCTTAAGAACGTCTCGGGCAAGACCGTCGATCTTCATTTCGGTCCCGTCACGCATGGAGACGTCGAGAGGTGGGTTCAGACCATTCCTGGCAAGGGTTGGTTTGCCTACTTCCGTATCTACGGGCCCGAGAAGGCAGCATTCGACGGGAGCTGGCGACCGGGAGACTTCGAGCAGAGCTAGCGCATCGACCCTAAGGCAGTTGCGCAAGCCGCTCGGCGATGCGGTCGGCGCTCGTTGCGTGCGTGAAGTTGGCGAGATAGTCGCCGTTGCGGTCCATGAGATAAATGATGGACGTGTGGTCGTAGGTGAAGCCGGCGGTCGACTTCGGATCCTCGACCTTCTTGGCGTAGACGCGATAGGCCTTGAGCGCGGCGGCGATCTGCTCCGGTGAGCCGGTGAGGCCGATCAGTCGCGGATGGAAGCTCGACACGTACGAGGCGAGCTGTTCGGGCGTATCGCGCTCGGGGTCGACGGTGACGAAGAGCGGCGTCACCTGCTCGGCCTTGGCGCCAGCTTTGTCGAGAGCAGCCGAGATCACCTGCAGGCCCGATGGGCAGATGTCGGGGCAATTCGTGAAGCCGAAATAGACGAGCATGTAGCGGCCGCGGAAATCCTTGTCGGTGACCGTCTTGCCGGTGTGGTCGACGAGTGTGAAGGGCCCGCCGACGAGTGCCTTGCCGGTCGAGGGGAGGGCACGTGTCAATTGCTCGCGCGGGCCTGGTAGAATGACGAGCGCCAGTGCGACGCCGACAATGGCGGCGGCGAGTGCTACGACAGCGAGGCGGAAGTTCATAAACCTTTCCCTGGACCGTTCACGGCCCATCTATACGGATGGGGTCGCCCCCGCCGCTTGATTGTTTCCTCTTTTGCTCAATCTGGTCTACAGGACGCGTTGCCACAAGGTTTGCGCCCTGCGGCGATGAGCCCCTGTGACGACGTGCGTAGGATGAGTGGTGACGCACCCATGGCTCCGATCGAGCTGAATTATCTCGGCCCTCACGACAGCCGCCTCAGGATGCAGACCATCGTGCGCCTGCGCTGGTTCGGCGTGCTCGGCCAGCTCGGGACGGTGCTCGCCGTCTACTGGGGCCTCGGCTATGATCTCCCGCTCGGCTGGTGCCTGCTGCTGATCGCGATGTCGGCGTGGGTGAACGTGGGCTTGCGCGTCCTCTATCCAGCGCGCCATCGCCTCAGTCCGGCCTTTGCGACGGCCGTGCTCGCGTGTGACATCGTCGGGCTCGCGGCCTTGCTCTATCTGACGGGCGGGCTCGAGAATCCCTTCGCGCTTCTCTTTATCGCGCCGGTGACGGTATCGGCGGCCACGCTCCCCGTCCGCAACACGATCGCGCTTGGCGCCCTCGCCATTGCCGCGGCGACCTTGCTCATCAACTACCACATGCCGTTACCCTGGTATCCGCCAGGCATGTTCGCCGTACCCTGGATCTATAAGGTAGGTGTTTGGACGGCCATCGTCGCGGGCATGCTCTTTCTCGCCCTTTACACCGCGCGGCTCTCGCGCGAGGCGCGCCTCATGACGGCCGCGCTTGCCGCCTCCGAGCTGGTGCTGGCGCGTGAGCAGCGCCTCCACGCGCTCGATGGCCTCGCCGCCGCCGCGGCGCATGAACTCGGCACGCCGCTCGCCACGATCGCGCTCGTGACCAAGGAGCTCGAGCGCGAGGCAGCGACCTCGCCGGATATGCCGCCCCATGTCGCGGAGGACATCGCGCTGCTGCGTTCGCAGGCGGATCGATGCCGCGAGATCCTGCGCAAGCTCACGCGGAGCCCCGGCGAGCAGGACCCTCACCATGTCAGCCTGCCGCTGACCCAGCTCATTCAGGAAGCCGCCCAGCCCTATCGCTCGCCCGGCATCCGCATCGAGATCACCGCGCGCGCCATAGCCGGCTATGAGGCCGCGGATCAGCCGACGCGGCGCGAGCCCATCGGCGAGCGGCGGCCCGGCGTGATCTTCGGATTAGGCAATATCATCGAGAATGCTGTGGATTTTGCCCGTGAGCGCGTCGAAGTGTCGGCCACCTGGGACGATACCGATGTCTCGATCGCCATTGCAGACGATGGGCCAGGTTTCTCTCCCGAGATTATGGATACGCTCGGTGATCCCTATGTAACGACCAGGCCCGCCGGACGAGCCGCGGGGTCGCGCTCGGGGCGGGTCGGCGCCGGCCTCGGTCTCGGGTTCTTCATTGCGAAGACCTTGCTCGAGCGATCCGGCGCCCAGGTCACGCTTGCGAACCGTCCGGCGCCGGCGAGAGGAGCGATCGTCAAAATCACGTGGCCCAGGAGTGCCTTCGACCTACCGGCCCGGTCCGGGCCGGATGCAACTCGGATGTCCATGGCATCTATTTGATTCCAGGGACTTTAACCGGTCCGACATTGGGGCGGTTACAGACTTGGCGGGACCCACAACCTTCGGTATGCTGCGGGATATGGAGAACAGTGCCGTGTCAGAAGACCTTTCCTTCAAGCAGGATGAGCTGCCGGCTGATCGTACGCTCGTCATCGTCGACGACGATAGGGCGTTCCTCCAGCGGCTCGGCCGGGCCATGGAACAGCGCGGCTTCGATGTGCGCATGGGCCACTCGGTCTCGGAGGGGTTGGACCTGATCCGCCAGAAGCCGCCCGCGTTCTGCGTCGTCGACATGCGTCTCGACGACGGCAACGGCCTCGACGTGATCGCCGAACTGGCGCGCGTCCGCCCCGATGCGCGCACGATCGTGCTCACCGGTTACGGCAACTTCGCGACCGCCGTCTCCGCCGTGAAGCTCGGCGCGGTCGACTACCTCGCCAAGCCTGCTGATGCCGATGACGTGACCGACGCGCTGCTCGCGCCGTCGGGCGAGCGCGCGCCGCCGCCGGAGAATCCGATGTCGGCGGACCGCGTGCGCTGGGAGCACATCCAGCGCGTCTATGAGCTGTGCAACCGCAATGTTTCGGAGACGGCGCGGCGGCTCAACATGCACCGCAGGACGCTGCAGCGCATTCTCGCCAAGCGCGCGCCGAAGTAAGCCCCTCTACTCTCGCGGCAGCGGCTCGAAGCGCGCGTGCGCATCGAAAGCAGAGCTGAGCCGGGCCGCCGCGAGCCGCGCATAGTGCAGCGTGAGCGCTTTGCGCCGCGCGGGCGCGAGCCGATGCTCGGGCGCCGGCCGGACGATCTCACCGCCATAACGGTCGGCGACGATGAGGCCCGTATCCGCCGGCAGGATATCTTGCGGGAAGTCCGTCGCGACGGCGAAGAAGAGCGCATCGCAGTAGTCGCGATACTCCGGCCACTTCTGGTCGACCTGGAAATCCGTCACGCTCGATTTGATCTCGATGATCCAGAGCGTACCCTTATCGCTGAGCGCCATGACATCAGCGCGCCGCCCGTTGGCGAGCGTGACTTCGATGAGGCCGGTGATGCTGTGCTGCGCGAGCACGCGCATGACGCCCCGGCAGATCTCCGCGGCCTTGTCCGATTGACGGTTGTCGGCGAGCACACCGGGGCCGTCGGGGATGACCGGCTCACCTGGAGGATTTGAACGCACGAGGGACATGCTTTTACACTTTCCCCTCCCCCCGCGCGCGGGGAGAGGGCCAGGGTGAGGGGCCGTGGCATCCGCCAACGTCACATTTTTCGCCGCCCCTCATCCCGACCTTCTCCCCGTAAGGAC
>DATMRT010000121.1:0-41796 GCA_035565975.1 Hyphomicrobiaceae bacterium
TTCCGCGGCGAGACGGGCATCTTCATTACGCCGGGTTATCGGTTCCGCGCCGTCGACGTGCTGATGACCAACTTCCATCTGCCGCGCTCGACGCTCTTCATGCTCGTCGCCGCCTTTTCCGGGCTCGGAACCATGCAGGCCGCCTACGCGCATGCGATTGCGCACGGTTATCGCTTCTATTCCTACGGCGATGCGTGCCTGCTGCATCCCGCGCCGGCCTGAGCCGTTCAGCATAGAATAAAGCGGGCGTGCGAAGACCAGCCCGGCGCGCTATAGGGCTCGGATGCTCAATGTTTCCTCACCTGCCCCAGCCTTCGGCTATACCCTCCTCGGCGAGGACGGCCTTGCACGCGTCGGCGAGATCACGACACCGCGGGGCCTCATTCGCACGCCCGCTTTCATGCCGGTCGGGACCGTGGCGACGGTCAAGGCGCTCTATCCGGAGCAGGTGAAGGCAGCGGGCGCCGATATCCTGCTCGCGAACACCTATCACCTCATGCTGCGGCCGACGGCGGAGCGCATTCATAGGCTCGGTGGCCTGCACAAGTTCATGCGCTGGGATGGACCGATCCTGACCGACTCGGGCGGCTTTCAGGTCATGAGCCTATCGAAGATCCGCAAGGTGACGGAGGAAGCGGCGCTCTTCCAGTCGCACATCGACGGTTCGCGCCATGTGCTCAGTCCTGAGCGCGCGATCGAGATCCAATGCCTGCTCGGATCGGATATCCAGATGCAACTCGACGAGTGTATCGAGCTGCCGGCGAGCCATGCCGAGACGGCGCGCGCCATGGAGCTGTCGCTGCGCTGGGCGGAGCGTTGCAAGTCCGCCTTTGCGAAGAATTTGGGAAGCGGCCTCGCCAAGCCTGGACAGGCTCTGTTCGGCATTGTGCAAGGCGGTATCGAGCATGATCTTAGGCGCCGCTCGGCGGAGATGCTCGTCGGCATGGATTTTCCAGGCTACGCGGTCGGTGGTCTCGCAGTCGGCGAGGGACACGACGTGATGCTGCGCACGCTCGAAGCGACGCTGCCGTTTCTGCCGACGTCAAAGCCGCGCTACCTCATGGGCGTCGGCACGCCGGAGGATCTTATCGAGGCGGTGGCGCGCGGCGTCGACATGTTCGACTGCGTGCTGCCAACGCGCAACGGCCGCCACGGGCTTGCCTTCACGTGGAATGGCCGCGTGAACCTGCGCAATGCCAAGCACGCCGAGGATACCGCACCGCTCGATCCGGAGAGCACGTGCCCGGCGGCACGGGACTACTCGCGGGCCTATCTGCATCATCTCGTGAAGTCGGGCGAACTGCTCGGCGCAATGCTGCTGTCGTGGGTGAATACGGCGTTCTATCAGGAACTCATGGCGGCGATGCGCGCAGCCATCCGCGAAGGCCGCTTTGCAGCCTGGGCCGAGGAAACGAAGGCTCGGATTGCAAACTAAAGTCTCCTCTCCCCGTTCTTACGGGGAGAGGGTTAGGGTGAGGGGCGGAAACTCGTTCGACGTGAGCGTATGCCGCCGCCCCTCATCCCGACCTTCTCCCCGTAAACACGGGGAGAAGGGGAAGAAGCGGTTGCTAATTCCCCTCGGCCTTCCGCCGCTCGACGGCGGTGACGTGCTCGCGATGCACGAGATAGACGCCGGACCCGATGACGATGAGCGCGCCGGCGATCGTCCATGCGTCCGGAAGCTGGCCGAAGACGAAGTAGCCGACAGCCGTGTGTGTGATCAGGCCGAAGTAGATGAAGGGCGCAAGCGTCGGCGCGGGCGCGTGGCGATAAGCCAGAATGAAGATGTAGTGGCCAAGCCCGCCCCATAGGCCGGTCGAAAGCAGCAGCGCCCATGTGAAGGCATCGGCGGGCCAGATCCATTCGGCGATGGCAAACGGTGCCATGATGAACACGCCGGCCAGCATCGAATAGAAGATCGTCACTTCAGGTGGATCGAAGCGCGTCAGATAGCGCGTCAGCAGCATGAAGATCGCATAGCAGAGCGTGCCGAGCGCGGCGAAGAGCATACCTACTTCGAACGCGACGTAGCCTGGACGCACAACGACGAGGATACCGCAAAAACCGACGACGATGGCGATGAGCCGTCGCCATCGTATCCACTCGCCGAGAAACGGGCCGGCAAGCAACGCAACGACGAACGGCGCCAGGAAGCCGATCGTCAATGTCTGGTCGAGCCGAAGGGTCTTCAGCGCCAGGAAGTTGAACATGGTCGATCCGAGCATCAGGAACGACCTGAAGATCTGATGTGTCCACTTGCGGCTGTAGAGGAGGCGCGGGACGGCGAGCACGCCGAACGTGAGAACGACCAGTACGAACTGGCTCATGAATCGCAGCCACGTCACCTGCGAAACAGGAAGGCCGCTCCGCGTCGCGATATATTTGGCCGTTCCGTCGAGAGCGGAGAACAGCACCAGCGCCACGCACATGAGGCCGATGCCCCTGAGCGCGCTGGTTCCCGCCTCGGCTGCTTCGCTCGCCGCCTCGCGCTGCATCGCGCCTAAAGTCCCCGTTCAGAGGTACATCCGACGATCCTACGTCTTGGGGCGGCTTATACCTGTTTCGGATGGCGCCCGTTAGGAAATGACGCGACAATGCACATGCGGCACGGGTATGCCGGCACGCGTCAAAGAGGGGGTGTCATGAAGTCGCTCTTTCCGGTGACCGAGCACACGATTGCGACAGGAAGGCACAAGACGTTCTTCCTTGCCTGCGGGGCCCACGAGGCGCCCCCGGTCGTATTTGTGCATGGTTGGCCGGAGCTGTCCTTGAGCTGGCGGCATCAGCTTCCCTGCTTCGCCAGTCTCGGTTTTCGCGCCATTGCGCCCGACATGCGCGGCTACGGTCGTTCTGCCGTCTATGCGCGCCACGAGGACTATGCTCTCGAGGTCATCGTCGAGGATATGCTCGAGCTGCTGGCCGCGCTCGGCCACGAGAGTGCGATCTGGGTCGGACACGACTGGGGCAGCCCTGTCGTGTGGAGCCTTGCAAGCCATCATGCCGATTGCTGCCGGGCTGTAGCGAGTCTTTGCGTCCCGCACTTTCCTGGCGGCTTTCGTCCTGAGAGCCTGGTCAAGTACGTCGACCGCAACATTTATCCCGAGGCCGAATATCCGGTCGGCCAGTGGGACTATCAGCTCTTCTACGAGGAGAATTTCGAGAAGGCGCGCCAGGACTTCGAGGCGGATGTCGCGAGCACGATCAAGGCGCTCTTTCGTGCCGGCTCAGCCGCGAACAAGGGCAAGCCTTCGCGGACGTCCGATGTGCGCCGTCGCGGCGGCTGGTTTGCGCCGCTCAATCGCGCGCCGCCACTGCCGCTCGACACGCGCGTGTTGAGCGAGGAGGAGCTTGCCGTTTATGTCGAGGCGCTCGAGCGCAACGGCTTCTTCGGGCCGGATAGCTGGTACATGAACCATCGGCGCAATGCCGCCTATGCGCGCCGCGCGCCGAACGGTGGGCGGATTTCGATGCCCGTGCTGTTCCTGCACGGGGACAACGATGTCGTGTGCGAGACGACTGTGTCCGCGCTCGCCGACCCGATGCGCCGCGCGTGCGCGAATCTCACCGAGGTGGTCGTTCCGTCAGGTCACTGGATGGCGCAGGAGCAGCCGGTGGCGGTCAATGCAGCCATTGTGCGTTGGCTGGCGACCAAAGTGCCGGATGCGTGGGCGAAGCCTTAGCTCCGAAAGGGTGGAGGGCCGCAGGGGAAACGGCCCTCCTGATCCGCGGCTGTGCACGGGGATGCAGTCGCGCGGATGTCTTAGCGGTACGAGCGGACCAGAGCCTCGTGGCGGCGCTGGGCGGCATTCAGCTTGATCTTCTCGATGAACGAGATGCGCCCATCGGCAAAGGCCTCACGCCTCTTTTCGGCAAGCTCCGCTGCGCTGATCTGGACAGGGCTCGGGCGATAAACGGGGCGGTAGGTCGGCCGATAGTCGCGATGCTCGTAGTGGCGATGAACCCTGACCTTCTTCGGCGTCTGCGTCGGGCCGAATGGCTTCCAGACCGTGCCGACGGTGTCGGCGAAGGCGGCGCCCGAAGAGATCGTGACGGTGAGGGCGGCAGCAGCGGCGGCGATCAAAGCGGTCTTCATGGCGTCATCTCCTGTTTCCTGGCCGCGCAACCACCGTTCGCTCTGTGGTCTGGTGTTCTGCGGCGTGCACAGGAGAAACGCTATGGTGAATCACGATCCGTCGCGATTCTTGTAATTTTTCCAGCGTCTTAATGGCCGTTCATCTGAATGAACATTCATCAGAGAATAGGCCCGCTAACCAATTGAGATTGCTCGGGGGTTCAGCCGCGGCGTACAGCGGGGCGCTCCAGCCCGTAGTGCGCACGCAGCGTCGAGCCCTCGTAGGCAGTGCGAAAGAGGCTGCGCTTTTGCAGGATCGGCACCACTTCGGCGATGAACACGTCGAGCATCCAGGGCAGGATCGGCGGCATGAGATTGAAGCCGTCGGCCGCGCCGCCCTCGAACCAGTCGATCATGAGGTCGGCGACCTGCTCGGGCGTGCCGGCGAACGTGAAATGGCCGCGCGCGCCGGCGAGACGTGCGAGAAGCTCGCGCAATGTCGGCTTCTCGCGACGCACGAGGCCGACGATCACCTCCGTGCGGCTGCGCGCGGCCTCGTGTGCATCAGGTTTCGGGAAATCTTCGGGGCGAAGCGGCTTGTCGAGCGGCAGGTGCGAAAAGTCGTGTCCGCCGAACCGGGCCGAGAGGCGCTTTCTTCCGATTTCGGGATCGCTCAGCTCGTTGAGCTCGCGTTCGAGGCGCCGCGCTTCCGTCTCGGTCGACGCAATCATCGGGCTGAGGCCCGGCAGGATGAGCGCCTGGTCCGCACGCCGTCCCGCAGCTTCGACGCGTGACTTGAGGTCTGCGTAGAATTCCTGCGCCGTTGCCTTCTCCATGTGCGCAGTGAAGACGGCTTCGGCGTGCCGCGCGGCGAAGCTGCGCCCTGTGTCGGAAGAGCCGGCCTGCACGAGCACCGGCCGGCCCTGCGGTGAGCGCGGCACATTGAGCGGCCCGGCAACCTGATAGTGCTCGCTCTTGTGATCGATCGGGCGGATCGCCTCGGCGCGCGCGTACTGTCCGCTCGCGCGGTCGTCGAGCACGGCGCCGTCGTCCCAACTGTCCCACAGCGCGCGCACGACCTCCATGAACTCCTCGCCACGGGCATAGCGGTCGGCGTGCGTCACCTGTCCCACGCCGCCGAAGTTGCGGGCGGCCGCGGCCAACCACGACGTGACGATATTCCAGCCGATGCGGCCGCCGCTGATGTGATCGAGCGAAGCGAACTGGCGCGCGAGGTTGAAGGGCTCGGTGTAGGTGGTCGAAGCGGTAGCAATGAGCCCGATGTGCGATGTCGAGACGGCCAGCGCGCCGAGGGTCGTGATCGGCTCGAGCCACGTGCGCGGCGCTCTTGCCGCGTCGTCGGGAAGCGCGAGCTGGTCGGCGAGAAATATCGAATCGAAGAGACCAACCTCCGCCTTCCGCGCGAGTTCCTGGAAGTAGCGGACGTCGCTCAGCGGCAGCGCCGAGGACTTGGGATGTCGCCACGAGGCTTCGTGATGGCCGCGGCTGTTGATGAACAGATTGAGATGGAGCTGTCGCCGCATGATTTCCACCCTGCCTTGTGGTGTTCGTTTTGACTGAGCCTAGCTGTTGCGGGCTTTCATGGCAGCGGCTCTCTCGCGCGGGCGGCCATGCGCTGATGGCTAGGAGCGATGAACCGCCGCCCTCCGCGCATTGTCCGCCGTGAGGGGATTGTCTTGCTGGCCTCATTTGTTATATGTGAATATATATTCAATTGTGGTATCCAAGGCGAAGGAAGGCCAAAGGTATGAGCCGTGGAGAGAAGGATCGGGAGGCATTGGGCGGCCGCACCGCCGAACCGCATGGTCATTGTCACAGTCACGGTGACGGGCACGACCATCCCCACGATCACGGCCAGCATGCCGATGACGCGGGCCACGGCCACGACCACAGCCATGCTCCCACAGTGACAGCGAGCAACGAGCGCACGGTCCTGCTCGCGCTGCTGCTTACTGCTGGCTTCATGATTGCCGAGGTCATCGGCGGCCTGCTTTCGGGATCGCTCGCACTCATTGCGGACGCAGGCCACATGCTGACGGACGCCGTGGCGCTCGGTCTCGCCTGGGCCGGCTTCTATTTCGGCAAGCGGGCCGCGACGTCCACGAAGACCTTCGGCTACCTGCGGCTCGAGGTCTTGGCCGGTTTCGTCAATGCGGTGACGCTGCTGCTGCTCGTCGCGTGGATCGCATGGGAGGCGGTTGGCCGTCTGCTCGCGCCGTCGCCTGTTCTTGCAGGCCCGATGCTGGCGGTCGCGGTGATCGGCCTCGTCGTGAACATCTTCGTATTCCTGATCCTGCGCCGTGCCGACACCGAGCACGTCAACATTCAGGGCGCCATCCTGCACGTGCTTGGCGACCTGCTCGGCTCGGTCGCGGCGATCGTGGCGGCGGTCGCGATCTACTTCACAGGCTGGACGCCGATCGATCCGATCCTGTCCGTGCTGATCCTGCTGCTCATCCTGCGCAGTGCCTGGTCGCTCTTGAGCAAGTCGCTGCACATTCTTCTCGAGGGCGTGCCCGCGGATATCGATGTCGAGGCGTTGCGCCGCCATCTCATCGAAAAGGTTCACGGCGTGAGCAGCGTGGATCACATCCACGTCTGGTCCATCACTTCCGGCATGCCGTCGGCGACGCTGGAGGCGGCCATCGAGCCGGGCGCGGACGCTCGTACCGTAACGCGAGCCATCAAGCATGAGCTGTCGGAGAAATTCGGCATTGGGCACAGCACGGTCGAGATTGTCTGGGGCGACAAGACGGCGTGCGCACTCGAGCCTGGTTCCCCCGCTTTGGAAGGGAACAAGCCTTGAGCGCACCGACGGCAGACCAGATCAGCGTCATCGCTGAAACCTATCGCCTGCTCGGGGATCCGACGCGCCTGCGCGTATTGCTCGCCTGCCTGGAGGGGCCGATCGCCGTTGGTGACATCGCCAAAGTTGTCGAGGCGAGTCCTTCGCTCGTGAGCCACCATTTGCGGCTCCTCAGGGCCGCACGGCTGGTGCGTGGCACGCGCAAAACACGGCAGATCTTCTATGAGGCCGCGGACGACCACATCCGGCACATGTTGATCGGCATGATTGAGCATGTCCGCGAGGAAGAGGGCTGAAGCTGCGTCTGTTCGCACGAAAAATAGGCAACCGGGATCTGCTGGACAGATTGCCAGCACGCCGATTGGCTATATTAGTAGGCGGATGCCCGGTGATGGTGCATGCGATGCCCCGTCTCGCCGATCGGCTGCGGATACGAGCAAGCAGGAACTGCGCGCGTGTGCGGAATTGTCGGGTTGTTTCTGAAGGACGGGGCGTTGGAGTCGGAGCTTGGGCGCCTCACGGCGGCCATGCTGCACGAAATGTGCGGGCGCGGGCCGGATAGCGCCGGTTTTGCCATCTATGGAGGCGCGGCCGGCGGGATCTCCAAGATCTGCGTGGTGCGCCGTGCCTCGACGCTCGATTGGGCTGATGTAGCGGCTCGCCTTGGGCAGGCGACGGGGAGCAAGGTCTCATACGGCACGATCGAGGACCATGCCATCATCCGCGTCGCCGGCGATGGCGCGGCGGCGCGCACATGGCTCATAGAGAATGTGCCAGAGGCCACCGTCCTGAGCGAAGGCGAGGCCATCGAAATCTACAAGGGCGTCGGTGATCCGGACGCGATCAGCCGGCGACTGCACCTCGCCGCGTTCAGCGGCACGCACGCCATCGGTCACACGCGCATGGCGACCGAGAGCGCGGTGACGATCGCGGGTTCGCATCCCTTCTCGACGGGGCGCGACACCTGCCTCGTCCACAACGGCTCGCTCTCCAATCACAATCGGCTCCGCGAGACGCTGCGGCGCCACGGTGAGCACTTCCAGACCGAGAATGATACCGAGGTCGCGGCCGGTTATCTCTCATGGCGCATGAAGGAAGGGGACAGCCTCGCCGAGGCGCTCGAGCATGCGCTCGATGATCTCGACGGTTTTTACACGTTCGTCGTCGGCACACGCGACGGCTTTGCCGTGCTCCGCGACCCGATCGCCTGCAAGCCGGCGGTGATGGCGGAAACGGACGGCTGGGTGGCTTTCGGTTCTGAGTTCCGCGCGCTCGCAGCGCTGCCCGGCATCGACGGCGCAAGGATTTGGGAGCCGGCACCGGCGACGGTCTATGCCTGGAGCCGGAGCTGAGCATGCCGTCGGTACGGGTGGAGACCAAGGCGGCTCAGGACATGCGCAATACGCGGCTCGATCTCGCGAGCCTCTCCTTGCGGCAGGTGAACGAGAGCCTGCAGAAGGCCGAAGCCGGCGCCTTCATGATTTCCAATCCGCGCGGCGCGCACGCGCTTGCGGCCGGGCTCGTCAGTCCGATCGACGTTACGATCGACGGCCACGTCGGCTATTACTGCGGCGGCATGAACCAGCAGGCCAGCATCACCATCAACGGCAATGCCGGCACCGGCGTCGCCGAGAACATGATGTCGGGCCGCGTGCATGTGAAAGGTGATGCCTCGCAGTCGGCAGGCGCGACCGGATGCGGCGGCCTCCTGGTCATCGACGGCAATGCGTCCGCGCGGCTCGGCATCTCGCTGCGCGGGCTCGATATCGTCGTGAAGGGCTCGATCGGACACATGGCGGCGTTCATGGCGCAGGCCGGCAACATCGTCGTGCTCGGCGATGCCGGTGATGCGCTCGGCGACAGCATCTACGAGGCGCGCCTATTCGTGCGCGGCAAGGTCAAGAGCCTTGGCACGGACTGCATCGCCAAGGAAACGCGCGAGGAGCATCGTACGCTGCTTCGTGGGCTGCTCGATGCGGCTGGCGTCGGCCCCGAGATCGACGTTTCCGAGTTCACGCGCTACGGCTCCGCGCGCACGCTCTATCACTTCCATATCGACAACCTGGGGTCTTACTGATGGCCGACGAAGATCGTTGGATCCACACCCCGCCCCGCGAGTCGGCGACCTTCGATCGCGCGACCATCGCGGAAATCCATCGCGCCGCGGCGACGGGCATCTACGACATCCGCGGCTTCGGCGCGAAGAGAAAGCTGCCGCACTTCGACGATCTGCTGTTTCTCGGCGCCTCGATCAGCCGCTACCCGCTCGAAGGTTATCGCGAGAAGTGCGGGACGAACGTGGTGCTCGGCACGCGCTTCGCGAAGAAGCCGATCGAGATCAAAGTCCCGATCACGATCGCAGGCATGAGCTTCGGCTCGCTCTCCGCGCCGGCCAAGGAAGCGCTCGGCCGCGGGGCTTCCGCCGTCGGTACGTCGACGACGACGGGCGATGGCGGCATGACGGAGGAGGAGCGCAAGGCGTCGAGCCTGCTCGTCTACCAGTATCTGCCCTCGCGTTACGGCATGGAGCCCGATCAGATCCGGCGCGCCGACGCGATCGAGATTGTCATCGGCCAGGGCGCGAAGCCCGGCGGCGGCGGGATGCTGCTCGGCCAGAAGATTTCCGAGCGCGTCGCGGCCATGCGCACGCTGCCGGCCGGCATCGACCAGCGCTCGGCCTGCCGGCATCCCGACTGGACCGGCCCCGACGATCTCGAGATCAAAATCCTGGAGTTGCGCGAGATCACCGGCTGGGAAAAGCCCATCTAC
Source organism: Hyphomicrobiaceae bacterium (assembly GCA_035565975.1). GTDB lineage: Bacteria > Pseudomonadota > Alphaproteobacteria > Rhizobiales > Hyphomicrobiaceae. The sequence continues at coordinate 9,669 of DATMRT010000121.1, forward strand.
GTGAAGGTCGGCGCCGCACGGCCCTATTACGATACGGCGCTTGCGGTGAAGTCCGGTGCCGACGTCGTCGTGCTCGATGGCATGCAGGGCGGCACTGCTGCGACGCAGGACGTGTTTATCGAACACTGCGGTCTGCCGACGCTCGCGGCGATCCGGCCGGCGGTGAAAGCGCTCACCGAGCTTGATATGCATCGCAAGGTGCAACTCATCGTCTCGGGCGGTATCCGCTCCGGCGCCGACGTCGCGAAGGCGCTCGCCCTCGGCGCCGATGCCGTCTCGATCGGCACGGCGGCGCTGATTGCGCTCGGCGACAATCATCCACGCTGGGAGGAGGAATACCGCAAGCTCGGTACGACGGCGGGCTGCTACGATGATTGGCATGAGGGTCGCGACCCGGCCGGCATCACCACGCAAGACCCTGAGCTGACGAAGCGCCTCGATCCGATCGCGGCGGGGAAGCGTCTCGCCAACTACCTCTCGGTCCTCACGCTCGAGTGCCAGACGATCGCGCGCGCGAATGGCAAGAGCCACGTCCACAACCTCGAACCCGAAGATCTCGTCGCGCTGACCGTGGAAGCTGCGGCGATGGCCGGTGTGCCGCTCGCAGGCACGAATTGGATTCCAGGTGCCAGCGGTACCTGATCGCGGACAACACACATCCGAGATCTACGCGGAGGGGAAGGTATGGCGTCACTAGGACGGTTCGCTGAGGAAAAGGGGGTCAAATATTTCCTGATCTCGTTCGTGGACCTCTTCGGGACCATGCGGGCCAAGATCGTCCCGGCGACGGCGATCGACAGCGTCGCGAAGTCAGGCGCCGGTTTTGCCGGCTTCGCGGTGTGGTTCGACATGACGCCAGCTCACGCCGACGTCCTGGTGTCGCCCGATCCGGAGACGGCCATCCAGCTTCCCTGGAAACCCGAAGTCGCCTGGGTAACGGGCGATCTCGTGATGGACGGCAAGCCGGTCGATCAGAACCCGCGTCAGGTCCTGAAGCGCGTCATCGCCGATGCTGCGCGCGATGGCTTCGAGATGAAGACAGGCGTCGAGTGCGAGTACTTCCTGATCTCGCCCGACGGCACCGAGATCTCCGACGCTGCCGACTTCCAGGCCAAGCCTTGCTACGACCAGCAGGCGCTCATGCGGCGCTACGAGGTGATCAAGGAGATCTGCGACTCCATGATCGCGCTCGGCTGGGGGCCCTACCAGAACGACCACGAGGACGCGAACGGCCAGTTCGAGATGAACTGGGAATACGACACGTGCCTCCGGACGGCCGACAAGCACGCCTTCTTCAAGTTCATGGTGAAGTCCATTGCGGAGAAGCACGGCCTGCGCGCGACGTTCATGCCGAAGCCGTTCGCGAATCTCACCGGCAACGGCTGCCATGCGCATGTCTCGCTCTGGTCGACCAGCACGGGCAAATGCGTGTTCGACGATGCTTCAGGCGAGCTTGGCCTATCCCAGCAGGCCTATCACTTCATCGGTGGCTTGCTGCATTCGGCGGGATCAATCGCGGCGATCACAAATCCTACCGTGAACTCCTACAAGCGGATCAATGCGCCGCCGACAACATCGGGCGCGACGTGGTCGCCGAGCTCGATCTCGTACGCGGGCAACAATCGCACGCATATGATCCGCATTCCGGATGCAGGCCGCTTCGAGCTTCGCCTCGCCGACGGCGCCACGAACCCCTACCTGCTGCAGGCGGCCATTCTCGCGGCCGGCCTCGACGGCCTGCGTAACAAACGTGATCCGGGCAAGCGCCTCGACATCAACATGTACACCGAGGGGCACACGGTGAAGGATGTGAAGAGGCTGCCGCTCAATCTGCTCGATGCGCTGCGCAGCTTCGAGACGAGCGACATGCTGAAGGCGGCCTTCGGCGAGGCGACGGTTGCGTCTTATGCCAGGCTCCGCCATGCCGACTGGAACGACTACGCGCGCCACCTGACCGACTGGGAACGCCGGACGACGCTTGACTGCTAGGCGGTCAGCGGCGCATGCCTCCGCGGTTGCCGCATCGGGAGGTCGCAATGCCGCGCTTGTTCCTGCTATTCGCGCTGATGATCGGCGCGACTGAGCTGCATGCCGAGCCGGCGACTTTCACCGTGATGACGTATAACATCCGCGGCGGGCTCGGCGGTGCGAAGGCTGAGCGCAACCCGATCGAGGCTCGCGGTCGGAAGCTCGATCTCAGCCCCGTTATCGCAGCAATCCGCTCGGCCAAGCCCGACGTGGTGGCGCTGCAAGAAGTGGTGGGTGAGACGCAGGCCCGCCTGATCGCGACGGCGCTCGGGATGGCGCACGTTTACGCGCGGCACGGCGACAAGTACGGGAACTGGTGGGGGCTAGCCATCCTCTCGCGCTTTCCGATGCAAAGCCATCGAAGTGATGTGACGAGCACGGGCCATGGCAACAGCCGTAGCGATCTGACGGCCACAATCCGAGTCGGTGGCCGGAGCGTCACGATCGTGGATGTTCATCCTGACAAGGATCTGAAGGACGGCGCCCCCATACGCCGGACCATGGCGCGCATCGAGAGCATCGAGGGGCCGCTGGTTCTGCTCGGGGATTTCAATGCGCGACCGAATGCGGCACGGCTGGCGCCGGTACGTTCACGGCTGGTCGATGCAGCAGATGTTGCGACGGCGAACGGCGCAGTCAAAAAGCATCCGACATTCATGCGCGATGGCCATACGGTGGCTGGCGCACATCTCGATTACATCTTCATCGATCCGAAATTCGTCGATGTGCGCGAGGTGCGTTTGCTCGATCGTTCGCACTGGCCAGCGTCCGACCATATCGGCGTGATCGCGACGATGAAGCTCAAGGCGCCTTAGTGCCGTCGGTCAGAACATATTCAGCGCGAGGCGCGCTTCGTCGGACATGCGGCTTTGATCCCACGGCGGATCGAACGTCAGGTTGACCGTTACTTGTCCCACGCCGTCGATGCTGCCGACCGCATTCTCGACCCAGATGGGCATCTCTCCGGCGACGGGGCAGCCCGGCGCCGTCAGCGTCATGTCGATCCCGATATTGCGATCATCGTCGATGTCGATCTTGTAGATCAGGCCGAGCTCGTAGATATCGGCGGGGATCTCCGGATCGTACACCGTTTTCAGCGCGGCGACGATGTCCGCCGTCATCTGCTCGAGCTGCTCGGCTGAAAGCTTCGAGCCCTCGACGGGTGTCCCGCCCTCGGCAATCGACGGCGCGGACGTGCGTGTGGGCGCATCGGGCGTCCCGCCTCCGACGATCAGTGTATCGCGCTCCACTGGCTTTCCATCCATGGGGCCTACTCCACTACGCGAAGAAGTCGTGCGCCTTGATGAGCGCCTCGACAAGGGCGTCCACCTCGGCGCGCGTATTGTACATGGCGAAGGACGCGCGGCACGTCGCGGAGACGCCGAGGCGCTCCATGAGCGGCTGCGCGCAGTGATGGCCGGCCCGCACCGCGACGCCCGAGCGATCGATGATCGTCGAGATGTCGTGCGGGTGCATGCCGTCGATGTTGAAGGCGACGATCGAGCCCTTGCCCGGCGCGCGGCCATAGATCTTGAGCCAATTCAGCTCGGCGAGGCGCTGGTGGGCATAGGCGCGCAGGTCCGCCTCGTGCGCGGCGATGTTCTCGCGCCCGATCTGCATGACGTAGCTCAGCGCGGCGCCGAGCCCGATGGCCTGCACGATCGGTGGCGTGCCGGCCTCGAACTTGTGCGGCGTGACCCCATACGTGACGTTGTCCGTCGTCACGGTCTCGATCATCTCGCCGCCGCCGAGGAAGGGCGGCATGGCGTCGAGGTGCTTCTTCTTGGCGTAGAGGACGCCGATGCCGGTCGGCCCATACACCTTGTGGCCGGTGAAGGCATAGAAGTCGCAGTCGAGATCCTGCACGTCGATCGGCATGTGCACGGCGGCCTGGGCGCCGTCGACGAAGACAGGCACACCGCGCGTGCGGGCGATGCGGACGACCTCCTTGATGGGGACGACCGTGCCGAGCACGTTCGACATGTGCGTGATCGCGACGAGGCGCGTCCGCGGGCTGAGCAGCTTCTCGAAGGCTTCGAGGTCGAGCACGCCGTCATCGCTGATCGGCGCCCACTTCAGCACGCAGCCCTTGCGCTCGCGCAGGAAGTGCCACGGCACGATATTGGAGTGATGCTCCATGATCGAGAGGACGATCTCGTCGCCCTCCTTGAAGTCGGCGCCGAAGCTGTAGGAGAGGAGGTTGATCGCCTCGGTGATGCTCTTCGTGAAAATCACCTGCTCGGCGCTCGGGGCGTTGAGAAAGCGCCGTGCAATCTCGCGCGCCTCCTCGAACTTGGCCGTCGCGGTATTGGAGAGGTAGTGGAGGCCGCGATGGACGTTCGCGTACTCCATCTTGTAGGCGTGATCGATGGCATCGAGCACAGCGCGCGGCTTCTGTGCGGAGGCGCCGTTGTCGAGATAAACGAGCGGCTTCCCGTAGACCTCGCGGAAGAGAATCGGGAAGTCGGCCCTGATGCGTTCGACATTGAAAGCCGCCGCGCCTGATGGCGTCTTCGCGGTCGTTTCCGTGCTTGCCATGATCAGATCCTAGCTCCGGGTTGCTTGCGTCGCCCGGTTCTTCTCCGAGGCATCAGCCGACGCGCAGCCACCCGATGGCCAGCGTTTCGATCGCCTCGCGCACATCTTCGTCCTCGATCTTCTCGACGGCCTCGCCGACGAAGCTCTCCGTCAGCATGGCGCGCGCCTCGTCCACGGGAATGCCGCGCGAGCGGCAGTAGAACAGGAGGTCGGCGTCGATCTCCGTGCACGTGGCGCCATGGCCGCACACGACGTCGTCGGCGTAGATCTCGAGCTCGGGTTTCGAGGAGAACTGCGCGTCCGGCGAGAGCATGAGCGCCTGCGACATCTGCTTGCCGTCGGTCTTCTGCGCATCCGGGCGGACGATGATCTTGCCCTGGAAGATGCCGTGCGCGCGATCGGCCAGCACGCCCTTGAAGAGCTCGCGGCTCTCGCAATGCGGCACGGCATGATCGACGACGAGCGTCGTGTCAATATGCTCGGTGCCGCGCGCGAGGAAGACGCCCGAGAGATCGAGCTTGCTGCCCTCGCCGTTGAAGATGATGTTGATGTCGTTGCGCGCGAGCGCGGGGCTCGCCGTGAGCTGGAAGCCGCGATAAACGGCGTCCTTGCCGAGCTTCGTGTTCCAGGTTGCGAGATGCGTCGATCCGGCCGCGTCGACGAGGCTCTTGATGTGATCGCACGCGGCGCCGTCGGCCAGCGTGACATCGGTGACGACATTGCTCAGCGCACCACGCGCGGCTCCTGGCAGTGCGACATGTGCCTCGATGAGCGTCAGCTTGCCGCCGGCCTCGACGCTGATGACATTGCGTACGGCGAGGGCGCTCGGCTCGGACGCGGTGCGCGCGTGAACGAGCAGAACCGGCTTGCCGGGATCCTGGTCTTTGCGGACCTTCAGCAGCACACCGTCGCTCATGAAGGCCGTATTGAGCGCGACAACAACCCCGCTATCCGCCGAGAACTTTCCTTCGAGCCAGGGCGGCGCCTTCTCGAGCATGGCGGCGAGCGACATGAGCTCGATGGTTGTCGCCTCGGCCGAGATCTTCGACAGATCGGCACTGTACGCGCCGTCGACGAGGACAATGCGCTCGGCGTCGATCGCGGCGAGCGGGCCGAGTGCCTCATTGAGATCGGCCGTGCTGACGTCCGTGGGCTTGGCAGTGCCTGGCGCCGGAATGTCGCGCAGGCGCTCGCGCAGATCGGTATACTTCCATTCCTCGATGCGGCGATTCGGCAGACCTTCAGCGGTGAAGGCGTCCATGGCGCGGGCGCGCAGTGTGCTGACCCAGCCGCTTCCCGGCAGGTTGGCCGCGGCGGCATCGAACTGCTCGCGCAGTTGGCTCTCGGCCTTGGTCTTTAAGGGCGTGACGTTCATTGGGGCCTCACGCGGCCTTGCCGGTGAAGTCGGCATAACCGGACTTCTCGAGCTCGAGCGCCAGCTCCTTGCCGCCGGTCTTCTGGATGCGACCCTTGGCAAGGACGTGCACCTTGTCGGGCACGATGTAGTTGAGCAGACGCTGATAGTGCGTAATGACCAGCATCGCGCGATCGGGGCTGCGCAGCTTCGTGGCACCTTCTGAAACGATCCGGATGGCATCGATATCGAGGCCGGAGTCGGTCTCGTCGAGCACGCACAGCGTCGGCTCCAGCACGGACATCTGGAGGATCTCCATGCGCTTTTTCTCGCCGCCGGAGAAGCCGACGTTGAGCGGGCGCTTCAGCATCTCGTCGCTGACGCCGAGCTCGGCCGCCTTTGCGCGCACGACCTTCAGGAATTCGGGCGTCGTGAGCTCTTTCTGATCGCGCTTCTTGCGCACGGCATTGAGTGCGGCGCGCAGAAAGGTCATTGTTGCGACGCCGGGAATCTCCATCGGATACTGGAAGGCGAGAAAGACGCCCTTGGCGGCACGCTCGTCCGGCTCCATTTCGAGGATCGACTCGCCGTTCCAGAGGATGTCGCCCTCGGTGATCTCGTAGTCGTCGCGGCCGGCGAGCACGTAGGCGAGCGTGGACTTGCCTGAGCCGTTGGGGCCCATGATGGCGTGCACTTCGCCCTTGGGCACGACGAGGTCGATGCCGCGCAAAATCTCGGTGCCGTCCTCGGCGATGCGGGCGTGCAGGTTCTTGATCTCGAGCATGGCCGTACGGGTCTCCTGACTTCTTCTTGGCTGAGCCTCCCCGCGCGATCGCGGCCGGAAGCCATCTCCTCACGATGCGCGGCTCATTCGAACCGCAAATACTCATCCTTCAGCGCCGCTGCCGCGGCACCCCCGTGTCGTCAGCTCGCTCAGGTCGGTTAAGCGGCTCAGGCCGCCTGCTGCGGGCTTGCCCCTTCCAGCTCGATCTCCGAGGGGTAGAGCACGCCGAGCCAGTCGCAGGCATCCGGCGACTTGTGCCCGAACTCGACCAGGAAGGCCTGGCCTTGCTCAAGGGTCTCGAGGACCGTCACCTGGGTGCCCTGGCGAAGCGTCAGGCCCGGCCGTTTGATGGACAGGGCGTTGCGCTGCTTGCATTCGCTCTCCCCGATCTCGCGCGTGAGCCGTGCCCTCACCATCACCTGACCGAAACCAGCTGCGTCACTCATTAGCTCACTCCTCAGATTGGGCAGCCACCGCATTGGCGCCCCCGCGCTTCGCTCCCGGCACGTCGTGGTGCAAGGCCCCTCGACCCCCACCATCTTTTTTGGTCCGGCCTGTGGCCGAATGTCGCCATCCTACACATTTCGGCCCGAATTGGCAGGCTTTCGCACATGAATTTTTCCTGCAGTCGTGAAATCGAACGTCGTTTACGCGCTCAGCCGACGCTGCCCTCGAGGCTGATGCCGATCAGCTTCTGCGTCTCGGCCATGAACTCCATAGGAAGGTGCTGCAACACGTCCCGGACGAAGCCGTTGACCACGAGGGCCACCGCCTCTTCTTCCGACAGCCCACGCTGGGTGCAGTAGAAGAGCATGTTGTCCGAGATCTTCGATGTCGTCGCTTCGTGCTCGAACTGGGCGGACGAGTTGCGCGCCTCCAGATACGGCACGGTGTGGGCACCGCACTTGTCACCGATCAAGAGGCTGTCGCAATTGGTGAAATTGCGAGCGCCGGTAGCCTTGCGGTGGGCCGAGACGAGGCCGCGATAGGTGTTCTGCGAGAAGCCCGCAGCAATACCCTTCGAGATGATCCGGCTCGTCGTGTTGCGACCGAGGTGAATCATCTTGGTGCCGCTGTCGACCTGCTGGTGGCCGTTGGAGATGGCGATCGAGTAGAACTCGCCACGACTGTTATCGCCACGCAGAATGCAGCTCGGATACTTCCAGGTGATGGCCGAGCCGGTCTCGACCTGCGTCCAGGAGATCTTCGAGTTCCGGCCACGGCAGTCGCCGCGCTTGGTCACGAAGTTATAGATACCGCCCTTGCCGTCCTTGTCGCCGGGATACCAGTTCTGAACGGTCGAATACTTGATCTCGGCATCGTCGAGGGCGATGAGTTCGACCACGGCCGCATGGAGCTGGTTCTCGTCGCGCATGGGCGCCGTGCAGCCCTCGAGGTACGAGACGTAGGAGCCCTTGTCCGCGATGATCAGCGTCCGCTCGAACTGACCGGTGTTCTTCTCGTTGATGCGGAAGTAGGTTGAAAGCTCCATCGGGCAGCGCACGCCCTCAGGGACGTACACGAACGAGCCATCCGAGAAGACCGCCGAGTTGAGGGCGGCATAGAAATTGTCGGACTGCGGCACGACCGAGCCGAGATACTTCTTCACGAGGTCCGGGTGCTCACGAAGCGCCTCGGAGATCGAGCAGAAGATCACGCCAGCCTTGGCCAGCTCCTTCTTGAAGGTCGTGACGACCGAGACGGAGTCGAAGACGGCATCGACCGCGACCTTGCCGGCCATGCTGGCAAAGCCGTTTACGGCGCCATTGGCGCCCTCGTGGCCTTCAGCACCAGGGCTCGGCTCGCCGGCCTTGCGCACGCCGGCGAGGATCTCCTGCTCCTTCAGCGGAATGCCGAGCTTGGCGTAGGTGGCCAGGATCTGGGGATCGACCTCGTCGAGGCTCCGCGGGCCGGTCGTGCCCTTCGGGGCAGCGTAATAATAGAGGCTGTCGAAGTCGATCTTCGGATACTTCAGCTTGGCCCAGGTCGGCTCCTTGAGCGCGCGCCAGCGCCGATAGGCATCGAGACGCCACTCGAGCATCCAGGCAGGCTCGCCCTTCTTCTCGGAGATGAAGCGTACGATGTCCTCGCTCAGGCCACGCGGGGCCTTCTCGGTCTCGATGTCGGTCTCGAAGCCGTACTTGTACTTGTCGACGTCGATCGCCTTGACCTGTGCGATGGTCTCTTGAACGGCGGCCATCTTATTCTCCGTGCTCCTGATCGTGTCGTTTCTGTTGCTCGCTACGCGGCGGTGCGCGCCCGGGCCAAAGCCCTCGAATGGGCAGCGATCTCGCGCCAGGCAGCGAGGCAACGGTCGATTTCGCGGTCTGTAGTCGTCGGGCCGATGCTGATGCGGACCGCCGATCGCGCGGTGGTTTCGTCGCATCCCATGGCCGTGAGGACGTGGCTCACGCCGATCTTGCCGGCGGAGCAGGCTGCGCCCGCGCTGACCGCGATGCCGGCGAGGTCGAAGCGGATGACCAGCGTCTCGGCGGCATATCCCGGGAGTGCGATGCACGTCGTATTGGGCAGCCGCTCTGCGCCCACACCCATGATATGGGCATCCGGAGTCAGATCCAGAAGCCCTGCCTCGAGGCGGTCGCGCAGCGCGGCAATTCGCGCGCGTCCGTCGACTGTCTTGTGAGCGGCTTCGACAGCAGCGCCAAAGCCCGCGATGCCAAAGACGTTCTCCGTCCCGCCACGGCGGCGGCGCTCCTGACCACCGCCACGGACGAACGCAGGGAGGTCGCGGCCTTCGCGCACGATCAGCGCGCCAACACCTTTCGGGCCGCCGAGCTTGTGCGCCGAAAGGGCCATGAAATCAGCCCCGAGCGTGGCGAAATCAACCGGAATGCGACCCGCTGCCTGGGCGGCATCCGTGAAGAGAAGGGCGCCGGTTTCGCGCGCAATAGCAGCGATCTCGGTTACGGGCTGGAGAACGCCGGTCTCGTTGTTCGCAAGCTGAAGCGCGACGAGTACGCGACCGGCGCCGTGCGCGCCGACAGCCGCGCCGACTTTCGCTGCCACCTCGGACAGATCGACGCGACCCTGCGCATCGACACCAAGCGCAATGCGCGCTCCGCTCATGGCCTCGACCGGCTGCCGCACAGCATCATGCTCGATGCCTGCAACTACGATCGCCGCCCACGGCGCCGCCAGGACGGTGTTGCACGCCTCCGTCGCGCCGCTTGTGAAGACGACCTCGGATGGCTGCGCACCTACAAGCGCCGCGACCTGCTCGCGCGCCGTTTCGACGATGGCGCGTGCATGGCGTCCCTCGGCATGGACCGAGGAAGGATTGCCGCACACGTCGAGCGCACGCACGATCGCCGCCTGCGCTTCGGGAAGCAGCGGCGCCGTCGCGTTCCAGTCGAGATATGTGCGCTCGCTTGTCATCGGGCCGTGCGCACCTCCGCAGGGTTGATGAAGGCATCGACCGGGGGTGTGCCGCGATGTGTCGGAAGGCCGTCCAGCACGTCCTGAAGCGTCACCGTCCCGAGAAAACCGGCAATCTGCGCGCCGAGCGCCTCCCAGAGATTGTGGGTCAGGCAGCGATGACCCGGCAGGCATGGCGCACCGTCCTCGCCGCGGCACCGGGTCATGCGCGTATCTTCCTCGACCGCGGACATGATATCGGCGACGACGATGGAGGCCGCCGGGCGGGAAAGCCGGTAACCGCCGGAACGACCGCGCGCGCTTTCCACAAGACCGGCGCGGCGCAGGCGGATGAAAATCTGCTCGAGATAGGCGATCGAGATCTGCTGGCGCTCTGCGATGGCGGGCAGCGGGATCGCTTCGCTAGCGGGCTGGCTCGCGAGATCCGCCATGGCCATCACGGCGTACCGGCCCTTGGTGTTCAGCTCCATGATCCCACGCGCCTCACGCAACCTGTCCCAAGTACCGCGGCGTACCTGCTCGGTCGGGATTTCCGAGCCACCCGGCCCAACCGCCACAAGTGGCGGTGCCGCGCGGCCACAACGACCTTGCATTCGAGGCATGGTTACGTGCTAAGAGACGCGCAACCGGCCCGGTACGGTAACGCTCAGTTTTGAGCGTTTCTAAATCCTGGTCTGTATATGAAAATTCCGAGCGAGCAAGTCAAGTATTTTCGATGGCGAGCCTAAAGGCGATGATCTGGGCCGCATCGAATGCATACGGATGCCCCAGCTCAGCTTCGACCGAACCCTGCCCCCGAGCGCAGAAAGCCCGAAAGGTCCCATGCCCGAAATCATGATCAACGGCCCCGCTGGCCGTCTCGAAGCCCGCTATCACCACGAAGGGCGCAGCGAGAACCCCATCGCCCTCATCCTGCATCCGCACCCGCAGTTCGGCGGGACGATGAACAACCAGATCGTCTACCATCTGTATTATACCTTTCAGGAGCGGGGCTTCTCCGTGCTGCGCTTCAACTTCCGGGGCGTCGGACGCAGTCAGGGCTATTTCGACAATGGGCCGGGAGAGCTCGCCGATGCGGCGTCCGCGCTCGACTGGCTCCAGCTCCAGAATGCCGACAGCCGCTCATGCTGGATTGCGGGCGTCTCGTTCGGCACGTGGATTGCCATGCAGCTTCTCATGCGCCGGCCGGAGATCGACGGCTTCATCTGCGTGGCGCCGCCGGCGAACCTCTATGACTATTCGTTCCTCGCGCCCTGCCCGTCGTCGGGTCTCGTGATTTCGGGCGAGCGCGACAAGGTCGTGCCGAGTGCGGCGGTCGAGGAGATGTCGCGCAAGACCAAGACGCAGAAAGGCATCAAGATCGAGCACACGATCATTTCCGGCGCCGGCCACTTCTTCGAGGACAAGAACGAGGAGCTGAGCCAGATCGTCGGCGAGTACGTCGACCGTCGCATGATCGAGATCGAGAAGGCGAAGCGCGAGGCCGAATAGCACTGGAGGCTTGGCCCGATGACGTCGCCGACGGTTGCCGCGCTCTATCGCTATCCCGTGAAGGGACTGAGCCCCGAGGCGCGCGACCGTGTGACGCTCGAGGCGGGCGGCACCATGCCGTTCGACCGCGCCTATGCCATCGAGAATGGCCCCGGACGCTTCGATCCGGACAACCCGCGTCATCTGCCGAAGATCACGTTTCTCATGCTCATGCGCGACGAGCGGCTCGCAACGCTCTCCACGAGCTTCGACGATGCCACGGAGACATTGACGATCCTGCGTGCGGGCAAACAGGTCGCGCGCGGTCAGCTCACCACGCCGCTCGGCCGCAAGATGATCGAGCAGTTCTTCGCCGCCTACATGCAGGCCGAGCTGCGCGGGCCGCCGAAGATCGTCTTTGCACCGGGGCATAGCTTCTCGGATGTCGCGATGAAGTGCCTCCACGTCGTGAATCTCGCGACCGTGCGCGACGTCGAGCGGGTCGCCGGGCGCCCGATCGATCCGCTGCGCTTTCGCGCGAACGTGTACATCGATGGCGCGGAGCCTTGGGCCGAGCGCACCTGGGTCGGCAAGGGGATCACGCTTGGCGGCGTGCGCGGCGAAGTCGTCAAGCATACGGTGCGCTGTGCCGCGACGAATGTCGATCCGCAAACGGGCACGCGCGACATGGCCATTCCGGAGACGCTGCTGCGTACATGGGGGCACAGCGATCTCGGAGTCTACGTGAGGATCATCGGGGGCGGCGAGCTGGCCATAGGCGATGCGCTTGTGGTCAACGCGAGCGCAGAATAGCAAGCGCGCGTATATTCCCTTTTTTTTTGCATCATGATGGGAGGCGTGTCGTGCGCACCCGAATTTTCCTGGCGAGCATTCTGCTTTTGGCACTCGGCAGCGCGCCAGCCATCAAGTCCGCGCCAATCGGCTTCCAAAAGAGTACGCCCGAGCAATCGCTCATCCCGGTGCAGGAGAAAAAGGGTTGGGGGAAGGGCAAGGGTTGGGGGAAGGGTAAGGGATGGGGGAAGGGCAAGGGATGGGGGAAGGGCAAGGGATGGGGAAAGGGCAAGCGGGCGGGCAAGGGCAAAGGCAAAGGAAAAGGCCCGGATTGCTTCCAGCGCTGTATCGCGCAAGGCGAAAAGGGAGCTGCCGGCTGCTCAGGCCGCTGCAAGTAAGAGGCTAGCGGTCGCGCCGTCGTTTGATGGGTACGCCGAAGAGCTGCAGCCGGTGTCCCACGAGTTCGAAGCCGAGTTCCTTGGCGACGCGCTCCTGCAGCTGCTCGATCTCTTCGTTGTGGAACTCGATCACGTCACCTGTCTCGACGTTGATGAGATGGTCGTGATGCTCGCCGGATGCCTCCTCGAAGCGCATGCGTCCGGCGCCGAAGTCATGCCGCGCGATAATGCCCTTACGGGTGAGCAGGCCGACCGTGCGATAGACCGTCGAAAGCGAGATCCGCGGATCGACAGCGTGCACGCGCCGGTACACCTCGTCGACATCCGGATGATCGGAAGCGTCCGAGAGCACACGAGCAATGACGCGGCGCGGCGCCGTCATGCGCAAGCCGTGCTCTGCGCAAAGCTTCTCGATCCTGCTGGCCGGTTCACGGGCCTCTTCGGTCATGCCCACCATTCTCAATTAGATGCCGGATAGCGGCATCAAACAGGCCGAGACGCGGATTACTGGCCTTATAGGTCAGCGGCCCCGGGGCGTCCACAGGCCGTGGCCGGATCATCCTGAGCTTTGGATAACGCCAAGCCCCTGCTAGCCGGCGACGCTCGCGCGGGCCGCTGTGTCACCGAGAACGGCCTGGGTCCGCGCCCAGGCCAGGCGGGTGATCGCGGCGATATATTTCAGATACTCGCTCGCGAGCAGGCGGAGCGAGCCCGGGTGCTGCCACCAGGGTCTGTCGCGAGCATGGCGCGGACTGACCGGATGCGCGACGAGCGCGATGTGCGGCATGGCGCGCGCGAACTCGGCGAGCGTGCGCGGCATATGGTAGGCGGATGTCACCACGATGAGCGAGCGATAGCCGTGCGTGCCCGCCCAGTCACGCGCCTCTTCGGCGTTGCCGATCGTGTCGCTTGCCTCGCGGCCGATGTCGACACAGCACTCGAAGAGCTGGCGCTCCTCGCCGGTCTGATCGCGGATGGCGGCTGCGCTCGTGCGCGGATTGACGCCTGATATCAACAGGCGCCGGCCGCTCCCGTGACGCAGCAGGCCGAGAGCCGCACTGATTCGGTCCTCGCCCCCCGTGACGACAACGATGGCGTCGGCCTTCTGCACTTGCGGCTCTTGCGCGCTCGTCGCGCATACGGCGAAGACAATGAAGCCGCCGGCGAGGCCAACAACCGCGAGGCTCAGCAGGGTGAAAATGAGCCGCATCATCGACGGTATCCGGAAAGCTCCCCCTTGGCGCGGGCGCCGGGAGGCCACGCGCGAAGCGGATTTGTGCTCACATCGGCACCCATGTCAACGCGCGGGTGCCGGATGCGGCAATCGGCAGTTGCACACGTGCCTGCTCAGTGCTGGCTGTGCAGAATGCGCTTGACGCTGACACGTGAGGTAAACATGCACAGCACCGCGATGATGAGCACGACCAGGACCAGCACGAGATAGCCGAGGATATCGAGCGTGCCGGCACCGATCAGGCGACGGACTTCCGCCATGGTCAGTGTGCCGCCGCCGAGCGCCTCGGTTATCGACGGCATCATGAAGAAGACCGCCATCGCGCATGCGGCGCCGACGAAACCCGCCCGTATGCCGAGGCGCAGGAACTGCGTTTCGAACTCACGGGCAATGAAGCGGTCGGTCGCGCCGACGAAGTGCAGCACTTCCACGATCTCGCGGTTCGAGGCCATGGCGCTGCGGGTTGCCGAGATGATGATCGCCATGGTCGCGGCGCCGACGAGGATCAGGATCGCAATGCCGCCGAGGGCGAGCGAGCGGGTGACGGCGCGAATCTGCTGCTGCCAAAGGCGGTGATCGTCGAGGCTCGCGCTCTTGAACTGCTCGCTGAGGCTGGTGCGCAGCCGGTCGAGATCGGGCGGCGCGCTCCTGTCGAGCTCGAGGGCGATCAGACGCGGTATCGGCAGCTCCTTCAGCACTTCGGACTTTCCGAGCCACGGCTCGAGAAGTTCCGTGGCACTCTCGAGACTGAGTGGCCTGACGCCGCGAATGCCCGGCTGGCCGGCAAGGTACACCGTGACATCGCGTAACACGCGCTCGGTGTCGGTGTTCTCGCGTGGCTCGATCTGGATGGTGACTTCGCTCGACACATTGCGCAGCCATGCCGATGCCGACTGGTTGATCATGTAGACCGCGCCCGCCGTGAGACAGGCGAGAAAGCACATGATCGTCACGACCAGCGTGAGCGATGTGCCGGTCACCGTGCCGGCGGGCACGATCGAGGAATTGACCTGGATCGAGGCCATGTCGGCCGGCGGCAGGGTATTGGATGCGGCGTGATCGTGCGCAGGCGCGCCAAGCTCGAGAGGCTGGGTGAAGTCATCCACCTGCGGCGGGCCTGTCGGCGACGTGTAGTCGTCGACGTCATCGTACTGGCGTGCGCCGGGCGCTCGGCTGCGAGGCCAAGCCGGCCTGTCATACGATCCGGACATGGCCCTCGTTCAGCTCCAGGCGCGGCGCCCTGTACTGGCGCATGAGTTGATGGTCGTGCGTGGCGATTACGACGGACGTGCCGAGGCGGTTGAGCTCCACGAACAGGCGCAACAGCCGGCGTGCCATCTGCGGGTCGACGTTACCGGTCGGCTCGTCGGCGAGCAGCAGCTCCGGCTTGCCGATCACGGCGCGCGCTATCGCTGCGCGCTGCTTCTCGCCACCCGAAAGCACCGACGGGTTCGCGTGCATGCGATCGCCGAGGCCGACCCACTGCAGGAGATCGGTCACGTCTTCGCGGTACTCGTCGAGGCGGCGGCCGATAACGCGCAGCGGCAGCGCAACATTCTCCCAGGTCGAGAGATGATCGAGCAGGCGGAAGTCCTGGAACACGATGCCGATGCGGCGTCTGAGCTCGGAGCGGCGCGCGGTATCGGCGCGGCTGGCATTCTGGTTGAAGAGCTCGAGCGTGCCACGTGTCGGCCGCAGCGAGAGGAAAAGGAGCCGCAACAACGATGTCTTGCCGGCACCGGACGGGCCGGTCAGGAAGTGGAAGGAGCCGGGCTCGAGATGAAAAGACACGTCGCGCAGCACTTCCTCGCCGCGTCCGTATTTCAATCCGACGTTCTGGAGCCTGATCACTCCGACTTCCCCCCGCGGCGGCAGGTGCCCGCCTCGTCGCAACTTTCCACTGTCGTGCGATCAATCAACAAGGATTGTGGCACGGTAATGGGCCGCCCGATCCCGTCGCTGCGGTCGCGCGCCGCAGTACCGCCGCCCCGCGGATCGTAATGGCGTCATGAGCCTGCTATACCTCGCGGCGGTTCGGCTGCAAGCCCGAGTTTGCAGGATGTGAGCGAGATTCATGCCCGATAGCGCCCCAGGAACGGAAACAATAGAAGTTATCTACACGGCCGAGGCCATTGCCGACCGCATTGCCGAGCTTGCGACGGCCATTGCCGGCCTCGAGCTCGACCGGCTGCTGGTCGTGCCGATCCTCACCGGTAGCTTCGTCTTTGCCAGCGATCTCCTGCGCGGGCTGCATCGGGCGGGCCTGGCGCCGGAAGTGGATTTCCTCTCGGTCTCGAGCTACCGGGACGGCACGAAGTCCGTCGGGCAGGTCGACATCATTCGCGATCTGCGGCTCGACGTTACCGACCGCAACGTGCTGCTCATCGACGACATTCTCGATACGGGGCGTACGCTCGCCTTTGCCAAGGATCTCATTGTCGCGCGGGGCGCCAGGCGCGTGGTCTCGTGCGTGCTGCTCGACAAGAAAGTGCGCCGGTCCGTGGCGATCGAGGCCGACTATGCCGCATTCGATTGCCCGCCATATTTTGTTGTCGGCTACGGCATGGATCTCGCGAGCCGCTTCCGGGAGCTGCCGTTTGTCGGGAGAGTTGTCTGATCCGCCCGCGCCTGCTGGCAAGTAAAGGAATCTTGGCTACCTGATGCCAGGGCGCGGGCGCCATGCGGACAGCGTGTATTCGACACTAGGGGCGCTCGCGCACCATCAGCCAGCTCCGGCCGCTCACGCTGTCATCGAGCACGCCAATCCATCGATAGCCCGCGCGCTCGGCCGCACGCACGGCGGGCTCATAGCGCACGGGCACCAACGTCACTGCGGCGGGCGCGAGCGTGGTCGCGAACACTTCTTGTGTGAGGGCCGCAAGTGCCGTCTCACCTGCTCCGCGCCGGCGATGCGCCGGATCGGCCACGAAAAGCGAGACGACATAGGCGCCGACCGGCAGAGCGTTCGTGCCCCGGCCGCGCACGATGTCGGCATCGAGGGCGTGGCCATAGCCGATGGGGATGTCGTCCGCGAGGATTATGCGGCAGATCGCCGATGGGCTTTCGCTCGCGATCGCGATCTCAGCCTCTGCCGCGGCAAGCCCGCCCCACCACGCTTGAATCTCGGGCTGCTGCAGCCATGCGCGCACCTTGTCCCAGTCAGGCACGTGCAGCGGTCCGAGCGTGATTTCGGCCACGGGCGCCTCAATGGCGGAAGTGACGCAGGCCCGTGAAGACCATGGCGAGCCCGCGCTCGTCGGCGGCGGCAATGACATCGCGGTCGCGCATCGATCCGCCGGGCTGGATGACGGCGGTCACACCCGCTTCTGCCGCGGCAATGAGGCCATCGGCGAAGGGAAAGAAGGCATCGGAGGCGACGACCGAGCCTTTGACGTCGAGCCCCGCCTGTTCGGCCTTGATGACGGCAATGCGCGCGGAATTCACGCGGCTCATCTGGCCGGCGCCGACGCCGATCGTACGCCGATTGCGGCCATAGACGATGGCGTTCGACTTCACGAATTTGGCGACCTTCCACGTGAAGAGCAGATCGGCCATTTCCTGCTCGGTTGGCTGGCGCTTCGTTACGACGTGTGATCCATCGAGCAATGCAAGGTCGGCGTCCTGCACGAGGAGCCCGCCCGCGACTTTCTTGAGATCGAGGCGTGGCGGCGTTGTGGCCGGCCACGTGCCGCTGACAAGCAGCCGGACATTCTTCTTGGCGGCGACGATCGCCTCGACGTCAGGTGCCACGCTCGGCGCGATGATGACCTCGACGAACTGGCGTTCGACGATGTGCGAGGCCGTGGTTGCGTCGAGTTCGCGATTGAAGGCGATGATGCCGCCGAAGGCCGATTCGGTGTCCGTCTCGAAGGCGCGGTCATAGGCCTCGGTGATGCTGGCCGCTTCCGCGACGCCGCAGGGGTTGGCGTGCTTGACGATGACGCAGGCGGGATCGGCGAACTGCTTCACGCATTCGAGCGCGGCATCGGTATCGGCGATATTGTTATAGGAAAGCTCCTTGCCCTGGAGCTGACGGGCGGCGGAGATCGTCCCTGCCTCGACGGGCGGGACGACATAGAATGCTGCTCGCTGATGCGCGTTCTCGCCGTAGCGCAGGTTCTGCGTCTTGCGGCCCTGGATCGTGAATGTCGGACCAAAGCCCGTCGCGGCGCTGTCACCACCCTCGAACAGCGCGCCGAGGTGGTTGGAGATGGCGCCGTCGTAGGCGGCCGTACGTGCGAAGGCTTTGGCGGCGAGCTGGCGGCGGAACGCGAGCGTCGTCGCACCGCCATTGGCGCTCATCTCACCGAGAAGCCGCTCGTAGTCATCGGGATCGACGACGACGGTGACGCCGGCGTGGTTCTTGGCGGCGGCGCGAATCATGGCCGGGCCGCCGATATCGATATTCTCGATGCAGTCATCGAGTGCGGCGCCCTTCGCGACCGTCGCCTCGAAGGGATAGAGATTGACCACCAGCAGGTCGATCGGCGCGATGCCATGGGCCTTGGCCGCTGCCTCGTGCGCGGCGTCGCCGCGGATGGCGAGAAGTCCGCCATGGACTTTCGGATGCAGTGTCTTGAGGCGGCCGTCCATCATCTCGGGAAAGCCGGTGTGATCGGCGACGTCCTTGACGCGGATGCCGGCGGCCTTGAGTGCGCTCGCCGTGCCGCCGGTCGAAAGTATCTCGATGCCTGCCGCCGCAAGTTTCTCGGCAAGCTCCACTACGCCGCGCTTGTCGCTCACCGAAATCAGCGCGCGGGCAATACGGGGATTGGCGGCAGTCATGAGTCGTTCCTCGAAGGATGGGGCAGGTGCGGCAGCTACAACCGGCGGCAGTCTCGCCCTTGCCATAGCACGCTCGTGCCTCGATGCCGAAGTTCGCCATACCTCGGTGCTGGTGTCCGAGCGAACTTCGGCATCAGTAGGGGCACGAGGGCATGGGCCTTGCTAGTGTGATTCAGATCGAGAAATTCGCTCGGTTCCTTGCCGCCAGATAGGCGAATTTCTCGATCATCACACTAGTACAATCCGTGTGTCGGCGATTCGGTCGCACGGCAAGCGCCGCTTCGCCTGGCCTATGCACGTCTGTGCAAA
Organism: Hyphomicrobiaceae bacterium; assembly: GCA_035565975.1. Classification (GTDB taxonomy): domain Bacteria; phylum Pseudomonadota; class Alphaproteobacteria; order Rhizobiales; family Hyphomicrobiaceae. The sequence continues at coordinate 28,757 of DATMRT010000121.1, forward strand.
GCGTGGAGTCTCTCTGGTCGAAGGCCCTTGCCCGGCCCCGGCTGAACCCCGAATCGGCGATCTTCGCGCGCATGAACAACGCCCGCACTGCCCCCGATCTCCTGAGCCTCGCCGCCGGCGCCGCAAACGCCGATGCCGAGACATTGCCGCTGCGCGCGGCCCCGCACAATCTCGATGCTGAGCAGGCCCTGCTCGGCGCCATCCTGGTCAACAACGACGCCCACGAGCGCGTGTCGAGCTTCCTCGATGCGCACCATTTTTTTGATCCGCTGCACCAGCAGATCTACGAGACGGCGGGCAAGCTCATCGCCGCCGGTCGGCCGGCGACGCCCGTAACGCTGCGCACGTACTTCGAGACAGCGCCGCCGATCGAGCCGAGCCTGACCGTACCGCAATATCTTGGGCGCTTGGCGGCGAACGCGACGACGATCATCAATGCCTACGAGTATGGCCGGACGATCTACGACCTCGCGATCCGCCGCCAGCTCATCCTCATCGGCGAGGACATGGTCAATTCGGCCTACGACGCGCCGATCGACTTTCCGCCCGAGCAGCAGATCGAGGAGGCTGAAGGGCGCCTCTTCGGCCTTGCGGAGTCGGGGAAGTACGGCCAGGGCTTTGTCGGCTTCGGATCGGCGCTCACGCACGCCATCGAGATGGCGAACAATGCCTACCAGCGCGAGGGCGGGCTCTCCGGCATCTCGACGGGCCTGCGCGATCTCGACAACAAGATGGGCGGCTTGCAATCGTCCGACCTCATCATCCTCGCCGGCCGCCCCTCCATGGGCAAGACGGCGCTGGCGACGAACATCGCCTTCAATATCGCGAAGAACTACAAAGCTGAGAAGCAAACGGACGGCACCGATAAGGTGATCGACGGGGCCATCGTCGGCTTCTTCTCGCTCGAAATGTCCGCCGAGCAGCTTGCGACGCGCATTCTCGCCGAGCAGGCCGAGATCTCCTCGGAAAAGATCCGCCGCGGCATGATCAACGAGGCCGAGTTCAAGCGCCTGGTGCAGGTCTCGCAGCAGATGTCGACCTTGCCGCTCTACATCGACCAGACCGGCGGCATCTCCATTGCCCAGCTCGCGGCGCGGGCGCGCAAGCTCAAGCGTCAGCGCGGTCTCGGCCTGCTGATCGTGGACTACCTCCAGCTTTTGACGGGCTCGAAGCGGACATCGGAAGGACGCGTGCAGGAGGTGACGGAGATCACCACCGGACTCAAGGCGCTGGCCAAGGAGCTCAACGTTCCGATCATCGCGCTCTCCCAGCTCTCCCGTCAGGTCGAGCAGCGCGAGGACAAGCGGCCGCAGCTTTCGGACCTGCGTGAATCGGGTTCGATCGAGCAGGATGCGGACGTCGTTATGTTCGTTTACCGTGAGGAATACTACGTCGAGCGCACCAAGCCGAGCGAGGGTACGGCCGAGTTCCAGACCTGGATGGAAAAAATGCAGATGGTCAGCGGCAAAGCCGAGGCTATCATCGGTAAGCAGCGCCATGGTCCAGTCGGCACGGTGACGCTCGCCTTCGAGGGCCAGTACACCCGCTTCTCGAACCTAGCGCACGATCAGTATCTGCCCGAGCGGCATGAGTGAGAAAGAACTGAGGTTTGTCTGTTCCCGCTGCCTCTCCCGCGACTGATCCAGGCGCCATCAGCGCTGCGGCGCGCGGACTGCTGACGGTGGATCTGGCGGGCATCCAGGCGAACTGGCGCTGGCTTGCGGCAGTGGCGCGGGGCGCCGAGTGCGCCGGCGTCGTCAAGGCCGATGCCTATGGCATGGGGATCGAGCCCGTCGTCCGGGCGCTCTGGGAAGCCGGCTGCCGAACCTTCTTCGTCGCGACGTTGACCGAGGGCCGTCGCGTCAAGGTCGCACTGCCGGCGGCCACGGCCTATGTGCTCGACGGTCTCATGCCCGGCACGGCGCCGCTCTATCCGGCGTACGGTCTGCGTCCTGTGCTTGGCAGCCTCGCGGAGATCGAGGAGTGGGCGGCCTTCGCGCGCACCGCCGGCGCCCGCCTGCCGGCGGCCGTGCACATCGATACGGGCATGAACCGGCTCGGCCTGACAGCGGCCGAGGTTGAGGCGCTCGCGGCCAACCCGGCGCCATTCGAGGCGTTTTCGGTAGCGCTCGTCATTAGCCACCTCGCCTGTGGCGACACGCCCGGCTCGCCCATGAACGGGCGCCAGAAGGCGGCGTTCGATGCATTGCGCGCGAAACTCCCGGCGGCGCCCGCAAGCCTCGCCAATTCGGCCGGGACTTTGCTCGGCGGCGACTATCGCTATGACCTCGTGCGGGCGGGGATCGCACTCTATGGCGGGCGGGCTGTCGAGGGCCGTCCCAATCCGGCGGCGAAGGTCGTGCGCGTCGAGGCGCGCATCCTGCAGATTCGCCAAGCCGCGGCTGGCGACACCGTCGGCTACGGTGCGACCTACACGCTGACGCGGCCATCGCGTCTCGCGACGATCGCGACGGGCTATGCCGATGGCTTTCTGCGCTCGATCAGCGGACCGATCGGGCGCCCGCCGCCGCCGGCCTACGTCGCCGGCTATCCCGCGCCGATCGTCGGTCGGGTCTCCATGGATGTGGTGACGATCGATGTCACGGACATTCCTCCGGCGCACGCGCAGCGCGGCGCCTGGGCAGAGCTCATCGGGCGCCATGTCCAGATCGACGACCTCGCCGACAGTTCGGGCACCATCGGTTACGAGGTCCTCACACGCCTCGGCCCGCGCTTCCAGCGCGTCTACGTATCCGGAACGTGAAGTCGGCTCAGCCCGGCTGTCCGCCGCGCGGCGGGGTCGGGAAGGTGCCGTCCTCCGGCAGGACGCGCAGCAGGAACTGCTCAAGAGTGTGCCCGACCGACTCCAGGTACGGCAAAGACACGGAGTCACGGATCCACGCTGCCTGCGTGTTGGGGTCGGGCGCGAAGAACTTCACGTAGAACATGTAGAGGATCACGAAGATGATGAAGCCGCGGGCGGCACCGAAAGCGAGCCCGAGTATGCGGTCGATCATGCCGACGCGGCTATCGAGGATCGTGTCGGAGAGGCGCGACGTGATCAGATGCACGATGATCAGCACGATCAGGAAGATGATGCCGCCGACGACGATCTGCGCGACGGCGACCGGCGCCTGGAACTGCTGTGCGATCTGCTCGGCGGTGCTCTTGTGATAGAAGACGAAGTACACGGCGGCTGCCAGTGCGGCGATCCACGAGCTGATCGACAGCAGCTCGCGCGTCAGGCCGCGGTACATGGCGAGCAGCCCCGAGATCAGGGCGATCGCGAGCACGGCCGCGTCGAGGTAGGTCAAGGGGCCAAGCATCGAACCAAGTCCTTGTAATGTGCTGCTGTGGCAACGTCGGCCATCGAGAACGCCGGTGTAAACGCTCGCCGCACTCTATTCTATGAACGCCTCGGATCAAGTCGCGCAGCCGCCGCAGGGTGGCTCCGCTCGTCTCCTCCTGGGCCGGATCGTGAGGTGCGCTCCGCTGGACGCGAGGCGCGAAGTGTTGGTGGCATCGAGGACTATAAGCGGTCGAGCGTCGGTTTCCACGCCGCCCCGACCGCGCATACAGTGGAAAGTGTATCCCCAATAAGGCCGATTTCACGGCAGGGAATGGGAATCAGCCCGGCACGAGACGCAACAACTGGCCGTCCGCGTGGTCCGTCAAAAGCCAGACCGCACCGTCAGGTCCGACCCGGACATCGCGGATGCGCGCGCCGAGATCGACCAGCAACCTTTCCTCGGCAACGACGGTCTCGCCATCGAGCACGAGGCGCGAGAGCTGCTGCGCGGCGAGCCCACCGACCAGCAGATTGCCGCGCCAAGCGGGAAACAGCGTGCCCGTATAGAAGGCGGCGCCCGAGGGTGCGATCGAGGGGTCCCAATAGTAGACCGGCTGCTCCATGCCGGCTTTCGCGGTGCCCTCGCCGATCTTGGCACCAGAGTAGTCGCGTCCGTAGGTGATGATGGGCCAGCCATAGTTGCGGCCCTTGCGCGGGATGTTCACCTCATCGCCGCCGCGTGCGCCGTGCTCGGCCGTCCACAACTCGCCCGTCTCGGGATGGCGCGCGGCGCCCTGCACGTTGCGATGGCCGATCGACCAGACCGCCGCATCCCAGCCCTTGAGATTCGGGTTGCCCGCAAAGGGGGTGCCGTCGCGATTGAGGCGTATGACCTTGCCGATATGATTGTTCGGGTGCTGTGCTTCCTGCTTCTGCGTGTAACGGTCGCCGACGGTCAGGAAGAATGACCCGTCCTCGGCGAAGACGATGCGCGAGCCGAAATGCATATTGGTGGCGAACGACGGCTGCTGGCGGAAAATCACCCGCACGTTGGTGAGACTGCCGCCGCGATCCGTCAGCTCGAGGCGGGCCGCCGCGACGCTCGTGCCGTTGGCGCCGCCTTCACGCGGTTCGGCGAACGAGAGCAGGATTTCCTGCGAGGTCGCGAAGTCGGGCGTCAGGGCGACGTCGTGCAGGCCGCCCTGGCCAGCGGCATGGACCTTCGGCACGCCAGCGATGACGGGAGACAGTGTGCCGTCGCGCGCTACGATGCGCAGACGTCCCGGTCGCTCCGTGACGAGCATGCGCCCGTCGGGCAGGAACTGCAGACCCCACGGATGCGTGAGACCCTTCGCCACGACCTCGACCTTGACCGCGGTTTGTGGTGCCGCAGGCGCCTTGGTTTGCGCGGCAAAGGCTCTTTGCTCGTGCCCGGCTAGGAGCGCCGGCAGGATCAGCGCTCCGGCGGCTGCGAGAAAATGGGTGCGCATTCGAATTGCTCCGGCTCGGCCATCTGCTGCACCATCATCCCTACGCCAGGACGACGGCGCCAGTATGAACCAAGCAACTTGAGCAATCCGGGAGTCGTTCCCGAAAGCGTCGGAGTAAAAAAACAAAGGGCGCGGCTCGAGACCGCGCCCTTGGTTCTATGCGACGTCGGCTCAACCGGCGCGGGCTACGCGTCCGCTTCTGTTGACGCACTTGTTCCACGTGTAGTGGCCGCCATTGTCGATGTGCAGATGGCTCATGCCGCAGCTATAGATGCCGAGGCCGCCCTTGTGGTTGGCGCGGAGCCAAGCGATGACGGCCGCGCGCTTACCGGCCGGCGCGTGGAAGTCGACGGCGCGGCAGGACGCATGGAGGCTGCGCCGGCCCGTGCCGGCAATGACTGCACCGCGGCGGAAGGTCGACACGATACGGACCGGTCCGAACTTGGCGCGGATCTGGTTGAGCGTCGATCTGACCGAGGACGGCAGGCAGGACGTCGACGTTTGTGCCGAGGAGGCCGTCGCGCCGGCGAAGAGAACGAACGTCAGGGCGAATGCGCCGGCGGCAAGCCGGAGCGCAGCTGATACGCAAGACATGAGTAACCCCCGTTGTCTATGCACCCGTGTGCCCGGGCCGAGGTGGCCGCGGGCTATTGTGGACAACCGCAGCAAGGCGGATGCCAGGGGCTGTAAGCCGCTGAAATCAGGCAAAAACAGGGAGTTGCATGGTTAAGCGAGTGTCAAAATGACGCATCAGATAGCAACATTCTGAAAACATTGGGGGCCCATTCGAGAACACGCATAGATGCGCCTCGCGCGGCGGGAACCGGGGTATGCCTGTAGCCGGGCGGATGCGGCCCTGTACGGACACCTGCGGAAATCAAGGATGCAGGAGCGCGATCGGAGCCGTGATAGGCCGGCTAGAGGGACTTCAGGATCTCGGCCCGGCGGGGTGCCCACAGCTCTGCGAGCGCGGCGGGGGCCGCGCTCTTGGCCGGGTCCTTGGACATCATCTCCGCCCACCCCTGACGCAGGCGCTCGTGACGCCGCATGATGCCGTCCTGCCAGCGCTGGTGATCGGCCGACCAGACGCCCTTCTCCTTCAGAAAACGGACGGCGCCCTCATGATAAGGCAGCGCCGTCGGAAAGCCGGCCGACTGCGGCAGCTCCCACCGCGCCATGAGTGGGGTGGCGTCCTTGTACAGCTCGAAGTTGTCGGCGATGGCCTTGGTCACGGCATAGACCTCCAGCTCGCCGGCGTCGGCGTAGACCGTGACGACGGGATCGCGAAAGCCCATAAGTGCCTTGGGCGCGCTCTTGCTGATGCCGGGGCCTATGTCCGTGACATAGGGCAGGGCAGGCGGCAATGCGCGCTGGAGCCGGGCCCAGAAGTCCTTGTCGCTCGCGGGAAGCTCGATCCAGACGATGGCATCGGCGATCGCGTCGAGAGCCTCCGTCGAAGGCGCGTTTGTCACGGCGGCGGCGCAGTCGACCTCGCCCTTGGCCAGGGCGCCGAGAGCGCCGGAGCTGTTCTCGAACTCGACAATATTGAGATCCTTGGCAGCGATCCCGCCGGCCTCGAGCAGAGCGTCGAGCCGATAACCGAGCGCCGTATGGCGCGGCGTGCGCGCGATCCGCTTGCCCTTGATGTCGGCGAGCTTCGTGATACCGCTCGCCTCGCTCGCCACGATCGACATCGTGCTCATGCGCCCGAGCAGGCCGCGCAAGTCCTGCGGCCCCCACGTCGGGGCCACGTAGGCGAGCAGACCCTCGGCCGCGAAGTAGGCTTCCATGCCGAGAAAGCCGTGCGTGACCTGGCGCTCCTTGAGCTGCTCGACGCGCCCGAACGCGCGCTCGGACGCTTGCAGGCGGATGCGCGTGCCGTGTGCCTTGCTGATGGCATCGGCGATCGCCTGGGCTTCCCGGTAACGCGGGCCGTCGTCGTCGCCAACGCTCCAGATCATGGTCGACGGCAGGCTCGGAAGCGGTTTGACCTGCGCGCTCGCCCACCCCGGTATCAGGCTGGCGCCGAGCGCCGTCGTCATGCCGCCGAGATAGGCCCTCCGCGTAAGATCCATGCCCCGTTTCCGTCCCGGTTCTGGTAGCGCTTATTGATGTGCTCCTTGAACCACTTCGGGCATCGATCTTCAAGCCGGATGCGCTCGCGGGACGCGCAACGGTGCTACCCGAATACGGGATCAGGAAAAGGCGATCGGCAACCGGCGCGGCCCGCGGACCGTGCCGTGCGACCAGGCGACCTCGCCGGCAAGGTGGAAGGACGGGCAGCGCCGCAGCAGCTCCTCGATGGCGACCGTCATTTCCATGCGCGCGAGGTTCGATCCGATGCAGCGGTGAATGCCGAGCCCGAAGGCCGCGTGCCGGTTCTCCTGGCGATCGATGATGACCTTGTCCGCATCGGGAAAGACCTCCGGATCGCGGTTGGCCGCGGGGAAGGACAGCATCACCATTTCGCCCTCGGCAAACGTGCAGCCGTTGACCGTTCTTTCCTTGGCGATGAGCCTCGCCATGGTGACGGGGGCGAATGCGCGCAGGAACTCCTCGATGGCGGTCGGGATGAGGCCGGGCTCACGCCCCAGCCGTTCGCGGTCGGGCGGCGTCCTGGCGAGATGCCAGATCGAGGCGCCAATGCCGCTCCACGTCGTGTCGATGCCGGCGACGAGCAGAAGGCGCAGGCTGCCGAGCACGTGATTCGGCTTGAATGGCTCCCCGTCGGGGTATCTCGCCTGAAGGAGGTAGCTGATCAGGTCGTCGCCGGGGGCTTTGCGGCGCGCCTCCATGTGACCCGCAAGGTACTCGGTAATCTCGTTGAGGCCACGTTGGAGCACGGCGTCGTCGGTCGTGCCGAGTTCGAGGATCTCGCTGATCCACGTCCGGAAGCGGTCGCCGTCGCTCTCCGGAATGCCGAGCATCGCGGCGATGACGCGCACGGGAATGTGCTGGGCATAGGCGACCGCCGCATCGCAGCCGGGCTTGCCGGCGAAGGCATCGATCAGCTCGTTGCAGATGGCGCGGGTCTTGGGCCTGAGCTTCTCGATGGCTTGCGGCGTGAATGGGGGAAGCAGCACCATGCGCGCTGTGCGGTGGCGCGGCGGGTCCGACGTGATTGGCGGGGCGCCGCCCCCGGTGACGGGCTGGCTGTCACGGACGACAACCTGGCGCGATGAGAAGTGCTCCGGGTCGTAGGCGATATCGCGGATGTCGGCGTAGCGCGTCGGCATGTAGGCGCCACCAAAGCGCTCGGTATGGGCGATCGGACACCTCGCGCGGCGGATCTCGTCCCAGATCGGATAGGGGTTTTCGATCCACCGCGGGTCAAGGTGATCCCAGTCCGTCAGCCAGTCGCTGACCGGGGGCCGATCGCTCATCTGGATGCTGCTCCATTCATCCATGCGTTGCTGGCCGTTATTGGGTGTATCATCGCAAATGGCAGTGCTCCGTACCAGCATCAAAAAGAGACCGAAGCGCTCCGCGCGGCGATCTCACCAAAGCAAAAAGGACGAGCGCTTGGCCCGTCCTTTCCGTTCATTCGATGCGTCGATTGCGGCCGAAGACCGGTGATCAGTGCCCCATCAGGACCGGCACGGTCGCGTTATGCAGAACATGGCGCGAGGCACCGCCGAGAACGAACTCCCTGAGGCGTGAGCGGCCGAAGCAACCCATGACCAGGAGATCCGCGCGGTGAGCGGCGACCTGCGCGAGCAGTTCGACGCCGGCATCGCCGCGTGCGCTTGGCTTGACCTGCTGGACGTTGGCCTTGATGCCGTGGCGGGCGAGCGTCGCGCCGATCTCCGCCCCCGCGATATCGCTCGTCACCTCGGGCTTCGAAGGCTCCTCCACGGAGAGCACCGTCACTTCCTGCGCCTTCTGAAGAAGCGGCAGCGCGTCGAAAGCGGCGCGCGCCGCTTCGCGGCTGTTGTTCCAGGCAACGACGACACGCTGACCGATCGAATCGAGATTGCCGGACTTGGGCACGACCAGCACCGGGCGTCCGCTTTCCATGGCCAGCCAATCCGGGACGTCGAACATGTCCGCATAGTCCCAGTCGCTCTCCTTCTGCGCTGCGACGACAATGTCGGCTGTTCGCGCGTGATCGAGCACGGCCGAGACGTATCCCTGTCGCTTCGGCTTATAAGGGCGCCACTCGCCGACGACCGGCTGGCCCGCCGTCGCGCTGTCGAAGGCCGCATTGATCTCATCGCCCAGCCTTCGATAGGCGTCGACCGCGCTCGCGATGGCGCTCCCCGAGATCATCGGCAGCAGAGGCGACTTCGGCGCGGCGGGAAAGACGAAGAGGCCGGTGACGTGCGAGTTCGACGGCAGCGCGAGCTGCATCGCGGCACTCATGAGGCGTGCGACGCGGGCCTCGTTGTTGAGGTGCACCAGGATGGACTTGTAGGCCATGATCGTATTCCCTTTCTTCAGCAGTCCGCCGTGGCATGAGGGCGAGGGGCCCGTCACGCAGCTCCGATTTCAAGTCTCGCTGCGCCGGGTTTCAGCGTAGGAAAAAGCGCCCGGCCGATGTGTTTCTCGATCTCGAGGATCACGAACAGGGCCACGCCCGTGCCCACGATCGCCGCGCCCTCGAGGAAGCCGATGGTTGTGGTCTGGAACAGGTACTGCATCCAGGGGAGGTACGTGAAGGCCAATTGCAGGCCGACGATGATGGCAATGCCGGCGAGCACCGCGGGCGTTCCGAGCATGCCGCGCCAGGTGAGCGAGGCGCCATACAGGTATCTGACCGAGAACAAGTAGAAAAGCTCGAGCACGACCACCGTATTGACGACCATCGTCCGCGCCGTATCGATGCCGAGCCCGCGAGCCATGGCCCAGGCGAAGATGCCGAGCGCGCCAATTGCGAACAAGACCGAGACGAAGGCGACGCGCCAGAGCAGGAAGGGCGACAGGATCGGCGCATCAGGCGCGCGGGGCGGCCGCTGCATGATGTCGGGCTCGGCCGGCTCGAACGCGAGCACGAGGCCGAGGCCGACGGTCGTCACCATGTTGATCCAGAGGATCTGGACCGGCGTCATCGGCAGGGTGAGCCCCGCAAAAATGGCGAAGACCACGATCAGGAACTCGCCGCCGTTGGTCGGCAACGTCCAGCCGATCACCTTGGTCAGGTTGTCGTAGACCGTACGTCCCTCGCGAACAGCCGCGACGATCGATGCGAAGTTGTCGTCGGCGAGCACCATGTCGGCGGCTTCCTTGGCCGCTTCGGTGCCGCTCCTCCCCATCGCAACGCCGACGTCTGCGCGCTTGAGCGCCGGTGCGTCATTCACGCCGTCGCCGGTCATGGCAATGACGTCGCCGTCGGCCTGCAGCGCCTCGACAAGGCGAAGTTTGTGCTCGGGGCTCGTGCGCGCGAAGACGCTCGTCCGGGCGGCCATTGGGCGTAGTGCCTCGTCGCCGACGGTATCGAGATCTTTTCCCGTGACTACCCTTGTGTTGGCCGTGAGGCCGAGCTCGCGAGCGATGGCGCCGGCGGTCGCCGCGTGGTCACCCGTGATCATCTTGACGGCAATGCCGGCACTGCGGCACTCGGCGACGGCGGCAATCGCCTCGGGGCGCGGTGGATCGATCAGGCCGACCAGTCCGTCGAGTCTCAGCCCTTCATCGACATCGCCGAAGTCCAACGTGCGCTTGTCGCGCGGCAGGGTGAGCGAGGCGAGCGCGAGAACGCGCTGGCCGTTGCCTGCAAGCTTGTCGACGGCCTTCAGCCAGTAGGCCTTGTCGAGTGATGCCTCGCCGCCGCCGGCCGCTTGCGTGCGACACATGTCGAGTACGCGCTCGGGTGCGCCCTTGACGCAGGCAAAAACCGCGCCGTCATGGCTGTGATGGAGCGTTGCCATGTAGCGGTGCGCGGCGTCGAAAGGGATCTCGTCGAGGCGTGGCAGCGATCTGGCGAGTTGCTCCTTATCAAATCCGGCCTTGAGACCGAAGGTCATGAGTGCCCCTTCCATGGGATCACCATCGACGGACCATTGGCCATTGCGCTCGCGCAGCGCTGCGTCATTGCACAGGATGGCGGTGCGCGCCGCACTCATGAGCGCGGCATCGGATGAGACATCGGCTTCGCTGCCGGCGAGGCTGAAGCCGCCCTTGGGAGCGTAGCCGATGCCGCCGACCTCGTAGGCACGGTCGGCGAGCACGACGCGGGTCACTGTCATCTCGTTGCGCGTGAGCGTGCCTGTCTTGTCCGAGCAGATGGTCGATACCGAGCCGAGCGTCTCGACGGCGGGCAGGTGGCGAATGATGGCATTGCGTGCGGCCATGCGCTGCACACCGATCGCCAGTGTGATCGTCATAACGGCCGGCAGGCCTTCGGGCACGGCGCCGACCGCCAGACTGACCACGGCCATAAAGGCCAGATCCACGGGATAGTCGCGCACGAAAACGGCGAACAGGAACGTCATGGCGCAAAGCGCCAGAATGGCGACGGTGAGCTGGCGCGCGAATTCATTCATCTGTCGAATGAGCGGCGTCTCGAGTTGCTCGACGCGGCTCAGCAGCGCACTGATGCGGCCGATTTCGGAAAGCGGCCCCGTCGCTACGACGATGCCGGCACCCTGGCCCGAGGTGACGAGCGTACCCGAATAGGCCATGGACCGCCGATCGCCGAGGGAGGCGGCTTCCGCTGCGGGCTCGGTGTTCTTGGTGACCGCGACGGATTCTCCGGTGAGGATCGCCTCGTCGATGCGCAGGTTGCGCGCCTTGATGAGACGGACGTCGGCGGTGACGCGATCGCCCGCCTCGAGAAGCAGGACGTCGCCTGGCACGAGGTGTGCGGCATCGATAGTCACGCGGCGGCCTTCGCGCAGCACCGACGCGCGTGGGCTGATCATGTCGCGGATGGCCTCGAGCGCGGATTCCGCCTTGTTCTCCTGGATTACACCGATGATGGCGTTGATGATGATGACGGCGAGAATGACGGCCGTGTCCAGGTAGTGCCCGAGCGTCAGCGTGATCGCGGCGCCGGCGATCATGACGTAGATCAGCAGATTGTCGAACTGCGCGAGAGCACGCGTCAGCAGTGACTTGCGCGCGCCAGCCGGGAGAGCATTCGGACCATGACGCGCAAGGCGGGCAGCGGCCTCGTCGTTCGTTATCCCGTCGCGCGTGCTGACGAGATCGGAGATCGCGGTTTCGGCGCTGAGGGCGTGCCAGGGTTTGTCAGGCAACGAAGGATCATGTCGGTCCGGCATTCGGGCTCCCAGGTGGATGCCAGGATTGGGGCTGATAGTGCGCTCTGAATGGCAGGGCGCCGACGGGGCGGCAACAGGATGCTTCTCGCCGCTGGCTCAAACAAGATAAACGGGCGGCGATCATCGGCGTTGCGATGGATCAATTCGACGAGTGTTAACCCCGCTTGCGACCGATGGCGGCCGCCTCGCGAGCGAGTGCGGCGACGGTGTCGAAGCGGCCGGCGTCGAGATCATCGGGCTTGACCATCCATGAGCCACCGACGGCGACGACATTGGGGATTTTCAGGTAATCCGCCGCGTTCGCAGGCGTGATGCCGCCGGTCGGCATGACGGCGAGATCATGGAGCGGCGCCAGGATCGCGCTCAGCGCCTTGATGCCGCCGGAGGCCTCCGCGGGGAAAAATTTGACGACGGGAAAGCCCGCCTCCATGGCGCGCATCATCTCGGCCGGTGTCGCGGCGGCGGGGATGAACGGCACCGGCGCGGCGAGGCCGGCCTCAAGCAGGGTGTCCGTCTGGCCGGGCGAGACGAGGAACTGCGCACCGGCCGCAATGGCGTCGTCGATATCGCGGGGCGAGCGAATGCTGCCCGCACCGACGATCGCGCCCGTGTTCGCGGCGACCATGGTGCGGATTGCTGAGAGTGCCTCCGGCGTGCGCAGCGTCACTTCGACGAACCTCAGGCCGCTTGCTGCCAGCACTTCGGCCGTGCGCGCCGCGTTCGCGGCCTTGCGCATTGTCAGGACGGGAACGATGGCCTGCTCGCGCCAGCCTGGAGCATCAGTCTTGAGTGCAGTCATCAGGAAGCTCCCGCAATTGCGTGGCGGACTTGCTCGACCGTCGGGATCGGCTCGACGGCACCGAAGCCCTCCGTCGAAAGGGCTGCGGCAGCCGTGGCGTAGAGGCCTGCGGCCGCGAGATCATCACCGGCGATGAGGCGGGCGACGAACGCGCCCCCGAACGTATCGCCAGCGCCAGTAGCATCGACCGGATGGCACTTATGCGGCGCGATCCGTATGCGCTGATCGCGGTCGGCAACGAG
>DATMRT010000122.1:0-14278 GCA_035565975.1 Hyphomicrobiaceae bacterium
GCCGCATAGAGAACGGCGGCAACGACGAGAAAGCCCGGCACGACGACCGGAATGCCGATGATCGAAAGGTCGAGAGCCCCGCCGATCGTCCATAGCACGACGATGAACGTTGCGGCGGAGAGGAAGGCCTGCAGTACGCCGCTGACGAAGTCGATCGGCGCTTCGGTGGCGATGCGCATGTCCTCCGACATGCGCGCTTCCGGGTTCGCGTGGTCGCCGGTCACGAGATTGAGCTGATAGTAGCGCCCGTTGTCGAGCCAGCGCGCGACCAGGCGCGACGTAAGCCACCGCCGCCATGCGCGCTGCAAGGCCGTGCGCAGGTGCACCTGGATGATGGCGAAGATCACGCTCACCGCGAGGATCGCGACGTAAATCAGGGCGAGGTGGCCGATCACCGGCGCGTCGCGACGGTCGAGCGCGTCGAAAATCGCGCGGTTCCAGACGTTCATCGCGTAAGCTGCGCCGACGATGGCGACGATGATGGCGAGAAGACCGCCCGTCAGCAGCCAAGCGCGCGCCGATCCGCGCTCGGTCCAAAACCGGCGCGCCGTGTGCAGGAAGCGCCAGAGGAGCAAGCGGCGGCGTTCGCTCTCGCTCAGCTCCTCGAGTTCTTCAGGTTCGCGGATGTCCTTTTCTTCCGGCAAGTCGTCGGGGGGCACCGTGTCCCCCTCGGGCGCCGCATCCTGCCGCACGTCGGTCGTGTCGCTCATGGCGCCTACCCTGCCGAGAGAAGTGGCCCGCGTCGCGGTTTGAGCCGCGGGGCGAGCCGGCCCGGGGAACGCGGGGCCGCGCAGAAGGTTCCGGCATTTCAGATGCCTGGAGCCCTGCTCGAGCCCTACTCGGCGGGATGCGGTGCCGTCGTCTGATCGCGCCGACGGCGAAGTGCGAGCCACACCGTCGCTGCGACGACGGTCGCCATCAGCGGGATGGCTGCGAGATTGAGCACCGTCCAGCCGGCGCGCTGCTGGAGGAAGCCGGCGAGCGCTGCTGCCGTCGCCGTCGTCGCGTAGACGGTGAAGTCGTGGCTCGCCTGAACTTTCGCACGCTCGGCGGGCTCATAGGCGCGTGTGAGCAGCGCCGAGCCGCCGACGAACGTGAAGTTCCAGCCGAGGCCGACGAAGAGGTTGGCGACGAGGAAGTTCCAGAAGTCGACGCCGGAGAGATTGATGAGCGCGCAGCCGAGTTGGATGATCGCGCCGCTGGCGATGACCGGCAGCTCGCCGAAACGTTTGATGAGCGAGCCCGTGAAGAACGACGGCAGGAACATCGCGACGATGTGGACCTGGATCACCGTCGCGCTGTCGGTGAAGTGATAGCCGCACGCGAGCATGGCGAGCGGCGTGGCCGACATGACCAGCGTCATGACGCCATAGCCGAGCATGGAGGACGTGAGCGCGACGCGGTAAACGGGCTGCGCGGCGATCTCGCGAAGCGGACGGCCGCCCGACGCGCGCTCGCTGGCGCTCAGCTGCGGTATGCGCAGGAACTGCACGACCAGCATACTGGCAATGCTGACGAGCGCGATCGTGACGTAGACGCCCTTGAACGTGACGGGGGCGAACCAGTCCACCGACCACTTCGCGAGCTGTGGACCTGCGAAACCCGCAATCACGCCGCCGAGCATGACGTACGAGATGGCGCGTGCCTTGAAGTCGATGGGCGAGCTGTCGGCGGCGGCGAAGCGGTAGTACCAGGCGAACGACGCCGAAAGCCCCTGCAGGAAGGCGGCCACGCAGAGCAGCTCGAAGCTGCGCAACGTGACGGCGTAGGCAGCGACGAGGCCGAAGGCGATGCCGATGACAGTCCCGATGGTGAAGCCGGCGCGCCGGCCGATACGGTCCATGAGCAGCGACGCCGGGATCGTGCCCGTCATAATGCCGGCGTGCGTAAGGAAGATCGGGATCGTCGCGAACGATTTGTCGGCGCCGAGGAGGGAATGCGCCGCGAGCGGCGTCGTCGCAATGCCCATGGCCTGGACGGACATGAACAAGCCTTGCGAAAGCGCTAGCAGACTTACGTTGCGCCAAACGCGCGACATCGTACCGGAGACGGTCATCGGTGGCGTCAGCTCCAGCTTGGACGCGTTCATTCCCTGAGCAGGCAGGCCCTGAAAGCATGAGCCGAGCGCAGGGGGGCGCGACGCGCCACCGGGCGGGACCATCGGCGAATCGGGCGGGCGCGTCCAGTCTCGCGGGCTTGGCCGGACCGTCTGGCAGGGGCCAGCATCGCGCATGGCTGGCCGGGAGTGTGGCCCGATGCCGCGCTTTCAGGCCCCCAAACACCTGAGCCGCATGGGGCTCGGAAACCAAAGGCTCAAGGCATTGGTGCATTGCAGTGTCATGCGCAACTTTCCTTGTTGCGTCGCATTATGGCGGGACCTAGTGTTTGCCCCGCGCCAGCCGCCGACCCTAAGGGGGCAGCGCGGAGGGAGCTTTACTGGGGGATCAGGACCATGACCATCATGACGCGGAAGTCCTACTACTTCGAGGACCTCGAACCTGGCATGGAAGCCAGCTTCGCAAAGACGGTCACCGAAGCCGATATCGTGGGCTTCGCCAATGTGACCGGCGACAAGAACCCGGTTCACCTCGATGCGGACTTCGCTGCCCGTACCATCTTCAAGGAGCGCATCGCGCACGGGATGCTGACGGCGAGCTTCATCTCGGCCGTGTTCGGCATGGAGTTGCCGGGGCCGGGCGCCATCTACGTTTCGCAGACGCTGAACTTCAAAGCGCCGGTCAAGATCGGCGATGAGGTCGTCGCGAAGGTTACGGTCGCCGAGCTCTTCCCGGCGAAGCGCCGCGTGCGCTTCGATTGCGTGTGCACGGTCCGCGGCCGCGTGGTGCTCGACGGCGAGGCCATCCTGATGGTGCCTGCGCGCCCGGCGTGATTTTCGCGAGCCCGCGCAGTATGTTCCGTTAGCCTCGTTTGCGGGGAGCGGATTTGCTCGGGCCTGGCGCCAAGGACAGAAGGCATTATGGACGTCTTCCACGGCTATGACCATGTGCCGCCAGGCGCGCGGGGAGCGTCGGTAGCCATCGGCAATTTCGATGGCGTGCACAAGGGCCATCAGGCGCTCATCGCGCGTGCGCGTCAGGAAGCCGTGCCTCTTGCCGCGCTGACCGGCGCCATCCTCTTCGAGCCACACCCGCGCGAGTTCTTCCAGCCGTCGCGACCGCTCTTCACGCTGACGCCGCTGCCGCAGAAGCTTAGACTTCTCGAGCGCTACGGCGTCGACCTGGCGTTCGTGCTGCCCTTTGCGCATGAGCTTGCACAGATGTCGGCGGAGGCGTTCGTCGAACGCGTGCTGGTCGCGGGGCTCGGTGTGCGACATGTGGTGATCGGCTACGATTTCCTATTCGGGAAGAGCCGTGCCGGCAATGCGCAGCAGATGGCGGAGCTCGGCAGGGCCATGGGCTTCGGCGTGTCGATCGTACCGCCGGTCGGCAGCGGCGGTGAGGTGTACTCGTCGAGTGCGGTGCGGGCCGAACTGGCGCAGGGTGATGTCGAAGGAGCTGCTCAGATGTTGGGCCACCGCTGGAAAGTCGAAGGTGTCGTGCAGGGGGGCGCACGGCGCGGCACCGGGCTCGGTTATCCGACAGCCAATATCGCGCTCGGCAAGGGCGCAGCCCTCGCGCACGGCATTTATGCGGTGCACGTCGAGTTCGAGGGCACGCGCTATCAGGCCGCCGCTTATCTCGGCACGCGTCCGACGTTCGATGATGGTTCGCCGGTGCTCGAGGTGTTTCTCTTCGACTTCGACGGCGATCTCTACGGTCGACGGATCGAGGTCGAGTTCGTCGACTTCCTGCGCGGGGATCGCAAGTTCGACAGCCTCGAGGCGCTCAAGGCGCAGATGGATATCGATTGCGCGCGGGCGCGCGAAGTGCTCACGGCGGATGCCGAGCGGTCCGCCCCGGTGGGCCGGAATGGGCAGTGAAGGTTACCGGCGGCGGCGCGGAGCCGCCGGCGGCTGTTCTGGAATGGGACGCCGCTTACCGTCCGCCCTCGTACACGCGGAACTGCCGGCGGCGGAGGCGCACGAGACGCGAGCGGCTGAAATCGTACTTGAAGGGGCTTTGCGCGGGCGGCGGCGCCATGCGCTCGGCGACGGCATGAGGCCGTCCTTCGGGCCAGATGACACCGCGCTCGAGAATGCGGCCCGGCCTGGTCGTCTCGCTGCCGAGCCAGGGCTCGTGCGTGCGGGCGGAGATGGTGCCGAGGAGGCGCGTGACGCGCTCCGCGGTGTGGATCAGCGGCAACACGAGGACTTCGAAGACGGCATTGCGGCCGCTCGGCGTCGTCCTCTCGATGGTGATGACCCCGACACCGCCTTGATTCACGATGGATGCAAGAAACGGCTTGAGATCGGCCTCATCTGCCGCGTCGAACAGGTCACTGAAGGCGTGACCTCTGAGCTCGACGCCGAGCTTTTCGGTGACACGGGTGCCTGTCAATCGGAACCGCGGCACTTCACCTGGCTCGCATTCGACCATGAAGGTCTCGGGGAGGATCGCGGTGAAACGCGCCGGCTCGATCTCGAAGCGGCGCGGCGCCATGCGGCCGCCACGAATCTCGTTCCAGTATTTGTAGAGGATCTGGCTTGTTGTATTCTGCATTCCTGGTCCCTGACCGGGCGGAGTCTCCCCCAGCTGAAGCGTGTGCAAGCGCCGGAAGGGTCGCTGGCCGGCCCAAAGCAGGACAGGCGTGCCTTATGAGAGCTTGCACAGCCATCGGACAGCAGCTTTCGTGCCAGTTAACGATCGTTCTGAAATGTGGCGACGCTGGCCGGGTTGCCGATCGCCATGGCGCGCATTACCTGCTCAGCACCATTAACAATCGTGATCAGCGACCGCGATGAGCACACTGGGGCGACCCTTGAGCCGAGAACCGATCTTCAACGTGCCCACCGCCGTCGTTGTCGCGCTGGCCGTTCTGGCGTTAGTGCACGCGGCGATATCCCAGCTTACGGACGTCGACGACGAGTACCTGATATGGGTGCTGGCGTTCGTGCCGGCCCGTTATGCTGGATGGGCCGATCAGGTGCCGGGAGGACCGCTGGCCTCCTGGACATCATTCCTCACGCATCAGTTCGTGCATGGTGATCTCACGCATCTCCTCATCAACAGCGCTTGGTTACTCGTCTTCGGAAGTCCGGTGGCGCGGCGCATCGGAGCGGGACGGTTTTTCGTGTTCGCACTCGTCTGCGGCATTGCGGGCGCGCTCGCCTTCCTGTTCGTGCGCTGGGGAGAGGTCGTGCCCATGGTCGGCGCGTCCGGCGCGATCTCGGGATTGATGGGGGCCGGTTTCAGACTGCTCCTGCCGGCCATCGACAACGGCGAGTTCCACGAAATGCGCGAGACGCCGAGAGCCGTGCGCCTGGCCACGCTCGACGAGTGCTTGCGCAGCCGACGCCTGCTGTTCGCGGTGGTCGCCTTCCTGATCGTGAACTTCCTGATCGCCTTTGCAGCGCCCGTTGTGACTGACGCCGCCGGCATCGCCTGGGAGGCCCACATCGGCGGGTTCTTCGCGGGGCTGCTCCTGCTTGGCGCCTTCGATCTCAGTCCGCAGGTGAACGAGACGCTCTAGCTCATGCGTGCCTCTGTGCCCGCGCGTGCGCGTGGCCTCGCGGCCGCAATGTGATTTTTCTGCCCTTGCCGGCATTCAACATTAAATTTTGAGCCGGGTCGGCGCCCGGTCTTGTGCGCGCACGCCATGCACCCGACATGACGGGCTCGTCATCGACGAAAGGGAGAGAGAATATCCGATGGCATTGACCCCCGAAGAGCGCCACGCGATCAACGACCTGTTCGAGCGGATTTCGGCCAATGGCCCCGCGGACAAGGACGGCGAGGCCGAGGCTCTGATCAATCAGCTCATGCGCCGCACGCCCGATAGCGCCTACATCCTCGTGCAGACGACGCTTGTTCAGGAAGCGCATATCGAGGATCTGGAAGCACGGATCCGCGAGCTCGAGGCGCAATTGGCAGGCAACAGCCGTCCGCCATCGCGCGGTGGTTTCCTTGGTGGTGCCCGCCGCAGTGCGGCTCCGCGCGACGACTATGTCGAGGATCGCGGGTACAGTGAAGATCGCCGCAGCGGCATTCCCCCGATCGGTTCGCGGAGCGGGCCGAGCGCCTACGAGCCGGCGCCGCAGCCTGCATGGCGTGGCACCCGCGACGAGCCCGCGAACGCTCGTCCGAATGCGCCTCCGCAGCCGCAGTCGGGTGGCGGTGGCGGCTTCTTCAGGACGGCCGCCGCCATGGCAGCCGGCGTTGCCGGTGGCACGCTGCTCGCGAACAGCCTTGGCGGAATGTTCGGCGGCGGCAAGAGCGGCGATGCGCACGCCAGCCAAGATGCCTCGACCGCGCATGACAGTGGCCACCAGGACGCCATCGACAACGACCCCGGCAACTACGACTCCAACTATCACGATACCGGCGTCGAGGAAGGTGACTGGGGCGCCGGCATGGACGACATCGACATCTGAGCGCCATAGCCGCGCACATGAAATACAGCCGCCCCGAGCCATCCTCGGGGCGGTTTGCTGTCAGGATGACTCGGCAAGCTTAGGGAGACCACGTGTCGCCCGCGCCATGGTGCAGGCATCGTCTCCAGGCGTGCAGTCACGACATACGATCGGACGTGCCGCGTAGATCGTACAACTCGTTTCCACGCCGATCCGGCCTGCCAAGGCCGCGCAGCGCTCACCTTCGCAGCGCATTCCGGAGCCATCGTCCGCGACTAGGGCTTCGGGAATCAGTGCGATCTCCGTCTCGCTTTCGAGCGTGAAGCGCGGCCACGCGCTCGAGTGGGCGCAGCACGCCCCGCAGGTCCGGCATGGTCCGCCGCTGCCGGCAATTTGGTCCCCGTGTGCAGGTCGGCCGTTATCCATGCCCGTGGCTTTGCTCTTTGGGCTCTGCCCAGGTCCCGTTTCGTAACCGATCTTCAGGAGTTTCTTAACGCTTGTTTTGCACACTCGCCGGGCGTCCGATGGGATGTCGCCGTTTCTTTGATTGCAGCCTTGCGCCGTGCCTCGGCGCTCCAATTGGGTCGTGTGCATGAAACAGTGTCTGATCGTCGAGGACTCCGAGGTCATCCGCAAGGTCGCAAGCCGCATCATGACCAACCTCAACTTCGAGGTCGTCGAGGCGGAGAACGGTCAGCAGGCGCTCGAAATCTGCGATTCCGGGATGCCCGACATGATCCTCCTCGACTGGCACATGCCGGTCATGGGCGGCATGGAGTTCCTGCAGTCCTTCCGTCCGCTCAACAAGAAGAAGCGGCCCTTCATCCTCTACTGTGCCACCGAGAACGACAAGGTCGAGATCTCCCGCGCGATCACCGCCGGCGCTAACGATTACGTCCTCAAGCCCTATGATCGCGAGTCGCTCTATGCGCGCATTGCCGAGGCGGGGCTCGGCTAAACACCACTGCCACTAAGCGCCGCGTTCTGACTTACGCAGGGCGACCAGGCAGAGAAGCTCGAAGAGCATCTGGGCGCCAGCCTGCGCCGTCGTGGTATTGGCGTCGTACTGTGGCGCCACTTCGACGACGTCCCCACCCACGATATCGATGCCGGCAAGACCGCGCAGGATTGCCAGCACCTCGCGCGGCATGAGCCCGCCAACCTCCGGCGTCCCCGTGCCGGGGGCGAAGGCCGGGTCCAGACTGTCGATGTCGAAGCTCACGTAGGTCGGTCCGTCGCCGACCACCGCTCGTGCCTTCGCGATCACGGCGTCAAGGCCCATCTCTCCGACCTCCTCGGCGTGAACGACGGTCATGCCGCTGTCGAAGGAAAACTCCCAGAGAAACTCGGCGCCGCCACGAATGCCGATCTGGATGACACGTGCCGGATCGAGCACGCCTTCGAGCACCGCGAGGCGGAAGGGGCCGCCGTGATGAAAACTTGGCGCCCTCGTATTCGCCCGCGGTGTCGCAATGCGCGTCGATATGGACCATGCCGAGCGGGCGATCGCGACCGAGCACCTTCAGGATCGGCAGCGTGATCGAGTGATCGCCGCCGACCGAAAGCGGGATGACGCCCGCACGCGCGATCTCGGCATAGAAGGCCTCGATGTCGGCATGGCATTCGTCGAGACTGAACCGGCTCTTCATGGGTACGTCGCCGATATCGGCGACCTCGAGTTGGCCCATCGGCGCGACGCGCAGCACGTGCTCATAGGGGCCGATCCGCTCGACCGCGCGCACGGCGCGGGGGCCGAGACGGGCGCCGGCGCGGTTTGTCACACCAAGGTCCATGGGCACGCCGACAAGCGCTACGTCGAGACCGACAAAGCCCGTCGCTGCGGCATCGGGCGCAAAACGGGCGCCCAGCAGCGTTGCGGGATCAGCGAACGGCCATTTCCGTCGGTCCGGCGCGGAAAAGACGCGGGACGCGACCGCGGCAAAGGCCGGATCCTGGATATCGCCGCCCTTGGCGCCGGCGTATTTGGCCCGCAGTGCGGCAAGCTTTTTCTCATCCATGCTGCGGCCTCGGAAAAGTTCGTAGTGCGACGAGAATAGCCGAGCGATCTCGTTCGCCCAATGGGCCTCGCAGCAGTCCTTGTTTTGTTTTTATGCCGTGCCTCCGACTTCTCCATTGACGCCAAGGCAGCCGATCAGATTGAAGTGGCGGATCGTGATCTGAACCAAGCCAAAGGGGAGAAGCGCCCATGACCGACGCGACCAAAGGCCCGGGCTTTGCAACGCTCGCAGTGCACGCCGGTGCGACGCCCGACCCTTCGACCGGTGCGCGCGCGACGCCGATCTACCAGACGACCTCATTCGTCTTCAATGACGCCGAGCATGCTGCCGCCCTTTTCGGCCTTCAGGCGTTCGGCAACATCTATACGCGCATCATGAATCCGACGCAGGCCGTGCTCGAGCAGCGGGTCGCCGCACTCGAGGGCGGCACGGCCGCGCTCGCGGTTGCATCAGGCCACGCCGCGCAGTTCCTGGCCTTCCACACCCTGCTCGAGCCGGGCGACGAGTTCGTCGCCGGCCGCCAGCTCTATGGCGGTTCGGTCAACCAGTTCAATCACTCCTTCAAGAAGTTCAACTGGAACGTCGCGTGGGCGGACTCGACCGATCCCGCGAGCTTCGAGAAGGCGATCACGCCGAAGACCAAGGCGCTGTTCGTCGAGAGCATCGCCAATCCCGGCGGCATCATCATCGACCTGCCCGCGATCGGTGCCATCGCGAAGAAGCACGCGATCCCGCTGATTGTCGACAACACGCTGGCGACGCCCTATCTCATCCGGCCCAAAGAGCATGGCGCCGACATCGTCGTCCACTCCGCGACCAAGTTCCTCGGCGGCCACGGCAACTCGATCGGTGGCATCATCGTCGACTGCGGCACGTACGACTGGCTCAAGGCGGGTGACCGCTATCCGACGCTGACGGCGCCGAACGCCAGCTACAACGGCATGGTGCTCGCCGAGACCTTCGGCAATTTCGCGTTCGCGATTGCCGCGCGTGTCATGGGGTTGCGCGATATCGGTCCCGCGATCTCGCCGTTCAACGCCTTCCTGATCAACACCGGCATCGAGACGCTGCCACTCAGGATGCGCCAGCACTGCGCCAATGCGCAGGCGGTGGCCGAGCACCTGTCACGCCATCCGAAAGTGGCCTGGGTCAACTATTCCGGCCTTCCCGAGAACGCCTACCATGCCCTGCAGAAAAAGCTCTCGCCCAAGGGGGGCGGTGCCGTGTTCACCTTCGGTCTCAAAGGCGGCTACGAGGCCGGCGTGAAGTTCGTGGCGGGACTGGAGCTCTTCTCGCACCTCGCGAACATGGGTGACGTGCGCAGCCTCGTCATTCATCCGGCCTCGACCACGCACAGCCAGCTCACGCCCGAGCAGCGCGCGGCGGCGGGCGCGGGCGACGACGTCGTGCGGCTCTCGATCGGCATCGAGGACAAGGCGGACATTATTGCCGACATCGATAAGGCGCTGGCGGCGACTGGGTAAGGTCGCTCGGATTGAGCATAAGCTTGCGCAATCGCTGCGAATCACTCAGCGTTCGCGGCTCGCTGGCCGGCATGTCGTCGGCCGGCTTCGAGTCGATGGAGTTCCATGCGCCTGATGGGCATGGTTGGTAACACGGCCCGACCCTGGTTTGGGCGGAGAGGCGGTGGGCTCAGGTTTTTGCTGACGCTCGGCGCGGTGTTCATGCTCGGCGCCTGTACGCGCCCGGAGCCGCCAGTTGCGCACTGGCGGACGACAACAGAGCCCGAACCAGCCCCTCTGACGATTGCACCGCCTGCCATGCCGCAGACGCCGATGGCGCCGTCCATGCAGGTCCTGCCGCAGCATCCTGAGGCCAAGCCCCCGCACCGCGGGCCTTGCCTGACGAAGTGGGGATCGCCGCGCCTCGACGCCCCGGCGGAATGCGCCGCTCTTGGTCCCCGTGCTTCGCGCGCCCTGCCGGGGAAGGGCATTTACAAGGTCGGCAAGCCCTACACGGTGGCCGGACGGACTTACGTGCCGGCCGAGGATCCCGACTACGAAGAGACGGGCACCGCCTCCTGGTATGGGGACGGCTTTCATGGCGGGCTGACCGCCAACGGCGAGACTTATGACATGCACCGGCTGACGGCAGCACACCGGACGCTGCCTATGCCGTCCTATGCCTATGTGCACAACCCCGCCAACGGGCGCACGATCATGGTACGCATCAACAACCGCGGACCCTTCAAAGGGGATAGGATTATCGACCTGTCCAGCGAGGCTGCGCGCCTGCTCGACTTCAAGTCCCGTGGCCTTGCCACGGTGCGCGTGACCTATGCCGGCCGGGCACCGCTCGACGGGAGCGACGCCGCCGAGCGCGCGTTCCTCGAGCGCCAGCCCTGGTACCGGCAGACCGCCACCCTTGATCATTAACGCGGTTTCGCCTCCGCCGCGCAGTTCTCACATGACGGATATGTAACCTCCGGACCGCCGGGTTTTGCTTGCGCGCGTTGTTGCCTTTGACAATATGTGCCGCGCGTCGGGGGTGATAGGAGGCGGAAGCGAGCGATGATCGGTTTGGTCATCATTACGCACGCAGGACTGGCGACAGAATTCAAGGCTGCGCTCGAGCACGTCGTCGGGCCGCAGGACCAGCTTGAGACATTGTCGATTGGCCCCGATGACGACATCGAGCGCCGACGACAGCAGCTCATCGAGTCCGTGCAGCGTTCTGATCGCGGCGATGGCGTCGTCATACTCACGGACATGTTCGGCGGCACGCCATCCAATCTCGCGATCTCCGTAATGGAGGCGACGGGGGCGGAGGTGATTGCCGGCGTCAACCTGCCCATGCTGATCAAGCTCGCCGGCGTGCGCAAGGATCGTCCGCTCGTCGAGGCCGTGGATCTGGCCAAGGACGCCGGGCGCAAGTACATTTCCGTCGCGAGCCAGGTGCTCTCGGGCACGACTTGATCTGGCGGCAGCGTTCCCCATCGACGAGCCAGCCGACTTGAGCAGTTCAGGCATACAGCGCGCGGACGTCACGATCCGCAACAAGAAGGGCTTGCACGCGCGGGCTTCGGCGAAGTTCGTCATGTGCGCCGAGGGCTTCTCGGCCAGGATCAGCGTGTCGCGTGACGGACAGTCGGTTGGCGGCACGTCCATCATGGGCCTGCTGACGCTCGCGGCCAGCCAGGGCACGACGATCACGATCACGGCCGAAGGTGCCGACGCGCGCGAAGCGCTGATCGCCCTCGTGGCACTCGTCCGGGACGGTTTCGGCGAGGAGACCTGAGCGCACGACGCCACACCGTGGAACGAACGTGCCTGTCGCACCGTTCAAAGATTGCAGCGCCGAAAACGCGGGCAAATGCAGGGGAATGCGGCAGCGTGTCTTGAAATCGCGGCGTCTGTCACCTTCCGGACACAGAAGACTTGAAAGCAATCACGCTGTTGGAAACAACAGCCGAGGCCGGTCGAATCGGGCACGATCTACATTACGAATTTGCAACTGGCATTATGTTGATGCGGGATGCAATTTGAACCGGCGAATGACAGCGGCAATGAGTTCGTCCGGCAGCAAATGCGATCAACGGATCGCATTCCCGGCCATGCCGGTTCCTGCGCCCAATCGCTCAGGCCATTGTCCTGATTTGGATTTCGCGAGTACGCGAGGGCATCCGGCGAGATGCCGGGGCAGGCGTGAGCGCCGCGGCACAGACAGCGCTTGTATCGTTGCTGCGATGCGGTATCGTTATGTTGCGACGCGACAAGAGAATGTAGCGTTTGGTGCGGTTGAAACGCCGCACAGGCCGACGAAATACAAAGGCAAAGACGAGCAGTCGCCCACGGGACGGCAAAATGGCTCATACTTGGCTTTGGCGAATTGCCCGATCTGAGTGACGCGTGCGGAAACGACGGATCAGAGATCGGGCCCCCGTTGGGCTCTAAACACCGTAGGGCAGAACAATGGCGACGCGCAGCGAGATCTTCGACCTCTATGCTCAGAGCTACGACCGCCAGAAGCAGGTCGTAATGCCGCTCAAGGACTATCTCGAGGGGTGCCGCAAGGACCCGTCGATGTACGCGACGGCGGCCGAGCGGATGCTCAAGGCGATCGGCGAGCCGACCATGGTCAACACGGCCGATGACGCACGCCTCGGCCGCATCTTCATGAACCGGACGATCAAGGTCTATCCGGCCTTCAAAGACTTCTATGGTCTCGAGGATACGATCGAGCGGATTGTCGGCTACTTCCGCCACGCCGCTCAGGGGCTCGAAGAGAGGAAGCAGATCCTCTACCTGCTCGGTCCCGTCGGCGGTGGCAAATCCTCGCTTGCCGAACGCCTCAAGGATCTCATGGAAGCCTGCCCGATTTACGTGCTCAAGGCGGGCAATGAAATCAGCCCGATCTTCGAGAGCCCGCTCGGTCTGTTCAATCCCGAGACCATGGGCCCGCACCTCGAGGAGAAGTACGGCATTCCGGTGCGTGTGCTCGGCGGCTTCATCTCGCCGTGGGCGGTGAAGCGCCTCGACGAGTTCGGCGGCGACATCTCGAAGTTCAGCGTGGTGAAGCTCTATCCGTCGAAGCTGCGCCAGATCTGCATCGCCAAGACCGAGCCCGGCGACGAGAACAACCAGGACATCTCGGCGCTCGTCGGCAAGGTCGACATCCGCAAGCTGGAGCACTTCGGCCAGAACGATGCCGATGCCTACTCCTACTCGGGCGGGCTCAACCGCACGACGCAGGGCCTTCTCGAGTTCGTCGAGATGTTCAAGGCCCCGCTGAAGATGCTGCATCCGCTGCTGACGGCGACGCAGGACCGCACCTATGTCGGCACGGAGAACGTCGGCGCGCTGCCCTATCAGGGCATCATCATCGCGCACTCGAACGAGAGCGAGTGGCAGAGCTTCCGCGCGAACCGCACGAACGAGGCCTTTCTCGACCGCATCTGCGTGATCAAGGTGCCGTACTGCCTGCGCGTCACGGAGGAGAAGAAGATTTACGAGAAGCTGCTCAACGCGAGCGAACTGGCCGACGCGCCGTGCTCGCCGGGCACGCTCGAGATGCTGTCGCAGTTCTCGGTATTGAGCCGCCTCAAGGAGCACGAGAACTCGCAGCTTTTCTCCAAGATGCGCGTCTACGACGGCGAGAACCTCAAGGATACGGACCCGCACGCCCGTACCATGCAGGAGTACCGCGATGCCGCCGGCGTCACGGAAGGCATGGACGGCGCCTCGACGCGGTTCGCCTACAAGATCCTCTCGGAGACGTTCAACTTCGACAGTCACGAGATCAGCGCTGACCCCGTGCACCTGATGTACGTCCTCGAGCAGGCGATCAAGCGCGAGCAGATGCCGGAGGATACGGAACAGCGCTACCTCGAATTCATCAAGGAGGAACTCTCGCCGCGCTATGCGGAGTTCATCGGTAACGAGATCCAGAAGGCCTATCTCGAGTCCTATAACGACTACGGGCAGAACCTGTTCGACCGCTACGTCGCGTATGCCGATGCCTGGATCGAGGACCACGACTTCAAGGACCCCGATACCGGTCAGCTCATGAGCCGTGAGTTGCTCGACCAGGAGCTTTCCAAGATCGAGAAGCCGGCCGGCATCGCCAATCCGAAGGACTTCCGCTACGAGGTCGTGAAGTTCTCGCTCCGCGCGCGGGCGCGTAACGGCGGCAAGAATCCGGATTGGACGAGCTACGAGAAGATCCGCGACGTCATCGAGCGGCGCATGTTCAGTCAGGTCGAGGATCTGCTCCCGGTGATCAGCTTCGGCGCCAAGAAGGACAGCGACGCCGAGAAGAAGCACCACGAGTT
>DATMRT010000123.1:0-20640 GCA_035565975.1 Hyphomicrobiaceae bacterium
GGTGACGTCCATACCCTGCTCTTTGAGACCGGCTGCCGCCTCGAGGCCGAGCAGGCCGCCACCGATGACGACCGCGCGGCCGCCGGATCGCGCGGCCAGCAGCATGGCGTGCACGTCATCGAGATCGCGGTACGTGAGAACACCGGCGAGATCGTGCCCCGGCACGGGAAGGATGAAGGGGAGTGAGCCTGTTGCGATGATCAGTTTGTCGTAGGCTTCGACGACGCCCTGCTCCGAACGGACGGTCTTGGCTTCACGATCGATCTCGACGACCCTGTGGCCCTTGTAGAGCGTGATCCCGCGCTCGACATACCAGCCATCGCCGTGAATGACGATCTCCTCGAAGGTCTTCTCGCCGGAGAGCACGGGCGACAGCATGATGCGGTCGTAATTCACGCGCGGCTCGGCATTGAAGATGGTGACGTCGTAGGCCTCGGGCGCGAGTTCGAAGAGCCTCTCGAGCGCGCGGCCGGGCGCCATGCCGTTGCCGATGACGACGAGCTTCTGCCTCATGATGATGTCATCCCCGCCCACTCAGGCAGGGTGGCCCGTCCGCTCATGCGGCGTGCTGCAATCGCCGAAGCTCGAGCCTCGCGCTTGCGCATATGGGTGCCCCTGCTTGGCCTGCCTCATCACGCCACGCCCCTTCGCCTGGACTTCCTGCTTTGCGACCCCGCGGGCGCAAAAAAAGAACGCTGCGACATGGTTGGTCGACCTTCATGTGAAGGTCTTCCTTCCTGTCGGCAGCGTTGCCGGAAGCCCATCGTTGGGCTGGGGAAGTTCAAGGCCAAGGAGCTGGCTTCGATTAACGAGCAAGCAGGAACCGTGCCAGATCTTTGAGATCGAGAATTATCTCGTTCGATCAAGTTTCTATCTGGTATCCGCGTTCGTTCCGGATGTTCGGAAGCTCCGAAGCCGTCGCCGGATTTTTACGCGATTGCCCGTTTGCTGGGCGCGGCGCTGGACCCTCGATTATCGCGCCGGATGAGACTTCAGCGGAAAGCCTTCGAGATAGGCCTCGAGGCGTTCGGGGTCGAAGACGCCGCCATCGAAGAAGCGGTCCGGCCCGAGCGAGAGACGGCCGGTCGTGGAAGGCACGGCGGTTTCGGCGGCGAGTGCGCCCTCGATCTTGGCGCTGGCCGTCGGCAGGGGCACGTCGAGTGGGGCGAGCGCGGCGCGATGCAGGTCGGGCCGGTAGGTTGCGCGCGCGCGTTCATAACCTTCACTGCTCGGCGCAACATCGCCCCATCGCACCATCTGCGAGTAGAACCACGCGGCGTGACTGCTCCATGGGAATGTCGCCGCATGAGCCGCGAAGTTGAGGAACCCGTCGACGGTCGCCTCCTGTCCATCATCGAGCGCGATGCGGCGCTCGAGATTGGCGCGCAGCACAGCGACTGGCAGGTCGAAGATCTCAGGGCGCGCAAGCAGCCCCGCGAGCTCGGTGCGGTTCGCGGGATCGTCACACCACACGGACGCCTTGTGCACGGCGCGGACCAGCCGGGAAAGCCGGTCCGGATTCTCTTCGGCCCAGATCTTGCCGACGCCCAGAACCTTCTCGGGGCTCGCGCGCCAGATGGCGACATTGGTCGTCACGACGCGTCCAGTCCCGGCGAGCGAGGCAATGCGCCCCCAGGGCTCGCCGGCGCAGAAGCCGTCGATCTGGCCGCCGGCGAGCGCGTCCGGCATCAGCGGCGGCGGCACGACGACGATGTCGAGGTCGCGATTGGGCATGATCCCAGCAGCCGCAAGCCAATAGGCGAGCTGGTACTGGTGGGCCGAGTGATGATGGACGACGGCGAATACGAGCTTCGCGGCGCCGCGCCGTTTGCGCATGGTGGCCACCTCGGCGAGCGCACGGGCCGTTCCGGCAGCCTCGAGGCGCGTCGGTGCGCCAGCCGCCTTCATCGCCGACCAGAGCGTGGCCGAGACGGTGATGGTGTTGCCGCCGCAGCCGAGAGCCATGGGCACGACGAGCCGATCGGTGAGCGGCGTCAGCCCCAGATTGGCGGCAATGGGCATGGGCGCGAGCATGTGCGCGGCATCGAGGTGGCGCACGGCAATGCGGTCGCGCAAGGTTGCCCAGGAGGTTTCCCGCGAGAGCTTGATCCGCAGCCCCTCCGCCTCGGCAAATCCGAGCAGGCTTGCCGCCACGACCGGTGCGCAGTCCGTCAGCGGCATGAAGCCGAGCCGGACCACCATGGATTGAGGCGCAGGCGCCAGCGGACTCATCAGCCATCCTCCCCGCCGAGCAGGCCGGCTGCGGTGATCAGGCTCTCGGCAATGTCGACAATGCGTTTGTTCTGCTGCATGGCCGTCGAGCGGAGGAGGGCATAGGCCTCCTCCTCCGCGAGGCCGCGCGTGCGCATGAGAATGCCCTTTGCGCGCTCGATGCGCTTGCGGGCCGTGAGTTCACTGCGCGCCTGATCGAGTTCGAGGCGCAAGCGCTCGAAGGCGCGGAAGCGCCGGATGGCCGTGTCGAGAATGGGTTTGATGCGCTCCTTCTTCAGGCCGTCGACGACGTAGGCAGAGACGCCCGCGTCGATGGCCGCCTCGATCGAGGCATCATCCGTGCGGTCGACGAACATGGCGACGGGCCGTTTGGCGGCGCGCGAGACCTGGAACATGTGCTCGAGCGCGTCGCGGTTCGGGCTCTCGAGATCGATGACGATGACGTCGGGGTCGAGTTCGAGAATGCGACGCATGAGCCCGGTCGTATCGTCGACGACCGTCACTCGCGCGCCCCCCGCTTCCATGAGCCCCTCCTCGATGATGGAGGCTCGGATCCGGTTGGCATCGATGATGAGAATATGCAGCGCACGATCGCCCATCCGGGCATCTTGTGTGCGCTGCACAATGACCGCAAGGGGGCGCGGTTGCTGCTTTTTCGGGCGGGATTGGCGCGAGATCCATCAATCCCGTGGCGATGCTCAGATCCGCCAATGGCTGATGGCGAGTGCGCGTCCGGCGCCTTCGAGAGCCTCCGCAAGTGCCGCACCCGTAAGAAGCCCGCTCTGCGTGTCGATGTAGCCGACGACGGCGGCGGAGTTGAGCGCTGCGGCCCGCATGGCATCCTCCGGCGCGCGCCCTTGTGCGAGATACGTTGCGAGTGTCGCGGCATAGGCGTCGCCAGCGCCGGCAGTGCCGGCGACGGTCGCAGGCGCGGCCGGGCAGAAGCGGATCAGGTCCTTGTCCGCGAGGAAGGAGCCGGCGGCGCCATCGGTCACGAGGACGTAGCGGGCACCGGCATCGCGCAGCGCCGTGAAGAACGAGCGCAAGCCGAGATGGTATCCACCTCCCGTCAGGCCCTGCCGCGCGAGTGAGCTTGGCGGCTCTTCGCTGTCTGGACCGAGCGGCGGGCCGCCTTCGCCGATCTTTCCCGCGATCATCGGCACGAGAGCCGACGCCTCGATCTTGTTGACCACCAGAAGATCGATGCTGCCGAGCGCGTCCTGCAGCGCGACCCCGCGGCTTGAGAGCTGGCGTATGCCGGGGTTGGTCGAAAGAAAGGCACCAGTACGCTTGGCCTCGGCAAGGATCCGCGGCACGCGGTCGGCGGAGCGGTTCGACAGCGAGGAAACGTGTACGAGATCGACCTCGAAGGCATCGGGCTTGAGGTCGCCGTCCTCGAGCAAAGTGTTGGCGCCGCGGAAGGTGAAGATCGCCGCATTGCGCTCGTGCGACGAGATCATCACCGCAGCGCCCGTCGCAGCGCGCCCGTCGCGGCCGATCCAGCGTGTCGAGACGCCGGCCTCCAGGAGCCGTGTCAGGATCGTCTCCGCGCGCTGGTCGCGCCCGAGCTTGGCGAGGGTCGCGACGTCGAGGCCGAGGCGCGCCATGGCGATCGCCGCGTTGATGGCACCGCCACCTGTATGCGTCGAGATCTCGAGCGCCTCTGTTTTGTGGCCTTCCGCAAGTAGCAGAAAGGACGTTTCCGCATTGAGCATGGTCATGCGCTCGATGCGGCTCGATTCGATGATCGCGATCGTGTCGATCATCGCGCTACCGATGGTGAGAGCCTTCATTGTTCTTTTCCGGCTTTCCTTTTTGCCAACCTTATCGCGAGGCGCATGGAACCATTTCGGGGTCGTGAGCGTTCTACTTGTCGCGCGCCGGCGCCCTGCTGCCGACAGGCCGAGGCACATTCGGGATGCTTGCGTGCCCTGCCAATGAGGTCCAAACTAACATGCATAGAACGACCGCAATGCGGTGCAACTACATCTTGTGTATTGCCCGGCAGGAGCGGCGGCGCGAAGCGCGTAGATCGTTCTATCCGGCATGCTCGTAGATACGCATGACCACCCAATCGGATGCCACTCGGCACCGAATAGCCATCAAGAATCTGGGCCATCAAGAATCGGGCCGATAAAAGGAGAGCACCGTTTTCATTCCCATGACCTTGCCGATCCTGAGAGAGCCCGACAACATCGCCTTCTTCCTCGATTTCGACGGCACGCTCGTCGAACTTGC
The DNA here is from genome assembly GCA_035565975.1 of Hyphomicrobiaceae bacterium. Taxonomy (GTDB): domain Bacteria; phylum Pseudomonadota; class Alphaproteobacteria; order Rhizobiales; family Hyphomicrobiaceae. Next base: position 4,471 of record DATMRT010000123.1, read on the forward strand.
CGAACGGCCGGATGCCGTGCGGCTGACCGAGCGGACCCGCGACGCCCTCGCCCGCCTCACTGATGCCACCGGAGGAGCCGTTGCCGTGATCACAGGTCGCGAGATCGCCGATCTCGACGAGATGCTCGCACCCCTGCGGCTGCCGGCCGCAGGTGTTCACGGACTGACGCGCCGGACGCTCGCGGGCGAGAGCCATGCAGCACCGATCGACGAGGAATTCCTTCGTCACGCCGAGCTTCTTCTGGCGCCGCTGGTGCTGAGCGAGCCGGGCTTGCTGCTCGAGCGCAAATCGAACGCCGTCGCGCTCCACTATCGCGCGCGTCCGGATCTCGAAACAGTCTGCGGCGATGCCATGGATGAACTCGCTGCGGTCACGCGCGGGATCCAGATCAAGCGTGGCAAGATGGTCTTCGAGGCCAAGCCTGCGCTCGCCGACAAGGGGACGGCCATTCTCGACTTTCTCAAGGAGGCTCCTTTTGCGGGGCGCCGTCCGTTCTTCGCCGGCGATGACATCACCGACGAGGATGCCTTTGCCGCCGTGAACAAGCTCGAGGGCATCACGGTCAAAATCGGACCCGGCGCGACGATCGCGCACTACCGGGCGGAGGCCACACCACTCTTCCTCGACTGGCTCCATGCCACCTCGTTGAGATTCTACGGTGAGGTGTCGAATGACTGAGAGGCCGGGCTTGCACAACAATACGCTCGATCTGGCGCTCGTCGGCAACTGCGGCATCAGTGCGCTCATCGATCGATGTGGGCGCATCGTGTGGAGTTGCTTTCCGCGCTTCGATGGCGATCCGGTATTTCACGCGCTGCTCGGGGGGCCGACCGGCGAGCCCGGCGATGGCAGCTTCGAGATCGAGCTCCTCGATGCGGCGTCCTTCACTCAGAGCTATGTCGGCAATACGGCCCTCGTGCGCACGGTGATCGAGGGGCCATCCGGCGCGATTGAGATCACGGACTTCGCCCCGCGGTTCACCTGGATGGGACGGCGCTTCCGCCCGCAGACACTCGTCCGGCGCGTTCGCCCCTTGCGGGGCAGCCCGCGCATCAGGATCAAGGTCAAGCCGCGCTACGATTACGGGAAGACAGCACCGCTCGTCGCTTACGGCTCGAACCACATCCGCTACATCAGCTCTGGTGTCTCGCTGCGCCTCACGACCGATGCGCCGATCGACTATATCGTCGCCGAGACCGCCTTCATCCTCGACGAGTCGCTCAACCTGATTTTCGGCCCCGACGAGACCTTGACGACGGGTGTCGCCGAGACCGCGCGCGATTTCGAGGAGCGCACGATCCAATATTGGCGCGAGTGGGTGCATCGGCTGGCCCTGCCGCTCGAATGGCAGGACGCCGTCATCCGCGCCGCCATCACCCTCAAGCTGTGTAGCTACGAGCCGACGGGCGCGATCGTAGCCGCCATGACGACGAGCATCCCCGAGGCTGCGGGCTCGGCTCGTAACTGGGACTATCGCTTCTGCTGGGTGCGCGATGCTTTCTTCGTCGTGCGCGCTCTCAATTCGCTCGCGGCCGTGCGCACGATGGAGCTCTATTTCCGCTGGATGATGAATATCGTCGCCGATGCGCGCGAGGGCCACATCCAGCCGGTCTACGGCATCGGCCTCGAGAAGGAGTTGACGGAGAAGGACGTCACCGCGCTCCCCGGCTATCGCGGCATGGGCCCTGTGCGCTCCGGCAACCTCGCCCACAAGCAATTCCAGCACGACACATACGGCAACATGATCCTCGGCGCGGCGCAGGCCTTCGTCGACCGTCGCCTCTTCATGGAGGCCGGTGCCGTAGAATATGCGCGCCTCGAGACCGTCGGCGAGCAGGCATTTCTGCTGTACGACAAGCCGGATGCGGGCATGTGGGAGCTCAGGACGCGGGAACGCCCTCACACCTCCTCGGCGATCATGTGCTGGGCGGGGTGCGACCGCCTCGCCAAGATCGGACATCATCTGGGTTTTGCCGAGCGCGCGCAGATGTGGCGCCAGCGCGCGGATCAGATCAAGGCGACGGTGCTCGAGCGCTCCTGGTCGGACAAGCGCCGGGCGTTCGTCGAGAGCTTCGGTGGCCGGCATCTCGACGCCAGCGTACTGCTCATGGCCGAGGTCGACATGATCGATCCGAAGGACCCGCGCTTCGTCTCGACGGTCGATCAACTCGAGAAGACGCTCGCGCGCGGGCCCTTCATGATGCGCTATGAGGAGCCGGACGATTTCGGCGCGCCCGAAACTGCCTTCAACGTCTGTGCTTTCTGGCGCCTCGACGCGCTCGCGCGCATCGGCCGGCGCGAGCAGGCGCGCGAGATTTTCGAAGGGCTGCTCGCGGCGCGCAATCCGCTGGGTCTCATGTCGGAGGATACCGACGCGGCGACCGGCGAGGCATGGGGGAATTTTCCGCAGACCTACTCTATGGTGGGGATTATCAATGGAGCCATGAGGCTCTCGAGACATTGGGAGTCGACAGTATGAGCCGGCTGATCGTCGCCTCCAACCGCGTTGCGGACATCGACAAGGCCGTGCAGTCGGGCGGCCTTGCGGTCGCGCTCGAGGATGCGCTTCAGCGTGGGCGCGGCCTTTGGTTCGGCTGGGACGGCACGACCGTCGACGAGGACGCCTCGCTCGGTATCAAGCTGCAGCAGCACAACGGCATTCGGACGGCGACCATTCCGCTCACGCGGCGTGACTACGAGGAGTACTATCTCGGCTTTTCCAACCGCGCCTTGTGGCCGACTTTCCACTACCGCCTCGATCTCGCGCACTTCGAGCACGCTTTCGTCGATGGCTACCGTCGGGTCAACCAGAGGCTCGCACAGTCTCTCGCGGCGCTCATCGAGCCCAATGACCTGATCTGGGTGCACGACTATCATCTGATGCCGCTGGCCGAGGAACTGCGCCAGCAGGGTGTGAAGGACAAGATCGGCTTCTTCCTGCACATTCCCTTTCCCTCGCCCGATTTCTTCTCCGCCATTCCCGAGCACGCATGGCTGGCGAAGGTCATGTTCTCGTACGACGTCGTCGGCTTTCAGACGTCGGGCGATACGGCAAACTTCATTCGCTATGTGGTCGAGAATTTGGATGCCGAGATTGTCGGAAATGATCGCGTGCGAGCTTTCGGCAGGACCATCACGGCGCGTGCCTTTCCGATCGGGATCGATCCCGATTCCGTCTTCGAGATGGCGCATACGCCCGAGGCTGACGCGCACATGGCGCGCCTGCAGCGCCGCAGCATGGCGAACATGTTCGTCCTTGGCGTCGACCGCCTCGATTACACGAAGGGCCTCCCTGGGCGCATGCGCGCTTTCAGGCGTCTTCTCGAGCTCTATCCCGACTTGCGCAAGCGGGTGACCATGATGCAGATCGCGCCGCCGACACGTGAGGAAGTGGAGGCCTATACCGACATTCGCCAGGAGCTCGAGGGCCTTTCGGGCTCGATCAATGGCGAGTTCGGTGACTTCGACTGGACGCCTGTGCGCTACATCCATCGCGCCATTCCGCGCGCGACGCTCGCTGCGCTCTTTCGGGCGAGCCAGGTCGGTCTGGTCACGCCGCTCCGCGACGGCATGAATCTCGTTGCCAAGGAATACGTCGCCTCCCAGGATCCCGAGGACCCGGGCGTGCTGGTCCTGTCCAAGTTTGCGGGCGCGGCCGAGGATCTGGTGGAGGCCATCGCGGTCAATCCCTATGACACGGACGAGGTGGCGGAGGCTCTTCATACGGCCCTCACCATGCCGGCCGCCGAGCGCCGCGAGCGCTACGAGAGCCTGATCGTGCGCGTCAGGACGAACAACGTGGAGCGCTGGCGCGAGGCCTTTCTCGACGCGCTCAAGGAGGCGTCGCCGGAGGACGCATCATGACGCGCCGCCGGATTGTCGCGGATGTGGGCGGCACGAACAGCCGCTTCGGCATCAGCGCCGGTCCTGGCGATCTCGGCGAGGTTCGGATTTATCCGACGTCGGGTGAAGCGGCGTTCACGGACGCGCTAGCGACCTATGTCAGCGATATTGGCGCGCATGTAGCGTCGGGATGTTGCGACAGCGTATGCATTGCCGCTGCGGGGCCTGTCGATGCGGGCTCGGTACGGCTCACGAACGCTGCGTGGTCCATATCCGCTCGCGAAGTCTCGCAGTTCCTCGGTGGGGTGCCGGTTGCGCTCGTCAACGATCTCGAAGCCGTCGGTCTTCTTCTGCCGCATCTGCAACCGTCGCAGGTGGCACCCGTCGGGGATACGGGGAAGGCCGCTCTCACGGGGAACCGCATTGCCGTCAATGTCGGGACGGGCTTCGGCGCGGCAACTGCGGTCCGCTCGGGCGAGGGGCGATGGGCCATCGCCGCCGGTGAGGCCGGGCACATGTCGCTTGCGCTCGCATCGGCGGAGGAAGCTGCCGTTCTCGGCTCGGGCGCGACAATCGAAGATTTCGTATCGGGCGCGGGCGTCGCGCGCCTCTACGCAGCCCACCTTCAAGAAAAGAAAAGCGAGACCGGCCGCTCGGCTGATGCGATCTTTGCGGCTGTCGGGCGCGACCCTGCTGCGGCGCGGACGGCTGCGATGCTTTCGAGATTGCTCGGACGTGTTACCGGCGACCTCGTGCTGGCGACAGCGGCCTGGGACGGCGTCTTCCTTTGCGGCAGTGTTGCGCGGGCGTGGCTCGACATCGCCGATATCAGGGTCTTCCGCTCGGCCTTCGAGAACAAAGGCCCGATGCGTGACCGCATGGCCCGTGTTCCGACATTTCTGATCAGCCAAGCCGAGCCGGCGCTCATGGGGCTTACGCACGCGGAGGTCGCGGCGCGCTGAACCCGTGGCATTTGGCTTTCGCTGCCCTATATCCTTTCGTGCCGGGGACGACCCCGGTCTTGCGTGTCTCGCATCGGGGACGACCCCGCTCAACGGAGATCGTCACCATGGCTTGGGGTTTGCTCGTCGTCGCCGGCATCCTCGAAATCGGCTGGGCTATCGGCCTCAAATATGCGGACGGGTTCACGCGGCTCTGGCCGTCCGTCTGGACCATCGCGGCCATGGTCCTCAGCATGTACCTGCTGGCGCTTGCTGCAAGGACGCTGCCCATCGGCACGGCCTATGCTGTCTGGGTCGGGATCGGCGCTGCCGGCGCAATGGTCCTCGGCATCGTGCTCCTCGGCGAGCCGCGCTCGCTCGCACGGGTGGTCTGCGTGGGTCTTATCGTCGCCGGTGTCATCGGCCTCAAGCTCGTGGACCCGGCCTAGTATTTTTGCTCGTTCCGAACCTTTTGGGGGGCCCGTCCGACAAAGTCGGGCGGGCCTCTGCCTCCTGTGTGAGCATTAACTGCATCGATCCGGATTCATGGCATAGGATGGGCAGGCCCGCATATGGCAGGCGGGGAGGGCTCGAGGGTCGGCGGCAAGGATTTTTCCGCTGAACTGAATGAACCAATTTTCATGTCGCTGCGACAGAGCAAATAGATCCAGGTTGCGCAATGCAGGACCAGACGGACGACCGGACGCTGATCACTCGGATCGCGGGCCAGGACCAGGCGGCACTGCGGGCGCTGCTCGGACGCCATCAGCTGCGCGTCTACCGGTTCGTGCTGCGTATCGTTCGCCGGGAAGCCGTCGCCGAGGAGGTGACAAATGAGGTTTTTCTCGAGGCTTGGCGCAGTGCCGGTAGCTACGAGGCCCGATCGTCGGTCGGCACATGGCTGCTCTCGATCGCGCACAACCGCGCGGTCAGCACCATGCGACGGCGCCGCGAGGAGGCCATCGACGACGAGACGGCCGGCGCGATTGCCGACGACGGTGACGATCCGGAAGTGGCCACGCAGAAGCTCGACAAAGCTGCGCAGATGCGCCGATGCATCTCAGCGCTTTCGGCCGAGCACCGCACGATCATCGATCTCGTCTATTACCATGAGAAATCGATCAACGAGGTGAGTGAAATCCTGGGCATCCCGCTCAATACGGTGAAGACGCGGATGTTCTATGCACGAAAGAAGCTCTCGGAGCTGCTGGCGGCAGCTGGAATAGACAGAGGGTGGCCATGAGCGGGATCGACGAACATCTATCAGAGCGCGAGGAGATCGAAATGCTCCTCCCGTGGTACGTGACCGGCAGGCTCGATGCTGCCGACACGGCCCGCGTCGAAGCTTATCTCGCGCAACATCCGGACATGCTGCACCAGCTCGCGCTCATTGCCGAGGAGCAGACCGTGACCGTCGAGGACAACGAGGCCATCCGGCCGCGCCTCACCTCGGCGGGGGCGATCGTCGCACGCACACAGGCGCCCGGCAGCGCGATGCGCGCCTGGTTCGACGGTGTCGTGGACAGCGTGAAGGGCCTTTTTCAAGCGCCGACACCGGGCGCCGTGCGCTGGGCGGCGGCGGCGGCGGCAGTGATCATATGCTTGCAGGCGGCAGCTCTCGGCACATTGCTGACGCAGAATACGGGCGGCTACCACACGGCCTCGCGACCGGGCATCGAAGGCGAGCAGGCGCCTGTTGCGCTGATCGCCTTCACGGATCGGGCGCCGATCGCCGATATTGCACGGGTACTGGCGGAGAACCGCCTGCGGGTCGTCGATGGACCGCTGCCGGGCGGCTTCTTCAGCGTCCGCTTCGAGGATCATGCGACGGGTGAGGAGCAGAAGAAGCGTTTTGATGCAATTCTCGCGCGCAAGGATCTCATAAGGGCGGTGATGACGGGTCACTGAGGACGTGCATTTATCGCCTTCGCCCGGCCGTGAAGCAGAGTGGATACGTGCCATGGTCTCGATCTCGAGTTTTCGCACGATCGCTTTCGGTGCCCTCATCGCGGCCCTGGGATTGGCCGCGCATTCCGAGGCAGAGGCGCAAGGCCGCCAGCGGGGCACCGTCGGACGCGATGGTCCGTCGAGGGGCGGTGGCGGCATCGGCGTGCCATCGGTCGTCCCGAACCTGGTGATCCGCGGCGTGATCGGCACGCTCGCCAAGCAGAAGGATGACGACGATGACAGGCGCAAGCCTCGTCGTCCGCGCCCGGGAAAGCTGAGCGACGGCAAACACAAACCGCGCTGCGGCGTTCGTGGGCGCCCGCGCTGCCCCGACAAGACGGCTGACGACAAGAAGCCGACGTGCGGCGTGCGCGGCCGTCCGCCCTGCCCCGGAAAGACGGTCAGCGGCGGCGGGCGCATTCCGCCGATCATCCTTCTCCCGACGCCAGGCGGCGGCCGTGACGGACCGCCACCACGCGCCTACGGCACGCGCGAGGAGCGCGCCGCGCCGGTGCAGACCGGAGCCTCCAATTCCTCAGTGGCGCGCCAGGTGCTCGTTCTGGTCGCTGCAAACCAGCCCGGCGCGACCGAAGGCCAGATCGCGCAGGCGCACCGCCTCACCCTGATCAGCAGCGCCGAAGTACCGTTGCTCGAGGCGCGTGCGCAGGTCTATCGGATCAATGACCGGCGTTCGGTGCAGACGGTGGTCGCCGCGCTGACATCGGACCCGCGCGTGATGCTGGTCCAGCCCAACATGGTCTATCAGCGCCAGAGTGGCGGTGCAGGCGGTGCCGCGCGCGCTGCGCAGTACGCCCTCGACATGATCGGTGCGGAGAGTGCGCACGAGCTTGCGACTGGACGAGGCGTGAAGGTCGCCGTGATCGACTCCGGCGTCGATCAGCGGCATCGCGATCTCGAGGGTGCGGTGAGCGAGGCGTTCGATGCGACGGGAAGCAAGGACGCCGCGCCCGATGTGCATGGTACGGCGATTGCCGGCATCATCCGCGCGCGCGGGCTCGTGTCCGGTGTCGCGCCCGATGCGAGTTTGCTCGCGGTGCGTGCGTTCTTTTCCGTGCCGAAGCGCGATTTGCCGGAATCGACGAGCTTTATCGTGCTGCGCGCACTCGACTGGTCCGTGCAGCACGGCGCGAAGGTCGTCAATCTAAGCTTCAGCGGCGGGCGCGATCCAGTGATGGAGCGGGCCGTGTCAGCTGCAGTGCAGCGCAATGTCATTCTCGTGGCAGCGGCCGGCAATGGTGGTCCGAAGGCGTCGCCGGCCTATCCGGCTGCGTACCCCGACGTCATCGCCGTCACGGCGCTCGACAGCGCCGAGCGTCTCTACGCACACGCCAATCACGGCGAATACATCTCCTTTGCCGCGCCCGGCGTCGACATCCTGGTTCCGGCACTGAAGAACGGCCATATGTTCATGTCGGGCACGTCGATGGCGGCGGCGTACGTATCGGGCATCATGGCGCTCATGCTCGAGAAGGCGCCGCAGCTTCGGCCCGAGGATGCGCTGCGCGTTCTCGCCGACACGGCGGAAGACCTTGGAGCACAGGGGCACGACGAGTCGTTCGGCGCCGGCCGCGTCCAGGCCCGCGCAGCGCTCGATGCGCTCCTCGAACGTGCTCAGGCTGTCGGCGCGCGACAGTAGCGAGCGCAGGCCGGCCTGCGGTGGTAACCTTCAGCCAAGGCCCTTTGACCACGTCGAGGGCTTGCCCTCGAAGGCCGACTTGGCGCGCTTGGCGAGCCAGTAGCGCATGGGCGGCGGCACGAGCAGGAAATCGGGATCGGCGCCGAGCTTCTGCGCGGCATCCATGGCCCAGTTGGGATTGTACATGAGCTCGCGCGCGAGCGCGATCAGGTCGGCGCGGCCCTCGCGCAGGATCGCCTCGGCCTGATCGGCGTGCACGATGTGCCCGACGGCCATGGTCTTGATGTCGGCCTCCTTGCGGATCGCTTCCGCATAAGGCACCTGGTAGCCGTACTTCTTCGAGCGCTCGCCATCCTTAGGCGAGTAGGCGAGCGTGCCGCCCGACGAGCAATCGATAACGTCGACGCCCTTCTCCTTCAGCATCCGCGAGAGCCGTATGCTCTCTGCCGGCCCCCAGCCCGCATCATCCTCGCAGGAAAGGCGCATGAAGAGCGGTTTCTCCGCTGGCCATAGTGAGCGCACGTGTTCGGCCACTTCGAGCGCGAAGCGCATTCGGTTCATCTCGTTACCGCCGTACTCGTCGGTGCGCTGGTTGGCGAGCGGTGAGAGGAACTGATGGACGAGATAGCCGTGCGCGGCGTGGATCTCGACGATGTCGAAACCGGCCTTGTCGGCGCGCACGGCGGCATCGCCCCACTTGCCGACCAGATCACGCACCTCGTTGTGGGAGAGCGCGCGCGGCACCGGCGCCTTCTCCGAATGCGGCACCGCGCTTGGCGCAACGAGCTCCCAGCCTTCCCAATCGAAAATCTCGGCCTCATCGCCCTTGAGCGGCTTGCCGCCCTCCCACGGGCGTGACAGGCGCGCCTTGCGGCCCGAGTGTCCGAGCTGGATGGCGGCGACGGCGCCTTGCTGTTTGATGAAGGTTGCGCAGCGCGCGAGGCCGTCGAGGAAGCTGTCGTCCCAGAGCCCCGTATCGCCGACGGTGCCGCACCCGTTCCGTGCCACCTTGGTCGATTCCATCATGACGAGACCGGCGCCGCCGGCGGCATAGCGGCCGGCGTTCATGAGATGCCAGTCCGTGACATGGCCCTTCACGGCCGAATACTGGTGCATGGGCGCGACGACGACACGATTCTTGACCGTCACGCCGCGTAGCTCGAGCGGCGTGAACAGCATCGGCAAAGTCATCTCGAATCCTCTCCCCTCGCTCGGCACCTTCGAGACGGCGCTCGCCCCAAAGGCCATTCCCCCATATGAGCGGTACAGAGAGGGATGACCGCTCCTGCAATCCGCGATAGCCTCGCGTCGGCGGAGAAAGCGTCAAAAACAAGGCAAAAGAGAGGGGATCTGATGAACGGGCCGGTGCGCTACGCAGTGCAGATCGGGGCCGTGGACGCCGATGGGGCGAACGATGCCACGCTCTATCGTGAAGCGGTCGGCGACGCGCGCCTCGCACAGAAGCTCGGCTACGAGGCCGTCTGGCTCGTCGAGCATCACTTCTCGGACTACTACCCGACGCCCAATCCGCTCATGTTCCTCTCGCACATCGCGGCGGCCTGTCCGGGCCTGGGGCTCGGCACGGCCGTGATGGTGCTGCCGTGGTACGATCCGGTGCGCTTTGCCGAGGACGTCTCGATGCTGCGCACGCTCACGGACGGCCCGCTGCATATCGGCATGGGCCGGGGCACGGCAAAGCTCGAGTACGATGCCATGCGCGTACCCATGACCGAAGCGCGCGAGCGGTTTCGCGAGTGTTGGGAAGTCGTGCAGCTCGCGCTCGAGGGCAAGCCTTTCCGCTACGACGGCAAGCATCTCAAGCTCGATCGCGAGATTGTCGTGCGGCCGCAGCTCGGCGCCAATCGGCCGAGCTTCTACGGCGCCATCGGCAGTCCCGAGAGCGCGGAGATCATGGCCGATCTCGGCCTGCCGCCGCTGTCGCTTGCGCAGTTTCCCGACTACCTGCTGCTCAAGATTCTGACGCGTTGGCGTACGCGCGCCGCAGCCCACGGATTTGCCACTGACGTCACGCTGCCCATCAGCTGCAAGTGCTTTATCGGCGATACAGAGGAAGAAGCACGTGCGGAAGCGCGCCATCATCTCTCGCGTTACTACAAGCTTCAGGCCGAGCACTACACGGTCGACTCGACACCATGGGCCGACATCGAAGGCTATCAGCAGTTTGCGAAGATCTTCGGCGGCATGAAAGAGATGGCCGATCCCGCCAAGATCGATCCGATCCTCGACCGCAATCTTGTCGGTACGCCGGAGCAGGTCGCCGCGCAGATCACGCGCCTGCGCAGCATCGGCTTCGACTACTTTATCGTGTCGAATGCGACGGCGGGCGTACCGCGCGAGGCGCGCCATCGCATGATGCGGCGCTTCGCGGAGGAAGTCGTGCCGATCGTGGCGCGCACGCCCGTGCCCGACGAGCCGGCAATTCCTGCGCGCGCGGCCGAATAACTCAAAACCAGAATGTGGAGGGATGCCCCATGACGACGAGTGAGGTCTACAAGCGCGGCGAAGCCATGCGTCGCAAACTGCGCGGCGAGGATGACTTCAAGAAGAACCAGTCGAGCTATGCCGCCGATCCGATCATGCAGAAATTCATCGACGTCGCGACGGAGGGCGTATTCGGCGTGCTGTGGACGCGGCCGGGTCTCGATCTCAAGACGCGTACGCTCGTCTGCGTCGTGTCCGATGCCGCGACCGGTCGCTATCCCGAGCTCGACATCCACCTGCGATTTGCCCTGAAGCAAGGATGGACCGAGGAGGAGCTGACCGAAGTTCTCCTTCATCTGACGGGCTATGTCGGCCTGCCCATCATCCGCGAGGCCATGCTGGTCGCCTCGGAGGTCTTCAAGAGCGTAAAGGACGCGGGGTAAGGATCATTCTTGCGGGCTCACGAAGAACGATCAAAAAGCCTGCCGAGATATCCACAGTCGGGCGCGCCCGCACTCGTAGAAAAGCCATGTTCCTGCCGACATGCGCCCGCAGGGTGAGAATGTGATTCGACACGCGAAATCATGGCGGGCGCGAGCGCGGTGAAGAGGACACGGACATGGGGCGGGTTGTGGCTGGCGGCCGGCCTCATCCTGCTGACGCTGCCGGCTCTGGCTGCCGAACCAAAGAGCACACCGCCCGGCGCCGCGCTTCAACTCGGCATGGAATCCGCGCATCGGCGCGTCATGGACGCAGTCTGGCAGGCCGGTGCGCAGTTGGCCGAGGCCTACGAGCGGTCGCCGGTCATGGTCATGGGGCTCGGCCTTGCCGCCACATTGCCGTGGCTCGCCACTTTCGTTGCGATCATGCGGGCGGTGCGGCGCCGCGCGGAGCGCCGGAATGTCAAGGCGCACCCGGTCCCGGCCCCGACGCCGCTGGCCGACAAAGCCTGGATCGACATCGGTGAGGGAGGCGATCGCGCGCCGCTCGCCTTCACTGGAGAGATCCTCCGCATCGGTCGGCACAGCGATAATGACATCGCGCTCGAACACAACGCTGTCCATCGCCATCACGCGCTCATCCAGCGCACGCCCGACGACGAGTTCGTCCTCATGGACCTCACCGCCGGGACAGGAAACGAGACGCTGCTCAATGGCCGCCCTGCTGCGCGCGCCGCGCTCAAAGACGGCGATCGCATTGTGCTCGGCGATACCACCCTCACATTCCATCTCGGCGTCGAGGCGCCCGCCGCCAGCGTGCGCGCGGAAGCCCGCAAGCCGATCACAACATCCGCGAGGGAGATGACTGATGACGAACGAGACGCCGGTGACGAGCCCGCCGAGTGGGCAGCCGACGGGATCGCGACGCGCCGTATCGGCCCGCTCAAACGGCTCGCTGCGCGAAGCGCTCATCGCAGCGGGACGTGACAACGCGCGCGTGACCGAGGTCACCGATGAGCGCGCGCCGTCCGAGACGCGTCCGTCCGATACAACTCTGCGCGTGCCGCCGCCGCTGCCTGCGGCACCCACTGTCGAGCCGTCGCCTGCGGTCGTCGCCCGTCTGGCACCTCGCCCGGCGAGCAAGCATGTCGAGATCGAGCCGCCGTCCGCGCCCGCTGATCCGATCTCGGCACCGCCGCGCACACAGCTCGTGCGGGGGCGCTCGGCTGTCCAGCGCGGCGAGTTCCACCAGGACCCGGTCGTCGGCTGGCTGGTTGTCGTCGGCGGACCCGGGCTCGGCGCCTTCCGCCCCATCTACGAGGGCAACAACACCATCGGGCGCGCCTCGACGCAGCGTATTCCGATCAATTTCGGCGATGAGGCCATCTCCAGCGAGGAGCAGGCTTACCTGCGCTATGATTCCGTCGATCGCAAATTCCTGCTCGTGCCCAATCTCGCAAAGACGAACATCGTGGCCGTGAACGAGAAGAAGCCGACCGGCGCTGTCGAGCTTTCCGCCATGGACCTGATCACCGTCGGGCGCACGCAGCTCGCCTTCGTGCCTTTTTGCGGCATGGATTTCGACTGGTCGGAGCTGAATGAGCTGAAGGGCTGAGCCCGGAAGCCACGAAAGCCTCCGGTGGCCGCTTGGAGGCCCCTTGACGCTCCGGACACGCGGACCCATGAAATTGAAGGTCGCGGGCGGTTGTGGCCGGCAAGCGGCCAGGGAGCAGAGGCGGGTCAGTGAGGTTCGAAGTCGCCATAAGGGCCAGCCAGGGGGCCCGCAGCTATCAGGAGGATGCTGCGTCCGTTTGGTTGCCGCCCGAGGGCACGCCGGGCGCCGGCGAGCCGACGCGGCTCCTTGCCGTCCTTGCTGACGGCATGGGCGGGCACGCGGGCGGCGCCATCGCCAGCGACGCCGTGTGCACGAGCTTCGAGGCCCAGTATATCGAGCAGCAGGGCAGCGCACGCCAGCGGCTCAAGGCGGCGCTCAACGCGGCGAACGGTGCCATCAGCGCACTCGTGGCGGTGCAGCCGCAGCTCCGCGGTATGGGGTCGACCCTCATCGGCGTCGCCTTTCATGACGATCATGCGAGCTGGGTCAGCGTAGGCGACAGTCCCCTCTACCTCTATCGGCGCGGCGAAATGGCGCGCCTCAACGAGGATCACTCGATGGCGCCTATGCTCGACAAGCTCGTCGCATCGGGCCGCCTCACTGCCGAGGAGGCAGAGGACGACCCGCGGCGGCATATGCTGCGTTCGGCGGTGGTCGGCGAGGACCTTGACCTCGTCGATCTCTCGCAGAGCCCCTGGGCGCTGCAAAGCGAGGATGTGGTCGTGCTCGCCAGCGATGGCATTCACTCGATCGCCGACCTCGAGATCGCACGCGTCATCGCCGCCTATCGCAAGGACGGGGCCGCCGCGACAGCCGATGCTCTGTTGACCGCGGTCAAGGAGGCCAACGTGCCGCACCAGGATAATACTACCGTCGTGGTGGTTATGGTTGGTGCGTGAGCGGCAGCGCATCGTTCTTTGATATATGATGAGCGCATTCTCTGCCTGTCCGGAGGAGGATAATCAGGGGGGCGGAGGATAGTTGTCCGGACCTTGTAAAGCCTTTGAGATGCACGCGCTTGCGCGTTCCGCTGGGTTGAACTAAGGAAGCGGTTCCTGTCGGAGAGAAGTCGCGATAAAGCGGCCTGCAGGACGGTAAGGGAGGAGATTTACGGTGAACGCAATTGCTGCGCCTGCCGACGCATCCGCGTCCGCGCTCGACACCGTTCCGAAGCTGCTCCTGCACAATGCGCGCCTCTACGGCTCCCGGCCGGCTTTCCGTGAGAAGGCCTTTGGCATCTGGCAGACTTGGACATGGGGCCAGACGAAGGACGAGATCGAGGCTTTTGCTGTCGGGCTGAAGCTGCTCGGTCTCGAAGCGGGCGACACGGTCGCGATCATCGGCGACAACCGGCCTCATCTCTATTGGGCGTTCTGCGCGGCGCAGAGCCTCGGCGCAATTCCCGTGCCCGTCTATCAGGACTCAGTTGCTGAGGAGATGGCCTACGTCCTCAAGCATGCCGAGGTGAAGTACGCCATCGTCGAAGACCAGGAGCAGGCCGACAAGGTACTCTCCGTTGCCGGCGACGTCGGTACGATCCGCAAGATCATCTATAACGATCCGCGTGGGCTCCAGAGATACGACCCCAATGATCTCGTCTCCATCGAGAGCGTGCAGGAGGCGGGGCGCAAGGCGCTGAAAGCCGACCCCGGCGTCCGCAAAGCTTGGCTCGACGGCATCGCGGCCGGCAAAGGGAGCGACGTCAGCGTCGTGCTCTACACCTCCGGCACCACGGGGCGCCCGAAGGGCGTCATGCTGACGCAAGAGAACGTCGTCGTCTCGGGGCGCAACGCCAATCTCTTCGACCATTTCACGCCGGACGATACCATGATCGCCTATCTGCCCATGGCCTGGGTCGGCGATCACATCTTCTCGTACGGTCAGGCCTATGCCGGCGCGCTGTGCGTCTCGTGCCCCGAGAGCCCCGACACGATCACCGAGGACCGCCGCGAGATCGGTCCGACATATTTCTTCGCGCCGCCGCGGGTGTTCGAGAACATGCTCACGCAGATCATGGTGCGCATGGAGGATGCCGGCTGGCTCAAGAAGGCGATCTTCAACTACTTCCTCAAGGTTGCGCGCCGGGTCGGCGAGCCCATGCTGGACGGACGCCCTGTTCCGCTCGCCGATCGTCTGCGCTATCGCCTCGGCGATCTTCTCGTGTACGCGCCGCTGCGCAACCGTATGGGCTTCTCGAACCTGCGCGTCGCCTACACGGCGGGCGAGGCCATCGGTCCGGAGCTCTTCAGCTTCTTCCGTTCGCTCGGCATGAACCTCAAGCAGCTCTACGGGCAGACGGAGGCGAGCGTCTTCATTACTCTCCAGCCGAACGGCGAGGTCTATCCGGAGACCGTCGGGAAGCCCGGCCCGGATGTCGAAATCAGGATCGCCGAGAACGGCGAGGTACTCTTCAAGAGCCCCGGAGTCTTCCTGCGCTACTACAAGAACGACGAGGCGACAGCCGAGACGAAGACGCCCGACGGCTGGGTGCATACGGGCGATGCAGGCTTCATCGACCAACGTGGCCATCTGCGCATTATCGATCGCGCCAAGGACGTCGGGCGCCTCACCGATGGGACGCTGTTCGCACCGAAGTACATCGAGAACCGCCTCAAGTTCTATCCCGAGATCAAGGAGGCCGTTGCGATCGGTCATGGCCGCGACTTCGTGACCGTGCTGCTCAACATCGACCTCACGTCGGTCGGCAATTGGGCTGAGCGCAACAACGTCATCTACGCGAGCTATCAGGAGCTTGCCGCGCACCCCGAGGTGTACGCCATTATCGAGCGTCGGATCGACGAGTTGAACAAGTCGCTCGCCGCCGAAGAGATGGTCGCGGGCTCGCAGATCCACCGTTTCCTGATCCTGCACAAGGAGCTCGATGCCGACGATGGCGAGCTGACGCGCACGCTGAAAGTGCGGCGCAGCTTCATTGCCGAGCGTTACGCGCCCCTGATCGCGGCACTCTACGACGGCAGTCCCCGCTGCCAGATCAAGACGGAGGTTACCTTTGAGGACGGCCGCAAGGGCGTCATCGAGGGTGACGTGAAGATCGTGGACATGAAGACGTATCCAGCCGTCAAGGCCGCGCTCCGGGAGGCCGCGGAATGAAGGCGGACATTCAGGAGCGCTCGGGAGCTGCCGCCGCCGCGCACGCGCTTTCCGACCGCGTGATCGGCGATGTGCTGCTCTCGGTGGAGAATGTGTCGCTCGCGTTCGGCGGCGTGAAGGCGATCAGCGACGTGAGCTTCGATATCCGCAAGGGTGAGATCCGCGCCATTATC